>JAFSMS010000032.1 GCA_017447815.1 Bacteroidales bacterium | reverse complement strand
GAGCACGTTGTCGATGGCCTTGATTTCGCCTTCCATCAGGTAGCCGAACATCTTGTCATTGGGGAAGTACTCGGCGATGAGGGCGGTGGAGGCATGGGCACGGTGGGCGGTGCCGAAAGCGTCGTTGATGTAGCAGTCGGCATAGGAGGCAAGGGTTTTGACGAACTCTTTCTGGGAGGCCTTCACGGCAGCCTTGGCGGCTTTCTTCTCCTCGTCGGTGGCGTCCTCTGCGAGGCCGCGCGGCTTGCCTTCTTCCTCGGCATAGAAGCGGAGGTTTTCCAGGAGGAGGGCCTCACCGGGCTTCAGGGCATCGGCCTGGGCCTTGGCCTTCTGGCAGTCGTCGGCGAACTGGACGGGAACGCCCAGGCACTCGCTCACATGGGCCACGATGTGCTTGAGGGAGAATTTGGGATCCACTTTCTTGGGACGGCCCAGGTGGGACATGATGATGAGGGAACCGCCTTCTGCGAGCACCTTCTTGAGGGTGGGCATGGCACGGCGGATGCGGGTGTCGTCCGTGATTTCGAAATTTTCGTTGAGGGGGACGTTGAAGTCTACGCGTACGATGGCCTTCTTGCCTTTGAAGTCGTACTTGTCAATGAATTGTTGCATGGATATATAGCTTTAAATTGTATTCCAGTCTGCAAATTTAACTATCTTTGCACAAAATTCAAAAGTTATGGCTGTCGAATTCCCTGCACAATATTGGAAAGACTACGAACTCCTGGACAGCGGCCGGGGAGAGAAACTGGAACGCTTCGGCAAATACGTCCTTCGCCGCCCCGAGCCCAAGGCCCTCTGGGACCCTTCCCTTCCGGAAACGGAGTGGAAGCGCCTGAGCCATGTGACCTTCAAGCCCGGCGCAGGCTTCGGCAAGGCCGGCAAGGAGGACAGCGGCACCTGGGAACGCTCCAAAAAGATGGAAGACCAGTGGAGCATCGTCTATAACGGAGAGCCGGATCCCGAAACCCACGCCGCCAGCGACCTCCATCTGTCGCTGCGGCTCGGCCTCACCGCCTTCAAGCACGTGGGCGTATTTCCCGAGCAGGCGCCCAACTGGGAATTCATCTACCGCGAGACCGCGCGGCTGGTGCGCATCCACAAGGCCAACGGCCTTCCCGCCCCCAAGGTGCTCAACCTCTTCGCTTATACCGGGGCCGCCTCCCTCGCCGCCAAGTGCGCCGGGGCCGACGTCACCCATCTGGACTCCGTGCGCCAGGTAGTCACCTGGGCCCGGGAAAACATGGAGCGAAGCGGTCTGGACGGCATCCGCTGGGTGGTGGAAGACGCCCTCAAGTTTGCCCGGCGCGAGGCCAAACGGGGCAACAAATACGACGGCATCATCCTGGACCCGCCCGCCTACGGGCACGGCCCGGACGGCGAAAAATGGAAACTGGACGAACTGCTGTTCGGCCTGCTGCAAAACGTGGCCGACATCCTCGGCGAACGCGACGCCTTCATGGTCCTCAACCTCTATTCCAACGGCTATAGCGCCGCCCTCGGGGAAACCGTGGTGCGGGAGGCATTCAAAAACCAGTTCTCCCAAATGACTTCAGGGGAACTGGCTTTGGGCGATTCCTTCGGCAAAGTGTTGCCGCTCAGTATTTATGTAAGGCTCAAACGATAGCGCCTCACTGTTTTGTTACGATAATCCCCTTTATGATATGAAACGGACTCTTATCTTTATTTTGCTGCTGGTCGCCCCTTTGGCCTATGCGCAGCACATCAAACTGGACAAACGGGAAGGAAAAGTTTCCCCGGAAGAAGCAGCCCTCGCCCAATATGAGCCGGACACCACCGCATCGGCCGTAGTCCTTTACGACTATACCTACGTGTGTATCGACTTCAACAACGTGGGAGAAATCAACAAGACCGTCAATGCGTACAGCCGCATCAAAATCCTGAAGGAAGACGGGAAATCTTATGCCGATTTCAGCATCCCCTATGCCAACAAAGGGGAATCGGTATTCAACATCAAGGTTGTCACCCATAACCTGGAGGACGGCAAGCTGGTGAGTACCAAACTGGCACGCAAGTACATCTTCGACGAACTGGTGACGGAAGGCGTTCGAAAGGTTTCCTTCTCGGCCCCGGATGTAAAAGTGGGCTCCGTAGTGGAGATTTCCTATACCTTCAACAGCGCCAACTATGCGGAACTGGAAGATGTCTTCTTCCAGCAGGAGATTCCCATCAACTGGCTGGAGGCCGATGTGGACTGTCTCCAATATCTGGATTTCAGCCGCCAGGTCCGCGGAACCAGGCAGCCCGTTTTCAAGCGCGATTCCAACGACCGGATGCTGGGAGACATGCATTACCAGTTATACCGGGACTCCTATGTGCTGTACGATATGCCGGCCCTTCCGGATGAAAGTTTTTCCTACTGCCGGGACCAGTTCTATGCCGCCGCCAGTTACTCGCTCCGATCCATCGTGATTCCCGGCTTCAGCGTACAGTCTTTTGCCGATAACTGGTCCTCCGTGGATGACCTGATCCGGAAATCGGAAATCTTCAAGGAATGTCACGCGAAGGGCAAGGTCATCGATGAACTCAAACCGGCCCTGGACAAAGGGGAGACGCTTGAAGAAAAGGTGGTCGCCCTCCGGGAGGCCATTCTGGAAAAGGTTAAATGGAACAAAAACACCGGCTTCGTTCCCAAGCCGGCCTCCCAAATGCTCAAGGAAGGCAGTTCGGATGCCGCCTCCATCAACGGCCTGATGGCCAGCGTACTGCGTGCCGCAGACATCCAGGCCGACCCTGTGCTGGTGCGCAGCAGGGAAAAAGGAATCCTGATTCAGTCCCATGTGAGGATGGATGCCTTTGACCGGCTCATCCTCTGCATCCAGACCGGAACCGGAACATCCTACTATTATGACGCCGCGTCACCCGACGGCTACCTGAACGTGCTGGGAGAAGGGTTGATAGTGGATAACGCCCGGCTTTATCCCATGGACGGGAGCCCTGCCTGGGTGGACCTCCAGTCCCTGGGGAAGAACCTCACATCCATCGTCGTCCAGGAAAGCCTGGATGCCTCCGCTCTGGCGGTGGGCAAGCGGAAAGAGGTGGCCTATGGGGAAGCCTCCTGTTCCCTCAAAGAGTACGCACGTTCGTTCTCCAAGGATGAGGAATATATTTCCGAACTGGAAAAAGACGGACAGTTGGAAATAACTGATTTCCAATATGACAAGGAGGCTTATGGCTCATCGGCCCGGCTGCAATTCGATTACGAGAGGGAGCACCAGACCGCGCAGGGCCGCATCTACGTGCATCCTTTCCTGAACAGCTTCCATTCGCAGCAGGCTTTCTCCAGCCCCGTGCGCTATACTCCGGTGGAGTTCCCCTATGCCGAAAACATCAACTACCGCTACAATCTGGAGATCCCGGAAGGATTTGAAGTAGAGCAACTTCCAGAGGATGCAGCCGTCAAATGCGGCAGCGCCAATCTCTATTTCCGCCTTCAGTGCGCACGGATGGGAGCCCGCGGGATTCAGGTCCAATTCCAGTTCCAGAACAAGGACATGATGATTCTCCCCGAGAATTATGCCGACCTCAAGGTCTTCTGGGAGCACCTTTGCAACGTCTATAAGAGCACCATCGTACTGAAGAAAATATGACACTCCTCGCAGCCCTGCTTCTGGCAGCCCTTGCGGGGGCTGAACCCGATGCCGTCATCCTTGAGGATACGGAGACTTTCCGGATGAATTCTCCCACCAGCGGAGAGTTCACGGTAAGCCAGACTTTCCGCGTAAACAACGAAGAGGGACTGGATGCGGCCTCGCTTGTGCTGTTCACCGATTCTTTCCGTGAACTGAAATCCTTCAAGGGAGAAATCACCCCCTCCAGTGGCAAACCCTTGAAAATCAAACAGGGAGACATTGTTTTCCTGTCCTTGAACGAAAGCCTGGCCGACGATGCCAGGGTATATACATATCGGCCTTCCGTGAAACAGTTCCCCATGGTGGTGCACTATGAATACAAGGTGAACTACCGAAAGGGCATCGCATCGTTCCCCACCTTTGCTCCCGTGAGCGGCGAAAACACGGCCGTGGAGAAGGCGGTTTTCACCCTGGACGTTCCGGAGGGCACGCCTGTCAAGTATTCTGCCGGCAAGGTGGAATACTCCGTCGAAAACCGGGATGGCAGAAGCCTGCACCGCTGGCAGGTTCATCACCTTCCCGCCATCCGGCTGGAATCCATGATGCCTCCTCTCCGGGAACTTATTCCCCTCGTGTACAGTTCTCCGGTGAATATCGATTATGGCGGCTACAAGGGCACCCAGGCCGACTGGACCTCCCTGGGCCGATGGCTCTGGACCCTGCAGGAAGGCACCCGGGAACTTCCCGCCCCGCTGGTGGAGGAGGTGCAGGCCATGACCGCCCCTTGCAGCACCCGCTTGGAAAAGTTGCAGGTCCTGTACCGGTATCTCCGCGACAAAACACGCTACGTGAGCATCCAACTGGGCATCGGCGACCTCAAACCCATGGCGGCTTCGGAAGTGGCCAAACTGGGCTTCGGGGACTGCAAGGGCCTTTCCAATTACCTGAAGGCCCTGCTGGCCGCAGCGGGAGTGGAGTCAGACTGCTATATCATCAGCACGGACCGGAAAAACCTGCTTCCCGGCTATGCCTCTGTAGGGCAGATGAACCACATGATGCTGGCGGTCCCTCTTCCGGAACTGAAGGACACCGCGTGGGTGGAATGCACCAACCCGGTGTATCCCCTGGGATACAGGCATCGGGGCGCCGCCGGCCATGAAGTGGTACTCATCAAGCCGGAGGGGGGAGAGAAAATCCGCATCCCCGCCTATGCCGACACGCTTTCCCGTGCCATCCAGCGGACAGAAGTCTTCCTGAAGGAAGATGGTTCCGCCACGCTTGATTTGCAAAAGGAACTATGGCTGGACGAGTTGGAACCCTATCTGGAATTCGGAAGCCTTCCCAAGGACAAGCAGGTGGAGCAGTTGACACAGGCCCTGAAACTGCAAGGAGACCAACTGGTCGTAAACGGCTTCCGGAACAATTTTGACTCCTATGCCTCCGAAGGCGCCGCCTTCCGGCCCTGCATTACGGTAGATTACAGCATGAAAACGCGCATCTACGCCAACGGCTCCAATCTGCAAGGGGAGGCCGACAGGCTCTTCGTCCCCCTGAATCCCATCGCCCAGGCCGTGGATTACCAGCGGGCCGAAAGGGAGAATGACATCTATGTGAACGGATTCCTGGACAATGAAGACATCATTGTCCTCCACATCCCGGAAGGATTTGAAGTAGAGGCACTTCCCGACGATGTCGCCATAGATGACGCATGGGGCGTTTTCTCTTCATCGGCCCGGCTGGAAGGCGATACCATCCGCATCCGGCAGCATATCCGCCTGCGCTCCTGCAGGGAACCGGCCCAGCGCTATGCCGACTTCCGCCGTTTTGCCCGCGCGGTGAACAAAGCCTATTCCGCCACGCTGGTCCTGCGAAAAAAGCAGGCGGCAGCATGATTCATTCCACCTTATCAGTTAACAACCGATAAACTGTCGTCTTTTTCCAGGGAATAGGCGCCGCCGGTAACCGTGTGGAGAAGTTGCTCCAGGCTGTCCATCATGGCTTCCGACAGTTCCGTATCCCCATATTGTTTGCAAACATCCGACACATAGAGGAAGACGCGGCTGGCCGTCTCGAATTCGGCCGAGCCCAGCGTACCCCACTGCATGTAGAAGGAGATGGTTTCCAGGAGTTCATCGGCGAAGCGGGCCGCCAGGTCGCGGGCCTTTTCGGCTTCGCCCAGGTAGTAGTAGTTTTCGGCCATCTGGGCCACCATGTAGTCGTTGGAACTGAAGCCCAGCGGAATGCTTTCCAGCGGGAAATTCTGCTCGGGGAAGTACTCCTGGCACAGGTCCATCACTTCCAGGGCCTTCCCGTTCTCCTTGATGTCGATGAGGGCGTTGGCCACGGTGAGGAAATACTGCCGCTGGGACAGCACACCCAGGAAGGTGTACATATTCTGGTAGTCCACATAATAGTCCGTGCGCTTAAGGGCATCCCACTTGTACTTGGTTTTGAGGTCGTTGTACTGGGCCAGGGCATCCACCTTGCCGGCATCCGTGGACGAGATCTTGTTCCGGATGGGGGTGAAGCGGTAGGAGAAGCCGTCGAACATCAGATAATCCTTGATGCCGATGTTGAGGTCTCCGCCCATGTTCAGGAAGTTCAGCGGACGGTCCCACTCGTATCCCGAGAGGAAGTCCAGCAGGAAGAGTTCCGGCTTGGAGACATAGTTCTTGTCCTTGGACATCTGGAGGACGATCTGGTCGGGGATCTCGTCGGCGAACTGCTCGGGGACGATGCCGTATTTGAGGCAGTTTTCCTTGTTGACGGGAATCACGAGATTGCGGGCGCAGATGAAATCCAGTTTGGTGCCGCTTTCCAGGGCGACCTTCATCTTGGGGTCCTTGAACACCGTCATCACATCCGAGAGGAACATGGCGGAGCCGTCGTCGTAGGCGATGTACACGAACTCGTTGGTGCCGTAGAGATACTGCGAGGCGGGAACGGTGAGATTCAGCGGCTTGCTCTCGTTGCAGGCCCACTTCATCTGGTCGATGTACCAGTCGGTGCCCAGGAGGGACGTATTGACCACACGGACATCGGTACGGACCCCCTCAATCTCCTGCGCATACCACAGCGGGAAGGTGTCGTTGTCACCGTGGGTGACCAGGAGGCCGTTCTTCCCGACCGAATTCAGGTAATTGCAAGCCATTTCCGGGGCGGTATAGCGGTGGGAACGGTCGTGGTCGTCCCAGTTCTGGGCGGCCATGAGGGCCGGAACGCCCAGGCACAGCACCGTTACGCCGGAGGAAAGCGCCGCCGGCGACAGCGTCTTCAAGGCGCCGGAGAGCCATTCATACAGCGCCAGCACGCCCAGGCCGATCCAGATGGCATACATGTAGAAGGAGCCGGCATAGGCATAGTCGCGCTCCCGCACCTGGTAAGGCGGCTGGTTCAGGTACAGCACGATGGCGATACCCGTCATGAAAAACATCAGGAACACAATCCAACTGCCCCGCTTGTCCTTGTCGAACTGGAACACCAGGCCCAGCAGGCCCAGCAGCAGCGGCAGGAAGAAATAGTGGTTCTTGCCCTTGTTCTCCCGCAGCGGAGCCGGGGCGTCCGACTGGTCTCCCAGCCGGAGTTCGTCCAGGAAGGCGATGCCGCTCTCCCAGTTCCCGTGGAACACATTGCCCGGCAGCGGACTGTGGACATCGTTCTGGCGGCCGACAAAATTCCACATGAAATAGCGCCAGTACATCCAGTTGAGCTGATAGTCGATGAAATAGGCCATGTTGGCCCCGAAACTGGGCTTGCGGTGCTTCGCGCCCTTCACCCGGGTTCCCTTGCCCTGGGTGTACTGCTCGTAAAAGTCGATGTAACGGGGGTCGGCCGAGGACCACATGCGCGGGAAGAGCATTTTGCCCTCGGGGAGATAATCGGCATCGGCCGGGGCGTCGGCATGGACGTATTTGCCGTCCAGCGGAGCCCAGTATTTGCCCTGCTTGAGGTCATAGGGCGCGTCGTAATACTGGCCGTAGAGCAGCGGCGTAGATCCATACTGCTCGCGGCTCAGGTAACGCACAAGGGTATAGGCATTGTCGGGCTGATACTCGTTGGTGGGCGTTTTCACGCTGGAACGGATGATGACGATGGCAAAGAGCGAAAAGCCCATCACCAGGGTGGTGACGCAGAGCATCACCGTATTCCAGAACACCTTGCCCTTCTTGAGCGTGGCGAACAGCGACCAGAAGCAAAGCGCCAGCAGGGCCACCAGGAAGAACAGGGCGCCGCTGTTGTACGGCAGGCCCAGACCGTTCACGAAGAGCCGGTCGAAGAAGGCGGCCACCTTGGGAAGATACGGGATAAACAGGTACACCAGCAGGAACTCGATCACTACGCCGATGGCAAAAATGCCGAGAAGCCTCTTGAAAGGCAGTTTCTTCCCTTCGTTCATGCGATAATAGTACATGAAGACGAAAGCCGGGATGGTGAGGAGGTTCAGCAGGTGCACGCCGATACTGAGGCCCATCAGGAAGGCGATGAGCACAATCCAGCGGTTGGCGTGGGGCCGGTCGGCCTGGTCGTACCACTTGCACATGGCCCAGAAGACCAGGGCGGTGAAGAGCGAGGACATGGCATACACCTCTCCTTCCACGGCGCTGAACCAGAACGTGTCGGAGAAGCAGTAGGCCAGGGCGCCCACGGCGCCGGAGCCGAAGACCGCCACCGCCTGTCCCAAGGAGACGCGCTCACCTCCCACCAGCCTTTTCGCAAAGAAGACGATGGTGAAATAGAGCAGGAAAATGGTGAGGGCGCTCAGGATGGCGTTCATGGCGTTCACAGCCATGGCCGCATGCTCCGGGCTCACCGGAATGGTGAAGAAACGGGCGATGAGCTGAAACACGGGGTTTCCCGGAGGGTGACCCACTTCCAGTTTGTACGACGAGGCAATGAATTCACCGCAATCCCAGAAAGAGGCGGTCGGTTCTATCGTGGAAAGGTAGGTGGCCGATGCGATGGCGAGCACCACAAGCCCCACGATTCTGTTCCACTTGTTAAAGATCTTCTGTTCCATACATTCTCAATAATTGGCAAAGTTAGCAAAAATTGACTACATTTGTGGACTTTTAGACTAAAACCTATACCTATGTCAACTGAAATCTGCATTGTTCCCGTCGAAGGGAAGAAAATGCTCAAAGCTTTCATCGACTTTCCCATCGGCCTTTACAAAGACTGCGACAAATGGGTTCCCGCCTTTGAAGACGACGAATATAAATCCCTCGGAGACGACAATCCCTCCCTCTCCTTCTGTGAACGCGAACTTTTCCTGGCCTACAAAGACGGGAAAGTGGCCGGGCGCGTAGCCGCCATCATCAACCGCAAGGCCAACGAAAAATGGAAAGAGAATGCGGTGCGCTTCGGCTGGTTCGATGTCATCGAGGATTACGAAGTGGCCAAAGCCCTGATCGACAAGGCCGTCGCCTGGGGCAAGGAGCGTGGCTGCACCAAGGTGAAGGGCCCCCTCGGCTTCACCGACATGGACCGCGAAGGCCTGCTGGTGGAAGGGTTCGAGAACGAGAGCCCCTTCACCGTCATCTATAACTACCCTTACTATCCGGAATTCCTGGAGAGAATGGGCTTCGTGAAAGATGCGGACTGGACCCAGCGCTACATCGAATTCTCCGACGAACTTCCGCCCATGATGCAACTGGCCTCCACGGTGGAGAACCGCTTCGGCGTGCATATCTACAGGGCCGGGAACATCCGGCAGATGGCCCGCCGCGGACGCGAAATGTTCCACGTCCTCAACGACGCCTTCGCGCCGCTGTACGAATACACCAAACTGAGCGAAGAGCAGATCGACGGCTATGTGAAGCAGTATGTCCCCGTCCTCAACAAGGACATGGTGGCCTTCGTGGTCAATGACGAGGACCGGCTGGTGGCCTTCACGGTGACCATGCCGCATATCTCACAAGGGGTGCGCAAGGCCAAGGGCCGCATTTTCCCCTTCGGCTGGATCCACATTCTCCCGCAACTGAGCCCGAAGCGCAACCATGTGGCCGAAGGGCTCCTGATCGGCGTGCTGCCGGAATACCAGGCCAAGGGCGCCGCCCTCCTCATGTTCAAATACCTCCACGAGAATTATATCCACCTGGGCATCAAGCGTTTGCTATTGAACCCCCAGTTGGAGGAGAACCATAAAGTACAAAGCCTCTTCGGACCGTACGACCCCAAGCCGTACCAGCGCCGAAGAAGCTATGTAAAAGAGATTTGACGGACTAAAGAGCGGCGGCCACCGCATCGATCACCTCTCCCACCGTAGTGGGGGCGGGTGCAGCAGGGTCGAAACGCATCTTGAATTTTTCCTCCACCGCCAGGGAAACCAGCATCATGGAAAGGGAATCGATACCGAGTTCGCGCACGAGCTCGGTTTTATCGTTCACGTTTGACAGGTCCGTGTCGGGGCGGACGATGGCCAGGACCTCCTTGAGGCCGGCGAAAATTTCTTCACGGGTCATATGCGGGAAACCTTCATGCTGCCGGTGCGCTTGAAATCTTCCGTGCGCACGGTGATTTTACGAATCTGATGCGTGGAAGGGAGGGTGGCGTTGATTTTGTCCACCAGGGCCTTCATATAGGCCTCCACCTCTCCCCAGGGCTTGCCCTCGAAGGCGGGCATCAGCGGGAGGATTTCCACGGCGATGACCTGGGTGCCGTTGAGTTCGTCTTCCTTCACCATGGCGTCGCGGACGCAAGGATCGGCATAGAAGGGCTCCTCGAGGCTTTCGGGGCTCACATTCTCACCGTTGGAGAGGATGATGAGGTTCTTGATGCGGCCGGTGATATAAAGGAAGCCGTCCTCGTCGAAGCGGCAGAGGTCTCCGGTGCGGAGCCAGCCGTCGGGCGTAAGGGCCTCGGCGGTCTTCTCGGGATCCTTGTAATAGCCGGAAAACACGTTGTCGCCTTTGATCCAGAGTTCGCCGTCCACGATCTTGGTCTCCTGGCCGGGATAAATCTTGCCGATGGAGGTGGGATGGGTGATGGCGTCGGCATTGGCCGAAGTCAGGTTGGCGCCTTCCGTGAGGCCGTAGCCGAAGCAGAATTCGATGCCCAGTTTGGAGAAGATGCTCACCAGGCGCGGCGGCACGTTGGCGGCGCCGACGATCATCATGCGGAGGCTGCCGCCCAGGAACTGGGGACCGTACATCTTCACCAGGCCGGCGAGGATGTCGCAGACACCGGGGACAATGACCAGGACGGTGGGTTTGAGCACCGGGAGTTTGCCCACGGTAGCCTTCATGTCCTCGCAGGTGAACCAGAGGTTGCCGGTGTAGAAGCAGCCCATGGTGCCGGCGATGAGGCCGAACACGTGGCTCAGCGGCAGCAGGCCGATGTAGCGGTGTACGCCAATCACATGGCCGGGCTTGAAGACGGCGTTGTAGTTGCCTCTCATCAGGGCACGGTGGCTCAGGACGGCGCCCTTCGGGGAGCCGGTGGTACCGCCGGTGAAGAAGATGGCGGCGGGGCTTTCCGGGTCGATATCGGCCACGGGAGCCTCGGTCTCGGCAATATCCTTGGTGGAGAGAACCTTCACGCCCTGGAGTTTGGCGGTGAGGGGCCTGAACTCGTCGCGGACAAAGATGGCGGCGATGTCAAATTTCATGCAGGAGCCCACCACGGCCATTTCCGGGAGGGACGGAGGGAAGTTCATGGCCACATATCCGGCCGAAGTGACGGCGAGGAAGAGTTCCACGGCGTCCTGGCTGTTGCGGTCCATGATGGCGATATGGGCGCCCTTGGGAAGGCCGAGGCCGTTGATGAAGGCGCGGCGGCGGGCGATCCGCTTTCCGAATTCGGCGTACGTTATCGTATTGGTCTGGTCACTGACAGCCGGCATATCGGCAAATTCCCGGGTGAACCAGTTCACAAATTCTCCCATGGTAGGAAGGTAAGGGATTCTTTCGAATTCTTCCTTCGGGAGCATGTCATGGAAATAATTGGACATATCAGTTTGGGTTTAGTATTTCAAAAACATACAAAGATAGTCATTTTTCTTTAAATCTTTCGGCCGACGTACATCCGGCACAGGCCGAAGGTGAGCGTGGTGCAGCGGACCTCCCCGAAGCCGGCTTCCCGCATCATCGCGCAGAAAGCCTCCGGCGGAGGGAAGGCATGGACCGACGCCGGCAGATAGCGGTAGGCCGCCTTGTCTCCGGAAATCTTCCCGCCCACCCAGGGCAGGATGTGCAGGAAGTAAAGGTCGTACAGGGCACGGAGCACTTTGTTCCGAGGCACGGAAAGTTCCAGGATCACGGCCTTACCGGAGGGCTTCAGCACGCGGAAGAACTCTTTGAGGCCCAAGTCTTTGTGCTCGAAGTTCCGGATTCCGAAAGCGCAGGTGACCCGGTGGAAACTGCCTTCCGGGAAAGGAAGGTTTTCACCGTCGGCCACCTGGAGGCGGATGCGGTCGTGCACCCCCTCATGGGCGGCTTTTTCCATCACGAGCGCCATCATGCCCTCGGAGATGTCGGCCCCGACGACACGGGAGCCGGGAGCGGCGGCCTTGGCGACGGCGATGGTGCTGTCCCCCGTTCCGCAGGCCACGTCCAGGATCTGCTGGACGGAGCCGTCCACGATTTCCTTCAGGGCATAGCGGCGCCACAGGCGGTCGACATTCAACGACATCAGGTGGTTGAGCCGGTCGTAGGACGGGGCGATCCCGTCGAACATTTCCTGTATTTTCTCTTTCTTGGGCATGGGGACGGTTCAGAAAGAAAACTTGTCCGGGACGGGGTCGTACCCGCTGCCGCCCCAGGGGTGACAGCGCAGAAGCCGGCGGACGGTGAGATACAGCCCCTTCAGGGGCCCGTGCTTGCGGAACGCCTCCAGGGCATACTGCGAGCAGGTGGGCGTGAACCGGCAGGACGGCGGCGTGAAAGGACTGATGCAGACCTGATAGAATTTGATCAGGACCACGGCCGGAAAAATGAGGATTTTCTTGAGGGTGGGATTCATCGCAGGGCCTCCAGGATACGGGTCATGTCTTCATAAACGGCCTCGTAAGGCAGCACCTCCCGGGACGTATAGACAAACAGCATGTCCGTCCCGCTGCCCAGCAGATGCTTCTGCCGGCGGTAACTCTCGCGGATACGGCGTTTGAGAAGGTTCCGCTTCACCGCACGCTTGAAGTGGCGTTTGGGAACGGATATCACCACGCGGGAAGCTTCCTCCCCTTCCCCACGGCGGAGGTAACGGCAGCGGAGGCAGCCCGCCTGAACGCTTTTCCCCTGTTCGAAAAGGGCCTCGACGGCTGTTTTGCCGCAGAGGCGCTCGGACTTGGGAAAAGAAGCATCCATTACTCTAAACTCTTCAGGTACAGTTCAATGGCCGACGCGACGGACGGGGCCTCGGGAGACGGGGCCTTCACATCGATGCGGAGTCCGGCATCCTCCATGGCACGCACGATGGAGCGGCCGTAGGAGACCATCTTCATCTCTCCCTGCCGGAAGTCCGGGAAATTCTCCTGAAGGGACTTCACGTCGGCCGGATGGTAGAAGACCACCATGTCATAGGAGGCAAGGTCCAGGTCTTTGAGGTCCTGGTTCACCGACTTCACGAAAACGCCGGTGGAGTACTGGAGATGGTTGGCGGTGAAAAGGGAAGTGAGCGCATCGGAAGACGAGGAATCCGACATGGCGATGAGAAACTTCTCTCCCTTATGCTTGGGGCCGATGAGGGCCACCACGCTCTCGGGGGTGCCGGTTCCGTAGAAAATCTTGCGTTTGCGATAGACGATGTGCTTCTGCAGGTACATGGCCACGGCCTCCGTGGTGCAGAAGTACTTCATGGTCTCGGGGATTTTGGCGCGGAGTTCTTCGGCCAGGGAGAAAAAGGCGTCGATGACGTGCCGGGAGGAGAATACGACGGCCGTATAATCCAACACATTGATCCGCTGGGCGCGGAACTCTCGGGACGTAAGGGGTTCTATCTTAAAAAAAGGGCGGAAATCGAAGGTTACTCCGAATTTTTCGCTCACGGTCTGATACTGCGAAAGAATGCGGGGAGCATTCTGGGAAACCAGGATCTTTTTGATGTTCATTTTTTGCACTTCTCTACTCTACAAAACCACTGCCGAAACTATGAGCAGTGCTGTCGGAAAAAATTCCAGGCCGCAAAGGTACAAAAAAGTTCGGAAAGGATTGCAAAACAGTGAAAGAATTTGTGCGCGCCGGACCAAAAAAATGCCATAGACAAAGGCCGATTCAATATAAATTAAATCTCTGATTATAAAATCATTGACCCCGACAAGCACACAGATGCCCACCGTGGTCAGGACCAGCAGCATAAGGAGGATGAAAAAAGTAAAAAACAATCGGCCCGCAAGATTGTATTGGTCCCGGTATTTCCGGGGTCTCAGCCACAGAAACAGGACAAGACGGAGCAGGATATACCCCAGCGCGAGGCCGACAACGGCCGCCAGGTACAGATTGCTGTCCAGCCCCTGCAAAAAGGCGGGATTGTACAGCCGGTAGCGGAAAACCAGCAGGACGGCGGGGATGATGAACGTAAGCGAAAGGACCGTGCGGTCATGGCTGAGGCGGTAGCTGTTTTCCAACTGGAAACTGCCGCGTGCGCGGAAGACGCTGTCGAGCAGGGACGGAACCAGTTCGAAAAAACGCTTGAGTTGCATGATCAGCAGCAGCACGAACACCAGCGTAAGGATGTTGGCCGACAGCGGAAAGCCGCTCTCCGCCGACAAAGGGGCCGGTGAAGGGCTTTCCGGTAGCAGCAGGCTACCGCTCTGGAACAATTCCTGCCACATCAGTTTCCGCGTTTTGCGTTGTAACCCAGCGACTTCAGGAGTTCCGTCACCTTGTCGCGGAAATCTCCCTGGATGGTGATTTCGCCGTCCTTGGCGCTGCCGCCCACGCCGAGGCGGGTCTTGAGGGTCCGGCCCAGTTCCTTCAAGTCTTCGGCCCGGCCCACGAAACCGCTCACCAGCGTAACCTGCTTGCCGCCGCGGTTCCGGCGGTCGATGCCCACGATGAGCCGCTGCCCCGAAGGCGGAAGGGTTTCGGCCTCCGCCTCCTGCGCCGTGGTGTACTGAAATTCCGGATTGGTGGAAAACACCACCCCCAGACGGTCTTTCCAATCGCTATGTGCCATAATGGTACAAAGTTACTGCTTTTTTCATTCATCGCAATATCTGTACAGTTCGGAAAAAAAGCGCCGTCGTCCGCTTGACTATTTGCTTCCGTTTCATTATTTTTGTTAACCTGCTCTTTAGAGCAGTTTTTCAGGTTTCATTATTTTTGTTAACCTGCTCTTTAGAGCAGTTTTTCAGATTGATAAACACTAACGATATGACCATTAAAGTTCAATTGCAGTATCACACCGAGTGGGGAGAAAGCGTTCAACTCCGGATTGGCAAACGCCGCATCGTGATGGATTATTCCTTCGGCGGCCTGTGGCAGATCATGCTCACCGGACGGGACCTCCACGACGGCGATTCTTTCACCTTTGAAGTCATCCGCGACGGAAAAGTGGTGAAGCGCGAGTGGCGCGGCCACCATTTCAAAGCCCCCGTGGCCCAGAAGGACATCATCGTCCGTTCCCGCTGGCAGGAGCGCCCGTTCAATTCGGCCTTCTATTCATCGGCCTTCAGCGATGTCATTTTCCGCCGTCCTTCCGGCGTTTCGTTCCGCAAAAAGCAGGATCATCGGCCCGACCTGGGCAACATCTGCATCCGCATCGCCGTCCCGGAAGTGCGCAGCGGCGAATCCGTGGGAATCGTAGGCTCGGGCAAAGCGTTGGGAAACTGGAAGGACGTGCTCCTGATGGGTGACGGTGGCTTCCCCTGGTGGTTCATCACCCTGGACATCACGGAGCCCATGGAATACAAATTCGTGATTGTGGACACCAACACCCGGGAAATCCGCCTGTGGGAAGAAGGTCCCAACCACTTCTTCGCAGAGATTCCCCCCAAAAACACCCAACTCATCATCGCCGACCTGGAGCCCCGCTTCCCGACGGAGCCCTGGCGCGGAGCCGGCGTGGCCGTGCCCGTTTTCTCGCTCCGCAGCGAGGAGAGTTTCGGCGTCGGGGAATTCAACGATATCAAGCACCTGGTGGACTGGGCCGTCAAGGCCGGCCAGAACGTGATTCAACTCCTGCCCGTGAACGACACCACCATGACCCACACCTGGCAGGACTCCTACCCCTACAACGCCGTCAGTTCCTTCGCCCTGCATCCGCAGTTTGTGCACCTGCCGGCCGCCGGAGTGCGTCAGGATGCGGCCTACAAGGCCAAAAAGGCCGCGCTGGAAGCCCTTCCAGCCGTGGATTACGAGGCCGTGAACAGCGCCAAACTGGCACTGCTCCGCAAACTCTACACAGGCGCCAAGGGCAAGGCCACGCTGGCATCGGCCCCGTACAAGGCCTTTGTCGAAGCCAACCGGGAATGGCTGCTCCCCTACGCCGTTTTCAGCGTCCTGAGAGACCTCAACGGCACGCCGGAATTCGGCTCCTGGAAAGAACTGGGCAGTTACAACGCCAAAAAAGTGCAGGCCTTCGCCCATGAGCACGACGCGGAGGTGGGCTTCTACTGCTATGTGCAGTTCCTGCTGGACCAACAACTCAAGGAAGCCGTGGAGTATGCGCACCTGCACGGGGTGGCCCTCAAGGGAGACCTCCCCATCGGCGTGAGCCGCCAGAGCGTGGACGCCTGGCAGCACCCGGAACTCTTCCACATGGACAGCCAGGCCGGCGCCCCGCCGGATGCCTTCGCCGAAGACGGCCAGAACTGGGGCTTCCCCACCTACAACTGGGAAGAGATGGCCAAGGACGGCTATGCCTGGTGGAAGGCCCGCATGGGCAAAATGGCCGAATACTTCGACGCCTTCCGCATCGACCACATTCTGGGATTCTTCCGCATCTGGGAGATTCCCGTCCCGTACAAGAGCGGCCTCATGGGCCACTTCAATCCGGCGCTGCCCTACAGCGGGGACGAACTGCGCGCCATGGGCTTCAAGCCCGGCGACGCAGACGGCACGGACACCCTCTTTGTGGAAGACCCCCGCAAGGCCGACTTCTGGCATCCCCGCATCGCCGGAGAGAAGACCCAGCGCTTTGCCTGGCTGCCGGACACCCTCAAACAGCGCTACAGGGAACTCAGCGAAGACTTTTTCTGGCGCCGCCACGACGATTTCTGGCGCGAGACCGCCCTTGGGAAACTCCCGGCCCTTCTCCGTTCCACCGGCATGCTGTCCTGCGGCGAAGACCTGGGCATGATCCCCGCCTGCGTGGCCTCCGTCATGGACAGTCTCAACATCCTTTCCCTGGAAATCCAGCGCATGCCCAAGGATCCGAAGGACGCCTTCGGCCATCCGGACCGCTATCCTTACTGGTGCGTGTGCGCCACGGGTACGCACGACACCTCGCCGCTCCGCGCCTGGTGGGAAGAGGACCGCGCCCTCACCCAGCGCTATTACAACGAGGTGCTCGGCTGCGAAGGGGACGCCCCCTATTTCTGCGAGCCCTGGGTGGCCAGCCTCATCGTGGCCCAGCACATGAAATCCCCCGCTATGCTGGCCATCCTGCCCCTGCAGGACTGGCTCGCCACTGACGGAGAAGTCCGCTACGGCGGCAATCCGGCCGACGAGCGCATCAACGTGCCGGCCATTCCGCGCTACTACTGGCGCTACCGCATGCACTGCACGCTGGAAAGCCTTGTGGCCAATGACAGACTGAACAAACACATCCGCACGCTCGTGAGCGCCGCCGGAAGAGGCAAATAATTGATTATGAAAAAACTGCTTATCGGCCTTATCTTGTTGGCATCCTGTCTGACCCTCCGGGGACAGATCGTTTACACCGATGCATCCACCCTCCCGCTGTACGGAAAGGCAGCCCCTACCGAAGGATACCGTCGGCTTCCCGCCGCCCTGGAAGGGGTGGTTCGGGACGGCGTATGGATGCTGGGGCGCAACTCGGCCGGGCTGTATGTGCGCTTTCGCACGGATGCGCCCGAAATCCACGCCCGCTGGAGCAACACAGGCTACCACATGCCCCACATGACCGACTGCGGTACCGGCGGCCTGGACCTGTACGTCTTTCTGGACGGGAAGTGGCAGTTTCTGAAGTCCGGCTTTGAATGGGGCGCCATCAAGAAGGACCACACTGCGCGGCTGATAGGCAACATGCAGCCCGGGATGCGGGAATACATGCTGTACCTGGGCCTGTACGACGAGATTAAGACGCTGGAACTGGGGGTTCCGGAAGGCTATGCCCTTTATGAGCCGCAGTTGAAAAGCCCGGTTTCGGAAAGGCCGGTGGTGATGTACGGCACCAGCATCCTGCAGGGAGGCTGCGCTTCCCGGCCCGGAATGGCCCATACCAACATCCTGGCCCGCCGGCTGGACCGCACGGTGATCAACCTCGGCTTCAGCGGAAACGCCCATCTGGACTACGAGATCGCCACGCTGATGGCCTCCGTGCCCAATCCTTCCGTCTTTGTGCTGGACTATGTACCCAACGCAGCGGACAGCCTGATCCGGGAGAAAGGGGAAAAGTTTTTCCGGATTCTGCGGGATGCGCATCCCGACGTGCCCATCATCTTTGTGGAAGACCCTCACTTTGCGCACACCCTCCTGGACCAGGCCATCGCCGCGGAAGTGTCCGGCCGAAATGCCGCCCAGAAGGCCCTCTATGAGCATCTGGTCGCCGCCGGGGAGAAGAATCTCTTCTACGTACCCTCCTTTGAGATGACTCAGCAGGAAGACTTCGTGGACGGCGTCCATTTCACGGACCTTGGCATGACGCATTATGCCGACCTGATGGAACCGGTTCTCCGGGAGGCGCTTAAACGGTCCGGAGAATGAGGAGCGGAGAAGCGACGGTCGTGAAGAACGCCGGCAGCCATTATCTGCTGTCGGAATTGCCCGCCTGGGATCTTTTCCCCGCCGTGCTGCGCGGAAAAATCCGCCTGAAGGGCAGCGTTGTCACCAATCCCATCGCCGTGGGAGACCATGTCCGCTACCGGGCCGATGACGACGGCTGTGTCATCACCGAAATCCTGCCCCGCCGCAATTACCTCATCCGCCGCTCCACCAACCTGTCGCGGCAGGCACACATCATCGCCGCCAATATCGACAGGGCCTATCTTATTGTCTCGCTGTATTTTCCGGAAGTCAAACTTCCCTTCCTGGACCGCATCCTGGTCACCTGCGAACTGTACGGCATCCCGGCCACCATCGTCCTCAGCAAGACGGATCTGTACCGGGAGCCGGCGCCGGAGGAGATCGCCCGTTTCCGCTCCATCTACGAAGGGGCGGGCTATCCGGTGATAGAAACGTCGGTGCACACCGGAGAAGGGATCGACCGGATCCGCCAGGCCTGCCAAGGCCAGGTGAATCTTTTTTCCGGAGAGTCGGGCGTGGGGAAATCGTCCCTCATCAAGGCGCTGGACCCTTCGCTCTCGCCCAAGATCGGCGCCATTTCCACCGCCCACCTACAGGGCAAGCACACCACTTCCCTGTACGAAATGTATCCCCTCGCCTCCGGGGGGTATGTGATTGACTCTCCCGGCATCCGGGGCTTCGGCCTGGTGGATGTGGAAAAAGAGGAGATCGCCCGCTACTTTCCGGAAATGCTCAAGGTGGCCGAAGGCTGCCGCTTCACACCCTGCACGCACACGCACGAGCCGGGCTGCGCCGTGAAGGAGGCCGTGGAGAAAGGGCTCATTTCCCCCGAGCGCTACAACTCCTACCTGGGCATGTTGGAAGAGGACAAGAAGTTCCGATGAAATTGAATCGGGAAATACTGCGCTTGGCAGTTCCCAGCATCCTGGCCAATATCACCGTGCCGCTGGTAGGCATGGTGGATATTGCCGTGGTGGGGCATCTCGGGGCCGGCGGAGGGATCTCCGGCGCCGCCTTCATCGGCGGCATTTCCGTTGGCACCATGCTTTTCGACCTCCTGTACTGGAACTTCGGCTTTCTCCGCACCGGCACCGGCGGCCTCACCGCCCAGGCCTATGGCCGGCTCAAGGCAGGCCTTCCGGTCCGCAGCCTTTCGGTCGCCAGTCCCCGCACCCTACCTTCCTCCGGCACCCCCAATGCCCTCGGCGAGGCATTCTCCGGTGCTCCAGGGGCAAATTCGGCCTCCAATGCCCCCGGTGAGGCATTCTCCGGTGCTCCAGGGGCAAATTCGGCCCTTAATGCCCCCGGGGAGGCATTTCCCGGTGCTCCAGGGGCAAATTCGGCCCTTAATGCCCCCGGGGAGGCATTTCCCGGTGCTCCAGGGGCAAAATCGACCCGGTTTGCCCCGGAGATTGCGTCCATCCTGGGGCGGGCGATGCGGATTGCGATGCTATCCGGCCTGGCGCTCATCGTCCTGCAATGGGTGGTGGTGCAACTGGCCTTTCTGGTGGTACAATGCTCCCCGGAAGTGCGCACGCTGGCCACCCGTTATTTCTACATCCGCATCTGGGCGGCGCCGGCCACCCTCTCGCTCTTCGCCCTGAAAGGATGGTTCATCGGCCTGCAGGACAGCCTCCGGCCCATGCTGATAGACCTGTGGGTAAACGGAGTGAACATGCTCCTTTCCGTGCTCCTCTCCTTCGGCCTAGTGCTCCCGGCGGGGGGGCTCCTGCCTACCTTGGGACCTGGTCTCGTTGCTGCGGCGGGGGGAATCCTGCCTACCTTGGGACCCAGTCCCGTTGCTGCGGCGGGGGTTGCCGGCGGCGGACACACGCTCATTCCGGCCTTGGGCTTTGCCGGCGTGGCGTGGGGCACCGTCATTGCGCAGTGGACCGGCCTCCTCCTGGCGCTGCTGGTGGCACGCAAATACCTGTCGCTCAATCACTTGCTTAGAATCCTCTGCTCTTTTTGCGCAGAGGATTGTACGGAATATACTGATAATCAAAAAGTTACCAGCCACCCTTCTGCGGGTGTATCTGCCAAAGACTCGGCGACAGCCGGCCATCGGCCCAGTTTCTTCACGCTGAACCGCGACCTCTTCCTGCGGTCGGTGGGCATGATTGCGGTGTACATCGGCTTTACGGTCCTGAGCGCCCGGCTCGGAGACCTGATGCTCGCCGTGAGCACCATCCTCATGAAACTCCTCATGATTTTCAGTTACTTCACCGACGGCTTTGCCTATGCCGGCGAAGCGCTCACGGGCCGATTCCTCGGCGAGCGTTCTCCGGACGGCGTCCGCTCCACCGTGCGGGGGACTTTCTGCTGGGGGTTCGGCCTGGCGGCGGTGTTCATGCTGCTGTACGGCCTGGGCAGCACGCCGCTTTTCCGTCTCATGACGTCCGACCTGGCGGTGGTTCAAGCCGGCCGACAGTTCATCCCCTGGCTCCTGCTGATGCCCCTGATCGGCTGCCCGGCCTTCACCTGGGACGGAGTTTTCATCGGTGCAACCGCTTCCAAAGACCTCAGAAACAGCACCTTACTCTGCGCCGTCGGCTTCTTCGCCGTTTGGTTGGGCGGCCAATGGTGGGCCTCCGGCAGCCTAGGCATCGGTAGCATGCAGCCGGAAACCGGTCTTCATATCCTCATGGCTGCCTATTTCATGCACCTCGCCATCCGCGCCGTCTATCTCACCCTGCGCTACAAGCCCGCCGTCCTTCGACCCCTGATTTAGTCGCGCCCGTTTCTTTGTGCCAGGGTCCAGACAGGGGGCCTTCCGGCAAGTTTTCGGCCCATTTCTTTGTGTCAAGGTCCAAACGAGGACCTTCCGGCAAGTTTTCCAATGAGGGGACAGACGAGGGTGGCAGGTAACCGGCTGGTATTCAACTTGTTGCAGATAATCCTCTGCGCTTTTTGCGCAGAGGATTATACGTAACATGCTCTGAATCAAGCACTTGTCAATCACCCCTCCAGCCCATTTTTTCCTGCCAAGGTCCAGACAGGGGGGACCTTCCGGCAAGTTTTTCTATTGAGGGGACAGACAAGGGTGGCGGGTAACCGGCTGGTATTCAACTTGTTGCAGATAATCCTCTGCGCAAAAAGCGCAGAGGATTATACGTATATTATTGATAATCAGACGATTACTTGCCACCGAGACACCTGCGCCAAAGTCCCCAGTATGGACCTTTATCACGTACGCTTCAAGAGTTGTAGCACGGTTTGATAATCGGCGGGCCATGGGAAGAAGGACCGTCGCTTGAAGGCGGTCTAGTGCTTGAGGTACTTCCAGCCCAGGACGGGGAGGACAAAAGCGAGGAAGCAGGCCACAATCCAGAAGAGGGAGACCGGGCCGAAGTCGTAAATGCCGTCGGAAGCGAAGCCGTCAATGAGGAAGCCGCTGGCGACGGACTGCGCTCCGGCAGCAGCATAACTGGAGATGCCTACGATGCCCAGGGCGGCGCCGGTGGCTTTACGGGGCACAAAGTCCAGCGCCATGAGTCCGGCGACGATGCAGAACACCACCGAGAAGGCGAAACTGAACATGGCCACAAAGGCCATATTCACGGCAAAGCCGCCGCCCCAGAAGAGGAAACCTGCCAGCGACAGCACCGCCAGTACGCCGGAAATCACGACCGGCCGAACCCGGTTGCCCCGGAAAACGACATCGGACAGCCAGCCGGCGCAGAGGTTGCCGGCCACGCCGAAAATCTCGGCCAGGCCGATGATCTGCGTAGCCCGCTCCAACGAGAAGTTCTTCTGCTTTTGCAGGAAAAGCACGCCCCAGTCGCTCACGGCATGCTGCGTGATGTACAAAAACGCGGTGGAAATGGCGATGACCCAGATGCCCGGATGGCGGAACACCCACTTCTGGAGTTCCTTGGTGGGACGCGTGTCCATGGGGCGAACCGGTTCCGAGGAGAGTTCCTGCACAGAGGGAAGGCCTTCGCTTTCGGGGGTATCGGCAATGAAAATGAGCGAAACGACGAGGCCGATGAAGCCGGCCGCCGACGCTGCCAGGAAGCCCCACTGCCAGCCGGCCGCCGCCACGATGAAACCCGTCATGATCATGGAGACGGCCTTTCCGAGTTGCGGCGTAGAACTGAAAATGCTGTACATGGTGCCGCGGCGCGAAAGCGGATACCAGCGCGACAGGCTGATGGTGCCGGGCGGCGAGCCCATGCTCTGCATCCAGCCGTTGACCCCCCAGAGGACGGAAAATGCAATCAGCATCAGGACGGCCCCCAGCCCCAGCGGTCCGTGCAGAAGGCCCAAAACGCCCAGAATCAGATTCACCACGGCCGATATGCCGATGCCCACCGCCATGAAGCGGCGGATGTTGCAATAGTCGGCCACGAAGCCGTTGATGAATTTTCCGACGGCATATACGAAATAGAAGGCCGACCCGATGATGCCGAGTTGCCCCGCCGTGAGCACGCCCCCGTCGATGAGCGGCTGCTTCACAACGCCCAACGTCATCCGGCAAACGTAATACAAGGTATAGGCAAGCGTAACGCCCCAGAACGTTCTGGTGCGCAGGCGTTTATAGGTGGCATCCACTTCCTCCGCCGGCACCTTCTGCACCCGCGGCTTGCTGATTCGGAAATAGGAGTAGAACGACATGCTGCAAAGATAGGCAATTTTTGCCTTCCGGCAACTATGCCCGCAAGGATGTCTCCCGTGATTCTTTCCGCTTCACGGCAAACACGGGAAGGAAGAGGACCAGGGCGATGAGGGAGAACAGCAGCCCGCCGATGGTGCCGGCGGCAAAGTCGAACCAGAACACCTCTTCCGGGCCGTCGGAAAGGAAGGGGGCCAGGCCCAATGCCGTAGAGACCACCGTCAGGAGAATGGGCACGATCTTATGATTGAAGGCCTTTACATAGCGGCGGATGCGGATTTCCCGCCGGGAAGCGGACGGCCCGCCGAAACGCTGCCAGCTAGTGATCAGATAGATTCCGGCATTTACTACGATGCCGCACAGCATCACAAAGGCGGCAAATCCTCCCTGATCGAAAGACAAGCGCGACCAGCCGAACACCAGAAACAGGCCGATAAAAGAAACCGGTATCATAAAAATCACGGCAAGAGGCAGTTTGACGGATTCGAAAGTCATGGAGAGCATCACAAAAATAACCCCCACAATAAGGAAAATGAGCCACAGATAGCGTTCCTTGTTCTGCTGGAACCAGCCTCCCTGCAGATACTCGGCCTTGAAACCCACCGGAAGCACCTCGCCGTTCATATAATCGACCGAAGCGTCGATAAGTTTTTTGGCCAAGGCGTAACTGCCGATAAAATCGAAGCACACATCCACCTGATAAGACTGGTTGGACTTATAGATCTCCAGGCCGCTGCGCTGCTTGACGATGTTTCCCACCGAGGCGAGCGCCACCTTCAGGGAATCTACCGCCACAGGCTCATGCAGGACATGCCACAGGTCGTAACGGTCGCGGTCGGACGAGCGCAATACCATTTCCACAGCCTCCCCGTCCTGCAGGATGGTCCCCACCCGCTGGTCGTACAAGCGGGAAGAGAGGGCCGAATAATAGTGGTAAGGATTGACACCCGCAGCCGTAAGCGTCTCAAAATCATAATCCAGGTTAAACTCCATCCCGGGCCGTCCGCCCCACCCCGGGCTCCAGATCTCGGGCTCCTGCACCCGCCGGTTAGACGATATCCGACGCATGAGAACCTGCGCATACTCCAACAGTTCCTCATAATTGTACCCTTTCAGGGAAATGCGATGCGCCTTGTATGTGGACACAATGTTGTTGTTGAAACCGTTCTGGTCAATACCGTAAACCTGCCAGTTGGCCCCGCCGAAATTGATGGCCATCGCCGTTACCTGCGACTTTAACTGCAGCGGGAACGCGGTTTTCTCATACTCGGGCTTAAATTCCACGACAATGGCGGCATCATCGTAACTGCGGACCGATGTAGTGAACACCTCTATCTCCTCGAATCCCGCCAGGTAGTTCTCCATGGAACGGACCACCTCGTTGAGTTGATTCACCGTGCACCCTTCCAGCATGCCGGCGCGGATATAGAGTTGCTTCCGCTGCGGCTGCCGATAGAAATTGGAACGGTCCAGGCTTTGGTAAAACCGATAGCAAGGATAGGAAAACGCGGCTGCGAACACCAACAGATACACCCAGCGATGCCGTACGCCCCAATCGATGTAACGCGCATAGCGCCGGTTGCGAAGGACCTGGCGGCGGCCGGGACGGGACCGGGCCACGCCCTGATTCACAGGCATCAGATCAATCAGGGACGGGACAAACAAGTAGGCCATCACCAGAGACAGGGAAAGGTTGATGACGATGACCCAGATAAAGTCTGTCAGGTTGGTCCGTTCGCTTTCCGGCAGCAGCAGAACCATCAACAGGGCTCCAAGGGTAGTGGCCGTGGCGGCAAACAGGGCCGGAAAGGCCTGACGGTCTTTCCAATAGCCGTAATGGTCGGCCATCACGATGGTGGTGTCGATGATGATGCCCAGTGAAACGGTAATGCCCGCCAGGGTATAGATATGGACCTGCAGCCCTACCAACGCATAGAGGGAAAGGGCCGACAGGATATTCACCGCCAGGGTGGAGGCGATGATGAGCAAGTAGCGCCAGGAGCGGCTGGTCGCCAGTACGAACAGCAGGAGCAGGAGCACGCACAGGCCGGTGCGGAGGTATATTTTCCGGAGTTCATCCCGGATGTAAGACGACGCATCGTAGGCTATCTGCGCGGTGATTTCGGCCGGAAAAGCCTCTTGCAGACGGGCCATTTCCTCCTTCACGGAAGTCACGGCCGACAGCAGATTCGCCTTTTCGGTAGTGGTCACCGAAAGCGTAATGGTATTGAGTCCATTTACACGATAGTAATGGGAGGGGAGCGTTTCTTCGTAACGCCAGGTGGCCAAATCCCGCAAATACAGGATTTGCCCTCCCACCCTTTTCACCGGGATGGCCCCCAGGTCTTGACCGGACGCACCGGAGAGTTTCACCGCCATCTGGCCGTCATCGGTGACGGTCATGCCCAGTACGTCCTCCGACAGAGCGCCGGAAATGGCCCGGGCGATTTCTTCGGCGCTGACACCCGTGGAAGCCGCCTTGCCGGCATCGAAGGTTACCACCCAGTGCCAGGGTGTAGCTCCGCTCAGGGAAACGCCGTCCACGTCCGGCAGGGTGGAAAGGGGCGTAAGCAGGTATTCCCGCGCATAGCGTTCGATTTCCTGCGAAGGGAGCGGTCCCTTGAGCGTGTAGGACACCGCACTTCGCCCTCCGCCGCCGGAAGAAAAGCGGATGGACGGATACGTGAGACCGCGAGGCAGGGAGGGCCACACGTTCCGGACAGCCGATGCCACCTCGAAACGGGCGGCTTCCATATCAACTCCCTTCCGGAAGGTGACGGTCACACTGCCGGAGCCCTTGCGCGAGACCGAAGAGATATCCGTAACACCCCGAATGCCGGACAGAACACCCTCGATGAGGGAGGTAGCCTCGGCCTCCATCACCGGGGCCGATGCGTCCGGGAGGGAATATGACACGGTGATTCCCTGCCCTGCGGCCGTGGGCGTGTATTGCACATTGATGCGCGGAAGGCATGCCAACCCCACCAGTGACAGGGCGGCCATCACCAGCACCACCGTGAACGGAGGAATGCCCTTATGCGCGTTCTTTTCGGACATACACGGAATAATACACGGCCGGAACCACAAACAGGCTTACCAGGGTCCCCACCACCATGCCCACGATGATGACCAGGCTCATCGGGTACTGAAGATCGGCCCCCATGGAGCCGCGGGCCAGGAAAGGAACCACGGCGAGGATGGTGGTGAGCGATGTCATGACGATGGCCTTCATGCGACGGCGGGACCCGGTGAGCACGGCTTCCCGAAGCGCCATGCCTGCGGTCCGCAGCCGGTTAATGGTATCCAGTTTGAGGATAGAATCGTTGATAACGATGCCCGTCACCACCACCAGGCCGATCAGGGACATCAGATTGAGGCTCTCCCCCAGCAGCCAAAGCACGGCAAGGGAGGCGGAAATGTCAATGACCAGTTCCGCGAGGATAATGACAGGCTGCAGGAGCGATTCGAACTGGGAAGCCAGAATCAGGTACAGCAGGGCAATGGCAATGAGCAGAATCCAGACCAGTTCCTTCACCAGTTCCCGGGAAGAGAACCAGGAGCCGCTGAAACGTACGTCAAATGAGCCGCCGCTGCGCAAGGCTTTCCGGATGGAGGCCATCGCCGGCCGCACCTGGGAATCCTTCAGTTGCAGTTCCAGCGGATAATAACTGCCCTCGGCTCCGGAGACCAAGGTCTTGAGGTCTTCGGAATATCCCTGCCGCATCAGTTCCATGGCCGGAATCCGACGGCCGTCCCTTTCCAGGAAGGTCTCCGACAGTATTTCCTGCAGGCTTTCCCGGTCTGTTCCCGTAATGACGGGCAGGGAACGCGTCCCCTGTACCAGCGAGAACAGGCGGTTTTCATTGAGCGCCTGACGGAGCATCGTCGCCAGTTCGTTGTAGGAAACCCCGTACAGGGCCATCTTCTGGGCATCGGCCGAAAAGAGGATGTCGGTCCGGGTCCCGGCCGGCTTTACTTCCACCCCGGGGAGCGCCGTCCGGATGTCCGCCAATGCCTCCTGCAGGCTTTCCAGGCGGATTTCAGGATCCCGCACCGGTCGGATACGAGCCATGAGCGGGGCCTGGTTGTCGGCAAAAACCATATCGAAGATGTTCCCGGCGGGAGTGAATTGCCAAGCCGCTTCGGGAGCATTCCGGACAAGATAGGTTTCCAGCCGTGCCTGAACGGAACGAAGTGTTGTCATGTCGGGACATCTGAAGTACAACTGAAGTTCGCTGATGCCCTGATCGCCGCTATGTCCCAAAACGAATTCCTGCGCCCCCACCAAAGCGGTATGCTCCAGGACCTCCTCTCCCAAAACAGCCTCCAAGCCCTCTGTCCGACGCTCGTTTTCCTCCACCGTGAGCCGGCGGTTCCAGTCAAGATGAAGGATGGACTCTGTCTGCGAAAGTTGCGGAAGACGCTCCCGCGGCATGAGGGCAAAACACAGCAGCATGCCGGCAATGCCTGCGCCGACAAGCACGCCGGACCAAGACCTGTGCTCCAGCCACCATTCCATCCGGCGGTGGTCCCAGCGATGCAGCGCCCCCTCGACGGAGATCCGCCGCAGCAGCGGATGCGCCCGGAATGCCGGCATTTTCCTGTACCACCACCAGTAAAACACGGGAATCACCGTAATGGTGATGACGTAAGAAGTAAAAAGGACAATGGTCACGGCCATGGCTTCGTCATAAAAGAGCGCACCGGCAATGCCGCTTACGAATACCAGCGGCACAAACACCGCGCAGGTGGTGAGTACCGAACTGAGCATGGGGCCCATGACTTCCCGCGTGCCTTCCAGGACGGCGGTACGCAAATCGCCGTCCCGCTGCCAACGGGAGGTGATGTTGTCGATGAGAATAATGGTGTTGTCGGCCATCATGCCCACGCCCAGCAGCAGGCCCGAAAGGGAGATGACATTGAGCGACAGCCCCACCAGATAGAAGATAAGCATCGAAAAGACAAGGGCCGACGGCATGGTGAGCGATACCAGGGCCGGACTCCGGAAATCCTGCATGAAGAGGAATATCACCAGGCAGGCCAGGAGCACGCCCAGGACAATGTTCCAAACCAGATTCCGGATGGAAAACTCCAGCAGCGCCGTCTGGTCCCGCGTGGGCTGGAAATCCAGCAGCGGGTAGTCGGCCTTAAACTGGTCCAGCAGTTCCCGAATGCCTTTTTTGAGGTCACCCATCCGGGCGTCGCTCTGTTTAATGACAGCCAGCGTAACGGCGGCCTGTCCATCGGAACGGACCAATCCGGTCCGCTTTGCCGGAACCAAGGAAACCCGGGCTACGTCCCCGATCTGGAGAAGGCGGTCGCCGGAGCGCAGCCAGATGGCGGCAATATCTTCCGGGCTGCCTGCCTTGGCGTCGAATTTAACACTGTACCGATACTCTCCGTCCCGGATGGTCAGCGACCCCAGCCGGATATGCGAATCCCGGATGGCTTCGTCCAACTGCGTAACCGTAAGGCCCAACTGCGTAAGTTTTCCGGCATCGGGAAGCACCAGAATCTGTTCGTCCACCGTGCCGCTCATATCCACCATGGCCACCTCGGGCAACTGCTCGATGCGTTTGGCGATGACTTCCCGGCAAAAACGGCTGAGCTCCGTAAAAGAGCCGCCCGAAGGCAGGGTGACATTGATAAAGAAGGCTGGAATGTCCGTGGCGCTGGCCTTCACCACCTTCGGGCGGTCCATATCTGGCAGAAGCCCCATGGCCCGGTCTATCTTTTCATTGACTTCGATAAAAAGCAGGTCGATATCGGCCCCGTGGTTGAAACTGAGTTTGAGCGTGGCGCTGCCGTCCCGTGCCTCACACACGATATCCTGAAGGGCGCTCACCTGAATCAACTGACCGCGAAGCGGGGTCACCACGCGCCGGTCCATCTCGCGGGCCGACATCGCAGGTGCCGATGCCTGGACCGTGATGTAGGGAATATCCACTTCCGGAATCAGCGACACCGGCAGCAGTCGGATGGATACCAAGCCCAGGACCACCACCACCAGAAGGGCCATGGTCACCGTTATGGGCCGGTCTATGATGTGTTTGAGCATTATTGCGACAGCACGACATCAGACCCGTCGGCAAGGTTCAAATTTCCGCTTACAATAACCCGGTCTCCCTCCGAGAGGGAGGCACCGCGCTCCTTATTGGCCGTCACGACATGGCTGGTGGAATTGGATGCGACAATATTTACATAAGTCCAATGAGCCTTTCCGTCATCGGTGTAGGTAAACAGCACATCCAGATTGTCCCGGATGACGACAGCGCTGCGGGGCACGACCAACTGGCCGGGCAGCATCCGCGCCACCGTAACTTTTACATTCATCCCGTCCAGCAGGCGCCTGTCGCCGGGGACCCTGGCCCGGACACTGATTTGTCCGCTGCGGTCCACGGAAGGGTTGATGGAAACGATTTTGCCCCGGCAGGAAAAACTGCCGTCGGCATAGGGCGTAACCGTCACCGGAAGTCCCTCGGACAGGAAGCCGTACTCCGACTCCATCACCGTGAAATCCACATCAAAAGCCGTATCGTCAATCAGGGTGCAGAAAGGTTCGGTGCCGGCAAGGTCGTGCCGACGGAGTTTTACGTCGGCGACTCGTCCGGAGAAAGGGGCGCGGAGCACCGTCCCATCCATATCCTGCCGGGCCCGCGCAAGGGCGTTCCGGGCATTCGCGTAACCGGATTTCATTTTGGCCGTCGCCAGCAGATCGGCCGGGACCGACAAAGTGTCGCGTGCCGGATAGCCCTGCCCGACCAAATAGTCGTACAGGTCCATCTGAGCCTTTTCCAGCGTTATTTGAGCCGACTCCAGCGCCAAGGCCAAATCCGGCCTGTCCAGCCGGGCCAGGACGCTGCCTTTGCCGGCATGCTGGCCGCTGCGCACATTCACCTCCGACAACGGGCCTGACGTGGAAAACGACAGGCTGGCCCGGGCCGATGCCGACAGTTTCCCGTTGGACAGCAGTTCCTTGGCGAAATCGGCCTTTTCCAATGTAATGACTTCCACCTGATTCACCAGCGGGGTTTGCTGAAGGCGGCCATCGGCTCCGCTCTCTGTGTTCCCTCCCACCATTCCACACGAGAAGAGGGCTGTCAGCGGGAGCAATTTCCAAAAAAGAGTTTTCATTTTCCCAAAATCATTTCGTTTTCGTCTATGGCGATGTCTTCTCCGGACAGGAAATCGAAAAGCGTGTATTTCCGGAGCGTGTAATAACTGGTCCAGAAGAGGGACAGGTCGCTCAGATACTGTTTACGGGCATTGTCATTCTCCGTCCGGGCGGTGTTCAGTTCCAGTACGGAGGCGTTCCCAGCACGGAACTTGTCCATTACCAGCGAATAGCGTTCTCCGGCAATCGATAGCGCCCGGCGGGAAACCAGGCATTGGCCCCGCTGGTTGTTGAACTGTCCCACCGCCGAGAAAACTTTCCGCCGATGGTCGTTCTCGTTTTGCTCTACCTGGGCTTTCACCACATCCTCGGCCGCCTTGGCTTTCTCTACCCGGCCACGTCCCTGTCCCCAGTCAAAGATGGGCACGCTGAAACTGAGCCCGAACACTTCCTGGTCCAACGGATTCCGATAGGCCTGGGGAAGCGTCACGCCCGACTTGGACAGGCCGAAGCGGGCATGGAAACTCATCGTAATCCCCCGCTCCGCCTTGGCTTTTTCCACATTGGAACGTGCGTTCAGGAGGTTAATCTCATTATCGAGCCCAAAGCGGGAATTTTCAAGGGTCTTCTCCAGAACCGTTTCATAATCGACCTGAAGCACAGGAAGGTCTTCCTCCAGGACGGGAATCACCTTGGCTGCGTCGCCATAACCCAACAGCGAATTCAGGGCCATCTGCGCTTCACGGACTTTGATGGCGTTCTCGCCGATGGAAAGGCTGTCGTTGAGCATCCGGAGTTCCAACTGGAGATATTCGTCCCGCGTCACCGTGCCCAGTTTCAGCCGCTCACCGGCCACACGGTACATCTTGGCCGTATTTTCATAATTAGCCTGTGCCAATATTTCATTTTCACGGGTCGTAAGCACGGAAAACCAAGCTTTTACGGCATCCAGGGCAATCTGCTCCATAGCCTCCACATAGATGCGCCGTCCCCGTTCGTATTCCTTGGGCTGGATGAGTTTGTCCCATTTGAACGGGTTGTAGGCAAAAAGCGGCTGCTGGTAGGAAATGGTCACAGGCTGGCTGTACCAGGTGACGCCACGGGATGCCCCGAACTGGTCGATCCGGTTCAGATCCGTGTAAATGTACAGCGTTCCTCCCGTGAATGGAATGTTCTGTCGTGCCTGAAGGCCGATGCCGTTTTGCATGTTATTGGAAGCCACATACTTCATGGTTCCGTCATCCGGACTTTGGAGCAAGGTGAGCGAGCGGTTGAAATTGCCCAGATTACCGTATAGGTATAAGGACGGCAGCCGGCTGGCCTGATAGGCCCGCCAAGCCCAATAGGTGGAAACAAACTGACGCCGGGCCTCCAAAGCCTGCACCGAGCCGGTGCGTGCGGCGGCAATGGCCTCGCTGAGCGTGAGCTGTTGCGCCTGCACCGTGTGCACCCACAACAAACGCGACAGTAGCAATACGAATCTGATTCTATCCATATGTAAAACCTTCATTGGCAAAAATACCTTCGAAAAACAAGGCTGAATGTACCGGTGATTAATCGGGGACAGCACGGGGAGAACAATGTTTCTTCAATAGCATTGTTACCGACATTGGGACATCTGCGGCCGTTGGTCTATGAAGATAGCGGACCACGTTATTCTCATCCAGGACCATAAAAACTGGGGTTGGAATGAATTTTAGACGATGACGTATAACTCGCGGTTTTTCCTTATCATTGAAAACAAACAAAGAATCCACAAATGAGACATCTCTTTACTTGGTAACAGGAGGTTATGGTTATCAGACAAAAAGAAATGATGAACAATTGACTACATTTCATATACTTCTAACTGGGTTTCTGAACTGTTGAAAGCAAATGCTTCAGGAATGATTGCCAGATTTCCCTCATAGGATAAAATGTGACATGAATTCATTGTCATGGTTTTAACCGGGGAGAAAAATTCCTCTGCCTGAAGAACCGTTATCGGAGAACCCGACAATGACGTCTTGACGACACTTGCATCTGAATCCCTAACCGGCAGAAAAAACAGATTCCCGTCTTTAACAAAACGTTGATCCCTGGTATTGACCGGAATTGATTTTTCGCCTATGAATTCTCCCTTAATGTAACTCTTCATCTTCAGGTTGCCAAAATCTATCACAAAGACAGAATCTCCGGATACGGTAAAGGAGAATGGCTCCAATAACTCCTCTTTAGACCGCCCGCCTCGTGATACAGAATGGATAGCCGACAATTCTCTATCAAGTATCAATAAAGATCTCCGGTTTATGTCCAGGAAAAACAAGTGGTTATTATTGAATTGAAGGCCTCTTATATCACCGACGAAGGACGAATCCGGATAAATAGACATTTTGTTAATATAACTCTTTTGAACGACAATTTCGTGATTTGCACACGAAATTGTCATAGAAATAAGGGCAGTAGATACGACAAGCAGTCTCAGAGAATCTTTCATATTAACAATTTGTCCGATGACCGTCACATTCTACCCATCCGGTACCTCTTTTGCAATTTTTACCAGTGCATGAGACAGACCCTGTTTGTTGGCCGAAAGAAAAACAATTGGATGTAACAGAGCAGCTATACTCTCCCACTTCACTCCCGGTTAGTACTTCAATGTCTTGCTGAATAAATGGCCTATCGTCATTCGCCTGAAAAGAGAAACCACATGCAATTGCGAACAGTGCCGCCAAGAAAACGATAATTTTTTGTACCTTTCTCATATTTTGATGTTTGATTGTTATTGTCAAGTTTGTTTGAACTTCCCTAGGAATGTTGCCTTTTACGGGGTATTCCACGAAACGAATTGCTGCCGCCCATCCCGGAAAATGAAGGCATCTTCCTCCCGGCCGCGGGTAAGGTCGTGCAAGCGGAGCAACGCATGCTGCGGGACGGAATTCCAGTGCAAAACCGTGTCTGCCGCCTCTTGTCGGCCCAATCCAACCCAGCCGGACGGGCCGTTGTTATACTGAAGTTCATATACATCTCCTCTGCGGATGAAGTTGTCATCATTTCGGGGCGTCCACTCCAGCATGGCGACGTATATCTCCCGCCCCAAATCCAGCACGGCAGGGACATCCGGAGCCGATGCCCTGTAATATGTCAGCTCGTCCGAATCCACCAGGGCCCGCAATACGTCCTCAGCCACAAATGGAATAAACTCTGTCCTTTCCCTGTCCCGGAAAACCCGGATTTCCGCCATCTGCAACGGCTTGCCCCCTGGGGGACTAAGACGTATAAAACGCAACTTCTGCTCCGGATAGAGATGATTATACTGGTTGTGGGACCCCGGCAGGGTATGTCTCCAGACGATGTCAGAAAAATCCGCATCAAGGGCACCTTCGATAATAGTGCCGGCACTCTCGGCCATGACCCCTCTGATGCGGTCTGTTAGGCGAGTCTTGCGCGATACGCTCACACCGTCTTGAAAAGGACCAGGGACAAATCTTTCCAAAGAACCATCCGGGTACCGGATAAACGGAAATCCCATTTCTCTCCCATTCTCGTTCACAGGAGCATAAACCATTCCCGGCTCGAAAGAAGAAAAGGACACCTTCTTTCCCTCTGTCTTCCCGGGCTCCATCGGCAGCCAGCGGGCGCCGGTAAACATACCCAGCCATACTGTTTCCGATGTTCTTTTTTCCAGGGGCACTTCGCAGGTGAAATCCCCGAAATATTCGGCCGATACATCCTTGAACAGGCATCCCTGCTCCGGTGCGAACGTTTTCCGATACACTTTTCCCTTGGTTCGAAAATCCACTTTGCCCCGCACTTGTGGATCTCCGCTGTATTCGGCAAACAGACGAAGGAACTCTTTCCGCCCAGTCGTGTCGGCCGCTACAGTCCAAAGATGGACAACGTCTTTCCGAAAGAAATCCGTCGCCGCCGGGATTCCCAGCGACCGGAGCAGGTACAAGGAGAATCCGCTCACTTCCTGGCAGCCGCCGACTCTGGTGTCCAGCAGGAAAAGCGGACCCAGGTCGGGAGCCTGCAAGCGCTCCTCCAACAGGAATTTCTGCTCCAAAGCCTTGTTGAGGGAATCACAGGCCACCATGATATCCCTTCCCCTGTAGAGGGTGTCCAGGACATAGCCATAACGGGCCTCGTACTTTGCACGCCAGTTCTCCAGCGGTTCCGTCCCCACCCGATAAGGAAGCAGCATTTCGCAAAAGTCATCAAAGGACAGTGCCCGATTCCATGGCCGTTTGTCCCGCACCTTAAACGCCCGGTCAATATTGTCGATGAGGTATTCCGCCGTGATAACCCGGCTGTCATAGATTTTTGTCAGCGCCGATTCGTTAACAGACAAACAGCGCCGTTTTCTGTCTTCCTCTACGGTTTTTCCTATGCGGATATCCTGCAAGACCGCTTTGGCGCTGTCCATGGCGGCGGACGGTGCGTATCCATAGTGGCAGGGCATGTTCCGGATAAGCCACTCAGCCGCCCGAAGTTTTTCCGGATTCCCACGATAATGAAAAAGCACTTTTTCCAACTCTCCCCGGTTGGTCCCGGAAAATGCCAGGGCTTCCTCCAGCATAGTGTCTTTTTTACGAAGACCCCTTGCTCTCCTGTCCCGATGTGCCAGTGAAAGGACCCGGCCGACAATGTAATCTTCCGGAATCAATCCGAAGTAGCGGCTGTCACGCGAATTCAGGACATAGTCTCCACCGAAAAAATACCAGTTTTTCTTGAATGTATAGGTTTCCCCCTCCTCCGGGCGCCTTCCGCATTCATATTCCACTGCCATGGCATAGGCCGCCGCTGTCACAGAATCAAATGTCATGGAACAACCTTTGGCCGGAACGGCCATCGGGCCGAAGCTACGGGCACTCCAAGGGACATCGTTGATGCTTTCCCGGTACATCTTTACGGAATCGGCCTCCGCAGCCGGCATCATTCCCAGACGGGCCTGACCCTCCGAAGGGCACAGAAGCCGGCCGGGGACAGACGAATTGTGATAGAACCCACCGATAATCTGTACGGTATCTCCCGGTGTGCCGATAATACGTTTGGCATAGACATAATTGATTTTAAACCCGATCTTCCCGGGTTGTCCCCCGTCCGGACTGTTGAAAACCGCAATGTCGCCGGGGCTCAGACGCCCGAGACCCGGCATCCGGAACGATGAGAGCTCAGATGTATCAAAGTCGAAAGAGGTATAAATCCTTGCCCCCAGCGTCCATTTCTCCACCCACAGCGGGTCTCCGGCATTCAAAGTTGGCTCCATGGAATTTCCACCCACATGAAAGCGGTCGACAATCAAAATCCGACACATTCCATACAGGACAGCCAAGATAATCAGCAGGTATATTGTCCGGCAGATTATTTTAGGGAGAGGGATGCTCATGTAACTAGTTTCACTTGATAAACATAACTGCCACTTTCATCCGATGCAATGGTAAACAAGATGTTATCATTGAGAAATACCGTTTGCACTTCCTGTTTTGCAACAATAGGAAGATATACTTTGCAGTTACCAGAGAGTTTGTCATAAACGGCATAATACCGATTTGATTCTGCTGCGAATTGAAAGCCGAAATATTTGTCCGTTTCTTTAATTTGGGACATAATCACGGCATAGGGAGTATTTTTTTTGCCTAACAACTCCAATGCATCATATTCATCGTCCATTTCGGGGACATTCCGATGCGGGAAATGCACTATATACTTTACTGCCAGAGAATCCGATGTCAGGCTTAAAACTTCATTCGAGAAATAGCGGTTATACAACACATCCCCATCACTTCCGAGATATAATTGACGCCATAGTTTGAGTCCGGAACGCAGTGTGTAAGCCCCTATAGGCGAAACATATCGGAAATGCTCGTCATAGGATGACAGTTCCGGAACTTCTGGTGTCCCATATATCCTCTTCCCAACATATCCTTTCCCCCATGGAGCCCGGATAATGGCTTGAAAGGGATTGTCAGCCGACCGTCCCGTTAGTTTTTCCATTTTCTTGAAAGATCCATCCCATAAAAAAAACAGCATTTGTTTCCCGTCAATATCATAAATATAGATCCCGTCATCATCGGCACCATAATCCCAAATTCGAATATATTCCAACGGCCCGCGACCCTGTCTGGAAAAGGTCATTGACAGTTTCCCTGTTTGGGTAGAAAAAGCATGCAATGCGTTGTTGCCGAATAGCATTAACAACGTATCTTTGACCCAGGCATCATCTATCATACCAAGTTGTACATCGGAAAGCCGTAATCCATCATCAACATCAAGTGAAAGGGGAATTGCTTTTTCAATATCAGCCACAATCGTGTTCTTCGTCATTACGGAACCATTCCGGGCACAACTGATAATCAACAACAAAGTCAAAAAAGCAGTGCCGGTTCTCATGTCCTTTCTTTTAATCATCGGTTCAGACTCCTATATACGAAACACAGGTACAGCGCAGACTACAACAAGCATAGGTATTTCCTCCACATGAAACACTACAACCGCCCGAGATACCAATACCAGCTATATTTGTCCCGGCAGTGATAGAGCAGTCTGTCGCCCCTGGCCCTCCACTATGGCAATATGGTGCTTCATCCTTGGAAAGGGCCTCCAAATTGGCTTTCCACAAGGTGGTATTATTGTCATTACCAACTGATCTAGTAACAATAATCATACTCGCAAGGAGAATCATTACTAAGGGCAAAAACAGGATTAATACTTTTTTCATAATTGAACTATTTTATTTATTGTTTTACATGATTCTTTTCTGCACGTTCCCGGAGGGACTGCATATTGCTGTTTCGTGGATTGACAGGGATTCTTCGAATTGTTTCAAGCACGTGTGAGGCTTTCTTTGTTTCACCCTGTGACAGGTAAAGTTCTTGCAACAAAACCAGGGGATACAGACGGCCGGGGACCATGTAGTGGGCATGGAGATACTCTTTCTCTGCTTCTATGTTGTTGCCAAGGACTTCTTGGCATCGTCCTATAATATTGTGAAACATGGGGTCACAGGACTGCGCCGCTCCTTCTTGCAAAAGGGGCAGCGCTTTTTCATATTCTCCCATTTGAAACAGCGCATAACCTTGCTGATATAGCACACGATAATTCGGTTCGTAAGTTTTATTCCTTTTTATTGTGCAGACAACACATAACGCGGCCAGAAAAATGCCATAAGGTGCCCATTTGCAATTTTTCAGGACCGCGCTGGCCGCTACAGCCAGAAACAGCCCGGTCCAAAATTGGAACTGCCACAGGCTGAAAGGATAGGAGAAGAAAGCAAAAACCGCCAAATCTACTGCTCCATATCCCAGAGGGTTGTCTTTCCGCACCAATACAACAATTACGAAGACAAACAAACCAAGCAGCAGAAGCATTCCCGGGATCCCCCATTCCACACCTGCGCCCAGATATTCATTGAACGCATATTCCGGACATCCCGCAACCCTGGCCTCCCACGGCGCACGTTCTGCTGTAGAGAAATAGGCTGCCTGTGTTTCTCCATAAGTCCATGCAAACCGGCCGGTCCCGGCACCTGTAATGGGCGTCTTCAACATGGCCAGAAGTTCCATGTGCCAGACATGGACACGCCCGAGTGCCGAATCCCTTTTTAGAAGGAAAGCGCCCACCCCGAAGAGAATCAAAGCCGCCAATGTTCCCGCCATCCGGAACAGCTTCTCCGAGAACCATTTTCGAACCTTTTGATTCCGGACAGCCAGCACACCCAAGGAAACAGCCAGGCCAAGCCATCCGGCCCGGCTCATAGACGCCGGAAGCACGATAAAGCCCATGGCTGCGGCTACGACGCAAATCCACTTTGTCCAACGCTGCCACAGATTATTTCTTTCTGTCGATAACAGGTATGCCAAGCAAATGGACATAAGCATTGCAACAAAGCCGCCGAATGGGCCCGGGTTTTGGAAATGGCCTGTCAGGGAAAAGAGCACATGAGCGGAACGCGCCAAACCTAATACTTGCAGAATTCCGTATCCTGACTCATAAATGAGCCAGGAAGCCGCCATGAGAAAAAATATCTGCAGTATATCTCGTGATTTCTCTTCCACGCCAAACAAAAGTAACGATGGACTTAAAACTATTCGAATCCGTTCCCTCTATGTAATTCACATTAAATCTTTGGTCAGACACAATGTTTTGCAGTTTACTTCTGTTTACTGATACATCTGCACGTATTCACTCTGCATTATTCTTGAATCTATATTCTGCCAATATCATATCTCCTTCTCCCACATCCTGAATAGTTCCGACATAAGGCAATATGCCTGACAACGCCAACTGCTTATACTCCTCAGCCTCAATTAACGAATACATCTTTCCCTTGTATGACGCTTTAGGCATATAAAGCATGTTTTTCTGCGGACTTGACGGATTTTGCAAAAAACCATCTTCACCCCGACGGTCACAAAGAAAGTAATTCATTGTTTCGTCACCAAGACCCAGCAGCATCCCCATCAAATCTCCGCAAGGAAGTGGTGTGTCATGCAAATAACGCTTTTTCACTATGGCAGCCCACTCCCTGCGTTCCTCACCTTTCGCCGTTTCATTGCCAAAATCGATAATAACTTTCTCTCGTTTTCCCGAATCGTTGCAGTCAAACGTGACACATCCGTCAAACCCATAGGAACTGAATACAATTCTTTCCCCATCCGAGCGGAAATAACTGTCTTTACTCATTGGCTCATAGTACCCCTTTTTTATCGGAAACAAACATTCGCGTATCTGTCCTTCTTCATCGGTAATGAAGACCATATTGTCAGGCTGGGCATGAGCCAAATGGCCTCCAGGCATGGGGACAAAGGCAAAAATAAGACTTCCGTCATTAAACGCCTCTACGTCCCAGGCTGCAAAAGACAATCTGTTTGAACGGACATATTCTCCAGTAAACCTATTGTACCTGTGAATCTGACGCATCTGATTATCCAGGACAATGATATCTTGCCCGTCAACCGTTGCACTTTTCATATCAAGATATTCTCCAGGCCCCCTTCCCGCTCTTGCAATGATATATTCCATTTTTCCAGAACGGTCAAATACCATCACTTTTTTTTGTCTGTAATCAAACAGATAATAGTAATCGTCCCTGACTATCATTTTGTCTATCGTGTAATACGACAACCCTTCAAAATGCAGGGGAACAACGCCGACGCCATCCACGATATCCGGGATAAACCTTTCCTGATTAGTTTTGAAGGGCAGGAATGTTTCCTGCAAAGATACCTCAGACTTTTCGGCACAGGAACAGACCACCATACCGACAAGTACCAAGGCAAAGGAAATGCTAACTATTCGCATACGTTTAATTATTCAATCCTGGATGCGACGGGCAAGATTGCGCATTACAACCACTGCCACCACCTTGACATGTAATCACAGTACTCCCACAACGTATAGGGATTCCCAGAAAAGAACCAACAACAACTTTACATGTAATTGGATACGGATATCCGCGTGGGAATTCAAACTCTTCTTCGAAACCCGTCAAAGCTTCAATATTATCCTGTAATACAGCTGTCTCCGCTTTAAACGTCTTCTCATGTGAAATAACAACAGCAATAATTGCTATCAAGAATACGAGACTTCCTAAAATAACTTTTTTCATTGGATTTTTGTTTTATGATTAATAATGAGATCAAATATGACGATAGTTTTGATTAAGTTTGTACAGACAACTGCTTTAGTCTATCGCTTTAAATTACTTCATCGCAATTCTCACAAGAGAGAATTCCATCTCGGGGCTGGAAGAAACTCCAAATAACTCCTCGGGACTGTCTCCCGGACATATCCTTAGGATGTTCCGATCTGCAGTATATCTCGTTTTTTCTCTTCCATGCCAATCGAATGTAACAATGGACTTAAAATTATTCGGATCCGTCCCATTTATATAATTTGCATAGATTAAATCTTTGGTCAGACACAAAGTAGAAAACCCATATTTCTTGCCCGCCTTCATTTGGATAACGGAGGTGGAAAAGTCTAATTCCGGCTTGTCAATCAGGCGGATAGCAATAGGCTCAATATGGGTTCCAGATACGTCAAAGCACTCCAAAACGGCACCGAACATCGTTGCTGCAACAAACTTGCTCGTTTCAGGACAGGCTTTTGACACCCCTAAGATGAAAGCATAGCGGTCGTCCATGCTGTTAAGTTCTGGGTATGCGCTATAAGTGTCCAATTCGTTTTGAGCATTTGAGAGAGTATATCGCGTAAACGTATCATCTCCGGATAAAAAACCTTCATATAAATACTTTCCATTGTCAAAATGATGACACTTTCGAATCACACCATCGGCAGGATGTTGAAACTCATCCTTAAAGGAGGCATTTCCCGTATCTCCATCGATTTGATATACCAGCGTCTTACGCAAGCCCCGGTCAAAGATATATAAACACTTCTCTTGCACAAAAAAATCCATTGATGCAATATTTACTCCTTCTCCGGGGCCTCTGCCCACCCGGATCGCTTCTGAGACCTTTTCCCCTGTTTTTTTGTCATAAACATGCAGCCAATACTCCGGAGAATACGCCAGAACAAATAGATAATCGCCTGCCATACAGAGGTCTATCGGAGCACCCAGCATCAATGCTTCGCCAATCTGCTGTATATTCGTTCCCCTCTCATCCAAGAAGGCTGCTTCACGATAGGATGTATCCATGCTACACCCGACCACACACCACATTAATATTACTACAATTGAGTACCGCATGAACATAAAGCGCTTCCTTGAATATATTGTCCAACCGCACCGGGCACTTCCCACAGGTTATTACATTTCGTACAAAATACAAAACAATAAATAATCGGGCTCGAAGAATTGCACCTGACTAAGATTTCATTCTGGACCAACGACTCTACGTTTGCTTCCAACAAAGGAGTGTTGCTCCTAATGGTTTTCACCGAGGTGATGGCGGCGACGGCAAGAAGGATAACCGCAATAATTATGATTTTGGTTTTCATAATGTGGTTTTATTGATTGGTTATCGATTATAATTGCTGTAATGCTTGTTCAAACAACCGCCGTAGTTTTTCACTCCGGGTTGGATCGCCTACCATTACCGGGTGACGGGAGCGGTCGATTAAAAAAGCATGGAAGCGAGCATCGCCCGGGATAAAAGAGTTCTCCTTTCTGAAAGAATGATTCTTGTCCAGAAAAATGGGGAAAGGGTAATCATATACATCCAACAAATGAACAATGTGGTCATATTCGTTTGCCGGAGGGGAGAGGATAACTGTCAACAAGAACTTTCTGCTCTGAACAGCCTTCTCCTGCAAGGGTATATATTCGGCCAAATGCCCGACACGACAAGTGGAGCATTGAGTCGAGTCCACATATATCACTAGTAGGGGAATGGAGTCCAATAGAATATCTCTCCCTTGGAAAGCGTTGGAAACACAGGTGAGGGATGACGGGAAACATACTTCCTGCGACAAGAATGATTCCAGCTCCTTCCGAATGCGATGACTGGAGCAACTGCCCAGACACAACACCAGTCCCACCAAGATGAGCGTGCGAACCCGACTCATAACCGATTACAACGTGAATTGACCTATGTACACAGACCCGTTTTCCAGAGTAAATGTGAGCAGCCAATAACCTGAAGTGCCGGATATGGGCATATAACTGACACTGTTCCCGGAAATGCTGAACAGCGAACTTTCTCCGCTGACAAGGTTTTCTACGGACACGCTGATATTAGTTCCCGCATTGCGTGCGGAAACAACGATTTCCGAACTTGCACAATCGTAATACGCTTGAAGGCGAATGGCAGAAGGAGCCTTAGGACCTGAAGGAGGGTTGTTTTCTTCCGACTTCTTCTCAATGATGATAATTGTTTCCTCCGGATCATCGGGGGGAGTTTGACCTCTTAGAAAAGGTGAGGTTATGCTCGATAAACAGAGCACTAAAACCATTGTTAATATTTTTTTCATAGAAATTGAGTTTTTGTATGACAAAGGTAAAAAGAAGAAGTGAGCCTTCCCTGCTTTGGGGCGTTAATTCTCGCGTAAATAAATCACTGATAATCAGTCGTTTATTTTTCCATTGCGTTAATTTTGACTTGAGTGGTATTCAGATTGTCCGTTTTTTTGTATTTTTGTAAGCAGAAAGATATTTCTATACATTATAGAAAACCTACTTTCATCCTGTCAATACCGACGAAGTCCACCACACTTTTTGCTTAGACAGGATTGTTAGGGGTAGGCCGTACCATGGTGCGGCCACCCTCTTGTCTAGGTCGTGGTGGACCTCGTCGGTTAGGGTTGGCTGAACCTATCCGGCAGTTCCAATCCTTTGATTGAACTGCCGGATTTTTTTGAGTTTTTGAACGTATCCTTTAGGATACACCGGCAGTTCTCTATGAGACATTTATCTGTATTCCTTTATTTCTTCCTTTTTTTCCTTTTCTGCGGGGCCTGCAAACCGGAAGAGAATGCCATCCTTGCCACCGCTTGGGAAACGGTGGAGAAAGAGCCGCAAAAGGTTATAGACTTGTTGGACACTTGTTCCTTCTCGCGCCCTTCCTTGCGTGCGCAGCGGGCCTGGCTCCTGAGCCGGGCCTATGACAAATGCGACGTCAATATTGCTGACGATTCCCTGATTATGCTGGCGGTGAAGTACTATAAACGCACTCGCAATGAAAAGATGTATCTCCGCTCCCTTTACTGCCTTGGGCGGGTTCAGTTGAATGCAGGAGACGACGATAGCGCCTTGATGAGCTTTGAACAGGTTGCTGATATGGCTCGAAAACGAAAGGACTGGTTCTGGCTGGGGCTAAGTACTCGCAACATGGCCGATATTTATAATGACGCATATTGTCTGGAAAAAAGCACCCATTGTCAGGAAGAAGCCGTTTATGCCTTTTCCCAGAGCGGAGACAGCCTGTATTTAGCCTATGCACAATTGGGGTTGGCCAGAGACTACAGCAGTAATAATAAAGACGAAGCACGAGATAGTTTACTATCCCTCTTGCTGGCACAACACTTTCAAGATTCCTTACTTGTCGGGGAGATTCATAAAACACAAGCGAGAGCCTTCTACCAGCGTAGGCACCCTTTATATAAAGAAGCTTTTCAGCATTACACATTGTGTCCCCGTGAGGTCATGAAAACCTCAGACTGGTGCAACATGCTTGTCATTCTTTCCGGAATAGGGAAAGCTAAAGATCCCTACACCCTTTCCCTTCTTAACCAAATAAGCAATATTGCCCTACAATCCGATGATCGGTCGAACGCATTGGCAAAACTTGCTTTATACCGCTACCATAAACTTGCCGGAGACTACAAGGCCGCCTTGCCATACTTCGAAAAAGTGATGCACTACGAAGACTCTCTGCTGCGCGAGAAAATCCAGCAATCCCTTGTCTTCAACCAGAAAGAGTATTACAAACGGAAAAGCGAACGGGAGCAAGACTTGCGGCACGCGATAACGGCCTTTTCCATTTTGGCCACCCTGCTGCTTCTGGCTGGCATTCTGCTGCTGGTACAACGTACCAGGGAAAAGAGGAAGCAGGTGGAAATGGCTATGTCCCAGATAGATGAGATTCAGAAAAAATATGACCGTTTGTCCCAAGATACATTCCAGAAAGAGATAGAAACGTTATCGTCG
>JAFSMS010000031.1 GCA_017447815.1 Bacteroidales bacterium | reverse complement strand
CGAAGTCCAACAACGTGCCGTCCCGGAAGCGACGTTTCGGGGGCCTCAAATCCCCCCGCTCGGGACAGATTCGCGCAAAATCACGGGAAAACGGCCTCGTTCACCCCCATTTGGATAGTCCCAGAGACTGGGAAAGTTCTATTGTATGGAAACATGTTTTTGTCAATAACTAACAACCTGGCCCCTTTTATCATGGACAATCCCGGCCGGTCGCAGGGCTTCCGGGCGGCGCCGGACGATGCGTATTCGAGGCCGCTGGCGGGGTATATCGAGCGGTGACGGGGCGGGGGGGGAGGGACGGCACGGGGACCGCCCCGGCAGGACGCGAACGGGGGCGGGAGGATCAGGGGTGGCGGAAGAACCAATGGAGGGAGAGGAGGGCGAAGACGGGGAGGAGGGGAAGGTAGGTGGTGGCGAGGGCGAAGAGGGCAAAAAGGCGGGAGGAGGAGCTCCGGAGAAGGCGGTAGCGGACGAAGGGCGAGAGAATCAACAGGACGCAGGGGGGAATGACCGCCAGGCAACAGGCGAGGGCCATGGCGGGCGGCCAGTGGAAAAAGGTTTTGCAGGCCAGGAGGATGGCTCCGAGGGACAGGGCGGCACCCACGGGAACAAGGTCGGGAGAAGGGCGGCTAGCGAGAGGTCCCAGTCGAGGGCGTGCAAGTCGAAGGGGGCGCAAGCGAGCCAAATGGGCCCGCCGATGGCGGCGGCGAGGTCGACGGCGGAACAGGCGCAGGCAAGGGACGGGAGACCACGCCCGCCTCCCTTGCGGAAGCGGCGGACGGTTTCGCGGACGAGGGAAATCTCGGAGGCCAGCCAAACGGCCATCGCGGGGAGGAAGGCGAAGAGGAAGGGATGCGGAAGGGACACGGGAGGATGGGATGTCAGAGATAAATCAAGGATAAACCTCAAAGTTTTGTGGCGTCATCCGCAACGCCCTTTTGCGTTTGGACACTTGAAGAACTCTTGCCTGCGGTGTTTTCTCCGAGGTTCTTCGATGCACTTCAGATTGGTCAGGAAGATGTAGGGGTGGGCGGGGACAGGCACGGGAGATATTATGTTCCTCATCGAAACGGGGCGAGTTTTGAATGATTGGCAACCGTGGAATTTCATTCCAGACGTCGGTCGTTTTCCGAGTCGTTGAAACGGCATTGAAAAGATTTTATGAACAGAGAAACGGCTTTTGCTTCTCCCAAATGGCTTTTCCATTCCCCAAACGAATTGCATTTGGGCATGTCCTTCGTTCCGATTGAACAATGAACCCAAGAGATGACACCATAATGGGCCGAAACGAAATTGCCGTTTTTGTCCGGCTTGACACGGGTTTGGAACACAACATAATAATCCCTCATTTGCATGGATACGCCTCCGACCACAGGGCGCATCTCGTCGACAGGCAACTTGATTGCTCTCCGATACCCCGCTGATGGAGCTTCTTTCGCATATGGCCATTGACTCCAATGATCCATGGGAAGCAAAATGCCGCCGCCGTCCTCGCCGAAATTCAGCCACACCTCGATGCCGTCGGGCGTCGACTTTATCTCCAGTCTTGCGTCTTCGTGAACTCCCGCACCGCAAGGTGGCATCCAATCGCCCGCTTGGCAATCCACGCCAACCTCGGTGACCTCCAAAACTTTCCGGAAATTCAACGCTTTCTCCTTCGTTGCCGGAAAATCGCATTGCTTCTTCAATATTACCCGGACATGCCGTTCCTTGGGCATCCAGTGTCCCCGGGAAATCCCCTCATTCTCCCCGGTACCCGGCCACAAATCGATGCCGTATAACTGGTTTGGCGCCTCCACCGTTCCCTCCGCCAACCCTTCCCGGCGGAACATCCAATACCGCCCGCGCGTCGTGTGGAACCCCTCCTTTCCCATGCTGAAAACAATCTCTCCGTTCGTCTTTCCCTCCAATCGGACAATCCCCTCTTTGTCGGTTTTTCCTTCGACATCCCGATTGGCAAACAGGGAATCATTTTTGACAAAACAGACGTTACACGCTGCTCCTTCCACCGCCTTCCCGTACTCGTCCTCCACATGGAACACGATTGCCCCGCTCGCAACGGGCGGAGCAGAAGTCGTCCAGATGCAACTTCCGCCAAAAAACGGCAGGGTCAACAAAACAACATGCGCAATCCGTGCGGAGTTCAGATTTGGGTGCAACACTTGCAACGACCTTTTCTGATTGGACGCTTGAAGAACTCTTATCTGCGCTTTCCCCGGGGTTCTTCGATGCACTCCAGATTGGTGTCATTGGGAATTGGGTTGAAATAGGCGCGAACGTTCCACTTGACACCACACTTGCCTTTTTCGAAAATCAAGCCGTAGTTCGAGGAAACGACTTCTCCGCAATCATTGGTCTGCGTCCGGGTTCTGAACACCATGTACTCGTTCTGGGGCATTCTGCGGCTTTGCGTTACTTCTCCGCTTCTCCGGTCATAAACAAACTCAAGGCGGCGAAGATAAACTTCACCGGGATTGGCGGCATGGCAATGCCGCAACTGGCTGAATTCGTCGACGGGGGCCAAATACAGTCCGTCGACGCCATTGGTCATGGTCAAAACCAAATGGGAATAAACCTGGAACCAATTCGTCGGCGAACGCCAAAAATCGTATTCCAATTGCAAATCATCGTATTTCCCCCGACCAAAAGGCGGGCACCAGTCGAACATTTCCAAATCGAAGCCCAAAACCACGTTGGTTGCGGGATAGGACATTTCCTGGAAATCTCCTCCGTTCAGAACCAGATGGGCCGGATTGCGAATCTTTTTCAACACCACTGGAACGGGAACCGGGGCAGAAGCCCATTTTCGCGTCAGGCGAACTTCTTCCATTTCGGATTGGCGGAATGGCGGTTGAAGACAAGAGTCGTAATAACCGCGTTTTGACACGTTCACGTGAACTTCGCCGATTGTCAGCCCCGAACACCGAAAGAGTCCATTTGTATCAGTCGTTCCGTGGATGGCCTTCACTTTTTCCTGCGTGACGTAGTAAACGACCGAAACGTCGGCATCGGACAGAAGGTCTCCGCAGTCATCCCTCACGCTGATTTCCAATTCGGAAACGGCACCATCAATGATGGGACTGTATCCCCACGTACAACCAATTGTCCACAAAACAAATGCGCATGCAAAAAAGACAGTTCGTTTCACGGGGCCAAATCTCCAATTTCGACAATTCGTTCAAATACTGGGTGAACAAATAGAAAAGCTGCATTTTTAATGTCCGAATGAAGAAAACGACCATGTAATCCGGTGTTTCCGGGACGTGGCCAAGCGTTGACCATGAATGTGGGGCTGTTCATGTCGTAACTGGGCATGATTTCATCGTCGCCACCACTCAAGGAGATTCGTCCAGTGGCGGGAGACAGTGCGGGAATTCCCCGGGCCAGATGGGCATCAGTTTGAAGGCGGGTAGCGGTAGCATTGGTGATGGAGTCCGGTGTGGGAGCGAATACAGTGTTCGTGGTAAATACGGCAGGATTGCCGACCGCATTGGCTTCTGATGCGGACCAAGAACGAGTGCCCAGCCAAGTGGTCTTGAATCCCCATCCCGACCAATCGGTAGTTCCCATGAATCCCAAAAGGGATTCGCGGCCTTTCCAGAGTTCTTGCTTGTGCCATGAATAGCGTTCTCCCCAATTGCCAGAGGGACTGACCCCGTTATACCATTCAGGGTTGTGGGCATCGGCATAGAGTTCAAGGACTTCGTCGCCCGTTGAATGGAAATTTACGGCAACCGGTGAAACGGAAGCGAAACGTCCGCGCCAAGTAAGGTCATGGCGAGCGTCTCCAACGGGAAACAGTTCATTCCAGCGGGCGGACCAGCAAACATTTGTGTAGTCTATCCACTCGTCATGCACCAAATGATTGGCTGGAGTTGGGTCGAAAAGGGAGGAGTCAAACGCTTCTGACGGAATGGCCGAATTGAGCAGAATGAGCTTGTCAGCAGTGCCGCCGTAATCGCAAAGAGCGGCTGAAGCAACTACAGAGCCCAGCGAGTGTGCTAGAATGATGTTTCGCCCTTCACTGGAGGCCAACAACGATCCGAATCGCGCTGCCACGGAAAAGGCGTTTTCTGCATTGGCATGATAATTCCATGAAGCTCCCATGTCGCTTTGCCATCGGACGGGATAGAAATTGAATTCAGCCCCACACCACCAAAGCCGCTTGAAAATTTCGGAGGCCCATGCCCGTTCCCCGTCCACGGTTACATTTGCCCCATGGATAAACACGACATTGGGTGGACCAGCGTCCATCCATGGCTCGGGGTCGGCAGTGGAACGAAAGTTCACCCAATCATAAAAATCTTCCACGTTGTAAATTCTCACTGGCAAAGCTGTTGCGAAAAGACGTTCCGAACCTTTCCATGCTTCGAAGAACAATGCCGTTTGGTTTTCTTTGCATCCCTCCAACAATACAATTCCTTGTGAAGCATTCGTCCTGATTTGTTCAACAAACATCGATGGCAGTTCCACACCCTTCGCCGTGATGTGCGACACAGAGGCTTCACGGGGAAGTTGTTGGAGGTTAATACCATAGAGAGCATTGGTATTTCTCAAATAATCGCAAGCCTCCGATGTCGTCAACTGGCTGAACAGCACATTGAACGCATTCTCTTCTTGACGCAATTTGAACGTGATGTCAGAAGGCAATGTATCCATGATGTTTTGGACATCCAGCCAAACGGGAAAGAAATCCAGTAAATCACACTCACCGTCCACCGTATCGTCTCTGCAATCGGCGTTTCCAAACAAACCTGTTCCATAGTAGGGAATATCGCTGTTCTCGTCGCCTATGGGGCCCTCGTCATTGTCATTGTTGATCCAAAAATGAAATATTTCATGGTTCAACAAATGGCATCTGTCGCTTTCATCGATTTGGCTGTCGCGATTCCAGTCGGGGACGAGCGTGGCCGTAAAATTGGTGATGGCATATTCGCCACCCAGGGTTCCGTAATACTCGGGATGGGTTCCGGCGTCGCGGACCACCAACGAAGAATTTGGCGACAGGATGGCACTGGAAAAACGCTGCGACTGGGTATCACCTTCGAATTCGGCAACCGGCTCCGCATTTTGCCAAGTCATCACAAAGGGCTCGAAATAGTAGCCTTCCGTGACGGAAACGCATACGCCTTGTCCTTCCGCCGCTCCGAAAAAGGACACGCGGACGAACCCGCGAAAGCCCACGTCATTGGTTGCAACGCCATTTTCCCAACCGGCCAGGGAAGACTCGCAATGAACCACAAATGGTTTCGGTGCCGAATCCGACGCATCTTGAGGATTGCTGTTCTGCCGGATTTCCGCCAAGTCCGCCACTCCATCGCCATCGGAATCGGTGCCGTTTTGCAAGGCGTCCGAACCCATGACCCACTCCCAACTGTCGGGAATGCCATTGCTGTTGGCATCGGCGACCAAAGGGTTCATGTCGTGCGCCAATTCGAACGAATCGCTGCCCGGCCAATTTGAGGCTACGGTGCCGTCGGGCATCCACGGCCAAATGTCTCCGTCGGTCGCCCATGCGTTGGGATTCGTGCACCAAATGCGGCATTCTTCGGAATCGGAAAGACCGTCGCCGTCGCTGTCGGCGTTCCACGGATTGGTGGAATCGCCAAAACACATGGCATTGGTGTTGGCGCTGCCCGTCCACTCTTCAGCGTCGGACAGGCCATCCCCATCGGTGTCGATGGGAATCTGAGAATTTCGTCCTTCCCTGCCCGCCTCCGTGGTCCAGTCCCGCCACCGGTCGGTGTCGGCTCCGGGGAACCACCGCACCAATGCGCTTCCCTGAGTGGGCCGAGCCCCCGTGGAACTCAGCCAGCCCGTCGTCTCCAGTGCGCCCGCATTCGTCACGGAATTCCGCCCAATCAGCACCGCATCCAATATCTCCCCTTCGCCCCCGTTTCCCCATGCCAGACGCACTCCTGCCGAAGGGGTTGTCGGCCACGTTGCTGGCAAGAACAATCCCGATTGCGCCGATACGTCAGCGTTGGTCACGCCATTTTCGGCCACCAACAAACAGCGTCCTGGATGGATGCTCGTTCCGGTTTCAAATGACACGGCATTCGACCAAGAACCGTCCACACCCGTTTCCAAGCGCAGGCTCCCCAACTCCACGCTCCGTGTGCTCGCGGAATACAACTCCACCCACGCCAGCCCCGTTTCGTCCGGGTCGTTCATCACGGCGTTGACGGTTACCTTCGGCAAATCTTCTTCGTCCAGCGGATTGAATGCCAGGGCAACCTCCAGTCCATCGGAGATGCCGTCGCCGTCGGAGTCGATGTTGTTTGGGTGCGTATGGGTCATCGACCATTCTTGGCAATCCGTCAATCCATCGCCATCCGAATCCTGGTTTTCCGGGTTCGTGTGGCTGATCAACCATTCGTGGCCGTCCGTCAAGCCGTCGCCGTCCGTGTCCGCGAGCGCCGCCGCCGCGTAGAACCGAATGCGGTCGTAATCCGGCGTGAGGTCCGTGTCGGTGAAACAGCCGGTACCGTTTGTCACGGTCGCCACGCCGAGCAAGTCCCATGTGTCTGACGTGCCGTGGAAGTTTTCGCCGTCCACTTGGCGCCAATGTGCAAAATCATTTGTCACGACTTGGTTTTCGTCGTTCGTCCACACCACGGTTTCGACCCACGACGTGGTATGCATGGCGCGGCAGAATACCTGCACGTCTCCGTTTGTCTCCCAAGCGAGGTCCAAGCGGAAATTCCCGTTCGTCTCCATCCAAATGTTCGTGAATCGCAATCCGTTTGTATACGTGCCACGCATGCCGCCCAGACCTTCGCCTTCCGATCGGCCTCTCTGTGCGGCGCGGCGCCAGGCCAGTTCTTCCCGCGCGGCCGTGTACAGCGGCCAATCCGCCTCGTCCACGAGAGTGCCGACCAACGTCACGCCGACCGATTCGTCTTTTGCGAAGTCCGTTGCACCGCGCCACAACTCCACCCCGTTCCCGTCGCGCAGGACAGTTGCTGCTGCTTCCCGCTCTGCCACGACGGGCACCACCCAGGTTGCCAAGTCGCGTTCCACCGCCGCATTGTCCCACGCAGGGGAAAACTCTTCCCATGCCGCGGGCCATGTTTCGATGTCTTGGAGCAACGGTTCGCCCCCTGGAGTCATCCGCCGGTATTGGTTGCGCAAAATTTCCGTCCGTTCCGCCAAATCCACTTCTCCCAGCACCACCGCGTTGTCGGCATCGGCGTCCCTTTCCGCGTCCGTCGCATTTTGCGTCCAAGCCGCCGGAACGGCAAGGCAAAGCCCTGCCAACACAGCGCAAATGCAAAACCAATGCCATCTTTTCATGGAAATGTCCTTGCTTGTGGCGTATTCCTGGAGTTGCAAATCACGCGTGCGGCGTGTGGTCCTGCTTGCGGATTTCGGGTTTCGGATTTTCGGGTTTCGGGGAAAATGGGGTGGCGGCGTTGCGCACGGTGGAATAGTGGCACGCCGGCGGGGGGGTGGCAAGGGGAATTTGGCGCGGGAGCGACAAAAATGTTGGCCGCGGCGTTTTCCCGTCCCGGAGCGCGGCGGAAAGGCTTCCGGGGGCGGCGGCCGGGAAGGCGGAAACCGGCTTCCAATCATTGGAAAACGTTGGCGGACGCGCGGAAGCGCGTCCCTCCCCCTCGCCGGCCACGCCTTTTCGCGGACCGCCCTAGGGAAACGGGTGCGGGAGTGCCTGGATTCCAGCGCCTTGGCGGGATTTGAGCCACTCCTCCAGAAGCAGGGCGCGGACGGCCTTGTCGCGGGGCGTCGCCTTGCGCCCATACTGCTTCCAGGCGTCCCCGTCCCGCTTGTCCATCACGACGACGGCCTCTTCGAAGCAATAGGCCCGCACCTGTCCGAAATCGACCGTCACGTCCGGCGCGTACGTCACGAAGTCGACGGAAAGCCCTTCGTGCAAGTGTGCGCTCCAATCCTTCAACGCCGCAATGCTTTCCGCCGGAAGCACCTTGACGGAAATCTCCGCTGGCGGAATCTCGTCTTGAAAGAAGACGCATCCCTCCTGCACTTCCCCGTCGCCCAAGACAAAAGGCTCTGGGCCGCGGAAACTATGCAAAATCAAACACCCGCCCGCGACCACGACAAGGCACGCTCCCGCTCCAATCGCGG
>JAFSMS010000030.1 GCA_017447815.1 Bacteroidales bacterium | reverse complement strand
TCCACCAATCCGGAAATGCGCAAGCGGGGTATCAAATGTGCCAAACAAGAGGAAATGGAAATGCTGGCGGCCGCGAAAGGTAAGAAACCGGTATGCGACGGCAATGTGTCGGATGCCTGCTCTTCTTGCGCCATAAATTGTAAATAGCATGATAAAACGTATTCTGCGGGCTGTTGCAAAGCTCGCGGCCACCCTCATATCCCTTTTCGTGCTGACGCTGGTGATTTCCAGCGTCGGCCCCGTTTATAGGTTCAGGGCTCCCAGGCCTTTCTCGGGGGCGGATATCTTTAATCCCTATGCCTCCCTGGACACCGTCGAAGGCTGGAAACGGGCCAATTTCCACACGCACACGCGGGTGAAGGGCCCCTGGCCCCTGAACGAGTGCCCTCAGTGGCCCGCGTACGTGGATTCCGTGTACCGGGTGCTGGGATATGACATTGTCACTTTCTCCAATCACAACGAGATTACCCGGCATCCCTATGACACTGCCCTGCAGGTGAACGTGTATGAACACGGATACAGTATTCCGCAGTATCACCTCCTGGTATTCGGCAGCGAGAAAGTTAACCACTGGGACCCGCTCTTGCCCCTTACGGCATCCCGGAAGCAGTTTGCCTTGGACTACCTTGGGAAAACCAGTGACTTTATCCAGATGAACCACCCCTACCGCGTGCGTTTTTCAAGGAAGAGCCACCTGGAGAAGGTTTCCGGCTACGAAATCATGGAACTGGACACCCACATCAGCACCGAGAACGAGTACTGGGACTGGGCGCTCAGCGCCGGCCACTACAGTTTCGGCCTTGCCAACGACGACCTTCATTTCCCGGACCGCCATGAGAAAATCGCCATCCGCTGCAACTTCATCCAGACGCCCTCGGGCTCCTATGAAGACCTGAAGAAGGCCCTTCTTGGCGGCTGCTATTACTCCATGCGGGTTCCGGACTACGGAAACGGAGACTGGGAAGAGAAGATTGCCCGGAACCACCAGCTCCCGACGGTGGAGAACATCGGCCTCAGGGACAGCACCATCTTCATCAAGCTGTCGCAGCCGGCCGACAGTATCCGCGTGAACGGACAGGACCACGCCACGCTGGCCCTGGCGCTCCAGGCCGATTCCCTCTCATATACCCTTCGGGCCGATGATCCCTTTGCGCGTTTCACGGCCTTCTTCCCGGACGGGGCGGTAATTTACTCCAATCCCTTTGCCCGTTACGATGCATCGGCCGGCCCCTTTCCTCCGAAGGAAGAGCCGCAGCCGGTAAACTGGGTGCTCACTCTTTTGTATAACCTGCTTCTTCTGGCCCTGGCTGCCGCCCTGGTGGCGGGGTTGGTGAAACTGTTCAAACGATGAAACTTTTCAAGGGAAAAGCCAGCCTGGAGGCCTACAGCCTGGCGCTGACGCTTTATACGCTGGTCGCCTTCCATGCCCCCTTTTTCTCCCATGCCGTAAAGCTTACTGAGGGGGGATTCAACGGAGCCGTCATCCTTGCGACGGCCGCCGTCCTTCTTGCGTGCCTGGACTACCTTCTATACTACC
>JAFSMS010000029.1 GCA_017447815.1 Bacteroidales bacterium | reverse complement strand
TTCCTCCTGGGGGCCGACAGCACCAAAGTGGTGATTGATTCTGTGAATTTTATCGGCCCCCGCGTAAAAAAATGGTAGGTATTTAGAAGAAAATTAGTAACTTTGCAGCCCTTAAGCGAATTTTTTGAAAATATTAAAAAAGTAAATATAAAATGGCAGCTCTTGAGACCATCAGAACTAAGTTTGGCATTGGTGCATCCCTCATCATTGCCTTCGGTCTTTTACTCTTCCTTGTAAACCCGTCCGACATCATCCAGACCATCCAGTCCACTTCTTCCAAGAACGATGTCGGCAAAATCAATGGGAAATCCGTCTCTTATCTGCAGTTTGACTCCGAAGTCCGTCAGCTGGAAGAGGTGCGCAAAATAATGTCCGGCACCAATGCTTCCTCCGAGGAGGAGCAGACCCAGATCCGTGAAATGGCCTGGCAGAACCTCGTAGACCGCTACCTGGTTACTCCTACCATGGAGAAAGCCGGCATCCGCGTGGGCCAGCAGGAGCAGATAGACATGTTCGTGGGTTCCACCCCTTCCGCCGTAGCTTCCGGTTTCGCCGGCTTCTACGATGAGCAGGGCAATTACTCCTCCGCCCGCGTGAGCGAGTTCATGGAGATGGCCGAATCCAACGAGAGCTATCGTCTCGTCCGTGACTACCTGCAGAACGCCGCCCGTTCCAACCGCTTCAGCGAGAAATACATCGGCCTGTATAATGCCGGTTCCTATGTGAACGCCCTGGAGCGCAAGAAGGCCATCGAGGAAAACAACGCCACCGCGTCCGTAGACTTTGTCCTGGCTCCCGGCACCTTCTTCCCGGAAGATTCCACCGTGGTTGTGTCATCGGCCGAGATTAAGAAATACTACGAGGCCCACAAGGACGGCTTCCGTCAGAAAGCCAACCGTGACATCCGTTACGCCGTCTTCGAGCTCAATCCTTCCCAGGAGGACGTGGCCGCCGCTTCTGCCAAGTTCACCGAGCTCTATGACACGTTCACCTCTACGGACAACGTGCGTGCCTTCCTCCAGAAGAACTCCGACCGCAAGTGGGACGACGCCTGGTACAAGGCCGGCGAGCTCCGTTCCGTGAATGCCGATGTGGACAAGTTCGTCTCCGAGAACAACAGCGGAGTTTCTCCCATCTACCAGTCCGGCAACAACTTCTACGCCGCCCGCATCATGGACAACGCCAATATCCCGGACTCCGTGTACGTGCGTCACATCATGCTGGTGGGTGAGAACGCCGCCCACATGGCCGACAGCCTCCTGGGCGTAGTGAACAAGGGCAACTTCTCCGCGCTGGCCAACCTCTATTCCGCCGACAAGGGCAATGCCCAGGACGGCGAGATGGGCAACCTGGGCTGGATGACGCGCAATATCATGATTAAGGGCTTCGAGCCCGTCCTGGAAGCCCAGGTAGGCAAGCCCTTCCTGCTCCACACCCAGTACGGCACCCATGTGGTGGAGGTGACCAAGGCCACCAAGCCCCTTGCCAAGAAGAAGGTAGCCATCTTCGAGAAGGAAACCCTGGTTTCCAAGGAAACCGACCGCGCCATCTCCGAGCAGGCCCGCCTGCTGGCCGTGCGCTCCCAGGGTAAGGCCGCCAACTTCAAGACCGTGTGCGACACCACCGGCATCTATGCCCGCAGCATGAACATCAACGAAGGAACAGATACCTACGGTTCCATTTCCCGCGCCAAGGAGGTAACCCGCTGGGCCTTCAACAACAAGCCCGGCAAGGCTTCCGACGTAATTCCCGTGGACAACAAGTACTACTTTGTGGTAGCCGTGGAGAAAGAGCACAAGGAAGGCATTGCCCCTCTTAACGAGGTTTCCGAGGCCATCCGTTCCCAGCTGTACCGTGAGAAGTACATTGCCAAGCATGCAGAGGATGTGGCCGCCCAGGTGGCCGGTCTCAGCACCCTGGAGGAAGTGGCCCAGAAACTGGGAACCACCGTTTCTTCCCTCACGGACGTCACCTTCTCCACCTCTTCCGCCCCCACCACCGAGCCTGCCTTCGTGGGCGCCGTGTCCGCAGCCAAGGAAGGTGTCCTGAGCGGCCCTGTGGCCGGCATCATGGGTGCCTACATGTTCCAGGTGAACGGCCGTGAGATGGGCTCCTACTACACGGAAGATGACGCCAAGGCTGCCCAGGCCCGCCTGAACAGCTATCACGGCCAGATGATTCTGCCCCTGATGATGGACAAGACCGTAAAAGACAACCGTGCCCGTTTCTATTAGGCCCCTTGTCATTCTGAACGAAGTGAAGAATCTATGTCCTTAAAATGTGGAATAGTAGGCTTGCCCAATGTGGGCAAGTCTACTTTATTTAACTGTGTAAGCTCCGGGAAGGCCCAGAGCGCCAATTTCCCTTTCTGTACCATCGACCCCAACGTGGGGTCCACCAATGTTCCGGACAAGCGCCTGGAGGTGCTTACGGAGATTTGCCAGCCCAAGCGCACCATCCCCGCCACGGTGGAGATTGTGGATATCGCCGGCCTGGTGAAGGGCGCTTCCAAGGGAGAGGGGCTGGGCAACCAGTTCCTGGCCAACATCCGCGAGACCGACGCCATCCTGCACGTGCTCCGTTGCTTCGACGACGACAATATCGTGCATGTAGATGGCTCCGTAGACCCTGTG
>JAFSMS010000028.1 GCA_017447815.1 Bacteroidales bacterium | reverse complement strand
GTGATGACTTTCTCCCCGGGCTCCAGGCCTTCGAGGACCTCGTAGTACTGGGGATTCTGCCTGCCGATGCGAATCTCTCTTTTGACGGCTTTGTTGCCGTCTTTGTTGATGACGTAAATCCACTTTCCGCCGGTTTTCTGGTAGAAGGTGCCGCGGGGGATGATGACCGCCTCTTCCGGCTGGCCCAGTTGGAGGTTCAGATAGTAGGTCTGCCCGGCGCGGATGTTGTCGGGCTGCTCGCCGTCGAATTTGAAATCGGCCTTGAATTTGCCGTCACGGACTTCGGGATAGACTTTCCGGATGACGGTCGAGTAGGTCTCGCCCTGGCGCTCGAAAGTGGCTTCCAGGCCGGCTATGACGCGGTCGATGTAGTGCTCGTCAATCTGGGCCTCCACCTTGTAGGTGCCTACGGAGTTGATCTGGCCGATTTTGGTGCCGCTGGCGATGCTCTGGCCCAGCACCACGTCCAGAAGGCCCAGCTCCCCGTCGATGGGCGCCTTCACAATGAGGTTGCTCTTGCGCCTGCGGATCATCTGCATGTTCAGCTGCATATTGTCCAGGCTCTCCTCCATGCGGTCGATCTGGGTGCTGCGGTAGAGGCTGTCCTGCTTGGAACGCGCGGCCATGAGGTCGTACTTCTGCCGGGCCAGTTTGTAGTCTTCTTCGGCCTTCAGGTATTCTTCCTTGGCGATCAGTTTCTCATCGTAAAGGGCCTTCTGCTGCTCGAAGGCGCGCTTCAGACGGTCCACCTGCATGCCGTATTCCAGCACGTTCTGCCGCACGTCCAGTTTCTGCTGCTCCATCTGAATCTGCGTGTTGCGGAGGATATTCTCCTTCTCGGCCAACTCGGCCTCGGAGTTCAGGATCTGCAGGTCCAGGTTGTCGTTGTTGAGGACGAGGATGGCATCGCCGGCCTTCACCGGGGAACCCTCCTCGATGAGGATTTTCTCCACGATGCCGCCTTCCTGCGGGCTCAGCTGGATGGTGGTCATCGGCTGCACCCGGCCGCTGATACGGATGTAGTCGTTGAATTCGCCCTTCACGGCCGATGAAACCGTGATGCTGTCCTTGTCCACCCGCAGGGTCTTGTTGTTCGGCCTGGCTATTAGATAAATGATAAATACCAGCAGCAATGCGCCCAACCACCACGGCAGGGCTTTCTTGGTGAAAGCCACCCTCCATCCGGTCTTCTTTTCGATAATCTTATCCATATCGTTTTTACATTTTTAGATTCTTCGCTTTGCCCCGAATGACAAGCACCCTCTGTGCCAAACCAACTAACGCATTGTATTTGAATCGTTTATGTTCCAACAGGGTACAAAAAAAGTGTAAAGTTTTACATTACACTTTACACTCTCTTTACAAAATCAACACCTGGCTCTCCGGTTTACACCGGGAGGGCTCAGGACTTCTCCTCCCGCCACCGGGCAGGGGTTTTCCCCGTGATCAGGAGGAAATTGCGGTGGAAAGAAACACTGCTGGAGAAACCGGCGCGTTCGCCGATGTCCTGGATTTTCAGCTCCGGGTGGTTCACCAGCAGCTCCTGCGCATACCGGACCCGGTATTCATTGATGCAGTCGGTGAACGATTTGCCTGTATTCCGGTTGATACAGGCCGAGATATACTTCTGATTGGAGGCCATGCGCGCCGCCACATCGTCGATCCGCAGACCCTTCTTGAGATACAGCTTCTCGGTTTCCATCAGCTCCCGGAAACGCTGCATCCGCTCGGTGTCCGGCTCCGGAACCGTCGCCGCCTGTCCGTCGGCCCTGCGCCCTTTCAGCAGCAACACCACACCAACAGCCGCCGCTGCCAGAAGAAGCAGGATCCACCACCAGGCGCCCAGCCGGGCTGAGCCCGGAAAAGGCCCCTCGAAAGGATAGTAAGCCACCACCGTGGCGTAAGGCTCATAGTTGTTCCGCGGCCGCCCGCCAATCAGGAGCAAACGACCATCCGGCAGCAGGACGGAAGCGGGGCCGTCCAGGGTGAAAAAGAGACCGGGATACTGGGCATGGTACAGGCAGACGGGGGCTTCCCCGCCGGACAGCGCTTCCCGGTAATCGATCCGGCAGATATAGACGCCCCCGTCGGCATCGCTGCCCAGCAGCAGGGCGGCTTCCCTGCCCCGGTGCACCAGCAGGTGGTCGCTCCACTGGATGGGATTCGCGGGGTTGCCGGAAGGGATGTCCCAGCGCGTCGGGAGCAGGGACAGGTCCCCGTCCTTCACCAGCATGACGGCCGCCTTGCCCGCGGCGTTCTGAACGGCCAACAGGAAACTTGTACTGTCCACGGCGCAGCCCTCCGGCGTCCAGTTGCTGCTGCAGGTGCGGATGGGTTTCCACGTCTCCAGCAAAGGATGGGAGAAGGTGCCCTCCCGCCGCAGGTACTCCAGCTTCACGGTGTCCCGTTCTTCCCAGCGGTTTCCCACCGAGCTCAGGAGAAGGACGTCGTCGGACCCGGTCCGGAAGAGGAACGGCAGCATCCGCTGTTCCTGCGCGGGTCTGGATTCCAGCGGACCCGTTTCGGGCTTGTACACTTCCAGGATATCCGGCGCCAGGGCGTTGCCGCTGATGACCACCGTCCCGTCCGGGAGGGACATCCCCCTGGCCAGGGATCGCTTCTGCTCCATGATGGGAAGCGGCGAGAAGGATCGCGTGGTGCTGTCGTAAACTTCGGCCACGTAGCTCTGGCCGATGCCCAGGTACTGGTCGAAGCCGCCGGCCATCATCCATCGGCCGTCCCGCAGACGCACGCGGAAGCCGCAGTCGTGCGCATAGAGGGGCTGCAGGGGGTGCCATCGGCCGCCGCGGTAGTATTCGGCGCTCACCGTGGGAACGAACCCCGTAGTGTGTCCTCCCACCACCACGATATCTCCTCCGGATACAAAAGCCATGTGGTGCGAACGGGGCACCAGCAGGTCCTTCATTCGCCGTGACGGCAATTCCTTCAGCAGGCTGTCGGGCAAAGCCGATGCCCCGGTGGCCATGCACCAGAGCAGGGCTGCCAGAAAACAAATATGCCTGAGGGAGGGCTTCACCTTACAAAGATAATAAAACTACAGTTTTCCCTGGTCCTTCAGCATCCTCAAGGCCGGATAGGTAGGAAGGCTGCTGGGATCCATGGTGATTTCCAACAGGTTGCCTTCGGTATCATACCGAGCCAGCACCACGCCCTGGGTCTTGAGCTTGCCGCTGGGCCCCGCCATGTACCAGAAATACAGGGAATACTCGTAGCAGGCCACCTCGTAACCCACCTCGGGGAAAAGCGCGTCCACCTTGGCGATTTCGGCCTCATACGCGGCCTTGTTGGCGCCGGAGGCTTTGGCCGCCTGCTCTTCCAATCCCTGGCGGTAGGTGTAGAGGTCGTTCACGTACTTGTACTCTTTCTCCACGCCCATGTAGTCGAACTTGTAGCTGTCAGGATTGGCGATGTGCGTCTTGGCATAGGCCTCCATCTCCAACTGGACGGGGGTGGGATTCTGGCACGAGCAAACCAGGGCCAGGGCCATCAGGATCAAAAATAATTTCTTCATACGCTTAACAATTATAATACTTTATTAACATCCAACACGGCCTGTCCGCATTCCTCCACCACGGCCTCCAAATTGGTATTGAACTGGTTCTTCAGAATGATCCGGGCCTCTTCCAGGGAGATGGGGATGGCGCCTTTTGGCGGCGGGGAGGCAATGCAATCCAGGATGCGGATCTTGGCCATGAGCTTGGTGTAATCCAGTTTTGCGCCCTTGGCGGCAGCCGCTTCGATGCGGGGCACCAGGATGCGCTTGAACTGCTTTACGTTCTGGCGCACGCCTTCTTCGATGAGGGCATCTCCGTAGCCCAGCACGCGCAGGGCGTCTTCCTTCATCCCGCTTTCGAAGAGCATCTGGGCCTGTTTGCGCGCCTCCTCACCCTGGTTCATCCACTCCTTGCACTTATGGATGTAGGTCTTGGCAATGCGCTCGGGATCTCCCAGCTTTTCTGTTTGACGAGTGGGGTCGATGATACGGCCCAGGTCATCGCCATAGGACTCCAGGCCCAGTCTTCCGTTCACCACGGCCTGGTCGGCCTTCTTGAGGGTCTTCATGAGCTCCGTGTGGTCCTTGGGGACGAACTTGTACTGCATCTCGTTGAAGGCCTCGGCATAGGTGTCTCCCATGAGGTTTTCATTGAGGTCGTACCAATTGCCGTCGTGTCCCTTGAACTGGTAGGTAACGTCGCGGTCGGCGCCAATCTTGCGGCCAAGGCGAAGGTCGTCCCCTGCATTGCCCGTGGCGCCCTTGAAGACGCGCACCTCCGGCGGGTTGTTCTTGTAGGTGGGGTAGGCGTCGGAGATTTTGCTGCGCAACCGTTTGACCACCACCACGTCAATGTCGTCGTACATGCTCTGCATCTGCGCATTGAAGTTGGCCCGGAGCATGTCGGACGGCTGGTTGCGAAGGAGGTTCTGGGCGGTCTTGTTGCCCTGCAGGGCCAGGGTGGCTTTGCGCATCTCTTCCTTGGTGGCAGTGGGATTGTTCATCACGCGCTTGAATTCGTCTAACAGCTTCTGGCCGTCCTGGCGGGCCACCTTGGTGGCTTCTTCGGCCAGCTGGGATTCCTGCGTGTAGAGCGATGGATTGTTGCGCACCTGGCGGATGGCGTCATCGGCCAGCTCGTTGGAGGTCTTGATCACCTTCTTGGCCTTGGTAGCGGCCTTGGAGATCTTTTCGGCGGTGCCGGCGCTGTTGAAGTTCTTGGAGGCCGATGACAGGCCTTCGCTCACGCGGGTGCTCTCGGCGGCCTTCTTGGTGGCCACGCTGATCTTTTCTACCTGGCCGGCCACGGCCTTGGACTGGGCTGCCTTATCGGCCCGGAACTGCTTGATCTTGGACCAGGTTTTGCCCACGACCTTGCCGCCGATGAGGAATCCCAGTTCCATTTTGACTATATTCCAGCTGCTCTGTTTAAAGGCTTCAAAAGCACTGTCCCCGCCCTTGTCCACGTATTCCTTCATCTCGGCCAGGGCGCTGATGGGCGCGAGGACAACTTCCGAGGCGCCGCCGGTCACAATGCCCAGACCCACCCGCATGATAATCACCGGAATCGAACGTTCCATGGAAGTTATGGTGGCCATAGCGGCATCCAGATCTTCGCTGTCGGGGGAGAAGGTGGACTTGTTGGCAAAGGCCGTCCCTATCTCTCCCAGGCAGAAGCGCCGGTAGACGTCCATCACGTTCTCGTAGTCGGCGTCGTCGTAGCCGAAGGCTTTGTTGTAGCCTTCCAGCATCACCGTCACCTTGTAGAACATGGGCCGCAGCTCCATGAAGCGGCGGTCCAGACAGAGGTTGCGCTGGATATCCGTGAGGTTCTCCCTGCGCTGCTCGTCTATGTTGTCCCAGCGGGCCAGGGCGCGCATCACGTCCATGCCTTCGGGAATCTGGTCGCGGATGGGCTGGGAATTGAGCGGGACCCGAACCTCCTGGGTATAGGTTTTCCCGCGCCAGACCATACTGGCCTTGATCTTTACATGAGAACGGTTTGGGGGTGCCAGATAGCCTTGCGTGGCACTGATCACGCCCCAGTAGCCGCCGTCGGGCATGCGCCCGGCCGTCTTGTACTGGAAGGCGAGTGATTTCACCAGCGAGGGAATGGATTCTCCGTTGTAGTCCCGGTAGAAGGTGCCGTCGTAGGTGACCAGGTCTCCGTGCTCGGGCACATAATTGGACTTGTCACGCTCCGTAAAGAGCATGCTGCCTTCGTAGTCGTCCTCATAGGTAAAGACGGGTTTTTCGTCGGGAAAGACGCTGCGCACCTGGCCTTCCTGCTGTTCGTCTATCACTACCAGCTGCCAGTCTACACGGCTCTGGGCATATTGGAGGCGACGTTTGGAGCCCTTGACGGGCATAATGTCGTTGTCCGGGGTGCTGCCGATTTCCACCAGATAGCTCTTGAGCGCCCGCACATGCAGCCGCAGGCCCGGGTGGATGCGGCAGATGTCGAAGGTTTCCTTCACGGGTTGCGCTTTGCCCCGGGGCCAGGCCTCGATGGTGCAGGTATATTCTTCCACGGTGCCGGGAATCTGGTCTGCCTTGCCCATTTCGGTGAGGTGAATGTTGAAGATGTCGGCATCCTCGGCGCTCTGCTCCAGGCGGGCGCGGAAGTGCTCCTGTGCGCCGTCGGAGAGCTTGATATTAATCTTGTCGGGGGTCTTGAGGCTGCCCAGCAGGGCAAAGCCCATCTCCAGGGTTTTTCCCTGCCCCGCAGCGAAACTGATGGTCGGCGCCACCAGGATGGCCGCCTCCCCATCCACCTTGAAGACGAGATTACGAACTACCCGGCCGGCAGGGCCGTTGAAGGCGATGCTCACGGTGGCAGTTTCCGGGATGGTTCCATCTTCGTTGACAGTAGCTATAACGTCGGCAATCCGGTATTGTCCTTGATTCCTCACATTATCGGCCTGGGTATTTTCCTTCCCGGAGACGTGAATCATCTCGGTCAGATCGGGCCGATCGATGCGGCGGCCGTCGGCGGTGATTTCTTCGATGCGGCCGCCCACCTGCACCGGCGGGTCGCCGATGGTGAGTGTGTCTCCGCAGCTCTTCCAGATAACCAGGCGGAACGATGACGGTTTCTCCTCTTTTTTCTTTTTTTCCTCCTTTTGGGGCTTTTCCTTTTTACCCTGTTCATTCTTTTTGTTCTTCCGCTTCCGGGCCAGGGCTCCGCCTCCGATCAGGATAATTCCGCCGGGGATAATCCAGTCCCAGGGGATGTCTGTGTCTTCTTCCTCCTCGCCATCGCCACCGCCAGCCCACGTGGTCTTTTCTTTGGTATTTGCGCTACCGTAACGCTTGTAGGTCCAGGTCTGGGACACCGTGCCGCCCTTGAAATTATTCGTGGCGTGGGCCACACCATCCATAACGGAAAGTGTTATGTACAAATAATCCGTTGAAGGCACCGTGAGGATGTCTCCATCCCATTGCAAGAGGCCGCCGTCCTGCGGGAGAAGGCGGAAGGAGGCACCGCCGCCGAGGACATCGGCACTGATTCCCAGAATAGTTGAACGTTTGATGGCATCCGACATCCCGCTGCCCCATTCTTTATGGAAGCGCATGACGATTTCCGTTTCGTGCCCCACCTTGATTTTCTCGGGAGGATCCGACCAGCTAAGGGTGGTGCCGGAGGTGTGGGTCGCGACATTCTTGCTGATTTTCAGTGATTTACTCTTTCCGCTGACTCTGTTGTCCGTAAGGACCCAATAGTCGTCGTTTTGGGCGTGGCCGTACACGTCCGGCAAAAGAGCTGCAGGCAGAGCGACCAGCAGCGCAAAAAACCATCTTCTCATAGGCGGGGCTTTTAAGCTTCTAACTTCATCATGGTGAGCATGACCACGCCGATGGTGATGATGGCCCAGTGCCACCACTTCATCTTTTTCATGCGCTGTTTCTGCGCTTCGCGGTTGGCCCGGTAGTTGTCCATGGAGAACATCTTCTGTTTGGGCTGTTCAGCGGGCTGAGGCTGGGGCTGAGGGGTGGCGCCGATGCGTGCTCCGCAGGAACCGCAGAAGTTGGCGTTGTCGGAGAGTTGGGCTCCGCAGTTAGGGCAGTATTTCATAGGCTTGGATTGGATTAATTGAAAGCGCCGATTACGACGGCGGAATAAATGTCCATGAGGGCGGCCAGTTCGGCTTCGTCGGTAGCGACGGCACAGCCAGTAATCACGTTGCCGCTCACGAGCGTTGATTGCGTATAGGTATAGCTCAGTTTTCCGGTCTTGGAATTCTTGAGATTCAGGTAGGTGTAGCAATGGGGGAAATACGTCCCGCTGGCATTGTCGTCATAATGGACGTTGTATTTCCCGTCGGTGAGCTCCTCTACCAGGTCTGCAAGGTTGGACTTCAGGATGGTGCCGATTTCCTCCGAGGTGAGACCTGTATTGTCCTCCGGCTCCCCGGCAATAATCACCACTTTGAGGCGGTTATCCTGGTTGGTGGCGTCCTTGGGGACGATGATGCAGGCCTCGGCGTTCTGCATATGCTCCCGGGAAGCAATCTTGTAGTCTCCGGCCAGGAGGAATTTCACAGGCCCCACTTTGACCTTGGCCGATTTCTTTTCGGCCGATTTTTTGTCGGTGCGCTCCTGCAGGGCTTTCTCATACTCCGCCCTTTCAGTGGCCGACAGATCGGCCAGGCTCTGGAAGCCGTCGTCTTCTACAGTGACCTGAGGTTCTTCGGCCGAAGAGGTATAGCCGATGTATACCCCGCGGAGGAAGACAGCCACCATCACCGCCAGGATGGCGATGATAAGGACTTTGATAAAAAGCCAGACATAGGAGAAGAAGCCTTTCTTCTTGGACTGAGAGGTCTCCTTGATAACGGGCTGCACCGGGCGTACGGGCTGCGGCTGAACCTGGGGTTGGGGCTGAGGCCGGACCTTGGCCTGCGGCTGGGGTTGTTTCACCGGCTGCGCTGCCGGTTCCGGGCTCCAGCTGGCGGCGGTGAATTCGCCTTCCACGTCGGAGGCTTCTACGACCTCTTCTTCCGGATCGGAGATGACGACCGTAGCCTCGTCAGGAGCGTCGATGGGGGTGCCGCAAGCAGTACAGAACTTGGAATTATCGGGGACTTGGGCCCCGCAGTGCGTACAGAATCTCATGGTAATGTGGTTTTCTTGAATGTTTTTCCCTCCGGCCAGTTGCCGCCGAAGAGCGTGATTTCATCGGCCTTGGCCGGCCCCCTTGAAAGGAGGAAGGTGAGCTCCCGGCCTTGCGTGTCCCGGAGACGGAAGGTCTCAGCGGCATCGTAGCGGTATTCTTCGTTGTGGAAGAGGAAGACCCCGATGCCCTGCCCCCGCGCGTTCAGGGGCGGAGGGTCCTGGGCGAAATGCCAGTGGACGCCTCTTCCCTCCCCGCTGAAGAACAGCGTGTCGGGGCCGCAGGCAAACGCGCCTTCCAGCGGGGGCGGGGTCTGCGATGCGGGCTTGGGCGGGCCGCCGCGGAACCAGCAGGTGCTGACCAGCGGCAGCAGCAGGAGACTGATCAGGATGCCTCTCATTTCACAAGGGGACAATGGGACTTGATGAAATTCAGGACAAACTCGAAATCCTCGGGCGCGGTATACACCTGGTTCTTGGACATCGGTTCATTCACCAGGATGGTGAAATGACGCGGGGAGGCCTTGATGCTGCGCACCTTGGAGAAATCGGACGAGAGGGAGGTATGCGCTGCGATGAGCGCGCCCTGACCGGCCTGCATCGGGTTCCCCCGAAGCGCACCCGTCGCACCCACGACGCCGCCCAGCACCTTGGCCTTCTTCGCCTGCGCGGGGATCTGTTCGTGGAGGATGCCGTTTTCGTCCATGGTGAAGCGGACGACGTATTTTCCTCCGTACAAGGCATCCAGGATCAGATAGGCCACGCCGCTGATCACCAGGAAAACCAGCAGGGCGATGCCCCAATACTTCAGTTCAGCGCCGATGACGGCGAATTCTCCCCGGAGGGCCGGGCCGACGTTCGCCGTCAGGAATGCAATGCCGAACAGGATACCGAAAATCTTACAGACCGTAAAGTAGGCCGAAGGGTTCTTCAGCAGATCCAGCGGACAGGTCCAATGATACTTGCCGTCGGCGCACAGCCGGACGTTAATGCCTTCATAATCGAGATTTTCCATTTCCATAATGCGAGCTGTTTTCAACAAAAATAAAAACTCTCTTCTAATAAAATTTCGCCAAAAACAGTCGTTTCAGAAAATGAAATATGATTTTCAGAGAATGAAAACAAATGTCTGCCACGGCCAGGAGGGACAACTGAATGGAAAAATGCTATCTTCGTAAAGTTTCTTTACACAACGATGGCTTCCAAGCGTGGTAAAATCCTGATCGTGGACGACAACGCCGGCATCCGCCTCCGTGTATGGATACGGAAGCCGGGCCGACTGGAAAAACCGGGGTCAATCCAGTTTCAGACCTTCATGCACGGCATAGCCAATGTATTCCGCGCCTTGATTCCGGCCATTGTACCAGAGCAGCCAACGGTCGTTTTCCTCGTCGGGGAAAACGCTGGGTTTATAGCAGGCCAACGCATCGAAATAGCCCTCGGTCGGTTCTATTAAAGGATTGGAATCCAGGCGCTTCCACTGCCGGATTCCATCCGGGGAAATGGCCGCGCCGATACGGGCGGTGTGGATGTCAGAATAACCGATGTAGAACATGATGAACCGTCCGTCAGGGAGGCGGTGTACCTCGCAACCGCCAATCCGGTCCTGCTCCCAGTCTCCGCCCTTGACAAAGATGGGGTTCAGGGGCGAACGCGTCCAGTGCAGGCCGTCTTCAGACTCGGCATAGGCGATCATATTCGGTTCATACGTCTCGCCACAGGCATACCACATCCTGAATACGCCCCTGTCCTTATCATAAAGGACATACGGGTTCATCACGGAATAGCCCTCATAGTTGAACTCGGGAACCATGACGGGATCGGTGGTGACTCGCTCGAAATGCTCTCCGTCGTTGGAAACAGCATACCCGATTTTACTGTAACCCCTTGCCTGTCCGGTGTACCACATGTGATAGACCCCGTCCAGGAACAAGGTACAGGACCGGTTGAGGTCGTCCTCCCAACCGCTCGACTCGTCATATTCCAGAACGATCTTCGGATCCGTCCAGGCAATCCCATCCTCACTCCTGGAGAGGGCGATGGCCTTTTTCGGACGCCAGGAGAAATACATGTTGAATTTGGCCGATCCGTCCGGGATGACGTTGACATCGAAACAGGTTCCCATCTCAGGACCGCCTAATACCGGACCATCGCCCCTTTTCAGCCATCCGTTTTCGTGCGTGGCGGCCGGGATAAACGCAGCATCCGATGTGCCGCTCCCCGTCTTCTGTTTCGGAGAAGTGGAGCAGGCGACGCACAGCATCAGAATAATCGGCAAATAGTATTTCATAGATGATTTCTGTTCCGAAGTCAAATATACACATTATTCCGCATTGTCTTCCAATGTTTTGCGAAAAATGATGCCGGTTCGAGGAGATTGCTTGGAAATCAGGATGGACCTGTTATGCTACAGGGCAGCTTGCCGTCAGCGTTTTCCCTTTGGCTCAGTTTCCGAAATGGACAGGGGAATCATCTTGTAGATGTGGGACTGTTCGTCGGCCGACAATTCCTGCAGGGGCCGGCCATACTGTTCCAGCGCTTTCTCATTGCGGACTTCATAGTAAATCTGCCACAGCAGTTCCTGCATATGCCGATATGCCTCATAGCTGGTGCCACGGTCCACCGTGAGGAAAAAGCGGGCCTCCTTGCCACGCGCCTTCAGAAAATCTTTGCCTGTCCGGAGCATATCTTCATCGTCCTGACGGGGTCTGTCCCCAAAGAAAATCTTGTCGATAGAGTTGATGCGGACTATGAAGACGTTTTCCCGGTTCACGCCAGCCCAAAGGTCCTCCGGATAGTCCGATTTCTCTGCCGGATTCGCCTTGGGGAATGGAGGCATAAGGCGGGTCGGCCCATCCTGCGGGGAGGCCGATAGATATTGGACCTTCAGGGCTTCCAGTTTTCGAAGTTCAAGTTTTACATCCTCGATAGCCCCCATCTGCACATTGTCAGCGGCAACAATCTGAACCGTAGTCTGTGGCTCCCCCGCATGGTGAGGCGGGATGATTTCCTTCAACTGGCCGACGGTGTAAACCTTCCCTCCGGATTCAATGGTGCCATCGGCCCGGATGTTCAGTTCTATCGGGGAAGCCGTTTTGGAAGAGGGGCGGAGCATGAAGATCACTGGCTGTATGAGAACCGTCTCGACCGGCTTGCCGTTTTTCATGGCCGGTGTCCATGACGGGGATTTCGCAATCTGCTGCGCTACGATGTCATCAAGCGGCTCCGAAACGCTCCAAAGGATTCGAATGTCCTTGACTTTTCCGTCTTTCCCGACGGTGAACTGCGCCAATACTGTACCGTCATCTTCCTTGGCCTCAGCAGGATATAAGAGGCGAAGGTTGAGCCATCGGCCGAAGTTTTCACTGCAGACCGCCTCCCGGTCAACCTCGGGATTTTCGATCCGGGGCAAGATGTCCGTTTCGAATGATTTGTGATGCCGGGCCGTTTTTTCTCCGGCATAAGCGACCACCACAATTTCCGGGAGATAACCCTGCGGGGGTTCTTCGGTAAACATTTTTTCACTATCTTTGTCCGTTGGGACATAGACAGTCCTTGCCTGAAGGCCGATGGCCAGGCACACGAGCGGGAGCATCCAGAGCACCCGCAGGCCCCTCACAAGGGGCGATTTGGATTTTGACATCATAGTAATACGATTTTTAAGGATACTGTGATTAAAGCTGTTGGCAACCGAGTAGCCGCTCTTGCTGACAGCTTTTCTTATAAGCAGATACTGATATTCCTTGATGTTGGCGCCGGTGCGCAGGACGGCATCGTCGGCCTCATATTCATGAAGTTCCTTGAGGTCGGCCCGGAGCATCCAGATGGCGGGATTGAACCATTGGAGGGCCGACAGGATATCGGCCAGCAGCACATCCAGGGAGTGCCCGTAAGCGATGTGCGCCTTCTCATGCGAGAGGATGGTCTCGTGCGGAAGTTCCCAGTCTTTCCGGGAAAGGACGATGTATTTCATCCAACTGAACGGGTCGATATTCCGCTCTGTGACAATGATTTTGCAACCGTCCTCTTCCCGGACCAGCCGCCCCCGCCGGATGATCCGGCCGATGGAAAGGACGGAAACGAGCGCTCTCGCCAAAACAAAGGCAACGCCCGCCCAGAACAGGACGGTGAGCGCCCCCGGCCACCAGGGCGCGGAGGCTTGCACCATCGGCGCCAGGTCCGTTTCCGGGAATTCAGAAACGACCGCCGGCCCGGACGCCGCCCGGACTGTTTCCATCGGCCGATGAATGGTGATGATGCACAGCGGCAGCAGGAAACTGAGCACCGCCGTTCCCACCAGCACCACCCGGTTGAAGCGGTGGAACGTCTCCTTTTTCAAAAGGAAACGGTAGAACAGGTAGAAAACCAGCAGCGCCACCGCCACTTTCCCTTCATATATGAGGAAGTCCGTCATTGCTTTTCAATCAGGTCGATGAGTTCTTTCAGTTCCTCCACGGTAATCTTGTCCTCCTTCACCAAGGCCGACACCGCACCCAGGTAAGAATTGTCGAAATACTTGTCAATGAGGCCGATGAGCGAGTTTTGCTTGTACTCCTCCTTCGTGACTTTGGCAAAATACTGATAGGTGGGACCATAGGACTTATGGTCGATGAAGCCCTCGTCCTGAAGCGTGCGAACCTGGGTGCTCAGGGTGCTGAAATGCGGTCGGGGTTCCGGGTACAACTCGCGTAACTCCCTGATAAACAAGGGGCCTTTCTCCCAGAAGTGCTCCATGATAATCTCTTCTTTCTTGGTGAGCCTTTTCATAATGGACTTACTTTTCTGCAAATATAGCTAATATTTTTAGTTACGCAATTAATTTTAATAGATTTTTATCTATTTTTTCTAAACACGCTAAAAAACCCCTTACAGGCGCATTGCATGCCCATAGGGGGTAGATTGAAAAGGCAGGGTAATGATGCTGCCGTACGGCGCAGGCTGCTCGTCACTGGTCGATATAGGCTACACCGTTGTAGTAGCGCACGACCGCCTGTTTGATGAGGTACTTGAACAGGGAGTTCATTTCGTCGGCCTGGGCTTTTAGGTAGTTGTTGTTGGCCGTCTGGAACTCCAGCGGGGAGATGAGGCCCTGCTCCAACTTCTTGAGGTTCAGCGAGTAAGCTTCGGACTGGACCTCGGCCTTGCGCTGGGCCTGCCGGTAGGCGGCCGCGCTGCCGTCCCGGTCCTGGATGGCCCGGCGCACTTCGCTCTCCACATCCCGGCGCTTCTGGTCCAGTTCGGCCGTGGCCTTGTCCAGGGCATGTTTGCGGCGGGAAATGGCCGAATACTTGCTCAGGCGGTTCCAGATGGGAAGTTGGAGAGAAACCTGGATATATTCACCGCCGTTGTTTTTGAACTGGTTCGCAAAGGTGGCCGTCTGGGAGCCCTGATAGGCATAATAACTGGTGCTCCAGCCGGCATAGAGGCCGATGGTGGGCAGGAGTTGCCATTTGGCCGTATTGAGCTGCCGCTTGGCGTTGAGTTGCTGCCAGGTGGCGATCCGGACGCCGGGGTTGTGCTCCAGGGCGAAGTCGATGATGGATTCTTCGGTGGCAGACCCTGTCTGAAGGACCGTGCCGTCATCCCGGGCGCCGGCGAAGGAGCGGTAATCCGTCACAATGACCAGTTCTTCGTCCACGGGCCAGAACATCAGGTCGGCAAGCGTCATCCGGTGCTGCCCGTACAGGTTGCGCGTATTGATGAGTTCGTAGCGGCGGTCGGCCAGGTCGGCCTCCATCTGGACCACGTCGGCATGGCCTTTCTGGCCCAGTTCCTCCTGGCGGCGGGCCTTGGTGAGCGCCTGCTCGGCCGTAGCCACCTGTTCTTCGTAAACATCGCATAAACGCTTGTAATAGACCACGTTGTAATAGGCCTCCATCACGGCCAGGCAGATATCGGCCTCCACCTGTTTTTCCTGCGAATCGGCAATGAGGATTCCGGTTTTGGAAATCTTGTAGTTGTTCACTGCCTGGAAGCCGTCGAAAAGGTCGTAGCCTGCGCTCACGCCGTAATTGTTGTGGAACGACGTGGTATTGAAATACGTGTTGGTCTGCGGGTCGATGCTGCGGCCGAAGTTGTAGTAGGCGTATGTGTTGGCGCTGATCTGCGGAGTGAACAGTTTCAGCGCCGCGTCCCGCCGGTCAATCTGCGCATCGCCGATGGCCGCCTGCTGGATGCGGATTTTGGTAGAATTGGAAATGGCGTAACGCATGCAGTCATTCAGCGTCATCGTAGTTTGGCCGCTGGCGCACACACTCACTGCGGACGCCAGGGCGGTAACTACACACATAATGAAAAGGTTTTTCATGTCAATACTTATGTTTAACTTGCCTTTTTCCCTCGCATCCTCCGTGCCAAACTGATTAAAATACTGTGATTGAGTTACTTACGAATCGGCCCTTCGTGGAAAAAGTGTAAAACTTTACATTACACTTTACACTCTCTTTACAATGCCGCCCGTGGCCGATAAGTCCTTGTCCCCCTGGCGTTTACGTACAATCCTCTGCGCAAAAAGCGCAGAGGATTGTACGTAAACTACTGATTAACAAGCGGTTAACAGCCACCCCGCTGCGGGGTCGTCGGCCGGGGAGGGGCGGCGGCGACACCAAGGAAAAATACCTGCTCAAACCGGGGACAAAGATTCTGGGGGATAAGGGACTTATAGAATTCGTTCCCAAGACCGGCAGCACCAAAGGAGTGGAGATTGGTTCGGTGGCGAAGACCAAGAAACCGTTCCTGGTCCAGGATATTCAATTCAGCATCTATAGAAACACCATTCCAGACTGCGTCGTGT
>JAFSMS010000027.1 GCA_017447815.1 Bacteroidales bacterium | reverse complement strand
TGATGGGGAAGATAAAGCTTTTTTACTAATTGCCACCGTTTTTACTGCTTGCACAGGAAGGACGTACAATGGAACGATTGTCATTAATTTGGACAAACCGTTATCGAAAGGTATTAATTTGGAGGAGTATTGTGAGAAGATCGAAATAATATCTTTGGATGAGAAACAGGGGTTGCTTCCGAGGTCAAAGATTTTGAGGTGCTCCTTGCCGATGCCAAGGCCAAAGGCTATACGGAGCCCGATCCTGCCGCCGATCTCTCCGGAACGGATGTGGCCAGGAAACTCCTTATCCTTGCCCGGAAAGCCGGCATACCTTTGGAGAAGGTTTTGGTGGAGCCCTTCCCTACCGGTGAAACGCTGGAAAAAGCCTACCAAGAAGCATCTGGGGCTGGTAAACGGCTCCGGTACTTAGCGGTGCTGCAACCCGGGGGCGGTGTCTGGAAAGCCTGTGCCTCCTTGCAGGCTGTTGGGCCTGAGAATCCACTCTATCACTTGCGCGGTACGGATAATTGCGCTATCTTTACAACGGAAGACTACCCTGCCGGGCTGGTCATCCAGGGCGCCGGTGCCGGAGCCAGGCAGACCGCCGGCGGCGTACTCATGGACATTATTGCTTAATGTGATGAAAGTTGCAGTGATTGGTGCCACCGGACTGGTGGGTACAAGAATGCTGGAAGTACTCTCCCAGCGGAATTTCCCTGCCCGCGAAGTGCTGGTGGCCGCCTCGGAGAAATCCATCGGCCGGAAAGTGCTTTTCAAAGGACAGGAACTCACGGTGCAGTCTGTGGCCGACGTAGTGGCTGGCAGGCCGGATATCGCCCTTTTCTCGGCCGGTTCTTCCGCCTCGCGGGAATGGGCGCCCCGCTTTGCTGCAGCAGGCTGCCGCGTGGTGGACAATTCCTCCTGTTGGCGCATGGACCCCACCAAGAAGTTGGTGGTTCCGGAAATCAACGGGGATGTCCTTACTGCCGAGGACTTTATCATCGCCAACCCCAACTGTTCCACCATCCAGATGCTACTGCCGCTTGCGCCGCTTCATAAAGCGTTTGGTATCAAGCGGATAGTGGTTTCCACCTATCAATCTGTCACTGGCACGGGATACAAGGCCTTAAGCCAGTTGGACGCAGAAAGAAAGGGACTGGAATGGGGGGCCTACCCTGCCGTTTATCCCTGCCCCATAGACCTCAATGTGATTCCGCAGATTGGTGCGTTTGGAGAGGATGGCAATTCCGAGGAAGAGACCAAAATGATTAATGAGACGCACAAAATCCTTGATCCGTCCATCGCCGTGAGCGTCACTACTGTGCGTGTCCCCGTTCGCGGCGGCCACTCCGAAGCTGTGAACATAGAATTGGAAAAGCCTTTTGAACTGGCCCGGGTGCGGGAAATCCTATCGGCCACCTCTGGTGTGACGCTGCTCCCGGAAGGGCAGTATCCTGTTCCCAAGGACTGCGAGGGCAAGGACGATGTCTTTGTGGGCCGCCTCCGCCGCGACACGTCCCTACCCAGCGCCCTGAATCTCTGGTGCGTGAGCGACAATCTCCGTAAAGGCGCCGCCACCAATGCCGTACAAATTGCAGAATTACTGTTAAGATTTTGTCAAAAATGAAACGCCTGAACATTACTATGATGCTTCTTGTCCTCTGCAGTTTCCTTGCAGGAGCACAGGACACGCTGCTGCCTAGTTACGACTGGGCCGGTTTTGAACGCTATGAGGCCGATAACAAGGCAATCGCGGGCATGTCCCCGCTTGCTGTCATTATGGGTGATTCCATCACTGATGGATGGGCGGAACAGGATCCGGCTTTCTTCACCCAGAACAACATCGTGGGCCGGGGTATCAGCGGGCAGGTAACCTCCCAGATGCTGGTGCGCTTCCGCCGCGACGTGCTGGACCTCAGGCCCCGCTATGTGGTGATTATAGCCGGCATCAACGACATAGCCCGGAACCAGGGCTACATCTCCCAGGAGAACAGCATTGGGAATATCCTCTCCATGTGCGAATTAGCTGTGGCAAATGGCATTGAGCCCGTGCTGAGCACCCTGATTCCCGCAAGTAAAGTTGTCTGGCGCCCGGCCATTACCAATACGCGAGAACTGGTGGCCGCCTTCAACGCCGAACTGCGCGCCCATGCCGCCGAAAGGGGCTTCAAACTCATCGACCTTGAGCAGCTACTCGCCGATGAAAACGGCAACACCCGGCCCGATCTCTCGGAAGACACCATCCATCCCACCCTCGCGGGCTACAAGATCTTCGAGGAAGCCGTACTTAAGGCACTCCAATAGGAGAATCTTACCAAACCTCCGAGGTGGAAACGCTTCCTTTCGGGAGGACAATCTTACTGACACTTACACTTTTTGCGCTGATGAATTTGCCATGCCGGTCCATGACGGAGGCCGGGATGGCTTTTGTCCCCAAATAAGCGGCCTGCTCACTGTCCACTACCATAAACCGATAGGTATCACCGCTGCTTTCCGGCGATACGGATTCGTTACGAAGGGAAAGATAGAGGAGTTCATCAGTGGAAGCGGCGGGAAGCAGTTTAAGGGCGCCATAGGAGGTTACGCCTTGCTCTATTTCCCTGACTATCTTGTTATTAAATGAGCCGATAACAAAAAGCTTCACCTGTAGCGGATTCCCATCGGCCACAAAACCAAAACGATAAATGCTTTGGGCATTTTCAAAATGGGCGGCAGAGGACGTTTCCACGCTGGTTTCGCCGATGGCAGAGATTTCCACTTCGGCCGTGGCATAATCGTACTCCTGCTCTATGGAATCCTTGCCGGTAAGAAGGCCTTTCTGCCCCGAATAACTCCACTTGTCGCGGGGAATCCGAAGGGCAAGGAAATCCCCCACCTGCAGCCCGGTGACATCGATGCTCCCGGAAAGGGTGGCCGATTTGGGCTGTTCTCCCTCGCCGGGCGTTACATCTAACGAGCCGATGTTCGCACCGGAGGCATTGTAAACCTGCACGCGTTCGGTACTCTTCCAATAGGCACTAAGGGTGTTGTCGTCCAAGGAGAGGGCTTTGGTCTCGTCCTCCCCTTTACTGGCTGTCATGGTAAGGGAGGCCATGGGACGGGAGGGCTGTTCCTGGGGAATCTCCTGCTGCCCGGGATCTTCCTCCGGCACTTCTACCTGCACAAGAGACTTTTCACAAGCCGCCGTGAGAACGAGGAGAGCAAAGGCTAAACAACTGATCTTATTCCACATAGAAAACCTTGTTAGCGGGAAGCGTATCGCCGGAGAAAGGATAGAATCCTAACGTACCGTCCACTTCACTCAGGACAAATACCTGCTGCCCGGCGCTCAAATCCAAGGAGGACAGCGGAGTGGCGTTCATGTATCCCCGAAGGATATTGCCCTCTTCCGGAGTGGGCATCACTTCTGAATTATCGTCGATATGGAAAAGGACAAGGACGCTTTTTCCCGCTTCTTCGCGGACGGCAGAAGCATCGGCAATAATGATGCAGGGACATGCCGGGGGGATGATGTTGCCGTCGCCGATGCAGTAGAGGACTTTGTCGCTTTTCAGGGTAAAGGCCAGCGCCCCTTCCGGCAACTTGGCGGGCAGCAGGCCAAAGTAGTAGGAAGTCCAATATCGGCCTTCATGGGGGTAGGTCACGATGCTTTTCCATTTCAGGACCATGTGCAAGGTAGCTTCTTTCTGGATGTTGTAGTCCCCCAGCGTATGACCGTCTTCCAGAACTGTACCAGCAAAGATGAGAATCTGCTGGTCCGGTGGAAATGTCATCTTGTCCTGAATCTTGGCCTTAACGCTGCCAATGGTATCCCCCTGGTTCACATCCAAGGTGACGCTTTTTCCCTCATAGGCTACCGTAATAGAGATTTGGTAGCTGGCCGATGCTTCCTGAAGCCCCCATAGTGCAGAGGCGGTAAAAAGCAGCAGCGTGGCAATCAAAAGGCGGAATCTTCTTTGCATAGCAAGCTATATTTCAATGGGCTGACCATACTCCCGCTCCTCGCTAACCACAACCAGCAGTTCCATCTTCATCTCCAGCACCCGCGCCCCGGGCGCCACATAATACTCAGTGTTTTCCATTCATTCTGTATACTTTACCTTACCAGCTGCAAAGATAATAAATATATTTTTACCTATGCCGATGTGTCCAAAACCGGAACAATGAAAACGCTTGCACGGATAACTACAATGCGCCCCGGCCCCGTGTCCTCTGGGGAATAGATGGAGCTTGTGGTCTCAAGCTGGAATTCTCAGCCCCTTCATCGCCGTTGCTACCCTCTGGGCCACTCTTCCCCCCCCCGCACGGCGTTTTTCGCAAGTTATTGATTAATAGCGAGTTGCGCAAATCCTCCTATGTAAATGCTCATAGGAGGATTTGCATAAAGTGCTGTGTATCAGCGAACTATAGAAAACGCATAACCCGTCTGCCGATTCTTCGCTTCGCTCAGAATGACACAAAATGCAAAACATCCGGGTTTTGGCATTGAGCCCAAAGATTTGCGTGTTCCACAAGGGATTTATCATTCAAAAAGATTCTACAGGCCTTGTTGTTTATGATAATGCGGGATATTTTCAACAAGAATTGAAGTTTGATGTTATTGAAGATTTTCCGACATTTCAAGATAAGAGACTATACGTTCTAACCGCTTGCGGGATAGAGATGTATGGCTTGAACGATTTGTTATATGAAGGGTGCCTGCCACTTCCGGACACCTCATATACCTACTGCAAAGTGGGCGGGAAGGAAGTCGGTACGTTTGTGTTGGAAAAGGAGTAGTATTCGCATGGTCTTTTTCTGGCAATTGCAGGATGCTTTGCCTCTTGCGCGGCATGTTCAGATGTGCCCAAAAGCGATGCGGTTATTATGGGGGAGTTGAGCGGTTTCGCTCCGGATGAAAGCATATTGAAAAAAGTTGTAACTTTGACAGTTAGATAAATTGGAATTTGTGTATGAATAAGAGACAAAAAATGCAGGTAGGCCTTGGGATTTGTTTTGCGGTGCTTTTCATCGTATGGCTGATTTTCCCAGGATGGGAAGCAAGCAGGTGGCTTGGCTTGCTATCGAATGCACTGGGTATACTGTCGATGTATTTGTCCTATAGGGCTGAAGAAAAAAATAAAAAGAAAACAGAATAGGTTCACTAAGTCTAAATTTGTAACACTTAATCAAATCTTTAGTAGTATGAACCCCAAAGTTGATAAAGCAAACTATATCGTCTTAGGGAGTGTCTTTGTTCTCTCCATTATAGCCTATCTCATTCTTGGTAAAGAATGGGCGAAATTACCATTCTACTTGTCGTTATGCCTTGTATCTCTTTATAACCTGTTTTTCAATAAACCTGGCTCAGGAACAAAGAAAGAGTAACCGCTAAATTCGGTTTATCGAACATGTTTACCCATGACGATTTCCCTTCATACCTGGAGTGGCGCCGATAAAGTGGCGCTGATGGCGCTGTGCAATGCCGTGGACAGGACTTTCCTGTCGGACCGGCTGCCGTATCCATATACGGAGGCCGATGCCGACTGGTGGCTGGGAATGGTCACGGAGAATGAGGGCAAGGAAGGTGTTTGGCGCTCCATCTGGGCCGATGGAAACCTTGTCGGCAGTATTTCCGTTGAGCGAAGGGATGGCGATGAGCACAGCATGGGCGAACTGGGCTATATGATTCTGACACCGTGGTGGTCGAAGGGTATCGGCACAGAGGCGGTGCGGCAGATGTGCAGGATGGCATGTGAGGAACTGGGGGTGGAACTGATTTCGGCTACGGTATTCGTCGGCAACCGGTCTTCCGAGCGTGTGCTGGAGAAGAATGGGTTCCGGCTGGAGGAAACCAAGGCCGGGACGGTCGTGAAGGACGGAAAATCTATGGTTGTGAGAAGATTTGTATTGGTTTGATTTTTGATGCATAAGGCATCCTGAATCATGACCCTTCGCGACCGCATATCCCTTACCTGGCGCTACGGAAAAACGCAGCTGCTCATCGGCGCTGTGTACAATCTGGTGTGCATGAACTACCTCATGAGCGGAATATCCTACACGTTCTTTGTGGATTGCTTCATTATAAAGATGCCGCTGACGGCCATTATCCTGTATCTGGACAGTAAATTCCGTGACCGGGACACCATCTTCTTCTATATCAACCTGGGGCTTTCGCGCAGGAAACTGCAAGTCAGCGTGATTCTGGCCGATTTTCTGATGCTGATCATACTGCTAACTTCTGTCTTGATCTTCCATGGATAAGCATCGGCTCATAGTGGACAGCGTAGTGGTCCGATTTGGTCAAAAGACGGTCCTGAGCGGAGGATATATCACTTCCGAAACCGGGATTGTGACTGGCCTGCTGGGACGGAACGGCGCCGGAAAGTCCTGCATGTTCCGTGCGCTGATGGGCGGCCTCCGGGTAGAGAATGTAATGGTGAGCATTGACGAGAAGCCTGTCAACCGGCAGATTATCGGCCATTCCATCAAGTATTTACCGCAAGGACGACTAATACCGGAGGGGATGAAGTTGCACCGGGCCTTTGAACTGTACGGGGTAAACTATTGGACCTTTATCAACCGTTTCCCGAAATTCTCCCGGCATTATGATTCGCCCATTTATGAACTTTCCGGGGGCGAAGCCCGCCTGGCCGAACTCTTCCTGATACTGCATAGCGACGCTCCTTTCTACATCTTGGACGAGCCCTTCACACAAGTTGACCCGGTGAACGTTGAAGATGTGAAGGGTATGATTCGAGAACGGGCCAAGGACCACGGCATTATCATTACCGACCACAACTACGACGCCATCTCCTCGGTGGCCGACAATCTCTTTGTCATTGCCGACGGCTACACCAACCCCGTCAGAAACCGGGAAGACTTGGTACGGCACGGGTATCTGCGGGCGTAGGATATGAGAATACCCGCGACTCACTCTCAACCAGAGTGATGATATAATAAAACACCATGACCGAAACGTCTTCGGGGACGGACACAGTTACGTCCGGAAATCCGATTCGAAAACTTGGGCTTTGTCCATCGGCTACGCCACGGGTACGTCCTTCTTGCGGTGCGTGGCGAAGTACCAGATGGCGGCGGCCGCAATCAACAGCAGGGCGATGGCCACCACGGGCCGATAGGTGATCCAGGCCAGGGCGGCGACCACAAGGGCCCAGACGAAGGCCACGACGCCGCAGACCACCCCAACGCCCCACCCCACGATAGAGGACAGGAACGGAATCACTTTCAGGAGGGTTTCCAGGATGCCGAAGATGCTGCGCAGGCCGATCAGGCACAGGAAGAAGCCCAGGATGCGGAACACCCAGAGCAGCATTTTGTTGGCGGCGTGTTCGCTTTCGAAAATCTGCTCCTGCGGAACATTGCCCATGCGCAGGGCCGAGAAGGTCTTCCCGGATTTGGCCACGAAGGGGGCGAATGTGTCACCGGACACGGCGGCCACGATGCTCACCTCACCGGGCATCACTTTCGTGAAGGTGATGCGGACATCGCCCACATCGGGCTTCAGCGGATCCTTGCCGATATAGATGACGTTGGAACCGGTGCTGTCGTTTACCGCCACGGGGACCGAACCGCTCATGGACTGAATCTGGCCGGCATTCAGCCGATAGGCTCCGAAGTTCACGTGCCGGGCATATTTCGTGAAGGGCTCCACCACCTGTTTCACCGTGTTCTCTTTGCGGTAGGCCGGATCGTGGAATTCCTTGGAATCGACCGGAGAGTCCACCCACTGAAGGTCGTAGGTGTAAGTGGTGGTGGTCTCTTGGGCGCCGCCCAGTTTGTCTCTTGTTTCGGATTCCGAACTTTCCACCCACTGGTAGTACTCTACCTCGCGGGACAGAGAAATGGCCCTGGCACCCACCTTGAACTGCGAATCGGACAGGGAATCGGCCGTGGCGGCAAGGCCTGTCGCATGGACGAGTTTTCCTTCGAAGGCGGGGTCCACGGCGGAGATGTCGGGCATTTCCACCACCTGGCCCTGCGCCTCTTTCAGAAGTTTGTCCGTCTTGACGGCGCGGCCTTCGTTCCACCAGATGAGGACGGTCCCGGCCACGAAGAGCAGGAGTCCGAAAACAATGCCGCCGAAGGAGTTTCCAAGGCGTTTTCCATAACTGGTACGGGTAATCTCTGTGTAAGCCATAGTATTATTGATTTGCAGGGGTTTCAGGAATAATCCTTATTTTTCGAAGAACCGGCCGGCCAGGTACAGGAGGGAGGCCACGACCATGCCGTTGATGGACGGGAAGCCCCAGTGCACCAGGTTGGCGACGACGGCACCGGCCACGACGCCGGCCACGGCCCACCAGTTGACCTTTTTCAGGGGTTGGGTCATGAAATCCTTTCTGCCGGAGAAGTAACTGATGATAATGATGATGCCCACCGGCGGCAGCGTGCAGTTGAGGATGGTGAGCCATTTGCAGAAATTCCAGTACAGCCAGACGGCGGCCAGCGTGCCGATGATGCCGGAGACGATGACCATGCTCTTCTTGGAATAGCCGGTGATGTTGGAAAGGCCCAGGCCGGCGGTGTAGAGGGCGTTGTCATTCGTGGTCCAGATGTTCAGCCCCAGCACCAGGACGGCTATGTAGAAGAGGTTGAGGTTGAGCATCACCTCGAAGATGTCGTTACCGCCTGCGTAGATGCTGGAAACGGCACCGAACAGGAACATCAGGCTGTTGCCCAGGAAGAATGCGATGACGGTGGTGATCAGGCCCACTTTCCCGCTCTTGGCAAAGCGCGTGAAGTTGGGCGTGGCCGTACCGCCCGAAACGAAACTGCCCACCACCAGGCCGGCGCCGGCGATGATTCCCAGGTCCTTGCTGCCCACGGCAAACTGTTCGATGAGGCCCATGTCTCCCCTTCTGACAGCGAGAATCATGGCCACCGTACCCAGGATGGCGACGGCGGGAACGGCGATATAACTGATGATTGTCAGGCTCTTGATCCCGAAGTAGGCACTGGCCGTCATCAGGATGCCGGCGATGGCCACCAAGAGATATCCCTGCCAGGGCATGGTGTCGGCCGTAACCTCCAGGCCCATCAGTTCCTTGGCCACCGGGATGGCGAACATCGCAAGGCCCACCCCGAACCAGCCGATCTGCGTAAAACTGATCATGGCGCTGGGGAGGTAACTGCCCTTGGTGCCGAAACTGCGCCGGGCGAGCATGTCCAGCGTAAGGCCCGTCTTGGCGCCGATGTAGCCGAGCGAGCCGGTGTAGGCGGCGAGGATAAGGCCGCCGAGAATCAGCGCCCAGACAAAACCGGAGAAATCGAGTCCGGCGGCGAGCTGCTGGCCCACCCACATGCTGGCCGAGAAGAAGGTGAAGCCCAGCATCACCATGAACATGCTCAGTGTCGATTTGCGACCCGCCTGATCGACAGGGACGTTCGCATAGTCCACATCATAATCTTTCTTTGCCATATCGTTTTATATATAAAGTTTTTTCAGCGATTCGATGCTTGCGAGCCTCCTTTCCGCGACCGCCCTCAGGTCGAGGCCGGCTGCGGCCGAAAGCAGCGCCTGTTCGCGCTCCCACAGTCCACGCCATCCGTCAGGGACACGGGTCACCTTCTGCCAGTCTTCGTAGGACAGGGGGGCCGGATAGCCGAGTTTCTCTCCGACAAGGGCCTGGGTGTCAATTCTTTCGGCCCGTTCCAGAATGGCTTCCCAATACTGGGACACCTCTTCCAGGTGAAGGGGAATCTCATAGCGACGGGCGCCGCCGTCATAGATGATGCATTTTTCCAGCAGGGCGTCCGGGGTTTCCATCACCCGGGCGCGGAATTCCGGAGCCACGGCTCCGCCCTTCCAGCCGAAATCGATATCCGGCACATTGATGCCGCTCACGCCCGGGTCTTCATAGACCGTAAACGCCCCTTCGTAGAAGAAACAGTCGAAGCCCTCGAACCCGGGGAAAAGGTCTTGCATGACAGGCAGCATTTCCTCCATCATTTCGATGGCCTTGGTGCCGCCGATGGTGAAAAAGAGCATCCGGCGGATACTGCCGCCCCGGCGCTTGAATTCCTTCACCGCATAGTCCAGGCATTTGCGGAGCGTCGCCCCGGAGGCGATGATGTCGCCGATGGCCAGCACCCGTCCGGAGGTGGGACGCAGTTTCTCGTACCGGATGTCAAGGCCGGTGATGACATGGTCACGGATGATGCGTTCACAGGAGAGGAAGTGCATGTCGCGGACCCGGATGCCCGCCAGGGCGCAGGCTTCCTCCAACGGGTAATTGAGTCCGCCGCGAAGGATGGTGAGGATATCCAAATCGCCGCCCATTCCGGTTGACGACAAATAACGGAGGGCGGCGACAGTCTCTTTCAAAAGGGCTGAATAGCAGGGGAAGCCGACAACTTCGGGACGGGCGAGAAGTTCCCTGGATCCGGGACCCGTAAGGATGTAGAAGCGGTTTTTGTAGCAGGGAGAGCCCAGCCTGTACAGAATCGTTTCCTGTGAAGATGCAATCTTTTGCATAAACCCGATCAAGATTTAACCGGGATACAAAGATAGAAAAAAAACTGCAGGGTTGCAAAACTATCGGCCAGATTCTCCGCCGGAACTAAAGGTCGAAGGTCAGGCCCAGGGTAACCGTCTTGTTGTTGGGTTTGAGCGGCGTACTGGTGTAGGGAATGGTCCCGCCGAAGCCGTCGCAGTAACCGAGGGTGAGGCGGAACTTCCAGACAGCCGCATTCAGGGCCGCCCCCCAGACGGGGCCATAGGTTCCGACGCCGCCGTTAAGCGTGATCCCCAGCCATTTCCGGGGATTCCAGGCCAGGGCGCCACGTCCCTCGGCATAGGTGAAACCGCTCATATGCAAATAGTTGCCGGTGGCGCCGATGGAAAGGGCCCGGTAGAAAGGAAGGTCGTAGCGGATGCCTCCGTTCACATGGAAGGGAATCATTTCCAGGCTCGTCCGGCTTTTCAGTTCCTTGATCTTGAGAGAGGACAGAAGGGCCGACAGTTCATCGTCGAACCGGCTCCGGAAGTTCCCTTCGCGGATGTCCTCCATGGTGAGGCTGTCCATGCCGCTGAAGGTGACCGACCCCTGCGATTTGCCGGCATTGCCGAAATACCAGAACACACCGCCCAAATCCAGCAGCGAGACCGACATGGTGAGCCCTTCCACCGGCGTAAACACCGCTCCCAGATCCACGGCCAGACCCACACCGGAGGGTAATTTCCAGCGGTCCTTCTGACTGAGTTTGGAAAGGTCCAGGTAGCCTTCTTTGTCGGCATGAATCTTGGACAGGCGGCTGGTCAGGTCAAGACGGGCCTCCAAGTCCAGTTTATACTTGTCTTCCGCCATGTAAACATCCATCCGGGTCACGGTGTAGTCGAGGGAATTGATGCCTAAAAGCAGTTTGGCCCGCGCCCCCACGGACACCCAGTCGGCCAGTTTGTGGGAATAGCCGTAGGCCAGTTCCACCATCAGGTTTCCGTTCAGCCCCAGTCCGCCCAAGTCGTAGTTGGTTTCACCCGTTCCCAATTTGAGAATGGAGAAAATATCCTTGGGGACATTGGTCTTGTAAGCGGCCCGGACACCGACCTCGGCCGTCTGGTAGGAAGCGCCCTTCCGCCAGCCATAGGAAAACAGGCTATAGTTGAGGCTGCTGCCCATGGTATTGTTGTCTTTCAGGCTGCCCAGGAATTCCTGGGCCGGCACGCTGGAGTGAAGGGCCGTCACCAGTTCTTCCCCGCGGGGATACAGGAAACTGGCCGCCCCGACATTATTCCGCGTCTGGCTTTCCAACTGCCCCACGCTCAGGAAACTGTTCTCGTTCTGCAAGGCGGGATTGTAGCGGTAACCCAGGCGGTATCCGTCCAGGAAAAGGGCCGACTGAAAACTCTGTGCATTCATCGACACCGCGGCGAGCAGCGACGTCGCCAACAAGGTAACTATCTTTTTCATAAACGTTTACTCTTTAGGAATGGTTATGCCGCCGGTCAGGCGGGCCGATGAAGATTTGACACGGATGCCCTGCCAGGTAGAAAGAGGGACCGCTTCCAGGCCGGGCTGGGCCTTCACATTCAGGTTCAGAAGCAAGCCCGGAATGTCCGGAATGGTCCCTTCCAGCGCTTCGATGGAAAGGGTGACGGCGCTGACGGCCGGCTTTTCCTCCGAACCTCCTTCAATGATGAAACCCGTCACGATCTTGACATTCTCGTCGATGAGCGGTTCATCGGGGTCGGCCCATTCCGTCTCGGGAAGCAGCACCTTGAGATCCTTCACCTCTATCTGCATGGGGAAGGTGCTCTCGAATTCCATGGACAGTTCACACTTTTTGAGTTTGTACCGGCCGATCGGGATATCGATTCCCCCGATGGGATAATTCTCAAAGGGAATCTCGAAGTTGCCCGAAAGGGTGACCCTGCTCACATAATGGTAATCGAGCGACAGAAACAGATTCCCCAACTCGTTCCTGAGACAGGAAGCAGGGTGCGCAGGCAAGTCCAGCGTCAGGTCTTCCATTTTGATCCCGGTGAGCCGGGCCTTCGGATATCCGGAAAAATCCGGCTGCACCAACATCTCCGTATCGGCATAGGCGGGGATGGTGAACTGTCCCAGCCCTTCTGCGGGAACCTCCTTTTCCCCACTCTCTTCCGCCAGGACGTACGTGGCCGCGCCGCTCGTGACGGGAATCGCCCGGGTAAAGGGATTTTCCATGGTGATCTCCAGATGCTGGTCCACAAAACCAAACCCCAGGAAATACAAAATCTCGGAAGCCCCGCCGATAAAGGTGCTACAGTACCCGGCATTCCAAGACTGGGGAACGGCAGGGTCGTCCAGCCGGTTTTCAAGTTCATACGCGCTGATCTTGAAAATATTGCCTTTTTCCTCGACATACACGGACCCGTCAGGGGCCACTTTGAGGAGTTCGGATATCACATCGATGCCCTCTTCGTCCAACAGGTCGAAGACAGACCCCAAGGTAAAAGGCCCCAAACCGCCGATCGGAACGGAAAGTTCATCCTGAAAAAGCGTCACTTCCGTGTTGACGCCATCGGAAATGTCATACTCCGGCCGGGAACAGGCCGCCACCAGCGCAAGGCCCAGCCATAAAAAATAACGGAATTTCATAAGGTTACTATACTGTTGAAAGTTCGTATCTGTCCAGAGTGCAAAGGTAATACTTTTTGCGAAAGTCACCGCAATTCGTTATCTTTGACCAATCGTTAAACCTCAATAATTATGTCTCAACTTCATGTAATCGACCATCCCATGGTCCAGCACAAGCTGACGATCATGCGTAGGAAAGAAACCGGATCCAAGGATTTTCGTCAACTCCTCAAGGAAATCGCCCTTTTGATGGGCTATGAAGTCACCCGTGACATTGCCCTGGAAGATATCGAAATCGAAACCCCCATCTGCAAGATGACCGCCAAGCAGGTCAGCGGCCGCAAACTGGCCATCGTGCCCATCCTGCGTGCCGGCATCGGCATGGTGGAAGGCCTGCTCGACCTGATTCCGGTAGCAAGAGTGGGACATATCGGTCTGTACCGCAACGAACAGACTCACAAGCCGGTCGTCTATTTCTGCAAACTCCCGGCCGACATCAATGACCGCCTCGTCATCCTGACGGACCCCATGCTGGCCACGGGCGGCAGCGCCTGTGACGCCATCGCCATGCTCAAGGAGCGCGGCTGCACCAACATCCGCCTCATGTGCCTGGTGGCCGCCCCGGATGGCATCGCCAAAGTGCAAAGCGAACATCCGGACGTGAACATCTACGTGGCCGCCGTAGATGAGAGACTGAACGAGAATGCCTATATCGTTCCCGGCCTCGGAGACGCCGGAGACCGCATTTTCGGTACCAAGTAATGAAAAAGTTCCTGCTGCCCCTGGCGGGTATCGCGCTGCTTACGGCCTGCAGCACGGCCCCGAAACAAAAACTCGTCCTGCATTATGACCGCCCGGCCCAGTTCTTCGAAGAAGCGCTGCCGCTCGGAAACGGACGCCTGGGCGCCCTGGTCTATGGCGGTCCCGCGAAAGACCGCATCTCCCTGAACGACATCACCCTCTGGACCGGAGAGCCGGACCGCGGAAAAGACCACCCGGACTATGCCCTGGTGAGCACCCTCACCCCCTGGGGAGAGGCTGCCGCCTGGCTTCCCAAGGTGCGCGAAGCCCTTGAGGCCGAGGACTATCGGAAGGCCGATGAACTTCAGCGCCGGCTGCAGGGCCACAACAGCGAAATGTACCAGCCCCTGGGCAGTCTGGAAATCACTTATCCCGAAGGCGAAATCGGCGGCTACTACCGCGAACTGGACCTCGCCGACGCCACCGCCACGGTGAAGTTTACCCGTGACGGCGTTCCCTTCCAGGCTCAGTACTTCGTGTCGGCCCCCGACAGCGTCATCGTCATCCGCCTGACGGGCGAGGGCCCCGTGGAAGCCGTTATCGACCTGCATTCGGATCTTCCGCACCAGACGGTGGCCGAGGACGGGAGCCTCGTGAGCGACGGCTATGTCGCCTGGCATGTGCTCCAGGACGGCCGTAAGCCGGACCGCTTCTACGATCCCGGGCGGGGCATCCATTACCGCACCGTGGTCCGTTGCGAAGGGGCATCGGCCCGGGACGGGAAACTGCACGTCAGCGGTGTCAGGGAGGCCCTGATCGTCGTGGCCAACCAGACCAGTTACAACGGCTTTGACAAAGACCCCGTGAAGGAAGGACGGGAATACCGGAATGCGGCCGTACGGCATGCCCTGGCCGCCGCCCAAAAGGGCTGGAAGGCCCTCAAGGCCGCCCACGAGGCCGACTACAAGACCTTCTTCGACCGCGTGAGCCTGGATCTGGGCACCACCGACCCCGCCATCAGCGCCCTTCCCACGGACCAGCAACTGCTCCGCTATGCCGACGGCGAAGCCAACCCGGAACTGGAAGCCCTTTACTTCCAATACGGACGCTACATGCTCATCGCATCGTCCCGCACCGAGGGCATTCCCGCCAACCTGCAGGGCCTGTGGAACGAAAGCCTGACCCCGCCGTGGCGCTGCAACTACACCACCAACATCAACCTGGAAGAGAACTACTGGGCCGCCGAATCGGCCGCCCTGCCCGAAATGCACGAGGTGCTGCTGGGTTTTCTGCGCAACCTCTCGGTCAGCGGCGCCGTCACGGCCCGGAATTTCTACGGCATCGAGGAAGGCTGGTGCCAGGCCCACAACAGCGACGCCTGGGCCATGACCTGCCCCGTGGGCCTGGGAACCGGAGACCCGAGTTGGGCCAACTGGAACCTGGGCGGCGCCTGGCTGTCCACCCACATCTGGGAACACTGGCTGTTCACCCGGGACCTGGATGCCCTCAAGCGTGATTATCCCACCCTGAAGGGGGCCGCCGCCTTCTGCCTCAACCTCCTTGTGGAAAAGGACGGCGAACTCATCACCTCCCCCTCCACTTCGCCCGAAAACCGCTACCTGACCCCGGACGGCTACGACGGACGCACGGCCTACGGCACCACGGCCGACCTGGCCATCATCCGCGAATGCCTGACCGATGCCAAAAACGCCGCCCTGTTGCTGGAAGATGCCGATTTCGCTCGACGGATCGACGCCGTCCTGCCCCGCCTGCGCGAGTACCATGTGGGCAAAAACGGCGCCCTGCAGGAGTGGTACCACGACTGGGAAGACAAGGATCCCCGGCACCGCCACCAGTCCCATCTCGTGGGCGTGTACCCCGGCCACCAGATTCCGGCCGGAACGCCCCTGGCCGATGCCGCCCGCAAGACCCTTGAGATCAGAGGGTTCGAGACCACCGGATGGAGTTGCGGCTGGCGCGTGAACCTCTATGCCCGCCTGGGAGACGGGGAGAATGCCTACAAGATGTACCGCAGGCTGCTGCGCTATGTGAGCCCGGACAAGTATCAGGGCACGAACTACCGCAGCGGCGGCGGCACCTATCCCAACCTGATGGACGCCCATTCGCCTTTCCAGATCGACGGCAACTTCGGCGGCTGCGCCGGCGTGGCCGAGATGTTGGTCCAAAGTACGCCCGACGGCGTGAAACCGCTTCCCGCCCTGCCCAAGGCCTGGCCCGAAGGGTCCGTGAAGGGCCTCCGCACCCGCACCGGACAAACGGTGGAACTGAGTTGGAAAAACGGAAAAGTAGAAAAATTTATCCTCAAATAATTATGCAAAGAAGAAGTTTCCTCCGGGCAACCGCCCTCGGCGCCGCCGCCAGCATGCTCCCCCTGAATGCCTTCGCATCGGCCCCGGCCGCCAAGCCGGCCAAAAAATCCGCCAACGGGAAGGTCCAGTTGGGATTCATCGGCCTGGGACAGCAGGCCATGTTTCTGCTGCAGGGCTTCATGGGCATGGATGACGTGCGCGTCGTGGCCGGCTGCGACGTCTATGACGTAAAACGCGACCGCTTTGTCAAGCGTGTCAAGGATTACTATACCGCCAAGGGTGAGAAAAAGGTGAAAGTGGATGTCTATGAGGACTATCAGGACCTCCTGGCCCGAGGGGACATCGACGCCGTGGTCATCGCCACGCCCGACCATCAGCACGCCGTGATCGCCATCGCCGCCTGCAAGGCCGGCAAGGACATCTACCTGGAGAAGCCCGCCACGCTCACCATCTACGAAGGACAGCAATTGGTGAAGGCCGTGCGCAAGTACAACCGCATCCTGCAGATGGGCTCGCAGCAGCGTTCCAGCGAGGAATTCATCCACGCCGCCAACCTCGCCCGCGAAGGGGAACTGGGACAGATCCACAAACTCAAGGTGTATGTGGGCCGCAACAATGTGAACCCCGTCACCGCCGCCCCCGCCCCGTGCAAACTGCCCCGCATGGCCGTTCCCGCCGGCCTCAACTGGGACAAGTGGCTGGGGCCTCTCCCCGAAAGCGTCTATTACCATTCCGACCTGGACCCCGTCATCACCCCCGAAGAGCCCAACGAGAAACTCTGGGGCGCCTGGCGCTGGTACAAGGTGTCCGGCGGCGGCCTCATGACCGACTGGGGCGCCCACATGTTCGACGTGGCGCAGTGGGCCCTCGGCAAGGACGGCAGCGGCCCCGTGGAGGTGATTCCTCCCGGATACAGTTACTACGACCACCTCACCTTCAAATACGACAACGGCATCATCCTGTCCGAAGAGCCGTTCGACGGCAGCACCCCCGGCGTGCAGATTTACGGCACCGAAGGCTGGGTGAAGGTAAGCCGCGGCAAACTGGAAGCTTCCGACAAGAAGTTTGAAATGCCGGTCCGCGAGGCCGATGACAACGTCCCCTACGAAGTGAAGGTGGGCCACCACCGCAAATTCATCGATGCGGTCCTCAGCCGGAACGACCCCAACGTCCCCATCGAGGTGGGCCACTCCTCCTGCACCGTGTGCAACCTGGGCAACATCGCCATGGAACTGGACCGCCCGGTGGTCTGGAACCCCATCGTACAAAAGTTCATGCACGACCCCGAGGCCAGCGCCCTGCTGCACTACACCTACCGGGCCGGCTATGAGCATGCCCTGGATATCTGATGAGAAAATGGCTCCTGGCAGGGCTCGGATGGCTGGTTCCGGTCCTTTTTGCCGCTGCACAGACTCCGGCACAGCGCTATGTTGACCAGCAGCGGCAGAGCGGTCCCCTGAAAGGAACCGCCTGGGGGGTTCTGGCCGTGGACCGGGACGGCCGCACTCTGTGCAGTTACAACCCCGAACTGCGCCTGATGCCGGCCTCCAACCTGAAACTGGTCACCACCGGCACCGCCCTCCACGCCTTCGGCCCGGACTACCGCTTCCCCACCGAACTGGGCTACACCGGTGAAATCCGGGACGGAGTCCTGGTGGGAGACGTTTACATCATCGGGCACGGAGACCCCACCATCGGCTCCCCGGACAGCATCGCCACCGATACGGGCCGGCTGTTCTGGCTGTGGAAATCCCTCCTGCGCAAAGCCGGCATCCAGGCCATCGACGGCCGCATCGTGGGCCATGGAGCCGCGTATGAAGGCAATCTGGAGCACCAGAGTTGGAGCTACGACGACCTGGGCACCTACTACGGTTCCGGGTCCAACGCCCTCTGCTTCTACCAGAACGCCATCGACTTCCAGGTCAAAGCCGCGGCCGAAGGCCAGCCCGTCCAACTGCAGCAAACCTATCCGGAAACGCCCTGGATGCACCTGGAGAACCACACCCTGACAGGCGGTGCCGGAACGGGGAACAGCCTGTACCTGTACACCACGGACCTGGCCCCCTACTCCGAGATGCGCGGCTCTTTCGCCATCGACCGTCCCCCCAAGACCGAGCACTTCGCCAACAAGTTCGGCGCCCTCACCTGCGCCTACTATTTCTGGAAAAACCTGCAGGATACCGGCTGGAACGTGACCGGCGGCTATGCCGATATCGACCGCAACGGCCGCATCCGCGGAGCGGACTTCGTCCCGCGGGAAAAGGCCGCGGAGCCGCGGGTCGTGGGGCAGACCCAATCGGCCCCCCTGAGCGAAATCGCGCGCATCACCAACGTGCGGAGCGACAATTTCTACGCCGAAGCCCTGCTCCGCGCCATGGGCGAACAGGCCACCCGGATCGCCCTGTACGACAGTTGCCTGGTGGCCCAGCGGGAAGTGCTGGAAGACCTGGGCGTCGCCGGCGGAGACATCCGGATTGCCGACGGCAGCGGTCTCTCCCGCATGAATTACCTTTCTCCGGAGTGGCTGGTCTCCTATCTGCAGGCCATGCAGAAAAGTCCCGCCTTCGGGGCTTTCCTCGCCTCGCTGCCCACGCCCGGCGAAGGCACCCTCAGCGCCCTCCTGCCCAAAGTGGAAGGCCGGGAACGCCTTCATATCAAGAGCGGCTCCATGGACGGAGTGCTCTGTTATTCCGGCTATATCCTCGGGGCCGACGGGCTCCCGCAAGTCACACTTTCCATCATGACCAACAACGCCATTGCCAAACCGGCCGAGGTCAGGGCCGTTTTGGCGCGCTTATTGAAGTTACTAATGGAATAATTTTCGTACATTTGCAGGATATATGCGCAAATGGGTTTACATCATCCTCCTGACACTGTCGGCCACTTCCTGCAAAGTGGCGGACACGCTGGCCGACACCGCCGCCGAACTTTTCCGCGGAGAAGTGGTCGCCCGGGTGGGAGACCATAAACTCCGCCGGAGCGAACTGGAAAAATACATTCCGCAGGGCGTCTCGTCGGAAGACAGCACCAACCTGGCCCGCCAGTACATCGACGCCTGGGCCGAAGACCTCCTCCTGCTGGACATGGCGGACCAGCAACTCTCCAAAGAGGAAAAAGACGTTTCCAAGGAACTGGAAGACTACCGCCGCACCCTGCTCAAATACCGTTACGAGCAGCGCTACATCGAGGAGCGCCTGGACACCCTCATCACCGAAGAAGAGGTGTCCCGCTTCTACAAGGAAAACCCCGACAAGTTCCGCCTGGAACGCCCCGTCGTCAAGGTCCGCTATCTGATTATCCCGGCCGATTCCAAGAGCGTCAAGAACCTCCGGCGCCTGATCGCCTCGGACGACGAAGCCGACGTCATGGACGCCGCCACCATCGCCTCCGTCGCCGCCATCAAGTTCGCCGACCAGGCCGACACCTGGACCGACGCCCTCACCCTGGCGCAGGACCTGGGAATGGAATACCAGACGCTCGTCGGCTCGCTGAAATCCAACAATATCGAATATACGGACGCCGCCGGAAATCTTCACCTGGCCCACATCACCGAAATGATTCCCGAGGGCAAGACCGCCCCCGAAGAGTTTGTCCGGGAACACATCCGCGACCTCATCCTGAGCACCCGCAAACACAATCTGGAAGTGAGCCTGGAAAGGGACCTCCTGGAAGACGCACGCGCCAACAATAAATACGTAATCTATTGAGTATGAAGCATATAATTCTCTCCGCCGCAGCACTTCTCCTGTGCCTTAGCCTCAGTGCCCAGAAATACAAGGGCGTCGTGGACAAGACCGTGGCCATCGTGGGCGGCGAAACCATCCTCATCTCCGACATCGAGGCACAAATCCAGGAACTCCGCGCCAACGGCGGCGTCTCCAGCGACAAGGACATGCGCTGCGAAGTGCTGGAAACCATGCTGGACAACAAACTGTTCCTCATGCAGGCCCGCATCGACTCCCTCACCGTGAACAACGAGATGGTGCAGAGCAATCTCTCCCAGCGTCTCGACTGGTTCCGCACCAAGGCCGGCGGTGACGAGGAATTGGAGAAAGCCTTCCACAAACCCCTCTACAAACTGCGTCAGGAGTGGACCAAGGCCCTGGAGGAGCAGAGCCTCATCGAGCAGGAGCGCTCCGATGTGGCCTCCAAGATTCCCGAGATAACACCCTTCGATGTCAAGAAATACATTGAGGACACCGACCCCGAAGACCTTCCCGTGGTGCCCGTCAAGTACCAGTTGAGCCAGATCTGCATCTATCCGGACCGTGCCAAGGCGGCCCTTTCGGTGAAAGAAAAACTCCTGAGCCTCCGTGAGCGCATCATGAACGGTGAGAAGTTCTCCACCCTGGCCCGCATCTATTCCGAAGACCCGGGCAGCGCCCGCCGCGGCGGCGAACTGGGCCTTGCGTCCAAGACCATCTTTTGGCCCGCCTTCTCCGATGCGGCCATGGCGCTCCGCCCCGGCACCGTTTCCCAGGTGGTGGAAACCCCGGACGGTTACCACATCATCGAGGTCATCGAGAAGAAGGGTGACATGTTCAACGCCCGCCACATCCTGCTCAAGCCCCAGTACACCAACGAAGACCGGGAAAAGGCCTTCCATCAACTGGACAGCATCCGCACGGCCATCCTGGACGAAGAAATCCGCTTCGAGATGGCGGCCCAGTTCTACTCCCAGGACCTTCCCACCCGCACCAACGGCGGCCAAATGGCCGACCCCATGACCGGATCGTCCTATTTTGAAATCGACGCCCTGAAGCCGGCCGACTACACCGCCATCAAGGACCTCAAGGTGGGAGAAATCTCGGAACCCGTGGAATCCCTGGACAACGAAGGCTACTTGCAGGGCCGCAGCGGCAACCTGGTGTACAAGATCATCCGGGTGGACAAGATTCTCCCGGCCCACACCGCCACGTTCGAAAACGACTACAACGAACTGCTGGAGCGGGTCCAGGGAGCCAAACAGATGGAGGCCATCGACAACTTCCTCAATGAAAAGGCCAAGGACACCTACATTGTCATCGATCCCATCTTCAAGGAGTGCGAATTCTCCCGCGAAATCTGGAATTCCCGGAAATAGTGCATCGGAGGGGCTTTCATATCTTCCTGGCATGGCTGGCGTTTTTCACGGCGGCCGTTTTGCCCCTTTGCGCCCAGCAGAAGCAGGATGAGAAAGTGATTCTCATCCATGCCGAAAGCGCCCAACTTATCGAAAAGGACGGGCAGAGTTTCCGCAAGGTCATCGGCCCGGCCCGTTTCCTTCACAACGACACCTACCTGCTCTGCGACACGGCGCTCTGGAATGTGAACACCAACGTGATCGACGCGATCGGCCACGTGCGCATCATCCAGGACCGCACCCAGCTCAGCAGCGAGACGCTCCAGTACGTGGTGGACGACAACATGGCCAAGTTCCGCGGCGCCCTGGTGCAACTGGAAGACAAGGACCGGAACACCCTCCGCACGCGTTACCTGGACTACAACACCAAGGATTCCGTGGCCGTTTTCCAGGACGGGGCCGCCATGCGCGACAAGGACGGACAAATCATCGAAAGCCTCTACGGCACCTACGACTCCAAGGCCAACCTCTTCGTGTTCAACGACCAGGTGAACATGTACCTGGACACCACCTTCGTGAAAACCTCCCGCCTGGAATACCGGAGCGACCTTTCCACCGCCTACTTCGGCTACGGGACCGACATGTGGCAGGACGACAAGATGCTCAGCGCCAACGACGGCTGGTACAACCGCGGCGAGGAAACCTTTTTCTTCCGCCGGAAAGTCCATGTGCTCACCGAAGACCAGGAAACCTGGGCCGATTCCCTTTACTATTACCGCAGCCGCAATGACGCCGACCTCCGCGGCCACGTGGAACTGATGGACACCACCCGGAACGTGTATGCCCTGGCCGGCCGCTTCGAATATGCCGATTCGCTGTCGCAGGTGACGATGACACGGGATCCGGCCGTAATGTCCGTGACGGACGAAAAGGGAAAGCGCGACACGCTGTACCTGGGCGGAGACCTCATGATCCTGCGCGGCATCCCCCGCTGCGACATCCCCGAGGCGTGGACCCAAGAGGCCGGACAGCGCCTCAAGGACATCTCCGGAGACCCGGTGATGGAATACCGGAAGAAAGCGGCCGAAGAGGCGGCCGCCGCAGCCGCCAAGGCAGCGGAAGAGGCCGCCAAGAACGACCCCAACCGCCCGCCGGACAAGCCCAAAGGCGGTGACAAGCCGAAGGATTCGGAAAAGCCGAAGGGCTCGGAGGAGCCTGCCGGTCCGCCCAAGCCGCCGGCCGACAGCCTGACGGTCACCCCGCCGGTGGATTCGCTGGCCGCAGCGCCGCCGGATTCCCTGGCCACCCCGCCGGTCGTGGACACCCTGCCTCCGCCCAAGGACACCACCAAGGTCAACTTCATCTGGGTCACCGACAATGTCCGCATGTTCCGCCGCAGCATGCAGATGCGGGCCGATTCCCTCGTCTATAACGACCTGGATTCCCTGGCCCGCCTGTACAAGGATCCCATCTTCTTCAACGAAGGCAACCGGCAGTATGCGGCCGACAGCATCTATATGGTCATCAAGGACAAACAGATGCAGAAAGCCCATCTGCTGTCCAACGCCTTCATCACCATCGAGGAGCAGGAGCACTGCTACGACCAGATCCGCGGGACGGAAATGGTGGCTTATTTCGATTCCACCAGCGCCCTCACCCGTTTCGACGCCCTGGGCGGCGCCTCCTCCATCTTCTACCTGGAAGAAAAGGGCGCCCTGGCCACCGTGAACAAAGTGGAATCCAAGATGATTTACGCCACGTTCAAGGATGGAGAGATCAATCAGATTTACTACTACGAGAATCCCAAGAACGACGGCTATCCCTCCGTGCAGATGCCCCGGGAGGAGCGTACGCTCAAAGGCTTCCGCTGGGAGCCGGACAAACGGCCCAAGTCGCCCCGGGACGTCACAGCCCTGGAACCCCGCATCAGCGAGCGTTACAGTTACCTGTCACGGCCCCACACGGAATTCAAACAGACCAATATCTATTTCCCCGGCCATGTGAACCGGATTTACCGGGAAATCGCCATCCGGGATTCCCTGCAGGTGGCCCGGGAGCAGGCCCGCCGGCAGGCCGAGGGCCTGGCCCCGCTGGACAGCCTTCAGGTACCGGTTGACAGTCTGGAAATGCCCGTTGACAGCCTCCGGACGCCGCTGGACAGCCTGACGGCCCCGCTGGACAGCCTCAAAGCCCCGGCGGACAGCCTGAAAGCCCAGGCCGACACGCTCACCACCACTCCGGACGTCCCGGAAAAAGAACTCACGCCGGCAGAACTCCGGGCCCGGGAAAAAGCGGAGAAAGCCGCGGCCAAAAAAGCCGCCCAGGAAGCCAAGTGGGCTGAGCAGGACCGCCGCTACGAAGAAAAGCAGGCCGCCAAGGCCCGGCGGAAACTGGAGAAGGAGCGTGCCCGTAAACTAAAGATGCTCAAGAGGTTGGAGAAGAAGGCCCAGAAGGAACGGCGCATCTTCGAACGCTACCTGGAAAAGGAGAGAAAGAAAGCACTAAAACAGAAAAATAAGGAAATCGAACCATGAAAAAGACTGTTCTTGTATCGGGCGGCGCCGGTTTTATCGGCAGCCACGTAACGGTGGAACTTATTCAGGCCGGCTACGACGTTGTGGTGGCCGACAATTTTTCCAACTGCGACCGCACCTGTTTCGAAGGGGTGAAAAAGATCACCGGAAAGGAGGATATCCCCCTGGAAGTGATGGATTTCTGTGACATGGAGGCCGTGAAAGCCCTCTTCGGGAAGTATCCCATCGACGCCGTGATTCACTTTGCCGCCTACAAGGCCGTGGGAGAATCCGTGGCCCAGCCTCTCAAGTATTACAAGAACAATCTCACCAGTTTCCTCAACGTACTGGAGGCGGCCCGGGAAAAGGGCAGTTTCGTGCTCTTCTCCTCATCGGCCACCGTCTATGGAGAGCCAGACAGCGTTCCCGTGACCGAGGCCACGCCCAGAAAGCCCGCCACCTCCCCCTACGGCAACACCAAGACCATCTGCGAAGACATCCTGCGCGATACGGTCAAAGCCTCCGAGGGGAAACTCAAGGGCATCCTGCTGCGCTATTTCAACCCCATCGGCGC
>JAFSMS010000026.1 GCA_017447815.1 Bacteroidales bacterium | reverse complement strand
GGCGGGTTCTTGAGGATGGCGCGGGCGATGGACAGCCGCTGCCGCTGGCCGCCGGAGAGTTTGCTTCCCCGGTCGCCGATATTGGTCTGGTATCCCTGTTCCTTTTCCAGGATGAATTCGTGCGCGTTGGCTATTTTGGCGGCGGCGATGACCTGCTCTTCCGTAGCCCCTTCCACGCCGAAGGCGATGTTGTTGAAGATGGTGTCGTTGAAGAGAATGGGGTCCTGGTTCACATTGCCCATGAGGGCGCGCAGATCCCTGACGGCTACGTCCCGCACGTCTTTCCCGTCAATGGTGAGGCGGCCGCCGGTGACGTCCCAGAAACGGGGGATAAGGTCCACCAGAGTGGATTTTCCGGCGCCGGATTCCCCAACGATGGCAATCATCTTGCCGCGGGGGATTTCCAGGTTGACGTGGCTGAGAATCTGTTTGGTTCCGTCGTAGGTGAAACTCACGTCCTCGAAGCGGATGCTGCCGGTGAAACCCTTGAGTTCCTGCGGGTTCGCCGGGTCCTGGATGGGATTGTCGGCCTCGAGGATTTTGTTGATGCGCTCCATGGAGGCGAGACCCTTGCGTACGCTGTAGGTGGCTCTGGACAGTTCCTTGATGGGCTCGATCACCGAGTAGAGGATGACGAGGAAATAGATGAAGGTGGGAGCGTCGATAAATTTCCCGCCGCCGATGAAACTTTTCCCGCTGATGATCATGATGCCGCCCACGCAGAGCACGATCATGAGCATCACCGTGCCCAGGAATTCGCTGACGGGGTGGGCCGTGGCCTGGCGGATGCTCACGCGCGCGACCTTCCGCCGCATGCGGTCCGTGATGTCGTGGAAGCGCCGGCGCATGGTTTTCTCGGCATTGAAGGCCTTGACCACGCGGAGGCCGCCCAGTGTCTCGTCCACCTGGCTCATGGTGTCGCTCCAGAGGGCCTGCGCCTCCAGCGAGGAGCGCTTAAGTTGCTTGCCGATGAGGCCCATGATCCACACGAAGGCCGGGGCGAAGACGATGGTGAAGACCATCATCTCAGGGCTCAGCCAGGTGAGGAAACCAAAGTAGATGAGAATGAGGATGGGATCCTTGATGAGCATGGAAAGGGAGGCGATGATGGAATTCTCCACCTCCGAGACGTCTCCGGTGATCCGGGCGATGATGTCTCCTTTGCGCTCTTCCGTGAAAAAGCCGATGGGAAGGCTCAGGATCTTGTTGTAAATGCGGCAGCGGATTTCTTTCACGATGCCCGTGGAGATGGGAATCATGACGGCGTTGGACCCGAAGTAGCAACTGGTCTTGAGGGCCGTGAAGAGGATCATCACGCCCGCCAGCATGAACAGGGTGCTGGACGCGCCGTAGGTGGCGGAAAAGTCCGACACGTAATAGTACAGGTTGTTGAGCGCCTTCTCGCGGAATTCCATGGGCGTATTCCACGGAATGAATTCGTACACGGTATTGTTCACCTTGAAAAGGATGTCCAGCAGGGGGACCAGGACGGCGAAGGAGAAGATGTTGAAAACGGCGCTGAGGATGTTCAGCACGACCGATGCCGCCAGATGGCCTTTATAGGGGGAGGCATACTGCCTCATCATTTTCAAAAAATCCCGCATATCGACAAAAATAGCAAAAAAACTTTACAGCACCAGCAGCGGGGAGGCGATTCCCCGTTTGAGGACGCGGAGGTTGATGGTTCCCGGATCCACACCGGCGGCCATCAGGGCCGCCCGGGCGCTGGCGTAGGCCAGTTCGGGCGTGTTGTTGTTGCCGCTCAGGTGGCAGAGGAAGAGGTTCTTGAGGCCCGGGTGCAGGAAAGCGGCGATGGCCTCTGCACAGGCGTCGTTGGAAAGATGGCCGATACCGTGGCTGATGCGGTTTTTGAGTTCCTGGGGATAGTCCCCGCCCAGCAGCATGTCCATGTCGTAATTGGATTCCACCACCACCGTCGTGGCCAGGGAGGCCCACTGCAGCGCCTCGGGCGTGGTGTGCCCCATGTCCGTCATCAGCACGAAGAGTTCCTCGCCGCTGCGGATGGCATATCCCACGCATTGTGTGGCATCGTGCGGTACCACAAAGTACTGTACGTCAAAGTCTTCCGTTACGGGGTTCCAGACGCCGGGGGTAAGGTTTTGTTTGCACGGGCCGATCCAGTCCCGCGTGAACGGGTGGCGCAGCAGGGCGTCGTTGAGCACCTGCGTGGTCCAGACGGGCACCGCCAGGCGCTTGCAGAAGGAACCGAGGGAGCGGATGTGATCCCCATGGTCGTGCGTAACCAGGATGGCCGATATGTCGGCATAGCCCAGATGCAGGCTTTCCAGTTCTTTCTTGATGCGGCGGATGCTGACGCCGGCGTCGATCATGATGCCGGAGTGCAGCCCCAGGAGCAGGGAACAGTTCCCGCAACTGCCGCTGGAAAAACTGACAAAGCGCATCACGGGCGTTCCTCCTTTTCGCAGTACCGGGAGATGACATCGTACGACCCTTCTACGCCCAGTTCTCCGGCGCGGGACAGGTCGATGCAGCCTTTCTCCTTGTCTTTCAGGTAGATGAGCACCAGGCCGCGGTTGAAGTATGCGCTGCCCAGCCAGGGGTACAGCCGGATGGCCTTGTCGTAACTCTCGATGGCTTCCACGAAACGGGAACTGAGACAATACAGGTTGCCCAGGTTGAACTGCAGGTAGGGCAGGGAAGGCAGGATGGCGGCGGCCGCCTCCATGTCCTGCAGGGCTTCGGAGTAGTCGTACTCGCGGCTGATCTGCTCGCGCACGCGGGCGCGGGTGTTCCCCTTGTCATCCATGGTAAGGGTTTGCACATTGGACTCGAACGAGGCGATGAACTCGATCATCTCCGCCCTGAGGGCGCCCCGGTTCATGAGATAGAACGCTTTGTAGTACTGGGCGTACGGGTCCTGGCCGGTGTTTTCCACGGCTTCCGAAAAATGCATCAGCGCCGTGGAATACTGCTTGAGGCCCATGTCCTGCATCCCTTTGAAGAAAGGGTCTTCCACCTTCTCTGCCAGAAGGTCCGATGTCACCGGAAGATCGGTGGGAGCGGCACTGATCTCCGTCGGGAGCGGCGCCTTCGCGAAGAAGGCGTCCAGCAGGCGGTTCTCGTACCGATGGGCCAGGGCGTAGTTGGCTTCGTCCCGGCTCTTGGTGAGGACGAAGCGGTAGAGGGGCTTCAGGTTGATATCCACGTCCCGGTGGCGGAGCATCTCGTTCTCGAAATTGCCGCCCCGGGCGAAATCGGCATCCAGCGCAAGCAGGTTGCTGTATTTCTTGGTGGTGTCGGAGAAATTGGCCCCGCCGGCCGTGGCCTTCTCGTATTCGGCCACCTTGGTGCGGGCGGTGCGGTAGTCTTCCTTGGAGGCCCGCGTCATGCCCATCTGCAGTTCCACGAACGCCCGGTTCATGTAGGCCTTGGCGAAGTCCGGATACAGTTCGATGGCCTTGTTGTAGTCGGCCAGGGCGTCGTCCCAGCGCTGCATCTCGATGAAGAAGCCGGCGCGGTTGAAATAGGCCAGTACATTGCCCGGGTTGATGGCGATGACGCGGTCCATATCCGACAAGGCGCCTTCGTAATCGCCGACCTGCGCGCTCAGGAGGCTGCGGTTGTACAGGGTGAGCGCGTTGCCGGGTTCGTACTTGAGCACCGTGTTGAGGTCTTTCATGGCGGCGTTGAGGTCCCCGGTCTCACTGCGGACGATGGCCCGCTGGAAATAGGCCAGGGTGAGGGTGGAGTCCAGTTCAACGGCTTTGTTAAAATCGGCCAGGGCCTCGTCGAACTGTTTCCGGGAGGCCTTGAGCCCGCCCCTCCGGATGTAGCCTTCGGGCTCGAAACGGTCCAGCCGGATGGCGTGGTTGTAGTCGGCCAGGGCCTTGGTGGTGTCTCCGAGGAAAAGGTAGGAGGCGCCCCGGTTCAGGTAGGACGAAGGGTCCTTGGGCTCCTTGCGGATGTACTTGTCGAAATCCGATACCGCCCGTTCGAACTGGCGGCTCAGGAAATAGGTGACCCCGCGGGTGAAATACAGGCCGGAAGACCCCGGACGCAGGGAGATGGCCCTTTCCAGGTCCTTCAGGGCGCCTTCATAATCACCGGTGCGGCTTTCGGTAATGGCACGGTAATGGAACCCGGAAGTGAAGACGGGATTCAGGCGCACGGCCGTGGAGAAATCGGCCTTGGCGCCGCGGATGTCTCCGAGGTTGTATTTGGCGATGCCGCGGTAGAAGAAAGTCCAATAGTCGGTGGTGTCCAACTGGGCCAGGATGTTGAAATTGGCGACCGCCTCGTTGAGCCGGCCGTCCTGGAGGGCGCTTCGGCCCCGGAAGGAGAAGACATCCTTGTCATACTGGGCCCGGGCGGGCACGCACAACAGCAGTGCCAGGCAAAGGGGGAGTATGAGCCGGTTATTTTTCATAAAATAATTTTCTTTTCCGCCGTGAAAATGCTAATTTCGCACCAAATGACAAAGTTAATAAAAATTTTGATGATTTTGTCGCTGTCGGCCTGTATTCCTGCGGCAGCGCAAAGCGTCCGATACACCATAAGTCCCAAGAATGCCGAAACCGTCCTGCATACGGAGAACATCCGTGCCACGGTGGATTTCCTGGCCGGGCCCTCCCTCGGAGGACGCGCCAGCGGAACGGAAGGGGCCAAGAAAGCCGCCGTATGGGTGGAAGACCGTTTCATGGACCTGCATCTGGAGCCTTTCAGCGGCGCCTGGATGCATGGTTTCCGCGGAGCCGGGTTTTTCGGCCGGAACATCCTGGGCCTGCTGCCCGGAACGGCCGTTCCCGCCCGTTATGTGGTTGTGATGGCGCATTTCGACAACCTGGGCACCCTTGGGGGCAACACCTATCCGGGGGCCGACAGCAACGCTTCCGGCGTGGCCGCCCTGCTGGAGATCGCCCGCATGTTCTTCCATATGAAAGAATGCAGGAAGACGTATGGGACCGGCCTCATCTTCGCCGCGCTGGACGGCAAGGAGAAGGACCTTTCCGGCGCGGCCGATCTTTGGCGCCTCATCGAGCAGGGCAAACTGAAGGACCCCGTGAGCGGACAGGCGGTTTCGCCGGAACAGATTGTCCTGGCCGTAAACCTGGATCAGTTGGGTACCGGCCTGGCCCCCCTCACCAAGGGAAATCCCCATTACCTGATGATGCTGTCGGAGCCCTCCACCGGCCGCCGCAGTACGCTGGAGAGCGTGAACCGGGACCTCAATATCGGCCTGGAACTGGGGTATGACTATTATGGCAGCAAAGATTTCACGCAACTGTTCTACCGCCGCGTGAGCGACCAGCGCGTCTTCCTGGAGCACGGCATCCCCTCGGTGATGTTCACGTCCGGCATCACCCTCAACAACAACAAGGTGACGGATACGCCCGAGACGCTGGACTATGCGCTCATGCGCAAGCGCATCCAACTTATCTTCTACTGGTTGGAAAGAATCCTGTAGTTCACTGCATCCCTTTCTGGCGCTGTTTCAGCGCGGAACTGAGTGCGCTGGAAGCCCGCAGTTTGCGGACGGTGCCCTGGGAAACCTGGAAACTGTTCATGATTTCCTTCAGTTCCTCGACCGTATAACTGGGGTAGAGTTTGGCGACCTCCCCGGCAAAGAGTTCCAACTGGTCTCCTACGCTCAGGGGATAATCGTCGTCGCCGAAGAAACTTTCCGTCCAGCGGAACAGGTCGATTCTTGCGCGGATGGCTTCTTCCTGTGCGGCAGGATTGGCAGAGGGGGCGGCGGGAGTCCATGAGAGTTCCTGCAGCCAGACATTGCGCACAGGGCGCTCCCGGGCACAGTTCAGGACGGTGGGCAGGGTCTCCAGGTCTCCGTCGGCCTCATAGACGGCCTTTTCGCGGAGTTTGTCCCGGCGGAAAACGAAACTGGAGAGCGGGGCGGCGGTATTTCCGAGAATGGACAGCGTGAAGACTTTCTTGGGACCGGCCTTGCGGGGGAAGGCCTTTTCGCCGCTTACATTTACGTGATAGACATCGAAGTCGGGGTGGCGCCTGGCCGTGCGGAGGATGCTTTTCACGAAATCCGGGTCCGGCAGGGCGCCGGGTTCCAGCAGGCACACGAGCGCTTCCTCCACATCCTGCCAGTTTCCGTGCCGAATCTGGAGTTGTGCGTCATAGTCGGCCTCTGCGGGGTCATTTTCCGGCAGATACACCTTGAATTCTTTGCATTTCTGGAGCACCAGGGTCCCCAGCAACTTGTCATCTCCTTTTTGTAAAACGATTCCCAACATAAGGCTGATTCTTATCGATTTGTCTATCAATGTTTTCTGTACAATCCTCTGCGCAAAAAGAGCAGAGGATTATGCGTAAGTTGTTAGTTGTCAGGTGTTTGCTGATCACGGGGAGTGGTGACTCCGAGCCAACGGCCGCTGTGCAGGCGGATGAGGAAGATCACGCCGCGGAAACTCAGTTCCACCGCCATGCACATCCAGAAGCCTGCCAGGCCGTAAACGCGGGTGAGGAAAATGGCGGGAATGATGCGGACAATCCACATGGAGCCGAAGTTCATGATGCTGGGCCACTTGGTGTCGCCGGCTCCCACGCAGGCGCCATAGGCCACGATGGATGCGGCATAGCCCAGTTCCGCGAAAGTTTCGATGCGGAGCATCCGGGCTCCGAGGCCGATGACTTCGGCATCCGGGGAGAGGAGCCCCATCATCTGGGGGGCGAAAATGTACATCAGCACGGCCAGAAAGCCCATGATGCCCATTCCCAGGCCGGTGGTGATCCAGGCGAAGCGCTTGGCCAGGGACCGCCGTCCGGCGCCGACGGACTGTCCCACCAGGGTGGTGGCGGCATCGGCAATGCCGTAACCGGGCATGTAGCAGAAACTTTCCGCCGTAATGGCGAAGGAGTTGGCGGCGATGGAGATGGTCCCGAGCGGGGCCACAATGACCGTGGATGCGATGTGCGCACCTCTCATGAGCAGGTTCTGGAGCGCCATCGGCCCGCTGATGCCGAGGGCTTTCCGTACCACGGGGGCGGTGGGCCGGAAACTGCCTTTCTCCTGCCTCAGATTCAGTTCCGGGCTTTTGAAGACCAGGAAGGAGAACATGGCCAGACCGGTGATCACTTCGGCCAGGCCGCTGCCCAGCGCCGCTCCCGTCACGCCCATGTCCAGCATATAGATAAAGAGGTAGTTGAACACGACGTCCAGCACGCACATGCCGATGCTCAGGATGCTGGGGACTTTCATGTTGCCGCTGGCCTGCAGGATGGCGGCGCAGGTCCAGTCCATGAGCATGGCCGGCATGAACAGCGCCATGATGAAAAAGTAGCGGGAAGCATCCGGGCCGATGTCTTCTCCGCCGCCCAGCCAGTAGGGCAGGAAAGGGGAGATGGCCATGCCCACCACGGCCAGGAACACGCTGAATCCCAGGCCGCACACCAGTGCCTGGCGCAGCACCGAGCGCGCCCCGGCGAAGTCGTTGGCCCCGAAAAGGTGCGCCACCTGGACGGAAAAACCGCTGGTGACCGCCATCCCGAAACCGCCGAAAAGCCACAGGCAGGTGGAAACCAGGCCGATGGACGCTCCCGCGGCGGGACCCAGATGCCCCACCATGGAGGCGTCGATGTACTGCATCATCACCGAGGACAGTTGCGCCAGGATGGCGGGATAACTGAGCGTCAGGCACAGCCTGATCTGCTGTCCCAGGGTGAGCGAGCCTCCGGTACGGATGCTTTGGAGCAATATGTCTTTGCTTGCGGCCATAATGAGTCTGCAAAGATACGCATTTTACGCGTAAGGAGGAACATCCTTGCGGTCGATCAGTTCCCGGAGAACCTCCAGCCATCCATCTTCGGCCTGGCCGAAGGCGGCGCGCAGATCGGCAAGGGTGTATCGGCCCCCATGGGCTTCTATCCAGGCTTTGAGTTGCCTGCCGAGTTCCTGGGGACGGGCGGCTCCGCTGCGGCAGATGTCGCATTTGCCGCAGGGGGCACTCTTCTCCTGCCCGAAATAACGGAGCAGGAACTGCGAGCGGCACTCGTGCTCTTCTTCCACGAAATCCAGCATGGTCTGCACCCTCTCTCCGTATGTGCTCCGGAGCATCTTGTAGCGCTGGGGCGAGAGCTGCACGTTGCCGGGACGCAGGCGGTCGTGGGCGATGAGCAGCACGGTGGCATGGTCGGCCGGGATATAGCGGACGACGTGGTTTACGCTGAGTCCGTACAGGAGTTGCCTGAGCTGCGGGACACTCACGCCGGCCCGGCGGGCGACGGCTTCCTCGTCAATGGGCTGCGGGAAAGAGAAAATGCCTGTGTACATGCGCATAAGGGCCTCCAGGACGGCGGGCATCTGCGGGTCCGGGAGTTCGATATGGTAGAGTTGCTGGCGGTCGGTGTCGATGCGGATGCGCGTCTGGATGTCCATGTCTTCGGCGAGGGTCCAATGGCCTTCCCGCTCCAGGTATTTGATGGCGTAGTAGGCCGGGGCGCGCTGCAGGCGGTACTGTTTGCAGAAGGAGGCGAGATCGAACTTGAGCATCCGTCCCATGCCGGTGTCGTAGGGAATCTCGAAAAAGATATGGACCTTGTGATAGATGTCTTCGATGTATTCCAGGGAGGGGAAGGACACCTCCTGGATTTGCCGGAGGCGGGCCTCGTCGGTCCCGTTCCACAGGAGGACGGCATAGGAGGGCTTTCCGTCACGGCCTGCGCGGCCGGCTTCCTGGAAATAGGCCTCGGGGCTGTCGGGGAGGTCGGCGTGGATGACAAAGCGCACATCGGCCTTGTCGATGCCCATGCCGAAGGCGTTGGTGCACACCATCACGCGCGTTTTTCCGCTCTTCCAGTCTTCCTGGCGGAGGCTGCGGGTTTCGGGTCCCAGTCCGGCGTGGTAGAACGATGCGCTGATGCCGGCGGCGTTCAGGCTCTCCGCCAGTTCCTGGGTACGGGCCCGGCTGCGGACATAGACGATTCCCGTCCCGGGGACGCCTTCGCAGATGCTGCGGATCTGGCCGATTTTGTCCTGCGCCTTGCGTACGATGTAACTCAGGTTGGGCCGCTCGAAGCCGCTGCGCAGCAGGTTCTCTTCCCGGAAACGCAGCCGGTCCATGATGTCATGGGCCACCAGGGGCGTGGCGGTGGCCGTCAGGGCCAGGACCGGTGCCTCGACCCGTTCCCGCAAGCGGCCGATTTCCAGATAGTTGGGGCGGAAATCATAGCCCCATTGCGAAATGCAGTGGGCTTCGTCCACGACGATGAAGGAAACCTTGAGGACACCCAGGTAGGACTGGAACAGGGGCGTGTTCAGGCGTTCCGGAGACAGGTACAGGAACTTGTAGTCACCGTAGGCGGCGTTGTTGAGGGCGAGATCCACCTCGTGCCGGGTCATTCCGGCGTGGATGGCCATGGCGCGGATGCCCCGCTGCTGCAGGTTCTGGACCTGGTCCTTCATGAGGGCGATCAAGGGCGTGACCACCAGGGCGATTCCGTCCTTCATGAGGGCCGGCACCTGGAAACACACGCTCTTTCCGCCGCCAGTGGGCAGGATGGCCAGTACATCCCGGCCTTCCAGGGCTTCCCGGACAATCTCTTCCTGCATGGGGCGGAAAGTGTCATATCCCCAATATGTCTTCAGTACCTCCTGCGCTGTCATAGATTGCGAAGTTAGTCATATTTTGTTAAATTTGCGCATGGCTTTGCAGAAAACAAATGCGGCCCGGCTGCTGGATGCGGCGGGCATTTCCTATATGCTGGTTCCTTATGAAGTGGATGAGGAACACTTGGAGGCTTCGCACGTGGCGGAGCAGTTGGGAGAGGATTTGGACCGGGTGTTCAAGACCCTTGTTCTCCGGGGAGACCGCAACGGTCTTTTCGTCTGCGTGGTCCCCGGTTCCATGGAAGTGGACCTCAAGGTGGCGGCACGCATCTCCGGGAACAAGAACTGCGCCATGATCCATGTGAAGGAACTGCTGCCGCTCACCGGTTATATCCGGGGCGGGTGCAGCCCTATCGGCATGAAAAAATCCTTCCCTACCTTTATTCACGAGAGCGCCCTGCTGTACGAAAGCATCTACGTGAGCGCCGGCGTGCGCGGTTTGCAAATCTGCATCGCTCCGCAAGCCCTGATCGACTTCGTCGGTGCCGGCATCTACCCCTTATGATGGCGGTCAGGGTGGCTTGTAACAGTGTAATAATCAGTATGTTACGTATAATCCTCTGCGCATTTTGCGCAGAGGATTATACGTTATTCGTTGATTATCAATTGTTTACGAATCAGGGGATTCAGCGGATGCCCAGCAGTTTGTGGGTTTGGAGGGAGAGGCGCCAGAGGGGATGGGCTTTCACAAAGGCGATGGTCTCTTCCAGGAGTTGTTGTCTTTTGGCAGGATCCGGAACATCGCAGGGCTGCAGGAACAGATGGCTGGCCGGAAAGCCTTCCCAGGCGCAGATTTCCTCCTCGGTGAGGGTGCCGTCATAGACCAACTTGATTTCATCGGCCTCGGCGATGTTCACCTTGCCGCGCTCCGCGTAGCCGGGAAGATGGTTCTTAGGGCTAAGCGTAACCCATTGGACTCTATTGACTTCCACTTTGTTGACGGAACCGTTGGTTTCCATGTGGACGATAAAGGCGCCGAAGGTGTCCAGAAGCTCGTCGTCCAGTTGCAGGAGCGGTTCTCCGCCGGTGAGGCAGATGCGCGGACAGCGGTAGCGCTGCACCTCCCGCAGGATTTCCTGCGCGCTCATCTCGCGGTAGGGCCGATGGTCCGTATCGCAGAAAGGGCATTGCAGGTTGCACCCGCTCAGCCGCACGAAGACCATGGGCGTCCCGGTCCAGAAACCTTCGCCCTGCAGGCTGTAGAAAATCTCGTTGACCCGGTATTTACCGTTCATAGGCGGCCATGTTGTTTTCACTTTCCCACACTTCCACTTTGTAGGCGTTCTGCACATGGTCGCAGATCCAGCGGGCGATGTTTTCGGCCGTGGGGTTGAAAGGCAGCACTTCGTTGAGGTTCTTGTGGTCCAGCATTCCGGAAATGTCCCGTTTGATGTGGGTGAAATCCGTGACCATGCCGTCTTCATTGAGCGTTTCGCTCTTGCAGTACACTTTCACAATCCAGTTATGGCCGTGCAGGTCCTCGCACTTGCTCTCGTACGAAAGATGCAGTGCATGGGCCGATGAAATCTCCAGTCGTTTGCAAACGTAATACATATATGTCGTCTCAATTTTCTGCAAAGATACAAAAAATG
>JAFSMS010000025.1 GCA_017447815.1 Bacteroidales bacterium | reverse complement strand
CACCACCGTGGGCGGACTCATCGTGGGTATCATCGCCTACTTCGGCTACAACTGGCTCACCTCCAAGATAAGTGACCTGGTGTACAAGATGGAAAGTTCCACCATGGAGTTCATCGACATCGTCATCAATGAAGAACCCGCCAAGGAGCAGTAGCGTATGGCACTCAAGAGAAACACCAAAGTTGACGCCTCGTTCTCGGTATCCAGCATGACGGATATCGTGTTCCTGCTGCTGATCTTCTTCCTGGTGACGTCCACGCTCATCAACCCCAACGCCCTCAAACTCCTGCTTCCCAAGAGCACGGGCCAGGTGAACGCCAAGGCCACGGTGAGCGTAAGCATCAAGGACTGGGGAGATGATACGTACACCTACCATGTGAACGGCGCCAAGGACCCCATCCCCTACGAAGAAGTGGAAATGGAACTCATCGGCCTGCTCTCGCAGGAAGAGGATCCCACTTTCTCCATCTACAGCGACCAGAGCGTCCCCGTGGGAGAGGTGGTGCAAATAATGAATATCGCCAAGCGGAACCACTACAAAGTGATTCTGGCAACCCAACCCGAATAACGATGCAACCGTACCAGCGCACCCGACAGAAGCGGGAAAAGAATGCCAACGTGACCGGAATCCTGGCCACGGTGGGCATCCATGCCGCCGCGCTGGTGCTGCTTCTCACCAGCGGTCTCACATACCTGGATCCCCCGCCGCCGGAAAGGACTTCCCTCCTCATTGAATTTGAAGAAGAGGTGCAGGAGGCAAGGCCCGTCCGTACCCGCGTCGGCCGGCAGCCCCAGGCCGAGGAAGTGGACCGGACCAAGGAGGTGGAACTGGTGCAGAAGGCCGAATCCCCGCACGTAAACGACCGTCCCAACGTGACGCCGGCCACCAAGCCGGACACGCACGGAGACGTAGAGGTGCCCACCCCCAAGGTGGAAGAGCCCAAACTGGACCCCCGCGCTTCTTTCCCGGGCATGAGCCAGAAAGACAATAGCGCCACCACCCCGCACAGCGCCACGGAAGCACACGAGGGCTTCAAGGCCGGCCAGCCGGACGGCAACACCCGGGAAGGCAAAACGGAAGGCAGCGCCAACGCCCACGTGAAGGGGCGCAACGTGGTGGGCTCCCTCCCCCGTCCTTCCTATCATTCCCAGACCGCCGGCACCGTAGTGGTGCAGGTGAAAGTGGACCAGTACGGAAACGTGACGGAAGCCATCGCCGGTGCAGAAGGCACCACCGTAACAGACAAGACCCTTTGGACGGCTGCCCGAAACGCCGCCCTGAAAGCACATTTTAACATGGACGCAGGCGCGCCCGCCATTCAAACCGGAACGATAACCTATATCTTCAAACTCAAGTAATCGACGTGAGTCGAGCAAGTCAGTGTATTATATCTTATGGAAGAAATCAAGAAAGGTACGAGAAAGCGTATCGCCAGAAGGCCCGCAGAAGGCCATGCAGAAAAAGTAGATTACAGCACCAGCCGCAGTTTTGATTCGTCAGAGCGGCCGGCCCGCCGTTATCACGAAGACCGTCCCTCCTACGGAGACCGCAAACCCCGCTACGGAGAACACAAGTCCTCCATCGGGGAGCATAAGTCCTCCTCCTTCGGGGAGCGTAAGTCCTCTTCTTTCGGAGAGCACAAGTCTTCCTCCTTCGGAGAGCACAAATCCTCTTATGGAGACCGCAGAAACGGCACTCCCCGCAAGAGCGGCTATGGCAAGCCGTCCTTCGGCCAGGGGCGTCCCGGCAGCCCCCGCAAATCTTACAATAAACGCAGCGAGGCCGATGCCGGCATGACCGCCATGCTCAGCCGCAAGCCCCAGGTGAGCGGCCGTTACAGCGATGACGATACCGCCCCCACCGAAATCCAGGAAGTGGTGCGCCTGAACAAATTCATCGCCAATTCCGGCGTTTGCTCCCGCCGCGAGGCCGATACCCTCATCCAGAGCGGTGTGGTCACCGTCAACGGAGAAGTGGTGACCGAACTGGGCACCAAGGTAAACGTCCTCACCGACGATGTCCGCTTCAACGGACAGCGCCTCAAGGGGGAAGAGAAAGTGTACATCGTGATGAACAAGCCCAAGGGCTATGTGACCACCGCCAGCGACCCGCACGCGGAGAAAACCGTGATGGACCTCCTGAAAGGCTGCCCCACCCGCGTATTCCCCGTGGGAAGGCTGGACAAGAACACCACCGGTGTCCTCATGTTCACCAATGACGGAGAGATGGCCGAACATCTTACCCACCCCTCCTACAACAAGAAAAAGATTTACCAGGTGGTCCTGGATTCCCCGCTCACGGACGAGGACCAGCAGAAGATCCTTGCCGGCATCGAACTCAGCGACGGCGTCGTAGCCGCCGACGAACTGGAGTTCATCGATGCCCATGACCACCGTCAACTGGGCATCGAAATCCACTCCGGCAAAAACCGCATCGTCCGCCGCATCTTCGAGTCCCTGGGCTATGAGGTCCGCGCCCTGGACCGCGTCTATTTTGCCGGCCTCACCAAAAAAGGCCTCAAGAAAAGCGACTGGCGCTACCTCACCGAAGGTGAAGTGAACATCCTTAAGATGGGAGCATACGTATAGCATGGCACACAGAGCAGGTTTCGTCAACATCATCGGCAATCCCAATGTCGGGAAGAGCACCCTTATGAATGCACTGGTGGGCGAGAAGCTTTCCATCGTAACCGCCAAGGCCCAGACCACCCGGCACCGGATCATGGGCATCGTCAGCGGAGAAGACTACCAGATTGTCTATTCCGACACCCCCGGTATCCTGAAGCCCAACTACCGCCTGCAGGAGAATATGCTCGCCTTCGTGGACACCGCCATCGGAGACGCCGACATCATCCTTTATGTCACGGATGTCGTGGAAAAGGGCGACAAGAACGAAGCCTATATCGAGAAACTGCGCAAAGTCGGCTGTCCGGTGATCCTGGTCATCAACAAGATCGACCTGGCCACCCAGGAGAAGGTCGTGGAACTCATGGACTGGTGGAAGCAGCAACTGCCGGACGCAGAGATCATCCCTGCATCGGCCCAGGAGAAATTCAATATGGAGAGTATCCTGGAGGCGGTGAGCAGCCGTCTGCCGGAGGCGCCGGCCTGGTTCGACAAAGACCAGTTCACCGACAAGAACCTGCGCTTCTTCGCCTCGGAAATCCTGCGGGAAAAGATCTTCCTCAACTACAGCGAGGAAATCCCCTACTCCTGTCAGGTGGAGATCGAAGCCTTCCATGAAGGCGAGGACCGCTATGAGATTTCCGCCGTCATCTACGTGATGCGGGATTCGCAGAAAGGCATCATCATCGGCAAAGGCGGCAAGATGCTCAAGAAAGTGGGAACCGAGGCCCGCCTGGAGATGGAAGACTTCTTCCAGAAGAAGGTCTTCCTGAGTACGTTTGTAAAAGTTGACCCCGACTGGCGCGAGAGCCGCAAGGAACTCCGCCGCTTCGGTTATGAATTTTAATCCTTATGGCAGAAGATTGGGACGACATCAAGAACCCGGAAGAAGAAGAAGACGACGAAGAATTGGGAGAAGACGCTGCTGCGTCGGGTAAATTCGAAAGGCTGCTGGGCAGCGACAGCAAAAAGTACAAGTTGTCCGGCATGTTCAAGGAATGGTACCTGGACTATGCGTCTTATACCATTCTGGACCGTGCCGTACCGCACATTGTGGACGGTTTCAAGCCGGTCCAGCGCCGCGTGCTGCACACCATGGCCCAGATGGACGACGGCCGCTACACCAAGGTGGCCAACATCGTGGGACAGGCCATGCAGTACCATCCGCACGGAGACGCCTCCATCCTGGGTGCCCTGGTGACGCTGGGGCAGAAAGGTCTTCTCATCGACTGCCAGGGGAACTGGGGCAACATCCTCACCGGAGACTCCAACGCCGCTCCCCGTTACATCGAGGCCCGTCTTTCCAAGTTTGCCAAGGAAGTGGTCTTCGACAAGAAAGTCACCCCCTGGATGACGTCCTATGACGGCCGAAACCAGGAGCCCACCGAACTGCCGGTGCGTTTCCCGCTGCTGCTGGCCCAGGGCACCGAAGGCATCGCCGCGGGTCTTTCCTCCAAGATTCTGCCGCACAACTTCAACGAACTGCTGGATGCTTCCGTCGCCATCCTGAAAGGGCAGCCTTACGAGATTCTGCCGGACTTCCCCACCGGCGGCATCGCCGACTGCTCCAAGTACAACCAGGGCAAGCGGGGAGGCATGGTGAAGGTGCGTGCCCGCATCAACAAGGTGGACAAGTCCACCATCACCATCACGGAAATCCCTTACGGAAAAACCTCGCACGCCATCATCGACAGCATCCTCAAGGCCAGGGACAAAAAGAAGATCAACATCAAGAAAATCGAGGACATGACCACCGACAAGGTGGAGATTGTCATCCATCTTCCGGCCGATGTTTCTCCGGACAAGACCATCGACGCCCTCTACGCCTTCACCGAGTGCGAAACCAAGATAGCCCCCAACGCCTGCGTCATCCGCGACAACAAGCCCGTATTCCTCACCGTGAACGAGATTCTGGAATACGACACCTGGCACACCCGCGACATCCTGCAGGCCCAGTTGGAATACCGCCTGGCCGAATTGGAGGAAGACTGGCACTACACCTCCCTGGAACGGATCTTCTTCGAGAACCGCATTTATAAGGTCCTGGAGCAGAACCAGATGAGTTGGGAAGAGCAACTGGACGACATCCTGTCCCAGATGAAGCACTACGAAGACCTCCTGCACCGGGAGATCGTGATGGAAGACATCCTGAAGCTGGTGGAGAAACCGGTCCGCAAGATTTCCAAGTTCGACACCAAGGCCCTGGACGAAAAAATATACGCCCTGGAAGACCAGATGAAGGAAGTCCGGGACCATCTGGACCACATCATCGAGTTCACCATCGACTGGTTCAAGGAACTCAAACGCAAATACGGCAAACAGTGGCCCCGCCTGACGGAAATCTCCTCCCTGGAGAACATCACCGTCACCAAGGTGGTCTCCAACAACGCCAAGTTGTATGCCAACCTGGAGGAAGGCTTCGTGGGAATCGGCCTGCGCAGGGATGAGGGCGAGTATCTCTGCGACTGCTCCGACCTGAGCGAAATCATCGTGATCGCCCGGGACGGCAAATTCCGCGTAACCAAGGTGAGCGACAAGGCCTTCTTCTGGAAAGACCTCCTGTACGCCGGCGTATTCAACCGCGGAGACGAGCGCACCATCTACAATGTGATTTACCGGGACGGAAAGGGCCCCAACCACTATGCCAAGCGCTTTGCCATCACCTCCGTCACCCGGGACAAGGATTACGACATCACCACCGGGGCCGAAGGCTCCCGCATCCTCTGGTTCACGGTAAACCACAACGGAGAGGCGGAGAGCGTCCGTGTCCAGTTCCGCCCCAAGAAAGGGCTCAAGAAATCGTCCATGGAGTGGGATTTCTCCGAACTGGCCATCAAGGGCCGCAGTTCCCGCGGCAACCTGGTCACCAAGAACCCGGTGGCCCGTATCCAACTCAAGTCCAAGGGCATCACCACCCTCACGGGAAAGGAAATCTGGTGGGACCCGGACATCCAGCGGCTCAACGAAGAAGGCCGCGGAGAACTCCTGGGAAAATTCTCCGGGGAAGACCGTGTGCTGGCCATCTTTGCCGACGGCACCTTCTACACCACCACCTACGATGTGGTGAACAAGTACCAGGGTGATGTCATCCGCATAGAGAAGTTCGACCCCGCCCGCATCTATACGGTACTCTATTGGGACAATGCTGCCAAGGCCTACTACGTAAAGCGCTTCAGTTTCACGGAAAGCAACAACACGCCGGTCCTGTTCATCTCCGACGCCCGCGGTTCCAAACTGGTGGACATCTCCTCCGACCTTCATCCGCAGATCGTCCTCACCTTCGGCGGAAAATTCAAGCACCGCGAACCCGAAACCCTTGATGCTGAAGAGTTCATCGCCAAGAAGGGACTCACGGCAAAAGGCAAGAAATGCTCTTCCATGGACCTGAAGTCCGTCGCCTTCGGCGAGCCGCTCCAAAAGCCCGAAGACGAGGAGCCCATCGAGATGGATTTTCAGGCCGACGACCCCATCGAGCAGAACGGGCAGGCCGCCGACCTCCTGAAAGGCGCCCCCGAAGAATCCGCCGACGATGACGACGCCGCCGACTTCAGCACCTGGGAACCCACGCTGTTCTAACGGCTTGGTTATGGACGTGAAAAACGTGACGGACATGCTCCACAGGGCCGCGGAATTGGGAATCATTTAATCACGACGGCCATGCTCATCACACTGACCGGATACATGGGGTGCGGAAAAAGCACGGTGGGGAGCCTGGTGGCCGATGCCCTGGGCTGTCCCTTCCTGGACCTGGACGCGCTCATCGAAAAAAAAGCCGGGAAAACCATCCCGCAGATCTTTGCGGCCGACGGCGAAGCCGCCTTCCGTCAGTTGGAGAAAAAACTCCTGGAAGAAACGGTGAAAAAACACGCCGGAGGCACCGCGGTCCTGGCACTGGGCGGCGGCACGGTCACCGTCCCCGGCGCGCCCGCGCTGCTCCACGAAAAAACGCTCTGCATCTGGCTGAGAGCCACTTTGGAGACCCTTCTGAGCCGCCTGGACGGGGGAACGGGAAACCGCCCGCTCTCCGGAGAAGGATTCGCCGAAAGGCTCACCGCACGGGAGCCCTTGTACGAACAGGCCGCCCGGATTGTTCTGGACACCGACGGCTGTACACCCGAAGAGATCGCGGACGAGATTATTATCTCCTGTTTGTAATTCTGCCGCAGATTGCCTATCTTTGTACAAATATGGGCATTTCTGAAAGACAGTGGATCGTGAAAACGCCTGCCGACGAGGATCAGGCGACACAGTTGGCGACGGAACTCGGAATCGACCGGGTTCTGGCCCATCTGCTGATTCAGCGCGGCGTATCCACGTTCGAGGAGGCCCGCAGTTTCTTCCGCCCCCGCCTGGAAGACCTCCACGACCCCTTCCTCATGACGGACATGGACAAAGCCGTGGAACGCCTGCACAAGGCCATCGTCTCCGGTGAAAAAATTCTGGTGTACGGAGACTATGACGTGGACGGCACCACGGCCGTCGCCCAGGTGTATTCCTTCATCAAGCAGTTCTCGTCCAAGGTCCAGTTCTACATTCCGGACCGCTACGACGAAGGCTACGGCCTTTCGTACAAAGCTCTGGACTGGGCTTCGGACAACGGAATCGGCCTGGTGATTACGCTGGACTGCGGCATCAAGGCCATCGACAAGGTGGAATATGCCCGCGGGAAGGGCATCGAGGTCATTATCTGCGACCACCACCTGCCGGAAAACGAACTGCCCAAGGCGGTGGCCATCCTGGACCCCAAACGGGAAGACTGCCACTACCCTTTCGACGACCTGTGCGGCTGCGGCGTGGGATTCAAACTGGCGCAGGGCTATGTCCAGCAATACGGCCTCGATTTCTCCCTGCTGGAGCCCCTGCTGGATTTGCAGGTGGTTTCCATCGCATCGGACCTGGTTTCCATGACGGGAGAAAACCGCATCCTGGCCCACTTCGGCCTCAAACGGCTCAACGAAAATCCCCGCAAGGGCCTTCTGGCCATGATCAACCTGGCCAAACTGGAGCCGGGCCATATCGGCATTGACGACATTGTCTTCAAGATCGGTCCGCGCATCAATGCCGCCGGCCGGATGGAGAGCGGACGGCTCGCCGTAGAACTGCTCACCGCCACCGACGACCGCACGGCCTTCCGCATCGGAGACCAGATCAACGAGAACAACAACGAGCGCAAGTCCATCGACCGGGAAATCACCCAGGAAGCCCTGGAAATGGTGCGGGACGGCAAGGCGCTGGCCACCGAGAACGCCACCATCGTTTACAATCCCACCTGGAACAAGGGTGTCGTCGGCATCGTGGCTTCCCGCCTGGTCGAGGCCTACTACAAGCCCACGGTGGTGCTCACCAAGAGCAACGGCTTCGTCACCGGCAGCGCCCGCAGCGTGCAGGGATTCGACCTGTATTCCTCCATCGAAAGTTGCGCCGACCTCCTGGAAAACTTCGGCGGCCACATGTATGCCGCCGGCCTCACCATGAAAGAGGAAAACCTGGAAGAATTCTGCCGCCGGATGGACAGTTTCGTGGCCGACAACATCTCCCGGGAAGAACTGACTCCCGTGGTGGAAATCGACGCCCGGCTGGACTTCTCCCAGATTACGCCCAAATTCACCCGCATCCTCAAGCAGTTCCAGCCCTTCGGCCCCGGCAACAGCAATCCGGTTTTCCTGACGGAGGATGTCTATGACGCCGGAAACGGCCGCAAGGTGGGAGCCGGCGGCGTCCACCTCAAACTGGATGTCATGCAGGAGAGCCAGCCCTACCGCCAGATCGCAGCCATCGGCTTCAACATGGCCGAGTACTACGACCATATCAAGGCCGGCAACCCCATCGACATCTGCTATTCCATCGTCGAGAATTTCTACCGCGGTTCCTCCACCGTCCAACTCCGCCTCAAGGACATCCGCGAAAGGGACGAACTCATCTGAGCCGTCAAAGGATATAGCCCACTTCCTTGAACCGATACAGCCTGCGCCGGCTCCCCTCCCGGATGCAGAGCCTTCCGTCGGCTTCCACCCCTTCGATGACCCCGGAGAATTCCTCCCCGGTCAGGAGGTCATGGTAGCGGGCCGACACGCCCTTTTGGAAAAGGAGGGATGCGTATGCCTCAAAAAGGCCGGAACGCCGCCTTTCGTCGAAAAGAAGCGGGAGATTTTTCTCAAAAAGGGCCGTCAGACGCTCCAGGGCCGGTTCCAGGGCGCACTCTTTCCCGGTGCAGAGAACCAGGGAAGTGGCATTGGCCAGTTGCGGGAAAACGGTTTGGTTGATATTCACGCCCACGCCGATGACCGATGCGGCCACGCTGCTTCCCTGAAGGGTGTTCTCGATGAGCACGCCGCAAATCTTTTTCCGGCCGGCATAGACGTCGTTGGGCCACTTCACCTGCGGCTGCACCCCCTCCTCCCGGAGGAAGGACGCCACGGCATGGGAAGTCAGGTAGTTGAGCCAGTGCGCCTGCGCCGCAAGCAGCTCCCCTTCCCCGAACTTGAGCACGATGGAAAACGTAAGATTCCTGCCGGGCTCCGTGAACCAGGCATTCCCCCGCTGCCCCCGGCCGGCCGTCTGCTCCCGGGCGGCCAGGACGGTCATGGAAGGCAGTTCCGCCAGCCGGCGCAAGGCCTCGGAATTGGTGGAGTCGATGGTATCCAGCCAGACGATGTTCATAACGGCCTGTCGTTCTCGTAGGGTTCGTTGAAGGGCTCCAGGAAAGGATTGTACATTCCCTCCCGGGCGATGGAGGTGGGCTGCCCATGACCGGGGATGACGTCCGTTTCCCCGGGAAGGTTCAGCAGTTTGTCCTTGATGGAGGCCATCAGGACATCGTAGTCCCCGCCCCAGAAGTCGGTGCGGCCGATGCTGCCGGCAAAAAGCGTATCTCCGCTGAGCAGGAGGTTGTTTTCGGCCGAATAATAGCATACGCTGCCGGGGGTGTGGCCCGGGGTGTGGATCACCTTCCAGGCGGTGCCGGCGGTGTCGATGACGTCGCCATCGGCCACGGGGACCGTCGGGAAATCATGCTTGAGGAAAGAGAACGACTGCATGGCGTTGGCGCCGGTGGTCTTGTCCATGATATCCACGTCGTCGGGATGCAGGTACACCGGGACCTTGTAGCGGGCCAGGAGTTTCTCCACGCCCCAGACATGGTCGAAATGCCCGTGCGTCAGGAGGATGGCGTCGGGGGTAAGCCCGTGGGCGTCAAGGAAACCGGTCAGTTCGCGGGCTCCGTCGGGGGAAGACATGCCGGGGTCCGTCACCGTACAGTCCTTCCTGCCGTCCTTCCACAGCACTATGCAGTTGGTGCCGAGAGGATTGAAAGTGAATATTCTGGTATGAAGCATCTTCGTATCCTGTTAATTCCATTGCAAATTTACGATAATTTTGCCAACTTTGTAGAATAAAGGACATGTGGCATGCACATCGGAATCGCAGGAAATATCGGCAGCGGAAAAACCACGCTCACCACTCTTCTGGCCCATCATTACGGTTGGACGCCCAAATTCGAATCCGTCACTTACAACCCCTACCTGGCCGACTATTATGCCGACATCAAACGCTGGTCCTTCGCCCTGGAGATGTACTTCCTGCAGCAGCGCCTGCACGACACGCTGGAAATCGCCAAGTCCAAGGACGTCATCATCCAGGACCGCACCCTCATGGAAGGCGTCCACATCTTCGTGGCCAACAACTATGCCCAGGGAAACCTCTCGCAGCGGGATTTCAACACCTACATGGACACCTATAACGTGATGATGGAAGTGGTGAAGGAGCCCGACCTCCTGATCTACCTCCGCTCCAGCATCGAGCACCTGGTGGCACAGATCCAAAAGCGCGGAAGGGACTATGAGCAGTCCATCTCCATCGAGTATCTGGGCGGGCTCAACCAGCGGTACGAGCAGTGGATCGCCTCCTACAAGGGCAAACTCATCATCGTGGATGCCGACAACCTGGACTTCCTGAACCGGCCGGAAGACTTCGCCGCCATCACGGACCGCATCGACGCGGAGTTGTACGGTTTGTTCTAAATGTTTATCTTTGTGAATTCAATTATTGAACTATGCATATAGCGATTGCAGGAAATATCGGCAGCGGAAAGACAACGCTCACCAAAATGCTGGCCGCCCACTACGGCTGGACCCCAAAATTCGAATCGGTAGATTTCAACCCCTACCTCGCAGACTTTTATGAAGATATGGAGCGCTGGTCGTTCAATCTCCAGATCTATTTCCTGAACAAGCGTTTTCAGGACGTGGTGGAAATCGCCAAGCACAAGGAGGTGATCATCCAGGACCGCACCATCTACGAGGACGCCCGTATCTTCGCCCCCAACCTCCACGCCATGGGGCTCATGTCCACCCGGGACTTCGAAAACTACAGCGACCTGTTCGACCTCATGATGTCCCTGGTGAACCCGCCGGACCTGATGATCTATCTGCGCTCCAGCATCCCCAACCTCATCGCCCAGATCCAGAAACGCGGCCGCGAGTATGAGCGTTCCATTCGCATCGACTACATCACCGGCCTCAACCAGCGGTACGAAGACTGGATCAAGGACTACAAGGCCCGTCTCCTCATCGTGGACGTGGACCATGTCAAATTCGAAAACAATCCCGAAGACTTCCAACTCATCACCGATAAGATCGACGCGGAACTCTACGGCCTTTTTCCCGCAGAATAACAAACAACCATAAAACCTGAACCCTTATGGCAGAAAGATTGACTATCATCGATTTTGTCGAAAAGTACTCCCGTAAATACGAGAACCATCCGTATCTCCGTGAAAAGGTAAATGGAAAATGGACGGAAATCTCCCAGGGACAGACCCGAGAAATGGCCTACCGCATCGGCGCCGGTCTCATGTCGCTGGGCCTCAAGAAAGGTGACAAGATCGCCCTGCTGTCCGAAAGCCGCGCCATGTGGATCCTGGCCGAACTCGGCGCCCTGTATGCCGGTGCCACCGACGTACCCCTTTCCGTAAACCTCGGTGAAGGGAAGGACCTGGTGTTCCGCATCAACCACTCGGAATCCAAATGGATTCTCGTTTCCGGCAACCACCTCCCGAAAATCCGCGCCATCCTGCCCGAATGCCCCGCCGTGGAGAAAGTCATCGTCTTCGACGACACCGCTTTCGACTACGACAAACTGGGAGAGAAGGAAATCCGCATGAGTGAAATCCAGAAGATGGGCGATGAGTTCCTCAAGGCCCACCGCGCAGAATTCGAGGCCCGCTACAAATCCATCGGCCCGGACGATTACGCCAATATCTCCTACACTTCCGGCACCACGGCTGACCCGAAGGGCATCCTGCTCACCCACCGCAACTACACGGCCAATGTGGAGCAGGGCAACTCCGTCATCAGCATCAATGAAGGCGAGGTGATGCTCATCATCCTTCCGCTGGACCACTGCTTCGCCCACGTGGCAGGCATGTACACCATGATGATCTACGGCGGTTCCATCGCCTTCGTCCCCATCGGCAAAAACGCCCTGGCAACGCTGCGCAACGTTCCTACCGCCATCAGCGAAGTGCGTCCGCACGTGATGCTTTCGGTCCCGGCCCTGGCCCGCAACTTCAAGAAGAACATCGAGGCCGGCATCAAGAAGAAGGGCCCCAAGGTGGAGAAACTCTTCAACTTCGCCTTGAACAACGCCATCAAGTACAACAAGGAATACTACAACCGCGGCACCGGCGGAACGGCCTGGCGCAAACCGCTCGTGGACCTCTTCGATAAAATCCTGTTCAAGCAGGTCCGTGAGAGTTTCGGCGGCCGCATGCGTTTCTTCGTGGGCGGCGGCGCCCTGCTGGACATCGAACTGCAGCGCTTCTTCTGCGCCGTGGGCATGCCCATGTTCCAGGGATACGGCCTCACCGAAGCCACGCCCATCATCTGCGCCAACTCGGAGGGCCATGCCCGCTTCGGCTCCTCCGGCCGCATCGTCCGTCCCATGGACTGCGTCATCCTGGACGCCGAGGGCAAGGAAGTGCCCAACGGCACCAAGGGAGAGATTGTCATCCGCGGCGAGAACGTGATGGCCGGTTACTGGAAGAACCCCAAGGCCACGGCCGATACCATCATCGACGGCTGGCTCCACACCGGAGACATGGGCTACATCTGCCCCGAAGACCCGGACTTCCTCTATGTCGTAGGCCGCTTCAAGAGCCTCCTCATCTCCTCCGACGGTGAAAAATACTCGCCGGAAGGCTTCGAGGACAACTTCACCGAAACCTCCAAGTGGGTGAACGCCTGCGTGCTCCACAACAACCAGAAGCCGTACTGCGTGGCCCTGGTCGTCCCGGACATGACCGCCCTCGCCGACGCCTGCCAGAAGCACGGTCTGGACCCGGCTTCCGATGAAGGCAAGAACTACATGCTGGATCTTATTCAGGCGGATGTGGACACCTACAAGAAGGGTGGCAAGCATGAAGGCATGTTCCCGGAACGCTGGCTGCCCAGTGCCATCGGCATCTGCGACGAGGAATTCACCATCGCCAACAAGATGATGAACTCCACTATGAAAATCGTGCGCGGCAAGGTGGAAGAGCATTATGCCGATTTGCTGGATTACCTCTACACCACCGAAGGCAAGGATATCCACAATGTCCGTAACCTGAAAGCGCTTTCTAAATGATTATCAGACCGGCCGTCGCGGCGGACATCCCCGCCATCATGACCGTCTTGGAAGCTGCCCGGGGCATCATGCGTGCCTCGGGCAACCCCTTTCAATGGCCGGACGGTTATCCCACGCAGGCCATGATTGAAAAAGACCTGGCCGAAGGCGTGGGAAGGGTCTTTGAGGCGGAAGGCGCCGTGGTCGGGTATTTCGCCTGCATCCCCGGTCCGGACCCTACGTATGCCTACATCGAGGACGGCGCCTGGCTGGAGGACACCCTTCCCTACTACGTGATTCACCGCATCGCATCCCTGCCCGATGTACACGGCATCTTCCAGGGAATCATCGACTACACCGGCCGGCTCACCGGCAACATCCGCATCGACACCCACAAGGACAACCGCATCATGCAGCATGCGCTGGAAAAGCACGGTTTCACCTACTGCGGAATCATCTATCTCACCAACGGAGCGCCCCGCCTCGCCTACCAAAGGATACAATAAAGCATGAAACAGAAGGAATACATAACGGTGCGCGGTGCGCGGGCCAACAATCTGCAGAACATCAACGTGAGCATTCCGCGCGGGGAGTTTGTCGTGGTGACGGGGCTCAGCGGCAGCGGCAAGAGTTCCCTCGCCTTCGACACCATCTATGCCGAAGGGCAGCGCCGGTATATGGATACCCTCTCCACCTATGCAAAGCATTTCATGGGCATCCTGGAAAAACCTGAGGTAGAGGAAATTACGGGACTGAGCCCCATCATCGCCATCGAACAGAAAACCACCGGCAACAATCCCCGTTCCACCGTAGGGACCATTACCGAGATCTATGACTTCCTCCGTCTTCTGTATGCCAAAGGCTCGCGGGCTTTCTCCCCCGAAAGCGGCAAGGAGATGGTCCGCTACACGGACGCCCAGATTGTGGACCTCATCCTGGAACAGTACAACGGCCGAAAGTGCTACCTGCTCTCACCGGTCATCCGCGGCCGCAAGGGCCACTACCGGGAACTCTTCGACCAGATGCGCAAGCGGGGGTACACGGAGGTACGGATCGACGGAGAAATTTTTGAGTTGCAGGACGTTACGGCGCTGGACCGCTACAAGCCCCACTTCATCGAACTGGTGGTGGACCGGCTCAAGCCATCGGCCGGAGACGACCGCCGCGTGCGGGAATCCGTGGCCAGGGCCCTGAATCTGGGCAAAGGCTCCGTGGCCATCCTGGACCAGGAAAGCGGAAAACTGACGCACTATTCCAAGCACCTGGTCGATCCGGAGAGCGGCCTTTCGCTCCAGGAGCCCCAGCCGCACAGTTTCTCCTTCAATTCCCCGCAGGGCTACTGTCCGCACTGCAAAGGACTCGGGACCATCGTGGACGTGAACATGGACACCATCATTCCCGACCGCAGCGTGTCGGTGGCCGACGGAGGCATCGTCCCCCTCGGGAAAGTGCGGGAAAACCGGAAGTTTGACATCATCCGCTCCATCGCGCGGAAATACAACTTCAGCCTCTACGATCCCATCGCAGCCCTCCCGGACGAGGTAGTGAGCCTTCTCGTCTTCGGCTCGGAAGACCTTTTCCGGGTCGGAGAAGGCAATCTGACGGAGATGGAAAGTTGGGGCGGCGTCATCGACAACATCGAAGACACCGTCACCTGCCCGGTCTGCGGCGGTACGCGCCTGAACCCGGAAGCCCTCTGCTTCCGCGTGGACGGGAAAACCATCCCGGAAGTATCGGCCATGGAAATGACGGAACTCCGCAAATGGCTGGACACCATTCCCGAAGGCTTCAACCAGCGCGAGAAGAATGTATCCCGCGATATCCTCAAAGAACTGCGGGAGCGCGTCCAGTTCATGCTGGACGTGGGCCTGGACTATCTTTCGTTGGACCGTCCCACCGGTTCGCTTTCCGGCGGGGAGAGCCAGCGCATCCGCCTGGCCACACAAATCGGTTCCCGCCTGGTGAATGTGCTCTATATCCTGGATGAGCCGTCCATCGGCCTCCACCAGAAAGACAACCGGAAACTCATCGCTTCGCTCAAGGCCCTCCGGGACGAGGGCAATTCCGTGATGGTGGTGGAGCATGATGCCGAGACCATGTTCAGTGCCGACTGGCTGGTGGACGTGGGGCCCGGCGCCGGAGAGAACGGTGGCCGCATCTGCCTGAACGCACCGCTGCAGACGCTCCTCAAAGGCCGGAAGATGGATGCCGATACGGCGGCCCATGCCGTTATCGGCCCGTCGGTCACCCTGGATTACCTCAAGGGGAAAAAATCCATCCCCGTGCCGGGGATGCGCCGCAGGGGAAACGGTCTTTTCCTCACGCTGAAGGGCGCCACCGGCAATAACCTCAAGAATGTGGACGTGCGTTTTCCGCTGGGATGCCTCATCGGTGTGGCCGGCCTTTCCGGGTCGGGAAAGAGTTCCCTCGTGAACGAGACGCTCATGCCCATCCTCAAGCAGAAATTCTACCGCTCCAAGGAAAAGCCCCTGCCCTACAAGAGCCTGGAAGGGGTGGAGAATATCGACAAACTCATCGAGATCGACCAGAGTCCCATCGGCCGGACACCCCGCTCCAATCCGGCCACTTTCACGGGTGTCTTCAACGACATCCGCACCCTCTTCGAGGAAACGCAGGATGCCAAGGTCCGCGGTTTCAAGGCGGGCCGATTCTCCTTCAACGTCGCCGGAGGCCGCTGCGAGGAGTGCAAAGGCGCCGGCATCAAGGTCATCGAGATGAATTTCCTCCCTTCGGTGCACGTAGCCTGCGAAGTGTGCGGCGGCAAACGCTACAAGGAAGACACCCTGGCCGTACGCTACAAGGGGAAGAACATCAACGATGTGCTGGAAATGCCCATCAGCGAGGCCTACGAATTCTTCAAGCCCATCCCGCGCATCGCCGCCAAACTCAAGGCCCTGGTCGATGTCGGCCTGGGATATATCCACCTGGGACAGAGCGCCGTCACCCTTTCCGGGGGCGAAAGCCAGCGCATGAAACTCGCGGCCGAACTGTCACGTCCCTCCACGGGAAAGACGCTCTACATCCTGGACGAGCCCACCACCGGACTCCATTTCGAGGATATCAACGTGCTCCTGGGCGTGCTGCAGCGCCTGGTGGAGGCGGGAAACACCGTCATTGTGATCGAGCACAACCTCGACGTGCTCAAATCCATGGACTATGTGTTTGACATGGGGCCTTCCGGCGGCCGCCTCGGCGGGCAGATCGTCGCCGAAGGAACTCCGGAGGAACTCAGCCTCAACCCCGAATCCGTCACCGGTCCCTTCCTCCGGGATGTCCTGGAATAATTTGTCCTAACAATTTGAGGGTATATTCTAAAGTTTCATGGAGAGATGCCGTATCTTTGCCACCACGATGCTGGCTGCCCTCTGCATATTGTTATCTCTCATCAAACCTCAGGCTGACACGGTTTTGACCGCGGCTTACGCCACGGCCGTCAAGGAAGATTTCCCCGCCACGGGGCCCGTGAGCGGCATGCCGGCCGAACTCCTGCAAAGATATAGCGTAAATAATCCAAAGGATATCGGCATTCTCGTTCCAGGCCTTCATCTGCCCGACTACGGGGCCTCCCTCACATCCAGCATTTATGTGCGGGGATTCGGTTCCCGGATGGAAAATCCGGTCATCGGCCTTTATATCGATGATTTCCCCATCTTGGACAAGAACAGTTACGATGTCGATTATCTGGATATTGCGGGCATCCGTTTTCTGCACGGCCCCCAGGGTACCGCATATGGCCGAAACGCCCTGTGCGGCGTGCTCTCCATCCGGACCCGCCGGCAGGAAGGTTTGCAGGCCCGCCTGGAATACGGAAGCGGGCAGACGGTGCGGGCCAGCCTTTCCGGAGGGGTCGGCCGGCACAGTTTCAGCGCGACCTACCGGCATACCGGAGGCTTTTTCCAAAACGTCTATTCCGGCAAGATGTGCGACCCTTACGACGGCGGGCAGTTTCGCTGGCGCTGGGAAAAACCGGGGACGGAATGGACGTTGAGCAACCTTTTCCAGGCTGCGCTCTCCCGGGAAGGCGGCTTCGCCTACGGAGCCTGGAAGGACAGACAGTTGCAGCCCGTGAACTACAACGACGAGGCCGGCTACCGGCGCCTTACCGCCCTGGAGGGTTTCAAGGCCCGTTTCCGCCACGAGAAACTGACACTGGACCTGATGGCCTCCCTTCAACTGCTCCATGACGATATGCGCATGGACCAGGACTATACGGCCGAATCCATCTTCACCCTGCAGCAGCGGCAGATCAGCGGAGCCCAAACCTTCGAGGCCATTGCCCGGCCTGCCCGGCAAATCGGGCACTGGCGGCCGATAACAGGCTTTTTCGGCTTTTTCAAAGCCAACCGCATGCAGGCGCCCGTCCTGTTCAAACGCGATGGAATCCGAAAACTGATCCTGGATAATGCCAATGCCGGCATCCCGGACGAAATCGGCGTTCTGGATATTCCCGACACGGAATTTCCGGTGAACAGCACCTTCGACATCCTCTCCTGGAACGCCGCCCTGTACCACGAATCCGAATTCGTCTGGGGCCGATGGCACCTTACCGCCGGCCTCAGGCTGGACTACGAAGGCGCCTGGATGGGCTACGACTGTTTTTCCTCCCTTCACTACCAGATGATTCCCTATATGCCGGCGGCCAAAGCCTACCAGGACACTTATACCGGCGCCCTGAGGCATGGTTCTTTCCAGTTACTCCCCAAACTGGCCCTGCAGTATGACGGCCCAGGCCGCTGGCATTTTTTCGCATCCCTTTCAAAAGGCTACCGCGCCGGCGGATTCAACACACAGATTTTCTCGGACATTCTGCAGAACCGCGTCATGAACGGCCTCATGGAAGACCTGGGCGTTTATCTGGACAAGCCCATGGTGTCGGCCCTGGCCGACCGCACGGAGTACCAGCCCGAGGAACTTTGGAACAGCGAAGCGGGATTCCGCTACCGGGACAAGCATTTCCAGGCGCAGGCCAGCCTGTTCTGGGCGGAAGCCGTGAACCAGCAGTTGACGGTTTTTCCGCCGGGCATGTCCACCGGGCGGATGATGACCAACGCCGGCCGCAGCCGCAGTTATGGCACAGAGATGCAGGTCCTGTGGCATAAAAACGGCTTTAACGCCCAGGCCTCCTGGGGATGGAACAGGGCCCGCTTCCTGCAGTTCAACGACGGGCAGGCCGACTATGCCGGCCGCCGCATCCCCTACAGCCCGGAACACACCCTGTTTGCCGCCGCAGGGTATGAAGGGGCCCGCTGGGCGCTGGAAATCCATCTGAAGGGGACGGGACCTATCGCCTGGAACGAGGCCAATTCCCTCATCGAACCGTTTTACCTTACGCTGGGAGCCCGAGCCTCGCTGCAATTCCCCCGTTTCCGGATTTCCCTGCAGGGCGAAAACCTCACAGGGACACGTTACCGCTGCTTCTACTTCAAATCCATGGGAAACGAGTTCTTCCAACTGTCCAAACCCGTACGCATCACGCTTGGTATCCAATTCTCCGTTTTATGAAAAGAAACATTCTCGCACTCCTTCTGACACTGGCCGGCCTCTGCGCCTGTTACAAAGCGCCCCAACCCGACGAAGTTCCCCAAAACAGCCTGTACGTGGGAACCGTCTCCGTAGAGTATGACGGCGGCGTCTATGAAAACCCGGACATCCAGGTGGCCTGCATCCCGTCGGCCGACGGCAAAACCGCAGACATCGTGATCTACAAAATCAAGTTCGTCCCCAAAATGCCGGTACGAATCGACGTCACCATTCCCGGAGTGAAAGTGACTTCACTCCAGGACGGGCTTCAACTCTCTTGCAATGACATCACGCCGCTGGCCCTGGGAGGAGAGTATCCCAAATATCAGGTTTACGACTTGCGGGGCAGCGTCACCGACGACAAACTGAGTCTCAGTCTCCTTTTCGGTGAATACCCCACCCGTTTCAGCGGCACCCGGCTATAGCGTCTGTCCCCCGATGAACTCCCGCATGATGGACGTCGGCGGAATGGCGGCGATTTCGGAAGGATTCAGGGGAGCGACATACTCCAGGAACTTGAGCAGCCGGACCGCCTCGGCATAGGCCGGGGACGAAGGCAGGATGCGCCGGAGCAGGGGTTCGGCGTAGTAACGCAGCAGCGGCAGTTCATACAGCAGGGCCGTATTGAACTGGGAATCGGCATTTTCCTGGAAGGGGAAGATATACCGGGTTTCCCCCCTGCGCACCGACGGCCAGCGAAGGATGGTATCGGCCGGGGAAATGCCCCGTTCGCGATTGTCCCGGATCATGCGCCGGAGAAGGCGGTTGTCCGTGGTGGAGATGCAGCAGTTCTCGTCCAGTTTGAGGGACGTCAGGGCCGATGCATAGATGCGGTAGATGCGGTTGGGATCGACGGAGGGAACCATGGCCGGATCCAGGGCGTGGATTCCTTCCATCACCAGGATGTCGTTCTCTTCCAGGTGCATCATTTTTCCTTCGAAGAAGGGCTTGCCCTGCTTGAAATCGTACCGCGGCAACTCGACTTCCCCGCCGGAGAGCAGGATGTTCAGATGCTTTCCCAACAGTTCCAGATCCATGGCCTCCAGGGCCTCGAAATCGTATTTGCCCTCGTCGTCCAGCGGAGTACGCTCGCGTGATACGAAGTAATTGTCCAGTTCAATCACCCGCGGGTTCATGCCCAGGATTTTCAGTTGCTGGGACAGTCGGAGGGAAGAGGAGGTTTTTCCGCTGGAAGACGGCCCGGCCAGGAAGACGATCTTCACCCGCTCGCGTTCCGCGTAAACCTTGTCGGCCAGATCGGCATAGGCCCTTTCCTGACGGGCCTCGCAGAGGTTGATCAGTTCCACGGCCCTTCCTTCCATCAGACGCTGGTTCAACGCGCTCACGCTGACGATGCCGGTGGTCTTGCACCAGTTCCCGTACTCCTTGAGGGTGATGGCCAGTTTTTTCTGTTTCAGGCGGGGGACCACCCGGGTGATGTCCTCCTGCATGGGGCTCTGCAGGCAGAAACCATAGTGGAAGGGCATCAGGTCAAAGACTTTCAGGTAAGAGGTGGAGGGCACCAGCGGGCCATAGAAATTGTCCGTGACATCGTCCAGGCAGTACACCGTCCAGAAGTGACGTCCCAGAGAACGCACGACGCCGGCTTTCAGCGGCTGGTCCTGCGCCTCAAAGAGCCGGATGGCATCGTCCGCCAGCATCTTGTGATGGGAGAAGGGCAGGTCCAGGGCTACCAGGCGCCGCATCTCTTCCCGCAGACGGAGGATGTTTTCATCCGAGATGTGCTCTGCCCGGAATTTGCAATACATGCCGCTGGGAAGGGAATGATTGATCTTGAACTTTTTTTCGGGGAAAAGGTGCCGCGCCGCCACCTGGGCCAGGAAACACAGCGAGCGGCCATAGGTGCGGCGTCCCTCCGGATGGTAATAGCCGATAAACTCAATCTGGTGAGGGAAGTACACCGGGAAATCCAGCGCCTTGAGTTTGTGGTCCACCAGGGCGGCCAGCACGGGATACATTTTCCCGGTTTTGGGATCGGGCACTTCACTGGGAGCGAAACTTCCCAGCGCAGTCCCGGGAGCGACGGTCAGCATCCGCCCGTCATTGGCAATCTGCACTTGGATGTCGGCCATCATCTTACTTTTCTCTTAAACTCAGGGCGAATCCGCCGGCACGGGCCATCCGTACCGTCAGCGAATCGGCCGATGTAAGGGTGGACTTGGTGATGGTGTATGCCTGGGGATTGGTGTCGTAGTCGGCATCGGGCGCATCGGCATAGAGAGTGGCTTCGTAGGTGACTCCGGGCTTCAGGAAATCCAGTTTCACCGTCACCTCGCGGGCGTTTTCGTCGGTGATGCCGCCCACGTACCAGACGTCATGCGCCTTGGCCTTGGCAAGATCCTTGGCGGTGGCACCCTCGGGCAGGGCATAGACAAAGCGGGCCGCATTGGTAATCATGTCCTTGCGGGCATCCGGAAGGGTGGCCGTACTTTCGGCGGCGGCATTCAGCGTAGAGAGTTTGGGATGACGGGCCGTCACGATATAGGCTCCGGGTTCGGCCTCCAGGTACAGGCTCTTGTCCCAGTCCACTGCCACGTCCTTGATGAACTGGAAGGCGTCCATGAAGCGGGCATAGTGTTCAGGAAGGTCGGCAGCCATCTGCAGCGGGCTGTAGAAGGTGACATACAGACCCAGTTGGTTGCAGATGGTGTGGTGCATGCGCTGATGGTCGGTGGGGCAGTTCTTGGACATATCCACCTCGAAGATGCCCGGCGTGTAGTCCATGGGGCCGCCCTGCAGGCGCGTGAAGGGGAAGATGGTGGTATGACCGGGCTGAATGGTTCCGCGGAACTCCGTTCCCATGGCGCTCTCGTTGCCGATCATGTTGGGCCAGGTGCGGCACAGGCCGGTAGGACGCACGGCCTCGTGGGCATTGACCATGATGTGGTGCTTGGCGGCCTCCACGATGGCATGATGGTAGTGGTTGATGAGCGGCTGGCTGTAATGGTGCTCGCCGTAGGGAATGATGGCTCCTACATACCCGCTCTTCACGGCATTGTAGCCGTATTTGTTCATAAGGTTGTAGGCCTGCTCCATCCAACGCTCGTAATTCACCGTGGAAGAGGAGGTTTCATGGTGCATGATCAGGCGAAGGCCCTTTGCGTGGGCATATTCGTTCAGGTATGGAAGGTCGAAGTCCGGATACGGGGTCACGAAGTCGAAGACGCGGTCTTTCTGGTGGCCGTACCAGTCTTCCCAGCCCTCGTTCCATCCTTCGATGAGGATGCCGTCAAAGCCGTTCTCGGCGGCGAAGTCGATATAGCGGCACACGTTCTCCGTATTGGCTCCGTGGCGGCCGTGGGGCTTGGAGGCGGCATAATCCGTAACGCCCAGTTGCACGGAAGGATAATCGTGGGTATAGGACCATTCGCTCTTGCCGGTAATCATCTCCCACCAGACGCCCATGTATTTCACGGGATGGATCCAGGAAACATCGTCCAGGGCGCAGGGGTCGTTGAGGTTCAGGACCAGGCGGGAGGCCAGCACTTCGGTGGCACTGTCGCATACCATGACCGAGCGCCAGGGAGTCTTGCAAGGGGCCTGCATGCGTCCCTTCACGCCTTCGGCATCCGGGGTCAGGTTGGTAGAGAAGACAAAATGGCTGTCATCCAAGTCCAGATGCGTGGTGGGATAGTCCAGCACGGCGGCCTCGTGGATGTTGATATACAGGCCTTCGGCGGTTTTCATCTGAAGGGCCGTCTGCACGGAAGTGGGGGGAAGCGGAGTCTGCGGGGCGCCTCCGGAAGGACGCACGGCCGCCGAGAGACTGCCGATCTGCGAGAGTCTGGACTCCGTAGGGCAGAATTCCTGGGTGGAATAGTCTCCGGGAATCCACCAGGCGGTATGGTCTCCCGTCATGGCGAACTGGGTGAGTTCTTCCCTGATCTTGAAGTAGGTGAGTTTGTTCTCCAGCGGGAATTCGTACCGGAAGCCCAGTCCGTCGTCGTACAGGCGGAAACGGATGTGCATCACCTCCCCTTCCTGTCGGCTCAGTTTCACCAGCATTTCGTTGTAGTGATTCCGGATGGTGGCTTCTTCTCCCCACACCGGTTCCCAGTTCTCGTCGAAAGACTGGTAACTCACATTGTCCAGCGCAAAACCGTCCTTGAGATTCTCCTTGTCACCCATCAACTCAAAGCCCAGGCGGGACGGGAGGATGACATCGGCCCCCGCCTTGGTGAGCGAGTACATGGGAACGCCGTCCACTACGTCCATTTTGAGTTCCAGTTTTCCGTTGGGGCTCTTGAGGGTATTCCCTTCCAAGGGTTTCACCTTCGGGGCGGAGCAGGCGAAAAGCGCCAGCGCGGCCACCGTTAAAAATGCCAGTTTTTTCATCTTTATCATTTAACGTTTGAATTCTACGACCAGGGCACTCTTGGGTGCCACCGAAAAGCCGTCCCGGAGGGTGACGGTCTCTCCGCTCAGGACCTCCGTTCCCGTAACAGGGCCCGTGACAAACTCGCGGTAATGGTTCCAGTCCAGGGTGCGCGGCTCGGAGGTGTTGTTGATGTACACGAAGACGGCATCCGTATCCGTGTAGCGGAAGAAACTGTAGGTATTGTCCGTGATGTTGCGGGCGCCCTCGTTCCTGCGGGACAGGAAATGCAGCGTCTTCCCCTCCTGGACCGCCTTGCAGCCCTTTCTCCAGCGGAAGAGGGTGCGGGTATAGTCATGCAGTTCCGCCGCCGCGGAATACATTTCGGGGGCCGATGCACGCCCCTGAGCCGTGAAGAGGTTGCAGCCGTCCCCTTCCCATCCGCCCGGGAAGTCGATGCGCTTGGCACCGTCGTGGGGCTGGCAGTCCTTCCTCTCCAGGAACATCATCTCGTCGCCGTAGTACAACTGCGGAATGCCCCGGAGGGTAGCGAGCAGCGTCAGGGCCAGTTTCATGCGTGCGGGGTCGTTTTGCAGGACATCCCCCGTCCGGGCATGGTCGTGGTTGGCGAAGAACGTCATCATGTGGGTAAGGTCCTGATAGGCAAAGTCCTGCGCCAGTACGGAATAGATGCGGGTCATTCCCTCGTCCCAGAAGACCTGCTCCTCATTGAGGGCACGGAGAAGGGCCTGCTGCAGCGGGAAGTCCATGATGGAAGGAAGGTTGGAGTTGAATCCGTTCTTGTTGGGGTTGTCCTTCTGCCAGTAGGCCACCTGCGGGATGTTCATGTCCCAGCATTCTCCCACGATGTTCATGTTCGGATATTCGTCCGTCACGGCCTTGCACCAGGCCGACATGGGTTCCGGCTCGTTGTAAGGATAGGTGTCCACGCGGAGGCCGTCCAGCCCCGCATACTCGATCCACCAGACGGCCCACTGCTGGAAGTACTTGAGGACAAAGGGGTTGTCCAGGTTCATATCGGGCATGGAAGGTACGAACCAGCCGCTCTCCTGGCGCTCCCGGTCCCGCTGCGAGGCATGCGGATCCATGTACACCGAGAAAAGGGCGTTCATCTGCATATAGGGTTCGTTCACATGATACCAATCCTTGAAGGGCGGCTCTTCCATCCACCAGTGGGCGGTTCCGCAGTGGTTGGTCACAATGTCCATGATCACTTTCAGGCCCTTTTCATGCGCCTTGGCGACAAAGGCCTTGTAGTGCTCGTTGTCGCCGAAACGGGGGTCGATGTGATAATAGTCGGAACAGGCGTAGCCATGGTAACTCTCCCGGGGCTGGTTGTCCAGCAGGAGCGGCGTACACCAAATGGCCGTAGCGCCCAGGTCGGCGATATAATCCAGATGGTCCATGATTCCCTGGATGTCGCCGCCGTGGCGGGCCACCGGGTCCCGGCGGTCCACCTTGTCCGGCGTGGCGGGAACGGCCCAGGGACGGGCAGACCCGTCGAAGTATTCCCCGCCCTGCCAGGCCTCGTCATTGTCGCCGAAGGCCGATGCAAAGCGGTCCGGCATGATCAGGTAGATCATATCGGCCACCGTGAAACTCCCGCGGCCGGCGCTCCCCTTCTCCCGTTCACGGATGATGTACGGATATTTGAACGACTCCCCTTCCTTGGAGAAAACCAGGTAATAGGTGTCCGCCGGGGCCTGAGCCGATACCTCCACGTCCACGAACAGATAGTTGGGGCTGTCGGCCTTGTGGATTTGCGTCACTTTGAGCCCGCCACCGGGAATGGATACGTCGTACGAAGCGATGTCCGGGCCCTGGACCATCAGTTGGAGGTCGGTCTTCATGCCGGTCCACCAACTGAGGGGTTCTACGCGGGTCACCTGCTCTGTCGCTTCTTCCACGTCGGCGGGATTCAGGGGCCGGGGGGCCGAACAGGCAGCGGAAAGGGCGACAGCAGCCATCAGAATGATCTTTTTCATTTGTTTATTTTGGTCAATACCTTGTACTCGCCCGGAGCCAGGGTAATTTCGTACGGAGTCTTGATGGTGGCGCCGGTGAAGACATCCTTGTATTCTCCGAGCAGGTTGAGCGTCTTGGTTACGGGTTCCGACTGCAGGTTCAGGAAAGGCTGCGCTACCGCGTCGCCGGCAGGGCGGTTGTCATTGCCCTCGGCCTTTTCTTCAACGGCTTCCTGCTTCACGGGAACGCCGAAATTGGCCAGGACGATGACCATATTGTCCTTAACCTGGCGGTCAAAGGCCACCCAGCCTTCCGGAGCATCCCACCAGTTGATTTCACCGCCTCTTTCCCCTGCCGCCAGAGCCGGGTTGTGGTGCTTGAGGTCCACCAGCGTTTTCCAGAACTTGGTGTATTCGTTGGCGCTCCAGTCCACAATGGGGTCTTTCTCGAAGAAGGCCAGACGACGGGACAGGCCGATTTCCTGGCCGGTATAGATGAGCGGCTGGGAGTTCGGGAGGGTGAAGCAGAGGACGGCGCAGGCATCGGCCGCCTTGCCTTCGCGTTCAAACTCGGTCCCGGACCAGGAGTTCTCGTCGTGGTTGGAGGTAAAGGTGAGGCGGAAGGCCTCCTTGGGGAAACGGGCGGCATCGCGGGCCACATAGTCCTTGAGGTCGGCCACCGTCTTGCTGCCCTGGGCCAGGCCGTTGAGAAGATGGTGCAGTTCCCAGGCATAATTGGCGTCGAAGGTGACCAGCGGGTCGGCCAGGTTGTCACGCTCGGCCTCGGCAAGGAGGTAAATGTCCGGATAATCCTTGTTCATCTGGGGGAGGATACCGTACCAGAAATCGGCCGGGACCTCTCCGGCGGCGTCACAGCGGAAGCCGTCCACGCCCTTTTCCAGCCAGAAGCGCATGGCGTCGTCCTGGGCCCACCAGACTTCCTTGTTCGCATAATTGAGGCTGCGGGTGTCGGTCCAGTCGTATTCCCAGATGGCATTGCCCTGGGCGTCACGCTCATAGAAATCGGCCGGCTTTTCCGTCATCCAGACATTGTCCGGGGCGGTCTGGTTGGCCACCCAGTCCAGAATTACCTTGAAGCCCATGGCATGAGCGGCGGAAAGCAGGTGTTCGAAATCTTCCATGGTACCGAACTCCGGATTCACCTTCTTGTAGTTGGAGATGGCGTAATAGGAGCCCAGGGTGCCCTTGCGCTCTACAGTTCCAATCTCATACATGGGCATGAGCCACAGGACGTCCACGCCCAGGTCTTTGAGACGGGGCAACTGGGCCTCCACGCCCTTGAAAGTGCCTTCAGGGGAGAATTGGCGGATGTTCACTTCGTAAACGACGGAATTGTAAGTCCATTCCGGATGGTACTGCGCTTTTTGTTGGCAGGCGGCCAGGGCCAGGATGGCGGCGGCCAGAACGAGAATCTTTTTCATAACGTGGTCAATAATATACAATGATACGAAAAATCCCGCTCATTTGCAATGAAATCGCTCTTTTTATGGAAGAGCGGGCCGATGCGAGGGTTGAATGGTGCCTGTCGAAAAGTTTTCGTCCCCTCGTGCACCAAACCGGCCCTTTCCGTGCACGACACCCTGGTTTTCGTCCCCTCGTGCACCAAACCCGCCCTTTCCGTGCACGACACCCTGGTTTTCGTCCCCTCGTGCACCAAACCGGCCCTTTTCGTGCACGACCACTCCTACAGCGTTGAAGAGAGTGGATAATCTGCACCTTCAGACTACTGTCGAACGAGAGGGATGACTTTGATGGAAGAGCCTGCCGTACCCTACGGCAGTAACTTTGCCAAGTTGGATGATGACCTGTTCACTTGCATAGCCGACAAAGAACGATTTGACGAATTCGTGTCATTCTTTAGCCTTTCGGGGTTGGGACAAGGCTATCCAAGAATTTGTAGAAGGCTACGAATTTAGGGTTATACTCAATATCATATCCTTCCTCTCCATACTGGATGCTTTGTTTTTTAACAAGTTCATTCTCAAAATAGAGTGTAAAGGTTAAAGAAGGATAATCCGTTACGATAGGGTCCCCTTTTACTCTGGAAAGTTCTATCGTTTCCGATTTGGTAACAAAAAAGATGTCGATATAGTCTAAGAATTCATCAATAATGTGACGGTCGGAAATGCATTGATGAAAAGGGTCGCAATTACTGGATCTGTGTATTTGCAAATGATTCCGGGAATAACTGAAGATGTAGTGATAGGCATCTATCGCTCTATAAATAACAGCGACGCTATCTACTCCAACCCATGTTTTGTGTATAACCAGAGAATCGTCAGGAACATTGTTCTCACATTCTGAAAGGGTGTTTTCAGACTTTCTATTGAAACACTGATTACAGATAATAAGCATGAGAGATAAAACAAGAGTGATAATCGGTTTCATGTTATTATATCGTTTATATAGATTCTCATAGGGCGGACGGTGCTGTCCGGCAGATAGGTATATGTCAATGAGACGGAAGCGCCCGAGGTCACTTCCCTCGGCAAGTTAAGAACATTGTCAAGACAAAAGCGAGCCTTTGTTGTTTCTGGCATATTCCGCAATAAGGGAAGTCAGGTTCTCCGATTTTTCAAAAAAGGGGGTGTCACACTCTTTGTGAAGCAATTCGGATTCTTGTTCCTTTAACAGGCCCCGCTTGATGATGTCCAATGCTTTGGTACAGATCTCTGCCGTCTCTGTGGCATTTACCGCCATCGATGCCTTGACAAGGGAATCGTTGAATTCGCCCCTGGAGTTAAAGAAGTACTGTTCGAATCCGCCATTATAAACCTCTGCTTGAAGGTCGTTGAGAATCATAATGTTTTTTTCAACCTCGTTCAGGTTTTCCACTTTCAGGAAATTGTAACTTTTCTTCTGTATGTACTCATATAATCCGTAAACCAGATTATCGTCGTTTTCCTCTTTCCAAAAGTTCTCTGTCTCCTGCTTCGACAATCTGTACGACAAGTGCGTCTCGGCCTTCTTGAAAGCATTGTATGCCCGCCCCAAGATGAAAGTGCGATACCCGAAAACGCCGCTTACGATAAGTCCTGTCCATCCTTTGATATCTCCTTCCTGGAGCAGGTGGATAACGGCAAAAGCCAGCGTGAACAAAAAGATGAGTCCACAGAGGAGGAACTGCTTTCCGAACATCTTCTTCAGCCCACTGAAGTCACCTTCTTTCAACATATAGTCATAATTCTGGCTCATCATAGCCTCTTTGGCCTTCTTGTTACGCAAAAGAGGGATAAACAGGGCAACTACTACCAGGATAATTATCAAATCAGCAACCATAATCAAACACGGGCTCGTCAGTTATACCGGAAAACGATTCTGTCGTCAGATGCAAATCTAAGCATTTTTTCGTATCTTTGCACCCTTATCGCAGAAAACGTTTTTTTACCATGGCATACGCAGAATTCAACGAGCAAGAACTGGGACGCAGAGAGTCTTTGAATAAATTACGGGAACTGGGGATCAATCCCTATCCGGCGCCGCTGTATCCGGTGAACACCACCACCGCGGAAATCGCCGCCGGTTTCAAGCCGGAAGAAGGCAATTTCCAGGACGTGTGCATCGCCGGCCGCATCATGAGCCGCCGCATCATGGGCGCAGCATCCTTCATGGAACTGCAGGACCATGCCGGCCGCATCCAGGTGTACGTCAAGCGTGACGAGATTTGCCCTTCAGAGGACAAGACCCTCTACAACACCGTGTTCAAGAAACTCCTGGACATCGGCGACATTGTGGGAATCAAGGGTTTCGCCTTCTTCACCCAGACCGGTCAGTTGTCTGTCCATGCCAAGGAACTCACGGTCCTTTCGAAGTCGCTCCGCGTACTTCCCATCGTCAAGACCGATGCCGACGGCACCGTCCATGACAGTTTCGAAGACCCGGAACTCCGCTATCGCCAGCGGTATGTGGACCTCGTGGTGAACCCGCAGGTGAAGGAGACCTTCGTAAAGCGCACCCTCATCATCAATACCATGCGGCAGTGCTTCAACGAGGCCGGCTGCCTGGAGGTGGAAACGCCCATCCTGCAGCCCATCCCGGGAGGCGCCACGGCCCGTCCGTTCATCACCCACCACAATGCCCTGGACGTCGATATGTACATGCGCATCGCCAATGAACTGTACCTCAAGCGTCTCATCGTGGGCGGTTTCTCCGGCGTTTACGAGTTCGCCAAGAACTTCCGCAACGAGGGCATGGACAAAACCCACAATCCGGAATTCACCTGCGTGGAAATGTACATTGCCTACAAGGACTATCTGTGGATGATGGAATTCACCGAGAAGATGCTCCAGCGGGTGGCCGAAGCCACCGGCGGGGTCCGGAAAACCATCGGCGGAAACGAGATCTCCTTCGAGGGCCCCTTCCGTCGCCTGAGAATCCTGGATGCCATTCAGGAGTACGCCGGCGTGGACGTCAAGGGCATGGACGAAGCCCAACTCCGCGAAGTGTGCAAGAAACTGAATGTGGAGACGTCTCCGGAAATGGGTGTCGGCAAACTCATCGACGCCATCGTGGGCGAATATGTGGAAAAGAACCTTGTCCAGCCCACTTTCCTGATTGACTATCCCGTGGAAATGTCCCCGCTTACCAAGCGCTGCCGCTACGATGACACCCTCACCGAGCGCTTCGAACTCTTCGTAAACGGAAAGGAACTGGCCAACGCCTATTCCGAACTCAATGACCCCGTGGACCAGTTGGAGCGCTTCGAGGAGCAGGCCGCCCTCAAGAGCAAGGGAGACGACGAAGCCATGTACATCGACTACGACTTCGTGCGCGCCCTGGAATACGGTATGCCGCCCACCAGCGGCATCGGCATCGGCATCGACCGCCTCACCATGTTCATGACCGGAGCCGAGACCATTCAGGACGTCCTGTTCTTCCCTACGATGCGCCCGGAGAAGTTCTAGATGGAAATCATCACATCGGCCCAGAACCCCAAGATCAAGAATCTGCTGCTCCTGCAGGAAAAATCCAAAGCGCGGCGGGAGCAGGGGCTTTTTGTGGTGGAGGGCCGACGGGAACTGCAACACTGCCTGGAAGCCGGGTACAAGGCCCGCACCGTTTTCGTGTGCCCGGAGATTGCAGATTCCTCAGAGGTTATGGACCTTCTTGCGCGAAGCGAAGAATCTTCTGTCATAGAAATTCCGGAGCAATTGTACCGCAAGGCCGCATATCGCGAAAGCACGGAAGGCATCATCGCGGAAGTAGAGTATAAATCCCTGAGACTGGAAGATTTACACCTTCCGGAGAAGCCCCTCGTCATGGTGCTGGAGTCGGTGGAAAAGCCTGGCAACCTGGGCGCCGTCCTTCGCAGCGCCGACGCCGCCGGGGCCGATGCCGTCCTCCTCTGCGACCCCCTCACGGACCTCTACAACCCCAACCTCATCCGGGCGTCCATCGGCGCCGTCTTCACCGTCCCCACAGTGGCGGTTTCCTCTGAAGAGGCCATCGCCTTCCTGCAGGCCCGCGGCATCCAAATCCTCACAGCCCAACTGCAGGATTCCTCGTTGTATTACGATGTGGACATGACCCGCGGAACCGCCCTGGTGATGGGAACGGAATCCACGGGTCTGACAGATCAGTGGCGGAAGGCTGCATCGGCTCACATCCGCATCCCCATGCTGGGACGCCTGGACAGCCTCAACGTTTCCGTATCGGCCGCCATTCTCCTTTTTGAAGCCGTGCGCCAGCGGCAGGGTTAGAAGGGAAGGTCGTCGGACGGTTCAGCGGCAGGGAGCGGTCCCTGGTAGGCCGGGTTTACCGGCGGCTGGACCGGCGCGGAAGGCTGGCTCACGGGAGCGGCGGGCTGCTGGGAATAACCACCCTGATAACCGCCCTGAGGGGCATTGCCCTCCCCGTCCTGGCGCTTGCCGAGAAGTTGCAGGGAATCGGCCACGATTTCGGTGGTGTACCGTTTGTTGCCGGTCTGGTCCGTCCACTGGCGGGTGCGGAGTTTGCCTTCAATATAAATTTGTGAACCCTTGTGGACGAAGCGCTCGGCCACGTCGGCATTGTTGCGCCAAAGCACGACGTTGTGCCATTCGGTGTTCTCCCGCGACTCACCGTTACGGTCGCGGTAGCGTTCCGTAGTGGCAAGCCGGATGGTGGCCACCTTTACATTGTTGCCCGGATTTTGCGGATTGTTCTCAAGGTAACGTACCTCCGGATCTGCGCCAACGTTACCGATTAACATTACTTTGTTCAGTGCCATAATACAATCATTAAAAGGTTACACAGCCCATGCTGTGCACCGTGCAAGTTACAAAAATATTTCCGGAAAAATTACAGGGCGCGCAACATTTCTTCCACGTCGGGCTCTTCGTCCGTGAAAAGCCGATATCCGGCAGCCGCCTGCCAAAGCATCCAGCGTCGGCCGCTGACGTAGCGCCGGCACGCCCCCCCCTCCAGACGGGGAATCCGGTATTCCGCCTCCAGCACCGTTGCATCGGCAAACGGCAGGCCTTCAGGCACTTCCGCCCGACCGGGAAGGGTGTAGATAACCAGGTCCGGCTTCAGCGACCGGGCCTCCCCGAAGGAAAACGCGGGACAGCCCAGGGCCGATGCTTTCTCCAAAGACCTCCCGCAGACGCTCACCTCGCAGCCCAGGAAGCGGGCGGCATGGACGGCGGCGCGGGCGGCACCTCCCGTTCCCACCACCAGGGCGCTCGAAAAGGCATCCCCGGTTTCCCGGAGGGCCAGAAGGACGCCGTCCACATCGGTGTTGTATCCCATGAACCCCTCTGCACAGGGCACGACCAGATTCACCGCACCGGTGGCGCGGGCTTTCTCCGACAGGACGTCAACCCTGGCGAAGGCATCCCGCTTGAACGGAGCGGTTACGTTGATGCCGTAATACCCCTCCCGGAAGGCCTGCCAGGCATCTTCGAAACGCTCGAAGTCCAGGAGGTCGTAACGGTATCGGCCTCCATAGGCGGCGGCCATCATGCGGGGACTCAGCGAGCCGGCCACGGGATGGCCGATGAGGGCGAAGCGGCGGGTCATTTCTTGCGGAAGAAGGTTTCGTGGATATAGGAAGCCAGGCCGCAGAGGGCCTGCGTAATCACTTGGGACTCATGGTTGAGCGTGGCGAAAATCATGCCCGTTCCCATCGGGATGCCCCAGATGCTGGAAAGGGCCCCGCAAACCACGCCGTGATAGGCGCCGAAGCCGCCCGGGACGGGGACCACCGAGGAGATGCTGCCGGCGATCATCAGGAAGAAGGCGTCGGTCATGGTGAGGGAAGAAAAGGCTTCGATATCCTGGAGGGCCCAGACGATGCAGGCGCTCATGAGCCAGTAAATCACCCAGATGACGGCCGTATAGACAAAGAACAGCCATGCTTTCTTCATTTTCAGGAAGGAGGAAAGTCCGCTGCCGATGCCCTCGATAAAGCTCCAGATTTTGCCCCAGACGCCGCCTTTTTCCCGGAAGGCATAGGCCAGATACAGAAGGCACAGCACCAGGACCACCAGCCCGCCCAGCATCCACCAGAGCGTATCGGCCCCGCCCAGGGAGGACAGGCTTTCCATGAGGTAGGCGCCGAAGGTCTTCCACATCACGGCCAGCAGCACGGCGGCCATGCCCAGCGTTACGACGGCATCCCAGACGCGCTCGATCAGCAGGGTGCCCAGCGCCTTGTCGAAAGTCAGGAGCCGCTTCCCGTCCGGTCCGACAGCGGAATGTTTCACCACATACCCCAGCCGGGCCACTTCTCCGGCACGGGGAAGGGCGAGGTTCACGGCCATGCAGATATTGTAGGCATTGAATGTGGTGACGGAGGAGGTGGAGGGGTCGAAGGGCAGCAGCAGCATGCGCCAACGGCTTCCCCGGACCAGGAAAACGAGCGTTCCCAGCACCATGGACAGGATGATGTATTCCCACCGGCACTGGCGGAGAGCCTCGGAGAACTGCTTCCAGTCAATGCTCCGGAGGCAGAAGTACACCAAGACGACCGCCACTGCGCCCCAGAAAATGTATTGCAGGATATTTTTTGCTTTCTTGTCCATACTGCAGGCAAAGATAATGGAAAATCGGCAAAAATTGTCTATTTTTGTAAGTTACCATTCAACGAATGTGTCTATGAAATCCATTCTTGGCATCGGCAATGCCCTGACCGACATCCTGGCCATCCTTCCGGATGACAGCCTTCTGCGCAAATATCATCTTCCCCTGGGCAGCATGCAGCACGTGGACATGGAAACCGGGGACCGCATCTGGGACGCCCTCAAGGAATACGGCGTCAAGTATGTCCCGGGCGGGTCGGCGGCCAACACCATCACTTGCACGGCCATTTTCGGGATGCCGTCCGGCTTCCTCGGGAAAATCGGCAACGACGACCTGGGCAACCTCTTCAAAAGCACCATGGAACAGTATGGGGTGCGGGCGCAGATGCTCTATGGCACCAAGTCCAGCGGCCGGTGCATGGTGTTCATCACCGGGGCCAACGCAGAGCGCACTTTTGCCGATTATATGGGCGCCACGCTGGAACTGGAACCGGAAGACCTGACCCTGGAGCAGTTTCATGGCTATGATTATTTCCACATCGAAGGCTATCTGGTCCAGAACCAGGACCTGATTTCCAAGGCAGCCCGGCTGGCCAAGGCGGCCGGCTGCATCATTTCCATCGACATGGCCTCCTACAATGTGGTGGAGTCCAACGACGCCTTCTTCCACAACCTGGTGGAAAACTATGTGGACATTGTGTTTGCCAATGAATCGGAGGCCAAGGCCTTCACCAAGATGGAACCCCGCGAAGCCATTGACGACCTCACCCGTTACTGCAAGATTGCCGTGGTGAAGGTGGGAAAGGAAGGCTCCATGGTCAAATCCGGGGATGAGTACCACTTCATCGAACCCTGGCCGGCCACTCCGGTGGACGCCACCGGTGCCGGAGACACCTACGCGGCAGGCTTCCTGTATGCCCATTCCCTGGGGATGCCGCTGCGCGTATGCGGTGAGGTGGGATCCATCATCGCCGCCAAGGTGGTGGAAGTAATCGGCACCAAAATAGACATCCCGCGCTGGCGGGAAGCCAAAGAAGAAATCCGGGCTCTCATTGCCGCCCATCAGCAGTAGTGTCTATGAAAAAGTATTTCTGGGTTTTTCTCATTGCCATGGTTCCGCTTATCGAAATCCGCGGAGCCATCCCCTATGCCGTAGGGTTCGGACTTCCGATGGTGCCGTCCATCCTTGTCGCCATCCTGGGAAATATGCTGCCTGTCCCCTTTATCTTCCTCTTTGCCCGCAAGGTGCTGGAGTGGGGAAAGGATAAGAAAGTGATCGGAAAGTTCTTTACCTGGTGCCTGGAAAAAGGGGAGAAGGGAGGCCGGAAATTGGAGTCCAAGGCCGGCCGCGGCCTGTACTGGGCGCTGTTTCTGTTTGTAGGCATTCCGCTGCCCGGGACCGGGGCCTGGACGGGGACCCTCGCGGCCAGCATCCTGAACATGGACTTCAAGAAGAGCACCCTGGCCGTCATGGCGGGCGTCGTGCTGGCCGGAGCCATCATGCTCCTGGCTTCCCTGGGCGTCTTCGGCGCCATCGGGCTGGTGAATTAACCTTTACGGTAACAAAGCGGCCAGGGCCGAAAGTTGCTCGCGGGTCGTAGCCCAACTGGTGGCAAAACGGGTGACGGCGCGTCCGTCCGGCAAGTATTCCCACACTTCATACGCAACCTTGCCTTCCAAAGCGGCGGCAGCCTCCTTCGGAAGGAGGATAAACTGCTGGTTGGTAGGGGAATCCAGAAAAAGTTCATAGCCTTTGGACAAGAACAGTTGTTTCAGTTCCATGGCCCGGTCAATGGCGTTGCGGGCAATCGAGAAGTACAGTCCGTCCGTGAAGAGCGTTTCGAACTGGATACCCAGGAGACGCCCTTTGGCCAGAAGGGCTCCATGCTGTTTCACCGTGGTGAAAAAATGCTTGGGAGCGCCGCCGGGGAAGACCACGGCTTCTCCGCAGAGGGCCCCGACCTTGGTGCCGCCGATGGTGAACACGTCGCAAAGGGACGCCAACTCTTCCAGGGTGATGTCACAGGCGGGGCTCATGAGTCCGTAGCCCAGGCGGGCGCCGTCCACGAAAAGGGGCAGGTCATACGCCTTGCACACTTCCCGGATGGCCTTCAACCCGGCCTTGGAATAAAGCGTACCGTATTCCGTGGGGAAGGAGAGGTACACCAGGCCGGGAAACACCATGTGGTCGAAGGACCCGTCGGCATAGAAGCGCTCCAGATAGGCCTTCAATTCGGAAGCGTCCATCTTTCCCTCGTGCGCCGGCAAGGTGAGCACCTTGTGGCCGGTGTATTCCACGGCTCCGGCTTCATGCACTGCGATGTGGCCGGTCTCCACCGCCACGGCGCCTTCCACGTCGTGAAGGAGCGAAGCGATGATGGTGGAATTGGTCTGGGTGCCGCCCACGAGGAGGTACACATCGGCCTCCGGGCAGGCGCAGGCCGTACGGATTTTCTCCCGGGCCGATGCGGTGAACACATCCTCCCCGTAACCGGGTTCCTGCTGGAAATTGGTCGAGACAAGGCGCTCCAGGATAGCAGGATGGGCGCCTTGCGTGTAATCGCAAGTAAAAGAGAGCATTTGTCAAAAGTTCGTTACCAGTTCCACCGGGCAATGGTCGGAACCGAAGATTTCGTCATGGATTTCCGTGGAGACGATAGCGTCTTTCAGGGATTCGGACACCACGAAGTAGTCGATGCGCCACCCGGCGTTGCGGGCGCGGGCGTTCATGCGGTAACTCCACCAGGAATACTTCACCTCTTCCGGGTGCTGGTAGCGCCAGGAATCCACAAAACCTGCGGCCAGCAACTGCGAGAACTTGTCGCGCTCCTGGTCGGTAAAACCGGCGTTCATGTGGTTGGTGGAAGGGTTTTTAAGGTCTATCTCCCCGTGCGCGACATTGAGGTCTCCGCACAGGATGACCGGCTTGGGAAGGCCCTGCAAATAGGCACGGAAGGCATCCTCCCACTGCATGCGGTAATCCAGGCGCTTGAGGCCGTCCTGGGAATTGGGCGTGTAGCAGCAGACCAGGCAGAACCGGTCGTACTCCAGCGTAATCACCCGCCCCTCCTGGTCATGCTCCTCCAGGCCGATTCCGTAGCGGACGCCAAGCGGGGTATGGCGCGTATAGACGGCCGTACCGGAGTATCCTTTCTTGAGGGCATAGTTCCAATAGGACTGATAGCCGGGGAATTCCAGGTCCAGTTGGCCCTCCTGCAGTTTGGTTTCCTGCAGGCAGACGAAATCGGCATCCAGGTCTGCGAAAATATCGGCAAACCCCTTGCCGGCCACGGCCCTCAGGCCATTTACATTCCAAGAAATGAATTTCATACTACTCCAGATTCCAGGTGGCGCCTTCCTTGGTGTCCTTGACGGTGATGCCGAAGGAGGCAAGGGTGTCACGGATGCGGTCGCTCTCGGCCCAGTTCTTCTCCTCACGGGCCTTCTTGCGGGCTTCCAGGACCAGGCCCATGACGCCGTCCAGGGCCTTTTCGGCCTTTCCGGAAGCGCCGGCTTCCTCGTCCTTGAGGCCCAGCACTCCGCCAACCACATCGTCGAAAAACAGTTTCAGGGAGGCTTTGTCGGCCGGGGTCAGCGAGCCGCCGTTGACCAGTTTCACGGCGTCGAACAGATGGGCGATGGCGATGGGGGTGTTGAGATCGTCGCAGAGGGCGTCCAGCACGGCATCCTGGAGGGCCTGCACCTCCGGAGAGGGAGAGGCCTCCTGATGCCCCTCTCCCAGCGCGCGCCAGGCCTGCATCAGGCGCTTGTAGCCTTTCTCGGCCGCCTGCAGGGCCTCATTGGAGAAGTCCAGCGTGCCACGGTAGTGGGCCTGGAGAATGAAGAACCGCACGGTCATGGGCGTATAGGCCTGCGTGAGTTTGGGATGGCTGCCGCCGAAGAGTTCCGGCAGGGTGATGAAGTTCCCGAGGGACTTGCCCATCTTCTGCCCGTTGATGGTGATCATATTGTTATGCACCCAGTAATGGACGCCCTGCGTGCCGCGGGAAGCCACATTCTGGGCGATTTCGCATTCGTGGTGCGGGAACATGAGGTCCATGCCGCCGCCATGGATGTCGAACTCCTCTCCCAGGTACTTGGCGCCCATCACCGAGCACTCCAGGTGCCAGCCGGGGAAGCCGTCCCCCCAGGGGGAAGGCCAGCGCATGATGTGCTCCGGCTCGGCCTTTTTCCAGAGGGCGAAATCGTACGGGGCGCGCTTGTCTCCCTGGCCGTCCAGCGAGCGGGTGCCTTCCAGCGTGGCTTCCAGCGTACGGCCGCTCAGGATGCCGTAATTGTGGTCCCGGTTGTACTTGCGCACATCGAAATAGATGGAGCCGTTGCTCTCATAAGCATAGCCGGCTTCCAGGATTTTCTTGATAGTCTCGATCTGTTCGATGATATGACCGCTGGCCCGGGGCTCGATGGACGGGGATTCCACGTTCAGAAGGCGCATGGCCTCGTGGTAGCGCTCCGTGTAATACTGCACCACCTCCATGGGCTCCAACTGCTCCAGGCGGGCTTTCTTGGCAATCTTGTCCTCCCCTTCATCGGCATCGTGCTCCAGGTGTCCGACGTCCGTGATGTTGCGGACATAACGCACCTTGTAGCCCAGATACTTCAGGAGACGGAACAGCACGTCATAGGTGACACCCGGACGGGCGTGGCCCAGATGGGCGTCCCCATATACGGTAGGGCCGCAAACATACATGCCCACATGTCCTTCATGGATGGGCTTGAACAGTTCCTTGTTGCGGGAAAGGGTATTGGTCAGATACAAAGGTCTCATGATAACTCACATCTCAATCATGCAAAGATACGCATTTTTTTCCTTAACTTTGCAGGCAGTGAAAGTGGCTTGCTTTTTGAATAGATACAACAAACAATAAAATCCCAACAGAGATGAAAGTGCACAGAATTCTTATCGGCCTGCTGGCCGCAGGGGTGCTCGCCACCGGTTGTACCAAAGAGTACTACACGGAGCAGTACACCATTGTGGAAGGGCTGGACATGACACTGATTGACTTCAATGTCAAGAGTACCAACTGGAGTATCTGGGATGTAGAAAACGGCAATGAAGACGAAGGCTACTTCCAGGCCACCCTCGAGGTTCCCGAAATCACCAAGGACGTGGTGGAAAAGGGCGTTGTCATCGTGCACCGCCGGTACGAAGACGGTGTCTCCACTCCCCTTCCCGCCATGCGTACGGAGAAAACGGAAGAGGGTCTCTACTACACCACCTTCGTGGACTATGAATGGGCCCAGGGCGTCATCAACATCTTCGTCACCGCTTCGGACCTGTATGCAGGACAAAACCCCGGCGACATGAGTTTCCGCGTAGCCATCCAGTTGTAAAAACCGGACACATAAAAAAAGAAGGATATCGGGCAGCCCCGGTATCCTTCTTTTTCATGGACAAGGCACGTTAGTTTCTCACCAGAGGGTTATAATCCAACTCCTTCTGCGGGATATAGAACGTCCATTTGTAGTTGGCTTCCGGCGAGATGGTTCCGGCGAAAGTCTTGTGCCAGTTGCCACCGTCGGCAATGGATTTCCGGACAATGGGTTCATTCCAACGCTTGTAGTCGAACCAGTTCTGTCCCTCGCCCCACAAATCCAGACGGCGGTAGAATTTCACCTCTTTCAGGAGTTCGGCCCCCGTTTTGGTGCAGTTGTAGGCAGGGTCCAGATTGGCATTGAGTTCATTCAGCAACTGCTGCACTTCGGCGTCATGGCCACCCTGCATGCAGAGGGCTTCGGCCTCGGTGAGGTACATCTCGGCGGCACGCATAAAGTTGAAACTGCCCACGCCCGGCTGATCCTGGTTCTGGAACTTGAACTGCATGTACATGTAAACCGTGCTGGTGGAATACAGTTTGTTGCCATACTCGGCGAAAGCACGCTTGTAAAGGGACTTGGTGCTGCGGCCGGCCGCATTGCACTCGGCACGTTCCGCATCTGTCGGCTCCAGCCACAGGGCGCGGCGTACATCCGTCTCGGGAATCTGGTCATACAGTTCCTGGCTGATGGCGCTGGGATAGTTGCGGCAGTTGCCGGAACTTCCGTTGGAGGCCAGGTAGGCGAAGTAGGAATAGTAGTAAAGCGTCTGGTCCGAGGCATCGTAAACGCCCCAGATCCACTCATCGTTCGGCACGCTGAAGCCGCTTTCCATATAGTCGTTCCGGCTCATCAGCGGGTGTCCGGCACGGGCCAGTTTGGCCATTTCCGCCGCCTTTGTCCAATCCTGACGGGTAAGGGAAGCGCGGGCATAAACGGCATAGGCGACATCCACGTCGGGCAGATAGAACTCGTCGGCGGCACGATGCAGGCCGGAAGACTTGTACAGGCCGATGGCTTCATCCAAGTCTTTGTAGATGTTCACGTAAATGTCTTCCAGTTTGGTCTTGGCCAGCGGGCCGGTAGGGTCCTCATCGGCCTCTCCACGGTACGGAAGACCGTATCCTACCCCTTCGTTGACGGCCGCATTGCGGTCGTCCCAGCGATAGCAGTAAATCTGCGACAGCATGAAATAGCAATAGGCGCGGTAAGTGAGGGCCTGCGCCTTGATGAACTGCCGTTCACTGTCCGGACCTTCGGCATTGTCGATATTGGCAATGACCTGATTGGCATTGTTGATGAGTTTGTAATAGTAGAACCAGGCGAAAATGGTAAAATAGTAGGAAACCTGGTCATGGGAGTCGGAATTGATGATGTAGTCGTTGCCGGTGTTGTTGCAACGCTGCAAATCATTTCCGGGCCAGTTTCCGTAATGGGACATAATGGTGCCCTCACCATTGTAACCCTGATTGGACATATACTGAACGGTCATCAGGCGAGAAATACCGTTGATGGCCAGTCTGGCGTTGCCGGTGGTCTCAAAAATGGTTGCAGGCGAGGTAGAGTCTTCCGGAACCGTATCCAGATACTCCTTGGAGCAGGAGAAAACCAGAAGGCCGGCAGAAACGGCCAGAATGCTTTTAAGAATGATATGTTTCATAGTCACTTGCATTTAAACTAGAATCTGACGTTGAGGGCGAGTGTGTACACGCGCGGAGTCACCAGGTAGTTTTCCTGGCCGCCGGAATAAGACTGCTGAGGGTTCATACCCTGACGGGCGGTGAGGGTAAAGAGGTTCTCGCAGGACGCCGTGATGCCGATTCCCTGCATGGAAACCTTCTGCGCCCATTTCTTGGGCAACTGATAACTCAGCGAGAGGTTCTTCAGGACGAGGTAATCCGAGGAGACCAGCCAACGGGAAGAAGTGGCATTGTTGTAGTTGCTGTTCACGGAGTTGATTTCCGGAATGCCGTTCGGATCGATACGGTCGGCCGATTTCTCGGTCATGCCGTCGGGTACGCCCTTCCAGGAATTCATGATATCCTTGTGATAGTTATGAGGGACGGTGGAGCCTGCGGTCATGAGGCCGGCATAGACTCCGTCGTACGTCTTCGCACCCAGGGAATAAGTAAACACGGCACTCAAAGAGAAGCCCTTCCAACCGGCATTCAGATTGAATCCGCCGTACACCTTGGGGATGGCGGAACCCTGCCACTCGCGGAGGGCATAAGCGGTATTGAGTGCGTAAGGACGGTCGTTAATGATGATATAGTTGCCCTCCTGCACCATGGAAGTGGGCTTGCCTTCCGCATCTTCGAGGACGCCGTACAGCGGGATGTAATTGCCGGAGGCATCTTTCATCGGATCGCCGTTTCCATCCAGTTTGGGAATGAAGAAGTCTTCGTCGTTGAACTTGTAGAGAGCACGGCCGGTCATCTGGTCGACACCTTCGTAGGTGTACATGAAGAAGGCATAGCGGTCATGGCCTTCCATGATCTTGTGCGAGCCGGAAATGAAACCGCCCTTGTTGGTCTTCACCTCTTCGGGGAGGCTCAGGACCTTGTTGGTAAGGAAGGTCGCGTTCATGCCCAGATTCACATAGGCGTCACGGGTACGCACGATGTCGATATCGGTCTCGATTTCCCAACCCCGGTTGGAGATGGAACCGATGTTCTTCAGGATGGATGCGCTGGGAGAGCCGCTGCGGGTGGTTCCACCGGCAGACAGCGGAAGCGGTACGCTGAAGAGAAGGTCGCGGTTTACCCTGTAGAAGTATTCCACATTGAGGTTCCAGCGGCCGAACAGGCGGGATTCGAGGCCGATGCCCCAAGATTCACCGGTTTCCCATTTCAGTTCCTCGTTAGGAAGGTTGGAGATGTAATAGGCACCCTTGTTCGCGTGGGTTTCGGCCTCATAGAGAGCCATATACCCATAGTAACCGGAACCGGCGTCATTACCCACCTGACCATAGTCGGCGCGGAGTTTGAGGGTGTTCACCCAGGAGATATTCTGCATGAACGGTTCCTTGGAAATCATCCAGTTGGCGCCGATGGACCAGAAGTTGCCCCAGCGGGTTGCGGAGGAGAAGTGAGAAGAGCCGTCGCGACGGAAAGAGGCCTCCACATTGTACTTGTCCATGTAGTTGTAACGGACCCGGCCCAGATAACTTTCGGTACGGTCGTTGTCCTGGTAGCCGTCCAGGGAGGTGATGCTGGAGAAATTGCTCATGTTGGAACTTCCCGGGAACACCTCGGCGGTCTTGTAGCCATAGAGGTAGTCGCGGTTGAAATAGTAGTTTTCGTGTCCCAGGAGAGCGCTCACGTTGTGCTGGCCAAACTGGTGGATCCAGCGTAACTGCTGCTGGAAATTATAGCGTTTGTAGCGATAGTCCACCCGCTTTCCGCGGCCCAGGTTGCCCGCACCGTCGCCGATCACCGCACTGTTATAGGTAAAGTTCTCGTTGTTACGGACATTCAGGTCTCCCGTGAGGGTAAAAGTGAAGTCCTTGAGGAAATAGAAGTCGGCATACAGGGTTCCCTGGAGGGTGTTGCGGACAGATTTGTCACTGTTGAGTTCATTCTCCCAGACGACATGGCGGTCGGCATACTGGGAGCGAGTGATCTGGGTCACGCCGTCGGCGTCGATATACTTACCGGAGTCATACTGCTTGTTGCCGTTGGCGTCCAGGATGTATTCGCCGGTGTTGATGTCGTGAAGGTGAACAGGATAGATGGGCGCAATCTGCCGGCAGTACATAAATGCGTTGGTGTAGGACGCGTCACTGTCTCCGTTGGTGTTTTTGTAGTTCTGATGGCTTCCGGTGAGGTTCAAACCGGTCTTGAACCAACTCACGGGACGGATGCTCACGGAAGCGCGGCCGGTGAGGCGCTCAAAACCCGAATTGGTCACATAACCGTTTTCATTCAGGTAGCCGACGGAAAAATAGTAATCGCTCTTGTCCGTGGCGCCGCTGGCGCTCAGGTTGTATTCCTGGCGATGTCCCTTGCGGATGGTATTGCTATACCAGTCCAGGTCTTCGGCATAGGGGGCGAGAATCGTCGCGTCGGGATTGAACTTACCGGCGGCTCCGACGAAAAGTTTGTCATCCGCCACATTGAAAATATTGATATCCAAACGGTCTTCCACCAACTTCGTATTGGCATACTCGGCAGCATCTTCCGGAGTAGAGGGGTTTTCTCCGCTGATCAGAGAGCGGTAGAGGTTTTGCCAGGATACTTCCATAAACTGCTGGGGAGTGGTGAGTTCGTATTCTTTGATACCGCGGGTGTAAGCACCCTGCTTGATCTCCAAATTCACGGACAGACGGCCCTGGGACCCCTTCTTGGTGGTAATCAGAATGACACCGTTGGAGGCACGGTTACCATAGAGGGCGGCGGAAGCGGCGTCTTTGAGAACCGTCATGGACTCGATATCCGCCGGGTTGAGGTCGGAGATGTTTCCGGAATAAGGAACGCCGTCCAGCACATACAGCGGAGAAGCGGAGCCATTGATGGTGCCGATACCGCGGATGCGGATGGAAGGGTCTTCGCCCGGAGCGCCATAGGTGCTGTTCACCTGGATACCGGACACGGAACCTTCCAGGGCGGAAGCCGCGCTGGAGGTGGGCCGATTGGCGATCTTATCCGCATTCACAGACGAGATGGCGCCGGTGAGGGTCGATCTCTTCGCCGCACCGTAGGCGATGGTGACCACCGCCTCTTCGAGGGCCTCGCTGTCGGCATACATGACAATATTGACCACCGGCTGGATGGCGACTTCCTGAGTAACCATGCCGATGAAGGAAATTACCAGGGTTTTGGATCCCGAAGGAATACCTGTTAAGTAAACGTAAAAAAATAACCTGCTTCATTTTGGAGGCTCATCTATGCGGCTATCGGTAAGCCCATAGAACCGGCCCGAGCGGAAGAATATCCACCACGGCGCGGGTCTCCGAAAAAGCGATAAATAATTGATTTAATT
>JAFSMS010000024.1 GCA_017447815.1 Bacteroidales bacterium | reverse complement strand
CTGAGTTATCACAAGTAAAAGATTATCCAAAGTCGCCCCCAAGAGCATGTTGATTATCAGTTGTTTGACATTTCTACTTGTTAAAACGGCTTTGGATAATATTTCACTGCTTCCCCAGACTCTTCAGCCACATTCTTAAGTCAGAGTCTTTCTCCCAGGAGGTTTTGTTTTCCACTTCGGGAAGCACATCAGTATATGCCGATTCCAATGCAAGCCGTTTCTGCTTCGAGTCGGCGCGAGCATAGATTTCCGTTGTTTGTATGGACACATGTCCCAAGATGTCGCGGATATAGACCAGATTGACCCCGGCTTGTAACAGGTGCATGGCTTTGCTATGCCGCAGGCTATGCGGGCTGATTCGTTCCGGAAAGAGTTCCGGGTGTGCGGTTTTCGCCATTGCAAAGTATTGAGACAGGATATATGCGACCCCGGCTGTTGTGAGTTTGCCGCCCCTGTTGTTCTGGAATAAAGGCTGGTGATTGGCGGACAAGACATCCAGGCGATTCTCGACCATGTATGACTTCAGTAGTCCGATAAGTTGTCCTTGAAGAGGGATGAGTCGCTTTTTCTGTCCTTTCCCGAAAAGGGTGACATAGCATGGATTATCCAGATGCAGATCCTCAGGAGTCAAGTCCACCAACTCCTGTACTCTTGCTCCGCTACCATACAGTAATGTAATCATTGCTAAGTCCCGTCGGCCAGTGCGGGTTTCCTGCGGGATTTGTTCCAGAAGGGCTTTGATGCCCTCCGTTGAAAGGTAGTTCACACTGCGCTTGACCGTTTTTTTGATTTTGATGGAGAGGATGCTTTGCCACTGCTCCAGGTGAGCGACATCCTCGTACTGCATATATTTGGCGAATGCGTGGATGGCGGCCAGACGCTGGTTACGGGTTGAGTCTTTACTTCCTTTCTGTTCCTGTAGCCAGTCCAGGAACGAGACAACACTCTTTCGTGTCAAGTGATTCAGCGTCAACCGCTCAGCGGCCACATGCTGCATGGACCCCATGTAGTCCAGGAACGCAGCGAACGTCTCACTGTACGAACGTATTGTGTTGTGGCTTACGCCACGCTCCGATGACAGATACTCCGTGAAGAAGCCTGACAGGTATTTGGAAAAGTCATTCGTTTTCATCGGCTCGTTTCATTAATGCGATAGAGGGAAAGACATATGAGGAAACGGACTCCTCCAAATGGATGATGTCTGGATACATTTCCTGCGTTAACCGGACATACCGTTCTGTTCCCATCAAAGTTTTATGGCCCATGTATGTAGCAAGGATTGGAAGGGCGCAGTAGATGTCAACACCTTCCTTAACTAGTTTCATGAGTGAATGAACTGCAAAAGTATGCCTGATGTCATGCACTCGCGGCCCCCGGTTGTCACCGATAAAAGGGATGTTACATGCCCGTAGTAGCTTTCTGTACCATCCATAGAATGCGCACTTGCTTACAGGGGAACCGCTGGGAGATATAAAGAAAGGAGCGTCCTTGTCGAACGTGTGGCGGATTGGCAGTTTCCCCTTGTAAGACACGTATTGCCGCAACACCTCCTTCAAGGAAGGTGACATTATTACGATACGCTGCTGCTGATTTTTGGTTTTCCGGAGCAGGATGGTCCCTTCCTCAAAGTCCACATCGCCATTAGTCAATGAGATGGCCTCCCCGATTCTCAAACCAGTCCCGTACAGAAGCCGTAGCATCGCAGGAACGCAGAACATCTTGCTGTCCATGTTGTTATATATCATTGTGAGCCTGTCACTCGCATCGAAGATTGCTTGTATCTGCTCATGGGTAAAGATATATGGGATGAATGAGTTTTGGTTAAAGTGCTTCAGCGGCATAGGAGGCACATAACAGGGATAGCCAAGATGCCCCATATAGCGGGAGAACTGCGATATGATGGACCACTTGTCATACAATGTCCGTTCCGATTCATTCACCTTCTCCCCCCGCCATTTTACAATCAGCTGCTTCGTGATAATCGGTTCTTTTACGGTCTCTTTGGAAAAGAAGATATCGAGTTCCTTGAATATGTACTCAATTTTCGGAGTCCTGTATCCCATGGCATCCTTCATATGTATGAAGTCAAGGAAGAAACGAGCGAAGACGCTCTTGTAGGTGTAGTTAATCATAGAACGCCCCTCCATTCTGATTGTAGAAAGATTCTGGTACCGGAGTGACGTCCAGAGCACATTTTGCCAGACTGGTAACGTCAATCCTCAGATACTCACGCGTCGTTTCGCTGCTTTCATGCCCCAAAGCCTCTGAGATGATGGATATGGAGGCTCCGGACTTCAACATGTTGCTTGCAAGCGAATGGCGCATGGCGTGAGGACCAAACTTCCTGCCTTTAAGATTTACCCCGGAACCCCTCATGATTCGCAGAACTACGCCATTAAGTCCGAGCCTATTCATTGGACGATACGGAGCACATGCAGACAGGAACACATTGGGAAGATTTGATACCGGACGGCTATAGCGAAGGTAATTGACAATAGCTTCGCCGACTTCTGGTAAAAGCGGCAACTCAACGGGGTTCCCAGTCTTATGCTGCCTGAGGACGATCCTGTTATTGTCCCAGTCTATATTGTCGAATGTAAGACCGGCAATGTCTGATACTCGAAGCCCTAACCTTGATGCCAAGAGCAGGATTGCATAGTCACGCTTTCCCACCTTGCTGGACTGTTCGACCGAAGATTCTATCTGCTTGACTTCTTCTGCACTATATACGGACGGAAGTTTCTCTTTCTGAGGGAAGTTCGCGCGTTCGACTACATAGCCAAGATTTCTGGTCACGTGTCCGTGCTCATAAAGGTATTTGCAGAACTGGCGGATTGTATAAAAGTGATGATCCTTCGCAACTTGCGTATTGTCAACAAAGTCAAGTATGTCACGCTCGTCAATGTCAGAAAGGTGCTCCTTCCCTTTAGATTTCAGCCCGACGATGAAGTAGCTCAACATTCTTTGGTGATTGAGAATAGTCCCTTCAGACCGCCTTATTTCTTTCATGTACGCCAAATATGATTGGGCAATTTTCCCAATCTCGCCAGGTAATGTGTGGTCTACAAGATGAACAATGCGCCTCCTGACGTTGCCTGTTGCCAGGTATTCATCAAGGATGTGGATGTTACGGGTGCGAGCACGTTTTGTTGATGGCGCTGAGTTCTTCGTGGCACACGCCAAATAATCGGCGCCAATAATCGGATTGTATTCGACAATACCCCTCGATGCCATATAGGGAATGATCCCGTCATTCCACTGCCGACGGTGTACTGCAATGCAGGCCTCTGAATAGTTCAGTTGGCGCAGAAAGAACTCGCACTCCCGCACGAGTTCTTTGATGTTTGTTGTTTTTGGATGCATATACTGTTACTAATGATGTTTGGGCTCATACATAAGATAACAGTATTTTTATCAAAACAATATTATCAAAAGTAGTGTTGAAAATCAGAAAGTTATAGGAACTGAGAGGAGGGTACTTTGGATAATCTTTTACTTGCGATAAGAAAACCTGGGGAGGCCGTAAAACATACGCAGACAAGTGCCGCCATAAAATGCGGCGTGGTCAAAAAAGCCGCCCCGATGCAGACCGGCCAGTGCAATCTTCTGGCACACCTCCTGCTCGGCGTTCTTTGTTGCCGTGCTGCCGCTATCATTTCTATAAGCGGCCAGCATTGACTCGTATGTTGTCATTGCCTTATTAGCTTTATCAGATTCTTGAATATTTGTGTCTTTCGTCCGGCTTGGGCGCACTGCTGGACAATATCGGCATCCAATTCTGAAAGGATATCCATATCCAGCCTCATATCCTCTTCAAGGTACACGGCCAAAGATTTCACAGACTGGTGGGGAACAAAGTTGTCCAGTAAAATGGTGTCACACAGGGCCTTCTCCCGGCTGGCCATAAGGAAGCCGATACCCTCTTCCTGTCTGCTTTCTACGCCGATGGGGAAGTATTTTGTAGTGACCTGGACATAACTGAAGTTCCCGATAGGGGTTTCAAACATACGGGAACGCTTGGTGGTTGCCGATGTCATCAGGAAGACCTGTTCCGGAATCATTCCATAATAGCGAAGCGCCCATTGGAAGGAAACGTAAGATGGGCCGTATAGGTGATTGGCACAGAGTCTCACGTCCGTAACCATTCCGCTAAACTCCTCATTGACGATATAGAGGTCTCGCTTAAGTCGGACCAGTTCGCCGCTTTTCTCCAGCGCTTGTATCTTCTTTTCCGGTGACGCGAGGTTTTGGAAGCAGGACTTGATGTCTGCTCCCGATACGGGGATACCGGCAAATTGCAATAATGGATTCTTCTGGTACATCACTATTATTTAATGCCGTACAAAGATAGCAATATTTTCACAGAAAAGGAAGAATTTCTTCTTTTTCATCGTAAAAATAGTTAGATATTTCCCGCAGAATCAAATTTTCCCCCATTCGCTGGGCGACTGGCCGGCGATGGCGGTGAAGGTGCGGCTGAAGACGGAGGGCGAAGAGAAGCCGCAGCTGGCCGAAATCTCAGCCATCTTCATATCGGGATTATCGGCCATAAGACGCTTGGCTTCCTCTATGCGATAACGGTTCACGAAAAGGTAAAAACTGCAGTCGTATTCCGCGTGGATGAACTGGGAAAGGTAGGTGCGGTTCATGGGCAGGATCTGAAGCAGGGCGCGCCGGACGTTTAACCAACCCGGGCGGAGCGCCTCCGTGGGAAACAGTAGCAGGGACCAGCCCAGCAGGTTTCCAAGCGCAATCTCCATGGTGGTGAGCTCGTATGCGCCCATATTCATCACGGGCTTACCCATGAACAGCCAGGAAACCACATATATCCCATCCAGAAGGCCCCAGAGAAGAAGCGTCCACGCCCATATCCTGCGCAAACGGTATCCCTCTGTATGCCGGGCGGTAATCCAGGCACAGCAAAGGGCGACGGCCGTGGAGGCCGACATAAGGATGGGCGTGATGGCCCCGTCAAAGTAGTCGTCGGGAATAAAGCGCGAAGCCCAAAGGCTGAACGCTACGACGGCGACGAGGATGACGGCGAACCGGATCTCGGCCTTATAATGGGTGAAGACGTTCATTTCATGACTGCTTCAACGTCGTCGGGACTGATGGGAAGGCGGCGGGAACCCAGGCGGCGGGCGCCGCCCTCCGTGATAAGGACGTCGTCCTCCAGGCGGATGCCGCCGAAGTCATAATAGGCCTCCAGTTTGGCGTAATTCACAAAATCGTGTCCCAGGCCCTCTCTTTTGAACTTTTCGATGAGGGCGGGGATGAAGTAGATGCCGGGTTCGTCCGTAATCACATGGCCGGGCTGCAGGCGGCGCGCCATGCGCAGGGAGCGCAGGCCCAGCTGCCGGGCGCGGGTCTGGTCGGGGTCGTAGCCCACCAGGTTCTCTCCCAGGTCTTCCATGTCGTGCACGTCCAGGCCCATGTTGTGGCCCAGGCCGTGGGGCTGGAAAAGGCCGGCAATGCCTGCGGCCACCATCTCGTCCAGGTTTCCCTTCACCAGACCCAGGCCGCTGAGGCATTCCAGCATTTTGCGGGCCGTGGCCAGATGGACTTCCCGGTAGGTGATGCCCGGCTTGGCCAACTGGAACGCCAGTTCGTTGCACTCGTACACAATCTGGTAAATTTCCCGCTGCTTCTGCGTGAATTTTCCGGAAGTGGGATAGGTACGGGTGAAGTCGCTGGCATAGTGCTCGTTGCTCTCAACGCCGGCGTCGATCACCATCAGTTTGCCCGCTTCGACAATGGCGGCGTGTCCGTGGTTGTGCAGGGTTTCGCCGTGCTGGGTGAGGATGGTGGGGAAGGAGACGCCCCAGCCTTTGGCAAGGGCCATGCCTTCCATTTTACCCACAATCTCCTGCTCCACAATTCCGGGGACAATGGCATCCCGGCCGATGGAATGCATCTCGAAGCCCAGGTCGCAGGCACGGTCAAGCGCCTCAATCTCAATATCTTCCTTGATCAGGCGCAGGGAAATGACGGCCTTTGTAAGCGACTCCGACACATTGCTTTTGACATCCTTGACGCCCAGCAGTTCCATCAGTTTGAGGGTGTTGAAATAGCGGGACGGGGGCAGGAAATGGATGGAGCGGCCGCTTTTCTGTGCCAGCGAAACGGCCTGGCCCAGAGCCGCGTAAGGGGCCGTATGGGCAATGCCCACGGCGTCGGCCTTGGAGCGGACCGACGGCTGGGGGCCCATCCAGATGATGTCGTCAATTTCCACATCGTCGGCAAAAAGGGTTTCGGCTCCGGAGTCGATATCCAGGATGGCGGCCATCAGAGGCTCGTCCAACCCCATGAAATACAGCCAGGAACTGTCCTGACGCCATTTATAGCAATTGTCTTTATACTGGGCCGGGGCATCGGCATTGCCCACGAAAAGGACGAGTCCGGACTGCCCGGCTTCCCGCATTTTCCCAAGGAGCGCAGCCCGGCGGCGCATATACACTTCTTTTGCGAACATATTTTGGTATGGCTTTTGTTTCCTCAAAGATAAACAATATTTTTGAAGCATGGAAACATTCATCGCCATTCTGGCCATTATCCTGGGAATCGTGGGCATCATCGGAAGCGTGGCGCCCGCCCTTCCGGGACCTCCGCTGAGTTGGGTGGGGCTGCTCGTCCTTTATATCTGGGGCTCCGGGACCAACGGGGCCGGAGAGCCCATGGGCACCACCTTCCTGCTGGTGTGGCTGGCCGTCGTGATTGTCGTGAGCGTGCTGGATTACATTGTCCCGGCCTGGTTCACCAAAATCACGGGCGGGAGCAAGTACGGCAGCCTGGGAGCCATGATCGGCCTTTTTGCGGGACTCATCGTTCCCCCGGTGGGCATGATCCTGGGGTCGCTGCTGGGCGCGCTCATCGGAGAGTTGGTGTTTGCCCAGATGCCGCCTGCCAAATCGTTGAAATCGGCCCTGGGGGCTTTCCTGGGCTTTATGTTCGGCACCGGCCTCAAACTCATCTGCAGCGCCGTCATGCTGTTTTACATTGTCATTTACGCTTTTTAGCCCACTTTTTCGAGGCTGACCAGGGGTCCGGCTCTGCATCTTCAAAGTATGACAGGCTTTTCATGGCAATAAAGACTGATCCATCCGGATATTTCTGCAGGTACAAATCCAATATTTCGCGAAGTGAAAACTGTTTGAGGAGGAAAAACAGGTCTATGAAATCTTTTTTTGTTCCGCGTCCTACGATGGCGGCAATCTTCATGGATTCTTTGACGATAGTCAGCGAATGATTCTCGGATAAGGCACCGCCGGCTCCATAAGTTTTGGTCTGGGACAGCGTCCAGTTCTGGGCCTGTGCCGTGAGGGTTCCAGCCAGGATGCCGGCCCAAACAATGAGTAATAGCTTCTTTATCATAGTCGTTGTTTTATTATCGGCTTCCGCCGCCTACGCCGCCGCCGGAATGACCGCCGCCACCGCCAACGGAACTGCTGCCGCCTTCGCCGCTCTCGCGGGCCGCCTGCGTGGAGGCTGCGCGCACGGCCGCTTCGGCTAGTTTCTGTACCAGGAATGTCAGCGCAGCCACGCTGAACCCTTCAAACAGATGGTCCTGCGAATACTTGGCAAAGTCAACGGGATAGGATTTCTGCATTTGCCGGCTCACCTTATCGGCAATGCCAAACAGCGTTGCGTAAATCAGGTACTGGTTCCAAAGATGCACCTCGGGAATCGCCCGCTGGTTCAAGATGGTGAAATCTTCAAGAAAGTGCTTAAATTCAATCACCTCCTTCATGGGGCCGAAGCCCTTTTCCGTACCGCGGTCGCGCTTGTCTATGAAGCCTTTCCGGAGCAGGAAACTGCGTCCCTTGCCCCGAGCCTGGTACGGCCAGTTCTGGATGTATGTATAGTGGCGCCTGGACCAGCGCTTGAATTCCCTGGGCTCCAGGATCAGGTCCCTTCCAGCAGCATCTACGCACATCTCATAGAGTTCCTCCTCTACGGGGTTATCAAACGCTCTGTTCTCCTGCAGCACCATTCTGATGCGTTTTTTTGTGCGTCCGGGCCGGATGCTCACCTTCCCTTCCAGCATCCATTTGAGGAACACTGCGCCCATGACGTTGCGGGTATACTTGTTTCCGTCCAGATAGAAACGCCGGCTGGAATCCACCACATAATAAGCGGCAAAGAGATTGCCGTCCAGCGGCACGTCGCGGCACCAGCCCTCGATCTTGCGGGTGCCGAAGAGCTTTTTCCGGTATTTGTTTCCGGTGGTAAAAGCGCCCAGAATCCAGATGAGAAGGGCCAGGATGCCGGCACCCAGCAGATACGGCCCCCAGGCCTTGGTGTCGGAGAGGATATTGTAGCTGCTGCCCTTCTTGGCCGTTTTCTCCATGGCGGCGAAGGAGGAGTTCTTGGTTACTTCGGGGGCAAACATCCCCTTGTCGAAGCGCACCATGAGGGTCACATGGTTGCTCTTTTTCATGGGCCGGTTTGTCTCGGCCACCACGGCGCCGTCTATCACGTAGATGGAGCCCTTGAAGCCGAAGGCCCAGACTTTGGTATCGGCCGATGTCCACTCCGGCCCGCCGGTCTTGTTAACGATGGTCACCTTCACGTGCTGCGGCCCCGCCACCATCTGGGTGTTCACGAACTGGAAGTTGAAGCCGTCAAAGTCGGTCATGCCCTGCACCAGGCCGGTCATCTTCACCACCGAGCGCCATTTGTGGTCACCCAGGGAACCCTGGCCCCAGCAAAGTTCCACGCCGTCGGTTTTGCGGACCAGGCCGCTCCGTCTCTTTTTCTGCTCCAGGGAACGGCCGGAATCCCAGTTGAACCCCTCGTCCACGAAGGTCTTTCCGTCTTCGGACACCTTGAGGGAAGTCACTTTCATGGGCCCCAGATTGCCCACGGGGATGTACCATTCCGTGCCGCTGGTCACGGTGACGTCCCAGTCGGTGGTCACCGTGGCGCTGCCGTTCTGCGCCACCTCCACACGGATGTCCATGTCCCTGATCTCCTGGGCCGATAAGGTCAGGGGGAAGAGGAAGGTAAGGAGGATGAACACAGTACGTTTCATCATTTCACCTCTTTAAAACCATAGTGTAGTTCAACGTTGCTGCTTCCTTTCCTGGAATATTTCAAATCGTCCGTGGTAAGGACAAAGTTTCTTTGGTAGGAACCAAACTGACCCTTCCAAGCTGCGCTCAATGTGGTCATAAGGTATCCTTGACTCACGTGGGAAGAGGTCACATAGGGAGAAGGGAAGTCGGCATCCTTTATGAATCGGGCCGAAAGGGTGGATAGTTGCTTATACCAAGTAGTAGATTTGGGACCGGATGTATGAAGGTCGTGATAGGTCCAGCTCCAGCTGAAGGATCCCTCTTTCGCCACGAAATCCTCGTCCATAACCAGATCGATGTGGTCTTCATATGTACTTCCGGGATAGCCGGAGTCTCCTTCGTGACCGGTGCTGAGGACTGTATTATGGTTAGACTGACCAACTACGCGATAGCCATCCTTCTCTTTCGTCACCTTCAGCTCCTGTGCGGAATAGACCTGTTGGGCGCGTGAATGGTCAAACTGGTGTCCGTCGGCCTCACTGTCGGGTAAGTCAATAACGATAGAGAGCTTGTCTATGACAATGTCGGGGAGGTCCGAATCCATGACCGACATCTTGTCCTGGCTGTCCTGCTCACCCTGATTGGCGAAACTGACCGGCTCTTCCTTTTTCTCCTGCTTCTTTTCTTCTTTCTTCTTCTTTTCCTTGCTTACGTTGGCCGATGCCTCCGGGGTTGGCGGTATAGCGCCGTGCACGGCAGGTTTAGAGTCCGGGGATTCGTAGACCGGCCTGTTTTCACCTTCCGAAATCCATCTCACCGTGAGAGAAAAGTCCTTTTCTCCAATGCCGTCAATGGTCCACTTCACCTTCTTGCCAAATTTGTCGGCAGAGGCCAGGATGCGCCTTTCACTGCCGTCCTTTAAGGTACAGGTTACCAGCGCACGGGTAATGTACTTGTTCTTCACCAGAACACTCTCCGGCTTGGGCAGCTTGAAGGAAACATAGTCCCTTTTCACTTTTTCAATCTTGGGTGCATCGGGGGCATAAAGGGCGACTACATTAAAAGAGCGGATTCCGGCCGTACGGAGGAAGTATGCACCACTGTAGGCTTTCTTTTCTCCACTGAAGTAATTACCTTTCTGCGTATCGGTCTTAAAATAATCTGCGGAAGTATAGAAAGAAATCTCATCCGGGGATTTGGGCGCTTTATCCAGCGTGATGAAGGCGTTAAACGCACCACCCTTTATGTCTCCATCCACATCGAAGGTGCGCATAATCAGAGACCCTCTGACTACAGGAATTTTCACGACGGGATTCAGAGGGGAAACCGCATAGGATTTCGTAACCAAATCCGGACTGTCCTCCGCCACTTGTGCGCTTCCCTGCCGGTCCCTGATTTTACCCAGACTCTGCTCACAAAACTCTTGCAGACAGTCATCAAACTCCTTATCCGTCTTGATGCCAAACCATTTCATATAATTGGCCTTGTGGGAAGACGTATAAGCGTATTGGTCCATAATAACTCCGCCCTTAACGGCCCTTTTCAGTTCCTTCTTTTGCTGCAGGAAATCCATAAAATCTGCGTAAGTATAGGCCCAATTGGGGTTAGTGGAGATAGAAAATGAAAAATCTCGTCCAAATAATTCATAATTCTCCCTGGGTGACGGATCAAAGCCCTCTCCTCCCACAAATTTTCCGGTTACGAGCGCCTGGAGGGCGTTTGTAGTAATCTCTCCTTTCCGGATGTAATACAGAGCCGCATCATTTTCTTGATATGCCGCTGTTGTCTCCTCCGAGCGGAAGTCCATTTTTGCGGGCCAGTTATGGTTCTTTTGCCTATGGTGAAATAGTTCGTGGGTGATGGTCAGGAGCATATTTTCGCCATTTCCTTTCCGAACATACGAGGAGCCTCCACTGAGCATTTTAGGATAATTAATCAGAATATACGACTGTTTTGTAGCCGTATGCTTGTATTCACCGGAGGGCCCCGTGTTGATTAAGTCCACTTCGAGATTAGACGTCTGGGGGCGCAGTCCCTGGTCATCGGTAAGATAACGGTTGGCCAACTTGAGCATGCTCTCCAAGTCCCGAATGCTGGGCGGAAGTTGCATCCCTTCGGCATAACGCTTCAATAGCGCGTCTTCTTCGCATAACTTGGCCAGGATGGCGGCTTTATCGATGGCCGCCCGGGCTTTCCTTTTTGCTTCGGCACTTCCCATTATTTTCTGCCAAGTAGTCCATTCGGCCCGCTCCTCATTGTATTTTTCCTCTACCTGACGCCCGTATTCGGTCTCGGCCTTCTCTTCCAGTTCCTGGCCTCGTCGAACAAAATTCTCGCAGTTTTCCTTATATGTATCAAAGCGGTCGGCATATTCGGTGTCCTTGAAACGGAAGTACACCGTAAAGTCTCCATAGCTGTCTTTGATGTCGAGCTTCACCGCATCTTTATTCATGGTGAAGAAGTTCTTGTATAGGTCGCCAGTGGCAGAATGCTTCTCCCAGGTTTCATATGCGTAGGTTGCACCTCCCAAAATAACCAAGGCTCCGACAACCGTTTTAAGAAGAGCCAAGCCTGACGGAAGGGCAAAAATCACAAAACAGTTTTGGTCGCTGCTGAAGGTCAACTTTCCGTTCTGCAGCCAGCTGGTATATTGGTACATCTGGTCTCCCGCTTGCCGCCATACGGAAATCTTGTCGTGCAGGATGGGCGGAATGCCCATCTTTGCCAAGTCCAGGGAGAGGGTGAACTCGCCGGGCAGATGTTCGTCGGGCTCCATGCCGGCGTCCAGATCAAAACAGAAGAGCATTTGATCCTCGCTTACATCGGAGAGCTTCTTTTCCAGTGCATCCCAGTCCTTATCACTAACTGCAGTTATCTTAAACTCCCGGTCCTTGTCCAGGGCGTTTTCCGCAGCCGTGATACGGATGCCCTCGACGGGCTCCACATCCACAGGTTTGCTATTGCCCACTATAGGCGGCAGGGGGATCTCACCTTCCTGCTCGGCAATAGTCAACTCACGGTCGGGCACTACGGGCCCGGCTTCCTTGTCGCGGGGTTTGGTTATCATCCGCAGAAGGAAAAACACAATCAGCACCGCCTCCACAAGCAGAAGGGCGTTTATGATAAGGTTTTGAACAGAGGTTTGTTTCATAGGGACCTGTGATTATTTTGCGTTGTGACAGTGCTGGCGCAGGAAGCCAAGAACCAAATCGAAGTCTTCGTCCTGCACGTAGACCCGGTTTTGGAGGAGTCCCTGGCTCAGCTTGATGAGTTGCTGGGAACGGCAGGGCCTGATTCGCCGGATCTTGTCGAGCGGGGCGGTGTGGGAACTGCCGGAAGCCATGTGCATGCCCTGGCCCATGGAGGACGGATCCTCACTCAAGAGGCCCACGAGGAAGGCCAGGATGCCGAGTTTTCTGGACCGTTCCTCCTGGACGGCGTCCTGCCGATAGGACAGCTCCCGGGAGTCCAGCGTGAAGTGGACGATGAATTTGCCGCCGTAGAATCCCATTACCATCCGGTAGGAAAGGTAGATGATAACGGCAATGACGGCCATGACAATGAGCCAGATCTTGATGCTGTTTTCCCAGGCCCGGGCCCAGTCGCCCTCGATGGCGGCACGGACAACCAGATAGAGGAGCGGGATACTGAAGAGGATGCCGAACAGTTTGTACACCAGGATGAGGATGGTCGGATTCTTCCTCAAATCCAACGGATGGGTCCAACGGTATTTCCCGTCTTCGCAAAACATGGTTTATAGTGCTATGGGGATCAGTGACTGCACAGGCCCAGTATAACGAGGACAACCAAAGCTACCGCAAACAGTATGAGATTCCGCTTGTTGACGATGGGAGCGCCTCCCATGGTAAGTTTGGTTCCCGCAAACAGTTCCTTAAGGCTCATATAGGGCTTCTTGGGCTCTTCCTTCACTTCCACCTCCGGCTCCGGCTGAGGTTCGGGTCGAGGCTTGGGAGCATCGGCTTCAGGGGCTTCAGAAACAGGGGTTAACGTGCCACCACACTTGGGACAGAACTTTGCGCCATCAGGAAGTTGGGCGCCGCAATACTTACAATACATAGGGAAAATGGTTATTGTTTTTTCAAATGTAGGACATATCCCGACACTCCCTTGTCTCAATTCCACGATTTTTAACTAACAATTCGTAAAATAATTTGAGACTCCCCCGCTCCAACGCGCATAAAAAGCCATTTCGCCCTTTTCCCATCCAAAACGAGCACCCTACCCCGTTTGGAATTATAATAGAGTAATTTGTATATTTACAACATGAATCTTCTGCTGACTGTCATATTGGCGGTGTCCGTGAATGTGAAGGGCGTACCCTTCACGCCCATGACGTATGAGCGCCTTCCGGCGTTGGAAACGCCCCGCGAAGCACACTCCCTGGAACTTTGCAATGGGGAATACACCGTCTTCGGCGGCCACACCACCGGCTTTGTTTCCACCAACACGGCCGAGTATTTCCGCCGCGGCAAGTGGCATACGCTCAAGACCCTCTATCCGCATGATGCTGGCTTTGCCGTCAAACTGCGCAGCGGAGAAGTGATGTTGGGCGGAGGCTACGAAAAGGACTTCGGCGTGGGACAGACCTGGGGCATCGAAGTGTACGACCCCGCCACCCACAGTTTTTCCCCACGACCCATTCTGGATCAGAAGCGCACCCACGCAACCGCCGCCGAGATGGCTGATGGCAGCATCCTGGTAGCCGGCAACTGGTATGCCCCGGACGCGCTTGAAAGCTATCCGCCAGGGGAACAATTCGCCATCGTGAAGCAACCGAGCCTTGCGAGGTCCGTTCCGTATGTCTTATTGACGGCGGAAGACAATGCCTTTATCTTTGGAGATATGGACAACTACGGGGAGGCGCTGCCCGAGGGATGGGTGGATCCATTGCAAGGAGAGCCTTTCCAGGAGATGCTGCTGCAGGAATGGTCTCTTGGCAACGGACATATGCCCTGCCCGCCAAGCCACCTCGCCATAGGAGAATACTCCTATCTGATTCCCGTCTTTCACGCCGACGGACAGCACGCCATTCTGCTGATCGACCATGGCCGCTTCTCCCTGCTGGAGACCGCTTCTCCCCTGCCCGAGAAGGGTCCCTGGGGCGCATTGAAGTGGGAGGCCGGCTTGAAGGTGGAATCCACCTCCGGGACCGCCTGGATGCAGGGGTACGATGCCGACAGCCGGCTGTACCTGATGCGAATCGATTACAAGGAGACCCCTGCAGGATTGGAAGTTTTCTATTCGGAGCCCCTGGACGCGATCATCCACAAAGCCGCGGCCCTGGCCCTGCCTGATGGCGACTATTTGATGGCAGGCGGTTTTGCTGAAAGCACCTATGACACCCTGGGCGACGTGTTGCTATTCCACACCCAACCGCAGCAAAAGCACATTGCAGGATGGTGGTGGCTGCTGGCTGTGGGCGCAGCGGGCAGCATCGGCCTGTTCTTCGGCCTTCGCCGCAGGAAGAATCCCGAGCAGGAAACGGTCCCCGAAAAAACCTATCCCGCTCTTCAGGAGAGAATCGTACAACTGATGGAACAGGAGCAACTGTTCCGCAAACCGGACCTGCGAATTGCCGATATCGCCACACGGCTTCACACCAATACCACCTATATTTCGGCCTGTATCAACAGCCAGATGGGGCTTTCCTTCCCGCGCTTTGTTACCGCTTACCGCGTTCGCTTTGCGCAGGAGCAGATGAGACTCTATCCCGAAAAAAAACTCGCCTCTATCAGTGAGGAGGCCGGCTTCGCCAGCGAGAACAGTTTCTTCCGGTCTTTCAAGGCAGAAACCGGCTGTGCGCCTGCAGAATGGAAACAGCAGCAACCAATGCCTTGATTGCTGCTGTTCAAAGAATTATTCCCACTCAATGGTTGCCGGGGGTTTGGACGAGATGTCGTAGACCACGCGGTTTACGCCTTTGACTTTGCGGATGATCTCATTGGAGACATCCCTCAGGAAATCGTACGGGAAGGGGAACCAGTCGGCCGTCATGGCGTCGGTGGACACCACGGCGCGGAGGGCGACGGGGTTCTCATAGGTGCGCTCGTCCCCCATCACGCCCACGCTCTTGACGGGCAGCAGGATCACCCCGGCCTGCCAGATGGCGTCGTAGAGGTTGGTGGCCATTACGCGGGGGTCGGAGGCCGATGGAAAGCCCATGCCCGTGCAGTCGTAGGCGCGCAGGCTCCGGATGTAGATATCGTCGGCCTCCCGCAGGACGGCCAGTTTTTCTTCCGTCACCTCGCCGATGATGCGGATGGCCAGCGACGGTCCCGGGAAAGGATGGCGGCTCACCAGTTCCTCTTTGATGCCGAGGGCCCTTCCCACGCGGCGCACCTCGTCCTTGAAGAGCATGCGGAGCGGTTCCACGATCCGGAGATTCATCTCTTCCGGAAGCCCGCCCACATTGTGGTGACTCTTGATTTTGGAGGCGATGCCGGGGATACCGGCGCTCTCGATGACATCGGGATAAATGGTCCCCTGGGCCAGCCAGCGGGCGTTTTCAATCTTCTTGGCGTAGGAATCGAAGGTTTCCACGAACAGCCGGCCGATGATCTTGCGCTTGGCCTCGGGCTCGGACACCCCCTTCAGGGCTTCCAGGAAGGCCGCCGAGGCATCGGCCCCGATGACGTTCAGGCCCATGTCGCGGTAGGATTCCAGCACCCCGTCGAACTCGCTTTTGCGAAGGAGGCCGTTGTTCACGAAAATGCAGGTGAGCTGATGGCCGACAGCCTTGTGAAGCAGCACGCCGGCCACGGTGGAATCCACGCCGCCGGACAGGCCCAGAATCACTTTTTCGCCGCCGATCCGGCGCCTGAGTTCGGCCACCGTGGTCTCGATGAAGGAATCCGGCGTCCAGTCTCCCTTGCAGCCGCAGATGCCCATGGCGAAATTCTCCAGCATCCGGGCGCCTTCGGTGGTGTGGAATACCTCGGGATGGAACTGCACGGCATAGGTGGGCTCGCCCCGGAACTGGAAGGCGGCGTTCACCACATCGGCCGTGGAGGCAATCACTTCCGCCCCTGCCGGGAGGGCCGATATGCTGTCGCCGTGCGACATCCACACCTGCGTCTGGCGGCTCACCCCTTTCAGGAGCGGGGAGTCGGCCACCACCGTGAGCAGGGCGCGGCCGTATTCCCGGGTGTCGGAGGCCTCCACCTTTCCGCCGCCGGTATGGGCCAGGTACTGGGCGCCGTAGCAGATGCCCAGAAGGGGCAGACGGCCCCGGAAGAGGCTCAGGTCGGCCTGGGGGGCATTGTCGTCGCGCACCGAGCAGGGGCTGCCGGAAAGGATGACGCCCTTCACGGAAGCATCCGGGACCGGCACCTTATTGTAAGGGTATATCTCGCAGAAAACGTTCAGTTCCCTCAGGCGCCGGCCGATGAGTTGGGTGACCTGAGAGCCGAAGTCCAGAATGACAATCTTGTCCATGGGCTAGAAGAAAAGCAGTTCACGGTATTTGGGAAGCGGCCACAGGGCGTCGTCCACCAGCATTTCCAGATGGTCGGCGCTGTCCCGCACCTGTTCCATTTGCCGGAGGACATCGGTCGAGTAGCAGAGCGCCCGGGAGGTCATGTCCGTCATGCGGTTGGCTTTCTTGCGGGCGTCCACCAGCGCCTGGCTGTCCTGGGCCAGGGCATTGATGTAGGCGGCGATTTTCCGGTACAGTTCGATATCGGCCTTGCACAACTGCTTGAATTCTTCGCCGAAAACCTCTTTCCCGCCCTGGATGCTGCGCATGAGGACATCCTGATAACTTACGGCGGCGGGAATCACATGGTTCAGGCAAATGTCGCCGATCACCCGGGCTTCGATCTGCAGTTTTTTCACATATGTCTCTTCCTGCACTTCCACGCGGGCTTCAATCTCGTTGGGGGTGAGAACGCCGGTCCGGGTGAACAGTTGGATCGATTCCGGCTTTCTGAATGCCTGGAACGCCAGCGGGACGTTGGTGACGGGGGTGAGCCCCCTGCGGACGGCCTCTTCCTGCCACTCGCTGCTGTAGCCGTTTCCCTCGAACATCACCGGGGACGCCTCCGAAAGGAAGTCGCGGATCACGGCCAGGATGGCCTTGTCCATTTCTTCTCCGCGGTCCACGAGGAGGCTCACCCGCCGGTGGAATTCCTCCAGGCTTTCGGCCACCGCAGCGTTGAGCACGAACGTGGTTCCGGCGGCATTGGCCGATGAGCCGGTGGCCCTGAATTCGAAGCGGTTGCCGGTAAAAGCGAAGGGGGACGTGCGGTTGCGGTCCGTATTGTCCGGAATGATTTCCGGGATGGAATTCACCAGTTCGATGCTTTGCTGGACCTCGGAGGCTTCCGAGAAGTCTTCCATGCGCAGGATGGCGTCGAACACCCGGCTCAGGGTAGAGCCGGAGAACACGGACATCACGGCCGGCGGCGCCTCATGCCCGCCCAGGCGGTAGGAGTTGCCCAGCGAGCAGACAGATGCCATCAGAAGGGCATCGTGCTTGCACACGGCCCGCACCACGGATGCGTAGAAACTGAGGAACTGGAGGTTCTTCATGGGCGTTTTCCCGGGCGACAGGAGGTTTACTCCGGTGTCAGTCTGGAGCGACCAGTTGCAGTGCTTTCCGCTGCCGTTCACCCCCTGGAAGGGCTTTTCGTGGAAGATCACCTTCAGGTGGTGTTTCTCCGCCACCTTTTGCATCACAATCATCAGGAGCATATTCTGGTCGATGGCGGTGGTGATTTCGGAAAACACGGGGGCGCATTCAAACTGGTTGGGAGCCACTTCGTTATGACGGGTCTGGAGCGGAATGCCCAACTTGTAGGCCTCGGTTTCAAAGTCTTTCATGAACAGGGCCACGCGGGAAGGGATGGCCCCGAAATAGTGATCGGACAACTGCTGGTCTTTGGCCGATGTGTGGCCGATCACCGTGCGGGAGCATAGTTGCAGATCCGGCCGGGCGTTGTACAGGGCTTCGTCCACCAGGAAGTATTCCTGCTCCAGGCCCAGGTTCACGGAAACGCTGGTGACCTTGCCGTCAAAAAGTTTGGCGACGGCGGTGGCGGCGGCGTCCAGGGCCTGGATGGAGCGCAGGTTGGGCACTTTCATGTCCAGGGCCTCCCCCGTGTAGGAAACGAAAACGGAGGGAATCAGCAGGGTCCCGTCCAGGATGACGGCGGGGGAACTCGGATCCCAGGCCGAATACCCGCGGGCTTCAAAAGTGTTGCGGAGGCCGCCGTTGGGGAAACTGGAGGCGTCCGGTTCCTGTTGCACCAGGGCGCTGCCTTTGAAGCGCTCCAGGGGGTCTCCGTCCTTGAGGGAGAGGAAGGCCTCGTGCTTTTCGGCCGTAGAGCCTGTCAGCGGCTGGAACAGGTGGGTATAGTGCGTGGCGCCCCGTTCGATGGCCCAGGATTTCATGCCGGAAGCGATTTCATCGGCCATTTTCCGGTCTATCTTTCCGCCGGTTTTCCGGGCGTTCAGGACAGCCTGGAAAGCCGATGCGGACATGTATTTCTGCATGGTTTCCAGGGAAAACACATGCTGGCCGAAGTAAGAGGAGACGGGGCCGTTTTCCACATAATGCCTTTCCGGCCTGCGTGAGGACGCTGCGGCGAGCGCTCTTTCTCGTAGGGATGTCATAGTCCGGAACTTACTCCCACTCGATGGTTCCTGTGGGCTTCGGCGTGAGGTCGTACAGCACACGGTTGACGCCCGGAACCTCCGTGACGATGCGCCGGGTGATGTGGTGCAGGAGTTCGTAAGGGATTTCCTCGATGGTGGCCGTCATGGCGTCACGGGTGTTGACGGCACGGATGATCACCGGCCAGTCCCAACTGCGCCTGCCCTCTTTCACGCCTGTCGATTTGTAGTCGGGAACGATGGTGAAATACTGCCACACCTTGCCCTCCAGGCCGTTTTTGGCGAATTCTTCCCGCAGGATGGCATCGCTTTCGCGAAGCGCCTCCAGACGGTCGCGGGTGATGGCTCCGGTGCAGCGGACTCCCAGGCCGGGGCCGGGGAAGGGCTGGCGGTAAACCATGTTGTCCGGCAGTCCCAGCTGCTTGCCCACTACGCGGACTTCGTCCTTGTACAACAACTTGATGGGCTCGACCAGTTCGAACTGCAGGTCTTCCGGGAGGCCGCCCACGTTGTGGTGCGACTTGACGGGGCCGGATTCCACGATGTCGGGATAGATGGTTCCCTGTGCCAGGAAACTGATGCCGGAAAGTTTCCGGGCCTCCTCCTCGAAGACGCGGATAAACTCGGCGCCGATAATCTTGCGCTTCTGTTCGGGATCGGCCACGCCGGAAAGTTTGTCCAGGAAACGGTCGGTGGCGTCCACATACACCAGGTTGGCGTCCAGTTCATCCCGGAATACGCGGATCACCTGCTCGGGCTCTCCCTTGCGCAGCAAACCGTGGTTGACGTGCACGGAAACCAACTGCCTGCCCACCGCTTTTATGAGCAGGGCTGCCACTACAGAGGAATCCACGCCGCCGGACAGGGCCAGCAGCACCTTTTTGTCTCCGATTTGGGCACGGAGTTCTTTTACTTGCTCTTCAATGAATTGTTGTGCCAGAGCGGGGGTCGTGATGCGCTCCATCGTTGCGGGGCGAATGTTTCCTGTTGTCATACTGTTAATCGTTACGCGAATAGTTGGGGGTTTCCTTGGTAATGGTAATGTCGTGCGGATGGCTCTCCGTCATGCCGCTGGCCGTCACGCGGGTGAACTTGGCGGTCTTGAGGGCGGCGAGGTCCTTGGCGCCGCAGTAGCCCATGCCGGAGCGCAGGCCGCCCAGCAGTTGGTACACGGTCTCGGCCAGGGTGCCCTTGTAAGGGACGCGCCCCACGATGCCTTCCGGAACCAGTTTGTTCAGTTCCACCTTGTCGTCCTGGAAGTAACGGTCCTTGGAACCGGCCGCCATGGCGTCGATGGAGCCCATGCCGCGGTAGGCCTTGAACTTACGGCCGTTGTAGATAATGGCCTCGCCCGGGGATTCCTCGGTGCCGGCGAACATGGAGCCGCACATGACGCAGTCTCCGCCGGCCGCCAGGGCCTTCACCACGTCGCCGGAGTAACGCAGGCCGCCGTCGGCGATGAGCGTCACATCCGTACCCTTGAGGGCCTGGGAAGCGTTGTAGATGGCGCTGAGTTGGGGCACACCCACGCCCGCCACGATGCGGGTGGTGCAGATGGAACCCGGGCCGATGCCCACCTTCACGCCGTCGGCCCCCGCCTTCACGAGGTCCCGGGCGCCTTCTTCGGTGGCCACGTTGCCCACCACCACGTCCAGGGAAGGATAGGCGGCTTTCACTTTCTTCAAAAGGTCGATCACGCCCTTGCTGTGTCCGTGGGCGGAGTCCAGCACCACGGCGTCCACCCCTTCGGCCCTGAGGGCGGCGATGCGGTCCAGGGCGTCGGGCGTAATGCCGATACCGGCCGCCACGCGGAGCCGGCCCTGGGCGTCCTTGCAGGCGCCCGGATAGCGGCGCTCCTGCATGATGTCCTTGTAGGTGATCAGGCCCACGATGTTGCCCTGGGCGTCCACAACGGGCAGTTTTTCCACTTTATGCTCCTGCAGGACCGCCCGGACGTATTCGCGGTCGGTACGGGTGGCCGGGATGGTGACCAGGCCCTCCGAGGTCATCACGTCCCGCACCGGAACCGACATGTCCAGATGGAAGCGGACATCGCGGTTGGTCACGATTCCCACCAGGCGGCGGGAGCCGTCGGTGACAGGGATGCCGCCGATGTGGTTCTCCTTCATCAGCCGCAGCGCATCGCCCACCGTCTGGTCCTGGCTGATGGTCACCGGGTCGGTGATCATGCCGTTCTCGGAACGCTTGACCTTGCGCACCTGAGCCGCCTGGGCGGCGATGCTCATGTTTTTGTGAATGACACCAATCCCGCCTTCGCGGGCCAGGGCGATGGCCATCGGAGCCTCGGTCACCGTATCCATGGCGGCCGACACGATGGGAATGTTCAGGGAAATGTTCCGGGAAAAACGGGTGTGCAGGTCCACCATGCGGGGCAGAACCTCGGAATAGGCCGGAATCAGGAGGACGTCGTCGAAGGTGAGGCCCTCCATGGCAATTCTGTCATCTACAAAAGACATATCTGCGTTGTTTTTAAGGTTAATCGGACTCTTTTACATGTATGAGGGACTTCACCGGAGCAATGTCTTCCAGGCGCTTGCGGCCGGGGAGGTCGTCAATCTCCACCAGGAATACAAAATCCTTCACTTTCACCGGATACTCCTTTCCGCCGATGGTCACCTTCTGGGCGTTCAGGCCCATCGCCAGGCCGCGGGCCGTGCCGCCGGTGGCGAGGATGTCATCGAAGAACGTGAGTTCCACGACGTCTCCGACGGGCTTGCTGGCCGCAATGTCGGAGCGGCGGAAGTACACGTGGTCGGGGCCGTATTCCTTCATGATTTCCACCTGGACCAGGTCTCCTTCGGCAAAGGGCAGTTTGCCCTTCTTGCGCAGCGGAATCACGTTTTCCACGGGGATGTCACTGTCGTAGAGCATCGGCGTGGAGAAGAGGAATCCACGGGCCTCCGGGGCGGCGATGTTGGGCGCGGCGCACATGGAGGCCAGGTCCTTCATAAGGCTCCGGAAGAGTTCCTTGCTCTGGATGAGCGGAATGATGTCCACGAAGTTGACTCCCTTGATGGGAAAGTCGGGATAGTAGTTAAGGTACTTTTTGTAATCCATAGTTATTCTACTGAGTTCATGTCAATCAAGTTGTTCAGGAGGGCATAAACAGTAAGGCCGGCCACCGTTTTGATGCCGGTCTTGCGGGTGATGTTCTTGCGGTGGGTGATGACCGTGTAGATGGAGATGTTGTACAGGTCGGCGATTTCCTTGTTGAGCATGCCCTTGGCTACGCAGATGAGGATTTCCTTCTCCCGCTGGGAGAGTTCTTCGCCTTCGCTCCTGGGGGTTTCGCTGCGCTGCTCCATGGCGGTGCGCACTTTCCGGATAACGGCCGTGGGCGGGTCCAGAAGGCCGATACAGCCGTCGAACTGCTTCAGGATGTCCTCCTCCAGGGGCTGGGTGGCAAAGGCCAGGACCGCCGCGTCGGTGTATTCCGCGATGCGGGTCTTGAGGCTGCCGCGGGAGGAGAAGTCGCAGATGGAAGGGTCGGCGATGATGATGTCGGGCGCCAGGGTGCGGAGTTGGATCTCCACCGAGCCGGGCAAGTCCTGCAGGATGCCGCAGACTTCGAATTCGCCCAGGTCTGCGAACACTTGTTCAAGGCCCTTTGCGGCTATGACGGAAGGAATGACTATGAGGATGCGCCTACTCATGGCCTTCCATCCTCCCGACCATCGGAACCAGGATCCCGTCCTCGATGAATGTGTGCTTGTTCAGGTCTTCCTCCAGGGAATAGATATAGAACAGGACCCGATAGACGTCCTGCTGTCCGCATTGGTGCGGGATGTACTTCATGATAAGGTTTTTGAGGTCGGCCAGTTTTTCCTCCACGTTGGAGTGGTTCTCCTCGTATTCGCCGATGGTGAACTGCCTGTCCTTCCGGGCTCCCAGCACGGCCTCCACATACGGGAACACCTTGCCCTCTTCGTAGGCGAAATGCTTGGAAAGTTCTTCCTTGTAGTCGGCGAAGAATTTCCAGATGACCTTTTTCTGCCGATTCTCGCACGGCTCGATGGTCTGCTCCAGGGCGCCCGCCAACTCCGGCACCACCACATCCATGTAATAGGCATGGGACTGGTGCAGGTATTTGACGATGTCCTGCAGATTGGCATTTTCAAGGGTTTCCCGGGTGGGCCGGTAGCCCTCGATGGCATAGACACGGCAGATGAGGAGGAACGTTTCAGGGTCGATTCCCCTTTGGGCGCATTCTTCGGCCACGGTGGCCTCTCCGAAACCGAAACAGAGGCCCATGCGGGTAGCGACGCCCAGCAGGGAAAAGTCCAAGTCCATGAGGTCCGCCATCTTCATGGCGGGGCTCATCAGATGATGGTTGGCGTTGTTACTCATATTGGGAAACAAAGTTAATGATTTTTTGTCAGACTCTCAACAAAAAACTTCCGGGCTTCTCAGCCGGGAAGTTTCAACAACAATAAAAGGATCTAACTATTTGCTAACTATATGGCTTGTGTGTGTTTCCGATGCAAAGATAGCGGGGATTCGCGGGGGCTGCAATCCCAACATGTTGGTAGCGCAAAACTTTCCGCTAACCAGTTGTTGCGGGGGCATCCAAGTTTCCGGCCTTTTTCATGGATGCAGACGTTCGCTAAGAATACCTTCGGGGAAAGCGAAGGACGATGGACAGGAAGGCCACGATGCCCAGGGCGAAAGGATAGTAGAGGTTGCTGATGATGGCGATGGCCGAAACGCCGGCCAGACCGCTGGCCATCAGCATTTGCGCGCCGTAGGGAATGATGCCCTGCACCAGGCAGGAGAAGGTGTCCAGGATGGAGGCGACTTTCCGCGGATCCAGGCCGAACCGCTCGGTGATGTCCTTGGCCAGCGGTCCCACCGTGATGATGGCGATGGTGTTGTTGGCCGTGCAGAGGTTCACCAGCGACACCAGGGCCGCGATGGAGAGGGAGGCGGTGCGTCGGCCGGCAATGCGGCGGGTGAGACCGTCGATGATAAACTGGAGGCCGCCGTTGTAGCGGATGATTTCCAGCAGGCCGCCGGCCAGCAGCGACACGATGATGAGTTCGCCCATCGAGCCGATGCCGCCGCCGATGGACGCCATCCACCCTACGAAGTCGTAAGCGCCTGTGCACCAGCCGATAACCCCGTTCACGCCGATGCCGATGGCCAGCACCGTCACCACATTCACCCCCGCCAGCGCCAGGCCGATGACCAGCAGGTAAGGCACCAGCCCCAGCCATTGCACCGGGGCGGCCGAAGGGGCCGCCTGCACCGACAGGCCCAGCACCACATACAGCACCGTGACCAGGATGGCGGCCGGGGCGGCAATCCACAGGTTCACGTGGAACTTGTCGCGCATGGAGCAGCCCAGGCTCTTGGTGGCGGCCACGGTGGTGTCGGAAATGAACGAAAGGTTGTCCCCGAAGAAGGCGCCGCCCACGATGATGGCCGTCATGAAAGGGATGCCGACCCCCGCTTCGGCCGCAATGCCGGTAGCGATGGGAACCAGCGCCACGATGGTGCCCACGGACGTGCCGATAGCCATCGAGATGAAGCAGGCCGCCAGGAACAGGCCGGCGTAAAGGAGATTTCCGGGCAGGACGTGGAGGGTGGCGTTGACGGTGGCATTGATGGCTCCGATGTCTTTGGCGGTGGCCGCAAAAGCCCCTGCCAGGACAAATATCCAGATCATCAGCAGCACATTCTTGTTGCCGGCCCCCTCGGAGAAAATGGCAATCTTGTCGTCCGTCTTCTCTACATTCCGGGTAATGAGCATGGCATAGGCCGATGCGATGATGAAGGCTGCCGCCACGGGCACTTTGTAGAAATCGTGCGCCACCAGCGATCCGGCCAGATAGACGGCCAGGAACACGAAAAGCGGACTCAGCGCCAGCCAGCCGTTCCTTTTGCCCGCCGCCGGAGCCCGGTGTTCTGTCTTTTCGGTATGAATTGCCATGACTAAGTTCGTTTGGGGACTGCAAAGATACGCATTTCCTTTGAAAAAGACCGGAAACTTGGACGCGGATAACGGGGATTGCCGAAAAAGCCGTATCTTTGACGGACAATAACGGCATGAATGAAGACAAACCTGCAGTTGGAAGTACCGGGCGGGGCGGAGAAGATTCTCCTCCACGCCTGCTGTGCGCCGTGCTCCGGCGCCATTGTCGAGTGCCTGATGGAGCGCGGAATCACGCCCGTCATCTTCTACTCCAACTCCAACATCTTTCCGCGGGAAGAGTACGACCACCGGCTGGACGAATGCATCCGCTATGCCCGCAAATGGGGCATCGAGATTGTGGACGATGTCTATGACCATGAGCAGTGGCGGCTCTGCGCCAAGGGCCTGGAGCAAGAGCCGGAACGCGGAAGCCGCTGCCTGAATTGCTTCAAACAGCGGCTGTTACGCGCGGCGCAGTATGCATCGGCCAACGGATTTACGGTCCTTTCAACAACCCTGGCTTCTTCCCGTTGGAAGAGCCTGGAGCAGGTGGACGAGGCGGGCCGATGGGCCTGCAGCCAGGTGGAGGGCGTTTCCTGGTGGGCGCAGAACTGGCGCAAAGGCGGCCTGCAGGAACGCCGGAACCAGATTATCAAAGAGGAAGACTTCTACAACCAACTCTTTTGCGGCTGCGAGTTTTCCCGCCACTGATCTACTTGACGACGGCTTTTATATCCTTCTTTTCCGCCATCACTTCTTTATCCAGCAGATATTCGGGGCTGTATTTGCCCCGTGGGATATCGCGGAAAATGAAGTAATTGGCTTTTCTTGCAGCGACGATATGGTCGGTCGCGGCTGTCGCTATCGCGGAAACCGCCAGGTCCACCAGCGCAGACAACGCGGAGTTGCCGCCCGAACTCTGCTGGAGGTCAAGGTAAAGGTCGCAACTCCGGTCGAAAAGGACTTCGCCGGATGCCGTGGATTTTATGATATACCGAATCTTCGTCTCGATGCCGAATCCTTTCTTGGCCCAGTCATCAATTTGAGAGAACACGACGGCATCGGCACCAAAGTAGTCTTTGAACTTCGTCAAAGGCTTGTCGATAAACAATTCGGCATCGTATGCGCTTTCCGCTTTGAGAATATCCATCGCCAGCAGCGGAGAAATCACATAGTAGCCCGCCTCTGCGAGGGGACGGCTGATGGACGTGTACAACAGGTCTTTGGCTTCGACGTTGGCGGTATTGTTGATGGGCGGCATCACAAGGATCGTAGCGGGCATCTCATGATACATGGCCGCATACTGCGATTCTCTCGTCACCTGATCCAACGTGCCGCATGAACCGGCCATTACGGCAAGGACGACAAGGGGGAACAGTTTTTTCATATCAGCGCGCGAGTTTCTTGATTAACGGTTCGATGAACCTGGCCGATTCCGGGTAAAGTTCCATTTCTTTCCGGAGCATTTCCTTTCCCCTCTCAGAGAACAGGACACCATAGTCGTCGGACTGGAAAAGTTTCTTCTGAGCGTCCGTGGCATTTTTCATGAAAATGTCCGCCGTTTCGGGCCGAAGGAGCAGATAGCCATACTCGGCACAGATGCCGGGCGGCGGAACCTGACGTATTCCCCCGGGATTGGTCACCATCTTTTCATACACGGCCACGAGATTGCAGATGCTCTTGGGCGTCTGTTTGTCATAGGACTGATAGGCCAGATTCTCGTAAGCGGTGGTGCCGTTTTGAGCGCCTCCCCAGTAGTACAAGGCATTGGTCGGACCACAGGAAGAAAGCAGCGCCGCGGCCAGGATCAGCAGGAGCGCCTTTTTCATAGTTCGATCACTTTATGCTCCTGTGCAGAGACGAAGATCTCCTTGTTGCAGACCTCCTTCCCATTCATGGTGACGACGACACGGTGCCTGCCCGGCGCCAGGAAAATCGTATTCTGAGTGGTTTTCTTGATATCCCTGTCCCTGTGCCACGCTTTGGTTTTTACCGTATGGACATCATGGGACTCATTGTCAATGGTCACCGTAATGGGCGTTTGGGCCTCGCTGACAAAGGAAATCATTGCCTCATCGGCCTTGCCGGAAGAGACAGAATAGGAACCGACGCCGCAGCCGGACAGCATTATCGCGCCGATCAGGGCGATCATCATCTTTTTCATACGCGTCTTTTATTTGTCAGAGATGTAGTACTTGCCGAGATTCTCCACATCGAGAGCCTCTCCCTCATAAGTGCAGAATGAAATTTCGGTCTCCGGCGTATCGCCGTAAGTAGTCTGTACGGAGACGGTGCCGACTTTCTGCCCCGGCAGTTCAATGTTGAGTCCGGTCTGGGGATTCTTGACGACTTTCCCCTTCTGGTAAACATTGAAACGATCACCGGCGGAAAGGCCTTGGGAAGCGCCGCCCGAGATAATGTAAGAGCCCTCGTCAACAGAGAGGATATAGGACCGCCAGGGCTTGTCCATGCACTTGTTGATAATGTTTTCGACAAGTTGGCTCAGAGCGGCCGAAATGGCTTTGTCGCTAAGCGTTGCGTCAAAACCGGCCGTTCCGCCGACGCCCAGCGTCTGTTTGGTCGTCGTTTCGGCATATCCTTTGGCCTCATCCGAGTAGATAATCAATCCGGTAGCCGCTTCGACAAGGCGGATGCTGACGCCGGCCTCCACCGTCTGCGTCTTGGTGGAAGAGAACACTTTCTGCTGACCTTCCGCCTTCCGCCCGAATTCGGTAATGGATCCGAGGATGATGTAGTCGGCGCCGATCTTGTTCATGCCACCCTCGCCGGCCTCTGCAACCAAAACGTCAAGGTCTTCTCTCTCCAGGAGGATGAACTTTTCGCTGGCGGCAAGTTTGGACGAAAGAATATCCAGCGCCTGTTTTCTCATCGGGTCATTGTCTTTGTCGTAGAAGATTCCCTTGGCATACTGCGTCTCGTTGGAGAACCGGCCGATGGCTACCTTCCGTTTGATGGTCTTGTCCTGTGCAAACGAGCCGACCGGAGCCGCGAGGACAAAAGCAGCCGCCAGAAAGATTGACAATTTGGTTAACGTTTTCATAATACGCTGTTATTTTTATAAAATTCATGGGGCCGACCAAAAAGATTCTTCACTTCGTTCAGAATGACCGTTCTATGTCATTCTGAGGCAGGTTTACCTGCCGAAGAATCTACTTTTTGGTCGCCCCCACGAAAACAAGGACATCAATAATATTAGAATTCAAAGTTGATGCCAGCCTTGATCTGGTGACGACCGGAAACAAGGTTGCCGGATTTCTCGGAATTCAGGAGGGTGTGGTCGTAGCCGACAAGGAACTGAATGTCACCGATTTCGATACCGACTCCGCCACCAAGAAGGATGTTGAACGGCTTGGTGTCACCCTTGTCGCCATAGTGATTGTAGGAATCGCCCTTGGAATAATGGATGGGGCCGATGGAGGCGGCGGCGTTGAAAGTGGAACGGGCCATCACGCCATACTGGAAAGTGGGACCGGCGAAGGCGAACAGTTCGGCATTGTCTCCCACCGGCATCTTGAAGGTGAGGTTCACAGGCAGGTTGAGGGCCACTTCCGTATAATTATAGGAAGCCGATCCGGCAATCTGGATGCCGCCGAAGGTGCCGCCGTCAGCGGTGTTCCGGCTCTGGAAGAGCATATCGATATAGAAACCGGGAGCCACGCCGAAGTAGTTGGAGAACTGGATGTTATAACTGCCGCCCAGGTAGAAGCCATTCAGGTGGACAGCGTCTCCGACGGCCTTGCCGTCAGTGGTCTTGGTGTTCTCAATGTTGTGCAGATATCCTGCGCCCACGACGAGTTGGGCATAGGCCTGGGTTCCCAGAAGCATCAGGGAAGCGGCAAAAAGGCTTGCAATAAGTTTTTTCATAATTACCTTGTTTTGAATGTTCGTTACAATGTGCAAATTTACGCATTATTTCCACAAACTACAATTTGAGGAAGATCTTCTTTTTGTATAAAGGGAGCGCCGTCAGGTAAATAAGTCCGACACAGAAGAGGGCGAACAGGAGCGACGTGAACTCTGTTTCAGGTACTTGGGACATGGCCCAGGTCTGGAAACCGGTGAGATGCCAGGTCCAGGCCATCACATCCGACATCAGGTAGCAGTAAATCGCATTGGTCCCGAAAACCTTGAAAAAGCCGGTGTACTTCCAGCGATGCGTTTCGTCGATGAGCCAGTATAGCAGGCTCAGCAGCAGCGTACCCAGTCCGCAGACCACCAGGACAAAGGAAGGCGACCAGATTTTCTTGTTCAGCGGCAGCAGCCACATCAGCAGAAAACCGCCCACGAGCAGCAGCGTTCCCGCGGAATCCATCCGACGGAAGTCCTTCTGTGCCAATACTTTACCGATTAAAAAGCCAATCAGGGTATGCGCGACGGCCGGGATGGTGGAAAGAAGGCCCTCCGGGTCGATTCCGTTGCCCCAGCGGTACAGATGGCTTTCCCCGAGGATGGCGTTGTCCACCCGGGCGATGATGCTCCCGGAGTCTTCCGCATAGCCGTTTCCCAGCAGGAGCAGGGCCGAATAAAAAACCAGGATGCCGGCGGCCACCCAGCCCAGCCACCGGTGCGGCACTTTGCACACCAGCACGGCCGTGATGCCGAAGCACAGGCCGAACCGCTGCAGCACGCCCATGATGCGAAGGTTGGCGGGGTCCCATCGGCCGTTCACGAGCATGCCGGTCACATTGAGCAGCAGGCCGATTCCCACCAGCAGGAGAAAACGCTTTCCCACTTTCCAGGAAAGGGTGAAGTCCGACTTCCGCAGGGAGAAAAACATGGAAACGCCCATCAGGAAGAGGAAACAGGGAAAGACAAAGTCCGTGGGGGTGAATCCGTTCCAGGCGGCATGGCGGAGCATGGGGTAGCGGACACTCCAGGAACCGGGGCTGTTCACCAGGACCATCAAGGCCAAGGTGATTCCGCGAAGGACGTCAATTGCTTCGATTCGTTTGTTCATAAGTGCAAAAATAGACAAAAACCCAAAGAATACCAACAAATGGGGATTGACAACCTCGCCCGGACTCCGTACCTTAGCGCCCAGCGCAAAACAGAAAAAACTATGATACTTTCGGATCTCGCAACGGGAGAAAAAGCCGTCATCGTGCGTGTGCATGGTCACGGCAGTTTCCGTAAACGCCTCATTGAGATGGGGTTCATCAAGGGAAAAGAAGTAAGGGTGGTGCTCAATGCCCCGCTCAAGGATCCCATCGAATATGAAATCATCGGCTATAAAGTATCCCTCCGAAGGGAGGAGGCCCGGCTGATAGAGGTGGTGACCGAAGAGGAAGCCCGCGAGGCCCTGGTGAGCGACGAGCACCTGCAGGCCCTCCCCGGAGACCTGGAAGAAAAAGAAAGGCTGGACCGCGCCCTGACCCATGTGGCCGAGGAGCGCCATCACAATATCCGGGTCGCCCTGGTGGGAAACCCCAACTGCGGCAAAACCTCCCTGTTCAACATCGCCTCCGGCAGCCACGAGCACGTGGGCAACTATTCCGGCGTCACGGTGGATGCCAAGGAGGGAAAGTTCAAGTTCAAGGGCTATGACATCACCCTGGTGGACCTTCCCGGCACCTATTCCCTCAGCGCCTACTCCCCCGAGGAACTTTATGTGAGAAAAAACCTCCTGGAAGCCCTTCCGGACGTGGTGATCAACGTGGTGGACGCCTCCAACATCGAGCGCAACCTCTACCTCACCACCCAACTCATCGACATGAACCTGCGGACGGTGATGGCCCTGAACATGTATGACGAACTCCAGCACAAAGGAGACAAACTGGACATCCGGCAACTGGGGTATCTCCTGGGCATGCCCATTTGCCCCACGGTGAGCCGGGACGGGCAGGGAATTCCGGAACTCTTCGACACGGTGATCAAGATTTACGAGCAGTCGGACCCGCATCTGGCCCGCCATATCCACATCAATCACGGAGCCGAACTGGAAAAAAGCATCACGCGCCTGAAGAACCTCATCTACGCCAACGAGCCGATCCGCTCGCGCTATTCTACGCGCTACCTGGCCATCAAGACCCTGGAGGCCGACAAGGAGGTGGCCGGCATCATCGGCAGCCTTCCCAACGCCGGGCAGATTGCCCAGGCCTGCCGGGAGGAATCGGCCCGGATAGAAGGGCTGCTGGGGACATCGGCCGAAAGCGCCGTCGTGGATGCCAAATATGCGTTCATCCAGGGCGCCCTGGCCGAAACCTACGAAAAATACCAGGAGGAGCGGCCCAAGCGCACGTTCACCGACCGCATCGACGCCATCGTCACCAACCAGTGGGCGGCCTTCCCCATCTTTATCCTGCTGCTGTGGTTCATCTTCTGGGCCACCTTCACCATCGGCCAGTATCCCATGGACTGGATTGACTGGCTGGTCGCGGAATTCGGCGACTGGGTGGGCGGAATGATGGATGACGGCTGGCTTAAGGACCTGCTGGTGGACGGGGTCATCGCCGGCGTGGGCAGCGTGCTGGTGTTCCTGCCCAACATCATGATCCTCTATTTCTTCATCTCCATCATGGAAGACAGCGGATACATGGCCCGGGCGGCGTTCATCGTGGACAAACTGATGCACAAGATCGGCCTCCACGGCAAAAGTTTCATCCCCATGGTGATGGGCTTCGGCTGCAATGTGCCGGCCATCATGGCCACCCGCAGCATCGAAAGCCGCAAGAGCCGGCTCATCACCATCGCCATCATCCCCTTCATGTCCTGTGCGGGCCGATTGCCCATCTTCGTGCTCTTCGCGGGAGCCTTCTTCCCCGAAAGCCCCGCCACGGCGCTGCTGGGCATCTATCTGCTGGGCATCGTGCTGGCCATCCTGTCGGCCGTCGTGCTGTCCAAGTTCGTGAAGGACGACGACCTTCCGTTCGTGATGGAACTGCCGCCGTACCGCGTCCCTACCGCAAAGGCCATCTGGCGCCATACCTGGGAGAAAGGCAAGCAGTATCTGGAGAAGATGGCCACCACCATTCTCCTGTTCTCCGTCGCCATCTGGTTCCTCGGCTACTTCCCGCGCCACGAAGACGCTTCGACGGCCTATCAGCAGGAGCACTCCTATATCGGCACGCTGGGCAAGTTCATCGAGCCGATGAACGAGCCGCTGGGCTTCAACTGGAAGATGGACGTGGGCCTGCTGGCCGGCATCGGAGCCAAAGAACTGGTTATCAGCACTATGGGCGTGATGTATGCCCAGGATGGCGAAGAGTATGAAGGCCTGGGAGATGCCGATGACACCGCCCTTCAGTCGGCCCTAAAAGCCACGGTTCCGACGGCGGCCGCCCTGGCGTTCATGGTGTTTGTGCTGCTGTACTTCCCCTGCATCGCCACCTTCGTGGCCACCAAGAACGAAACCGGCAAATGGCGCTGGGCCATCCTCCTGGCTCTGTACACCATCGTGGTGGCCTGGGTCTGCGCCTTCGCCGCCTACCGGGTGGGCCTCCTCATCTGGCCGGTGTAAAGCCCGGTCTGCGGCCCGTTGTTCGTGGTTCGCGCCGTTCCGTTCGTGGTTCACCCGTGGTTCGGCCCGTTCCGCAGACCGCTCCGTTCGTGGTTCACCCGTGGTTCGCGCCGTTCCGCAGACCGCTCCGTTTGTGGCACACCCGTGGTTCGCGCCGTTCCGCAGACCGCTCCGTTTGTGGCACATAACATGCTGACTGTCTGCAACTTACGTACAATCCTCTGCGCTTTTTGCGCAGAGGATTGTACGTAAATAATTGATTATCAAGCGAATAACAGCCACCTATTCGGCGGTGGTGGCGCTCATGACGCTGTTGCCATAATACACAGACCCGTCAGAGAGTTTCACGTAGTTCCGGAACCAATACGTTGTCTTGGGAGTCAGCCCCGTACGGGTATAGCGGCAATAGACTTTGTCTGCAGGAGCACCGGCAGGCGTCTCGATGGGAGTAAGTTTCACAATCTTCTCAGGAGCAGCGGTTTCCAGCGTAAGATTCCAAACTTCGTCATTGTTGGCCGCTTCCAGGACACCGATTTCCATTCCCTCCGTGGGAGCCCCATCCAAACTGTACTGGATAGTGTAATCGAAAGAGTTTGCGGTAGCCGATAACGTCCATTTTGCCATCGAGATGTTATACAATCTCTGCAAGCCTACGCCGAAGCGGGTGAGTCCGCTCTCGGGGAATTCGATGACCTTGCCCAGGCTGTTCAAGTCCACCTTCTTGTAATAGGTCTGCTGGACACCGGCAACTTCTACGACAGCCTTGAAAGAAAACCAGTCGGTAAGTCGGCCGGAGAAGGCCCTGAGCCAAAGATGGGCCTTGCCCGATTCGTCTGCATAAACGCCGGCAGGGGCAATATACATCTCTCCGGCCGATTTTCCTCCCTTAAGGGTAACTTTTCCCAGTTCGGGGTCGTACAGTATCATGTAGTCGGCACCCCAGTCGGTGGGATTGAATTCGAGCCGGCTATCTTTCACCAGCGAACCGGCCGGAAGACCGCTCAGGGTCACATCCAGGATGGTGCCGATTCGGGCGAACTTCATCTTGACCTCGCCCTCTATCGGCGTGTCGGAAGTAAGCAGTTCAGAAACCAGCAGATCGGCATCGGGGTCGAAGGAGGTTGGGGTAGGTTTCTGATATGTCGGGATCGATAACATCAGGTAACTGTGATCCGGGAAGGAACTGTCCTGACTGAATAAGTCTTCCCAATCGGTCCGGGTATAACTTGACTGTCCCGTCCAAATACCGGTCGACATGATACTACCGGAAGCGGGATAGACCGCCAGATAGCGGTATTTGTCCGATTTCGGATTCTTTCTGGTCGAAAGGGACACGGGGAAGGCGGCCTTGGCGGCATCGGCGGCAAGTCCGGCCGATTCATAAGTCTTCACCGGAACAATATCTTCCGCATCATTTTGTACCCCCTCTTGGAAATTGGCGTAAATGGTCTCGATGAGTCTGATTTTGTCTCCGGTCTGCCACGAAACGGAGTAAGTGCTGCCGGCGTCCGAAAGGAGCGTCTTGGTGACATCGGAATCGGCCGTAATGGTAATGGTGCGGGAACTTTCTTCCTGAGAAACTTCCTGGCCTTTTTGGCAAGCACCCAGAAGGAACAGGCCTGCCAGGGCGGAAAGAGTCAAGCAAATGTGTTTCATCAGAACAGCCCTCCCTCAAAAATGTCGCCGACACTGCCGGCGGTTCCTTCTTCACCAAAAACCGGAGTGGACAACTTGTCGCTTCCGGTGAGCAGACTCTCATGCATTTCGAAGATAATAACTTCAACCGCAGGGGGGCAAATAAAAATTTTTCATAATTAAGCCCTTTTGTTCCCTAAATATACAAATATTTGTAAAACCCCTCCAATTTTTTTATTTCTCGCCTCTTTTGTTGTTTCCCCGGGGGTGGCAATTAACACACTCATAATCAAAGACTTACATACAATCCTCTGCTCCTTTTGCGCAGAGGATTATCTGCAAGCCTTTGAAGATCAGTCGGTTACCTGCCACCTCCATCTATTCCATCGGTGGAAAATTTGCCGGAAGGTTCATCGGTTGGACCTTGGGGCAAAGAAAGGGGTGGAAAACTTGCCTGGCGGTTCATCGTGTAGACCTTGGAGCAAGGGTTGGTTTGAAAAGGTGATCGGTAAGTCTCTGATTCACAACTTATTACGTACAATCCTCTGCGCTTTTTGCGCAGAGGATTATACAGAAACACATGATTATCAATGAGTTATGAGCCACCCGAAACCGCAATTTTCCTCCGAGGAGGGGGCGCGGGTGGCGAAAAGTCCCTCCCTCGAGGGGAGGGGTTTCGGGTGGGGGCAACGTGGGCGATAACGCTGCACGTTAGTGCAGCATCACCGTCAGGCCGGCCATGACGATGGAGACCATACTCATGAGTTTGATGAGGATATTCAGCGAGGGACCCGAGGTGTCCTTGAAGGGGTCTCCGACGGTGTCTCCCACGATGGTGGCCTTGTGGGCCGGGGAGTTCTTGCCGCCGTGGTGACCTTCTTCCACGAACTTCTTGGCATTGTCCCAGGCGCCGCCGGAATTGGCCAGGAAGATGGCCAGGACAAAACCGGCTCCGAGGCCGCCGGAGAGCAGGCCGATCACGGCGGCCGGGCCCAGCAGCAGTCCCACCACCATGGGTACGATGATGGCCAGGAGGGACGGGTATATCATCTCGCGCTGGGCAGCCTTGGTGGAAATGCGGACGCAGGAGGTGTAGTCCGGCCGCTGTTTTCCTTCCAGGATACCGGCAATCTCGCGGAACTGACGGCGAACCTCCACCACCATCTTGGAGGCGGCGCGGCCCACGGCGTTCATGGTGAGGCCGCAGAACAGGAAGGCCATCATGGAGCCCACGAAAATGCCCACCAGGACCTTGGGGTTCATCAGGGAGATGTCGTAGAGGGTAACGATGTCGGTAATGGTGGCATGCACGGTTTCCACGGTGCGGTCTCCCACCTGGAGCACTGTACGGCCCACATGACCCAGGCCGATCTTGAGCTCTTCGATGTACGAAGCCAGCAGGGCCAGGGCGGTGAGGGCGGCCGATCCGATGGCAAAGCCCTTGCCGGTAGCGGCCGTGGTGTTGCCGAGGGCGTCCAGCACGTCGGTCTTCTCACGGACGGAAGGATCCAGTTCGCTCATCTGGGCGTTGCCGCCGGCATTGTCGGCAATGGGGCCGTAAGCATCTGTGGCCAAGGTGATTCCCAGGGTGGAAAGCATGCCGACAGCCGCTATGGAAATGCCGTAGAGGCCCAGGCTCAGCGTGTCCGGCGAGAACACGAAGTCGGTGCAGAAGCCATAGGCCAGCAGGATGGCGAAGCAGATGGTAATCACCGGAACGGCCGTCGAGCGCATGCCCAGGCCGACGCCGTTGATGACAACGGTAGCGGAGCCGGTGGTGGCCGATTCGGCCAGTTTCTGGGTGGGGCGGTAGGAATGCGAGGTGTAATATTCGGTGACTTTGCCGATGATCACGCCGGCGAGAAGGCCGCTGAGGACGCTCAGGGCCAGTTTCCACCAATTCGGGAAGCCCAGGAGGTAAAAGACCCCGAAGGAAAGGACGGCGATGAGGACGGCGGCCAGGTTGGTGCCCACGGAGAGGGATTTGAGAAGATCCTGCAGGGTGGCGCCTTCCTTGGTGCGGACGGTATAAATGCCGATGATGGAGAGCATCACGCCGATGGCGGCGATCACCATCGGGGCGAGGATGGCCCGCAACTGGACGTCGGTGCCATCGGCAAAGAAGGCCGATGCGCCGAGGGCCATGGTGGCGAGGATGGAGCCGCAGTAACTTTCGTACAGGTCGGCGCCCATGCCGGCCACATCGCCCACGTTGTCACCCACGTTGTCGGCGATGGTGGCGGGATTGCGGGGGTCGTCCTCCGGGATGTCCTGCTCCACCTTGCCGACGATGTCGGCCCCGACATCGGCCGCCTTGGTATAGATACCGCCACCCACACGGGCGAAGAGGGCCTGCGTGGAGGCGCCCATGCCGAAGGTGAGCATGGTGGTGGTGATGATGACCAGGTTCTGCGCGTCGCTGGGGTCATAGAAAATTTTGAGGACGCTCCACCAGATGGCGATGTCCAACAGGCCCAGGCCCACCACGGTGAGCCCCATCACGGCGCCGCTGCGGAAAGCAATCCTGAGGCCGGAATTGAGGCTGCGCATGGTGGCGTTGGCCGTACGCGCACTGGCGTAAGTGGCTGTCTTCATACCCACGAAACCGGCCAGGCCGCTGAAGAAACCGCCGGTAAGGAAAGCGAACGGAACCCAGGGGTTCTGCACGCCGAATCCATAGGCCAGAACGGCAAACAGGATGGCCAGAATCACGAAAACGATGATTACCACCTTGTACTGCTGTTTGAGATAGGCCATGGCGCCCTCGCGCACGTACTGCGCAATCTCTTTCATGGTAGGAGTGCCTTCGCTTTCCTTCATCATCTGACGGAAGAAAAGCCAGGCGAACAGCAGGGCAATCACTGCCGCCACCGGCACCAAATAGAACAGGTAGGTCATAGTTATTGGTTATTAGTTGTCTTGCGAAAAAGGGAGCGGAATTACACCTCCGTGGCGGTGGCGAATTCGCTGAGGAAGCGCATGTCGTTCTCGAAATAGTGACGGAGGTCGTTCACCTGCCACTTGAGCATGGCGATTCGCTCTACGCCCATGCCGAAGGCGAAGCCGCTGTACTGCTCGGGGTCGATGCCGCTGGCCTTGAGGACGTTGGGATCGACCATGCCGCAGCCCATGATTTCCAGCCAGCCGGTGCCCTTGCAGATGTTGCAGCCCTTGCCATGGCAGATGTTGCAACTTACGTCCACCTCGGCGGACGGCTCCGTGAAGGGGAAGTAGGAGGAGCGCATGCGGATTTCGGTATCCGGGCCGAACATCTCGCGGGCAAAGAGCAGGATGGCCTGCTTGAGGTCGGCGAAGGTGACGTCCTTGTCAATGTACAGGCCCTCCACCTGGTGGAAGATGCAGTGGGCACGGGCCGATATGGCCTCGTTGCGGAAAACGCGACCCGGGCACACCACGCGGATGGGCAGGGGCTGGCTTTCCATGGTGCGCACCTGCACGGATGAGGTGTGGGTGCGGAGCAGAAGCGGATTCAGGTGCCCGGTGCTCACGAAGAAGGTGTCCTGCATTTCGCGGGCGGGGTGGTTGGGCGGGAAGTTCAAGGCCTCGAAGACATGGTAGTCGTCCTCGATTTCGGGGCCTTCGGCCACATCGTAGCCGAACTTGCGGAAGATGTCCACAATCTGCTGGCGCACGATGGAAACCGGATGGCGGGAACCCAGCGGCAGGGCGTCTCCGGGCATGGAGAGGTCTTCCTTGGGGGCTTCGGCCTGGGCGCTTTCCTCCACGGAGAACTTGAGTTCTTCGATGCGGGCGTTGGCGGCTTTCTTGAGTTCGTTCAGTTTCTGGCCATATTCGCGCTTGAGTTCGGGCGCCACGGAGCGGAACTGCTCCATGAGGGCCGTGATTTCGCCTTTCTTGCCCAGAAAACGGATGCGGGCCTCCTCGACCTCCTTGGCGGTATTGGCCTTGAGTTCGTTCAGTTCCTTGAAAATTTGTTCAATCGCTTCTTTCATATCTTATTTTTTCTTTTTGTTCCTCTTGTCACGGGCTTCCTGGGCACGCCGGGCGCCGCTTTTCCAATACTTGGTCCACTGCTCCTCAGTGAAAAAACGCTTGTAGGAGTCATCGATGGCCTGCATCCACTTGTCCTGCACGTTGACATACAGGTCGCGGTTTTCCACCTTGGCCTTCTGCATGGATTCCATCTCTTCGGTCATGGCACGGTAGTCGTGCGTGAGGGTGGAATCGACATAAAACTCCTGCCAGTATTCCAAATCCAGCAGGCTGCTCAGGCGCTGGACCTCTTTATCGACGAACTCCAAAAGTTGCTTCTCCTTCTCCTGAGGCGTCTGGGGCGGCTGATTTTGCGCACCTGCAACAAAAACCGACAGGCAAAGAGCCGCAAGCAAGTTCAATAAACGATAAATTTTCATACCTTTGTAAACTGTTGTCAAACGACAAAATTACGCAATAAATCGAAAAAGCCCAAAATACGATGAGAAAATCGCTCCTTTATTTGCTTGCCACCGCCGCTTTCCTGCTCCTTTGGGGCGCGGAAGGAAACACCTGCACCAATGTCATCGTCACCCGCGGCGCCAGCCGGGACGGGTCCGTGCTGGTCTCGTACGCCGCCGATTCGCACTACCTCTTCGGCGAACTTTACTACAAGCCGGCGGCCGACTGGAAACCCGGAACCATGCTTCCCGTCTATGACTGGGACACCCACCGCTACCTCGGAGAAATCGAGCAGGTTCCCCACACCTACCAGACCGTAGGCAACATGAACGAGTACCAGGTCATCATCACCGAAACCACCTGGGGCGGACGTCCGGAACTGGAAGACAAGAAGGGCGGAATCGACTACGGTTCCCTCATCTACATCGCCCTGCAGCGCTCCCGGACCGCCCGGGAGGCCATCGAGGTCATCGTAAACCTGGCCAACGAGTACGGTTACGCCTCGGAAGGCGAAACCTTCTCCATCGCCGACAAGAACGAAGCCTGGATCATGGAACTCATCGGCAAGGGCACCCTCATCAAGAACGGGATCAATGTGAACAAGGGCATCGTCTGGGTGGCCATGCGCGTGCCGGACGGAGCCATCTGCGCCCATGCCAACCAGGCCCGCATCGGCAAGTTCCCCATGGACGACCCCGACAACTGCCTCTATGCCCCGGACGTGATTTCCTTTGCCCGTAAAAAGGGTTATTTCGACGGCCTGGACAGCGATTTCAGTTTCAAGAAGGCCTACAACCCCATCGACTTCGGCACCGTACGCGGTTGCGACGCCCGCGCCTGGAGCGCCTTCAACATCCTCACCGAAGGCTGGTTCTCCTTCTACGATGAGGAAGGCAACGCCGTCACCCGCGACGCCTTCTCCTACCTGGACTACGTGATGGGCAACAACCTGGAGGGAGACTTCCCCCTGTTCGTATTCCCCCGCAAAAAGGCCGGCGTGAAGGAAGTGGCCGATGTCATGAGAGACCACTTCGAAGGAACGCCCATGGATATGACCCAGGATATCGGCGCCGGCGGAAACGCCCTCCCGTACCGCTGGAGGCCCATGGAATTCCAGGACGCCGAAGGCAACACCTATGTGAACGAGCGCGCCATCGCCACCCAGCAGACCGGATTCTGGATGGTGGGCCAGGCCCGCAACTACGTTCCCGACGTAGTGGGCGGCATCCTGTGGTTCGGCACCGACGATGCCGCCACCTCCTACCTCACCCCCATCTACACCGCCACCACCGCCGTGCCGGACTGCTTCCGCGAGGGCAACGGAGACCTTCTCCACTACTCGCCCACCGCCTCTTTCTGGATCAACAACCGTATTTCCAACGCCTGCTACAAGATGTACAACGTCATGGCTCCCTACGTGAGGGCCAAGGCCGATCTGTTCGAAATCGAGCAGATGGAACGCCGCACCCACTCGGTGGACAGCATGGCCGTGGTGATGTACAACCAGGTGGCCGTGAAACTGCAGAAGAAACTCTCCTCCCGGGGAGACGTGATGGTGCAGCGCAAGCCCTTCGCCAAGATCGTGGAATATGTGACCAACTATACCGTGAACACGGCCCAGAAGCAGTTTGCCGACTGGCAGAACCTGGAAGTGGAACTGCTGGTGAAATACATGGACGGCAATGTGAAACCGCAGGACGAGAACGGCCGCTTCAAGCACTCCCAGTACTCTGAAGGCATGCCCGAGAGCATCGAGTGGCCCGGTTACACCGAACTCTGGAAAGAAACCGTCGCCCAGGAACACGGGCAAACGATCAAAGTCCCCGGGAACTGATTATGAAAAAGAACCTTGTCCTCCTTTTGGCAGCGGCCTTCGCCGTCCTTCCCCTGGCAGCCCAGCGCAACACCCGGGAAGAAATATCGGCCGATCTCGAGCGCACCGGCGGTGTGCATTTCCTCTATCCCACGGACCAGCCGGCCCCCACGCCGGCGCCCAAAGGCTACAAACCCTTCTATGTGAGCCACGTGGGCCGTCACGGAGCGCGCTACGCCCTGGGAAACACGGTCTATGAAGACATCCTGGCCGTCTGGAACAAGGCGGCCGAAAAGGGTCTCCTCACCCCGGAAGGCGAGCGGTTCTACAAGGAATATCTGGATATCTATCCCTACCTTTGCCGCCGCGAAGGCATCCTCACGGAAAAAGGCCAGGCACAGCATCACTACATTGCCTCGCAGATTTACAGGAACTATCCCGCCGTTTTCAAGGGAAAAACGCACGCAGAGGCTGTCTCCACCATTTCGCACCGCGTCATCGTGAGCATGTTCTCCTTCCTGAGCGAACTGGACAACCTGGACAAGGATTTCACCTTCCATGCCGACTACGGCCACCCGTACCAGGCCTATCTGCTGCCGGACGTCATCGACTCTTCCGAAGAAAGGGACGGGCAGGCCGAGGTGAAGTTCAACCGCTTCCGGGACCATGTCCTGGACCTGGACGCCATGTTGGAGCGGTGGTTCACCAAAACCCGCGGCCTGGTGGACAACAAGTACAAGTTCTGCTTTGACATGCACACCATGCTGTCCACCCTGGACAACCTGGACGTACCCGTTCCGGAGCATCTGTACCAGTTATACACTCCCGAGGAGCGCTATGCCCTCTGGCGCGTGAACAACTTCCGGGACTACCAGATCGTGGGTCCGTCGCCCGACACCCGGAACCTGCGCGTCAAGGCCATGAAAGCCCTGTATGAGGACTTCGTCTCCAAGGCCGAAGAGGATATCGCCGGCGGCCGCGTACAACTGCGCCTGCGCTTCGCCCACGACTCCACCCTGATGCCGCTGCTGTCCCTGCTGGGCGTGAACGGCATGGACGAGGTGGTGGAAAACCCCTTCGAAGTGGAGAACTACTGGCGCAGTTACGACGTTCCCATGGCCTGCAACCTGCAACTCATTTTCTTTAAAAGCAAAAAGAATCCGGAACTTCTGTTCCAGATTCTCTTGAACGGAAGGGAAGCCACGCTTCCCCTGGAAATGGCCGCTCCCGGCTCCTTCTACCGCTGGGAAGACTTCAAAACACTACTTGTTTCGGACTAACACTTCCGAGCCGGCAGCATCGACCAGAATGACGGAGTCCTTGTGGACGGTGCCGTCCAGGATGTTCTTGGCCAGGAGGTTCACCAGTTCCCGCTGCATCAGGCGTTTGACGGGACGGGCGCCATAGGCGGGGTCGTAGCCGTTTTCCACCATGTGACTCTCGAAGGCGGGGCTGAACTCCACCGTGATGCCGTTGCTCTCGAGTTTGTGCCGCAGGTCCTCTTCCTGAATGTGCAGGATGTCGCGGATATCGGCCTTGGTGAGCGGGTCGAACATGATGATCTCGTCGATACGGTTCAGGAATTCCGGACGCACCGTCTTCTTGAGCACGTCCAGCACCTTGCCCCGGCATTCGTCCAGCAGGGAACGGCGCGAGGCGATGGCCTGCATGTCCAGACCGTTCACCTCGGGCAGACGCTCCATGTACGACTGGATGATGTCGGCCCCGGCGTTGGAGGTCATGATGAGGATGGTGTTCTTGAAATCCACGGTACGGCCCTTGTTGTCGGTGAGCCGGCCGTCGTCCAGCACCTGCAGAAGCACGTTGAACACGTCGGGATGGGCTTTTTCAATCTCGTCCAGCAGCACCACCGAATACGGTTTGCGCCGCACGGCTTCGGTGAGCTGGCCGCCCTCGTCGTAGCCCACATATCCCGGAGGCGCACCCACCAGACGGCTTACGGTGTGCCGCTCCTGGTATTCGCTCATGTCGATACGCGTAAGCATGTTCTCGTCGTTGAAGAGGAATTCGGCCAAGGCCTTGGCCAGTTCCGTCTTGCCCACGCCGGTGGTGCCCATGAACAGGAAACTGCCGATGGGGCGTTTTTCGCTGGAGAGGCCCGCACGGCTACGCCGCACGGCGTCGGCCACGGCGCGGATGGCCTCATCCTGGCCCACGACCCGCTTGTGCAGTTCGGTTTCCATGCGCAGGAGTTTTTCCTTCTCGCTCTCGAGCATCCGCTTCACGGGGATGCCGGTCCACTTGGCCACCACCTCGGCAATGTCTTCTGGCGTAACCGCCTCGGTGACAAGCGGATTCTTGATGGCTTCGGCCTTGGCGGTAAGTTCATCGATACGCTTCTGGGTGTCGGCCATGCGGCCGTAGCGGATTTCGGCCACCTTGGCGTAGTCTCCGCTGCGCTCGGCCGTTTTGGCCTGGAGGTTCAGGTCTTCCAGTTCCTGACGGGCCGTCTGCAGGCCGCCGAGGGTGTCTTTTTCCTCGTTCCAACGCTTCATGAGGCCCTCGCGTTCGTCTTGCAACTGCTTGAGTTCGGATTCGAGTTTTTCCAGTTTCACGGAAACGCCCTCGCGCTTGATGGCCTCGCGCTCGATCTCTTTCTGCCGGATGGCCGAATTGAGTTCGTCGATGGGTTCCGGCACGGAATTCATCTCCAGCCGCAGTTTGGAAGCGGCCTCGTCCACCAGGTCGATGGCCTTGTCCGGGAGGAACCGGCTGGTGATGTAGCGGTGCGACAGGTTCACGGCGGCGATGAGGGCGTCGTCTTCGATGCGCACCTTGTGGTGGTTCTCGTAACGCTCTTTCAGGCCACGGAGGATGGCGATGGATTCGGCGGGCGAGGGTTCGTCCACCATCACCATCTGGAAACGGCGCTCCAGGGCCTTGTCGGCCTCGAAATACTTCTGATACTCGTCCAGGGTGGTGGAGCCGATGGTACGGAGTTCACCGCGGGCCAGGGCCGGCTTGAGGATGTTGGAGGCATCCATGGCGCCGCTGCTGCGGCCTGCGCCCACCAGGGTGTGAATCTCATCGATGAACAGGATGATCTCTCCGGCGCTGTCCACGACCTCTTTCACGACGCCTTTCAGCCGCTCTTCGAATTCGCCCTGATACTTGGCGCCCGCGATAAGGGCACCCATGTCCAGGGAATAGACTTTCTTGGATTTCAGGTTTTCCGGCACCTGCCCGTTCACGATGTTCTGGGCAATGCCTTCAGAGATGGCGGTCTTGCCCACGCCGGGCTCGCCCACCAGGATAGGATTGTTCTTGGTTCTGCGGGAAAGAATCTGCAGAACACGGCGAATCTCGTCATCACGGCCGATCACGGGGTCCAGTTTGCCTTGGGCCGCACGCTCGTTGAGGTTGATGGCGAATCGCTCCAGGAAATTGCTGTTGTTATTGTTTTCTGCCATAGTTCTTTTCTCCTTTTTCCCGAACTATGGCAATCTCCGTTCCCGAACCCGATTTTCTGCCAAATTGTCAGATTGGCAAAACAACTACCGCCTCGACAAACAGACGAATCTCTCTGTCGAGGTGGCAGGTAAAACAAGAAAAAACAATGTTTTAGTTCGCCGGGGTTTCAGGGGTCTCCTGGGCTTCCGGATTCTCCTGGGAGATCGGGAAAGCGGGGGCCTCGCTGGCGGACTGCTCGGCCTGGTTGACGATTTCCGTGCTCACGGCGTCATTGGAACCGCTGTTGGTGCTGCCGCGGCCGACGAAGACGGTGATGATGGAAACGACCAGGATGAAGGCGACCAGATACCAGGTGGCCTTTTCCAGGATGGTGGCCGTCTGGCGTACGCCGAGGGTCTGGTTGGCGGAGGTGAAGTTGGTTGCCAGGCCGCCGTCCTTGCCGTTCTGCAGGAGGACGACCGCAATCAGGAGAATGGCCGCGATGATGATGAGAACGACCAAAACTGTAAACGCTGCGTTCATATTGTTTTATCTTTTATTTGTCCAAATTTTCGATAAGGGATGCAAAGTAAGCACTTTTTTCCGGGATTTCCAAAATCAGACGCGAATAAATGCGCCGGGCTTCCTCCGTCCGGCCCTGCTCCTCGAAAATGCGGGCCAGGGTTTCGGTGGCGAAACGGTTGGCCATCTCGGAGCCGCTCATGTCCTCCGGAGGGGTGTTCCGGCCGGCTTTTCCGGCAAAACGGGAGAAAATGCTGTCACCGCTCTGCCGCACATTGTCATACTGGGCCTGGGAAAAATAATCGCCGCCCACCACGCGCACTTCGCGCATCGGCGTTTCCGGAACATTCCCGGCCGACGGCTCCAGGTACGAGGAAAGGAGGGTGGTGAGGTCTTTGTCGGAGCAGTCCACCGTACGGGCCTTGCGCACCAGGACGGCCAGTTTGCTGCGGTCGGGGACATAGAGGGCTTCGGCGGCATACTGCTCTTCTCCCCAGTCCTCCCCCATGCGGGCCATCCGGCGGCACAGTTCCACGCGGGCCGCCCCGTACCAGGGGTACAGGTTCACCACGCCGGCCAGTTCGTCCATCGTGAGGGTGTGAATGTCGATATAAGAGGAACCTACCATTGCGCGACGGTTGCATTGAAGATGTCTTCGACCAGTTTTTCCACGATGGTTTCGCAGAGGCCGCCTTCCACGCTGTCCAGCGTGAGGGTGGCGTCAAAGTCCTCGTAGGCGCTGAAACTCTGGTTCTCTACGTTGTCCTCGGGGTATTTGTTGTTGGTGAAATTCACTTTCACCGTGACGGTGAGGCGGTTCTGGGACGCCAGTTCGTCGGCCGTGACGGCGGTGGCCTTCACGTCGTAGCCGGTAATCTCGCAGACCAGTTCCAGGTCTCCGTCTTCATCGACCTGCTCCAGGCGGGTGAGGCGGCGGAACTTCTCCTGCAGGGCCTCGGTCATCTGGTTGGACAGGGCCGGGTTCACGCGGAGGGCACGGTACTCCACATAGGGGATGGTGATGGTGTTCACATCGGCCTGGATGGAGGTGCCGGTGAAGGAATAGATGCCGCAGGCCGCCGCGAGACAGCCGGCCAGAAGCATGGATATGAGGGCCTTCAGTTTCATTTCTTACGAAATTCGGGCGGAAGTTTACGGTAGAGGGTGCGCTCGCTCATCCCCAGCTCCTCGGCCGCTTTCTTGCGGTTGCCCCGGTACTTCTCCAGGGCCTGGCGGATGAGGTCTTCCTCCTTGCGGCGGACGCTGAGGCTTTCCTCCTGGGCCGGAGGCTCCGGGGATTCCATGTGGAAGATGGGGGCATGGCTGGAAATCTCTTCCTGGCCCTGCCATTCGGCTTCTTCCTCCACGGGATCCGGCGGTGCGGGAAGGGAACGGCGGTCCAGACGGGCCTTCAGGGCGTCCACTTCCTGCTTGAGGTCGAAGATGGCCTTGAAGATGGCCTGGCGCTCATCGGCATTGAAGGCCGACGAGGGCTGCGGCCCCTCGTAGAGGGCGGGAATGGGGTCTCCTTCCTCGCGGGGCATGAAGGGCATGAGGTCCTGGGCGCCCAGTTCGATGCGCTGGAGGGTGGGGGTCACCTTCACGGAAACCTGCGCGGTAAGGCTTTGGGTAAAGCCCTGGAGCTGGCGGATATTGCCCGGCCAGCGGTACTGTTCCAGCAGGCGGATGGCATCCGGCCGAAGGCTGATCTTGCACATGCCGTTCACCTCGGAGAAGTCCGAAGTGAATTTGCGGAAAAGAAGGTAAATATCTGATTTTCGGTCCCTTAGCGGAGGGATGCGGATTTGGGCGGCGGAAAGGCGGAAGTAAAGGTCTTCGCGGAATTTTCCGCGTTTGACGGCCTCGTACAGGTGGACATTGGTTGCCGCCACGATGCGCACGTCCGTATGCTCCACCTTGTTGGAGCCCACCTTGCGGTATTCCCCGCTCTGCAGCACGCGCAGCAGGAGCGCCTGGCTTTCCAGCGGGAGTTCGGCAATTTCGTCCAGGAAGAGCGTGCCGCCGTCGGCCTCTTCAAAATAGCCCTTGCGGGTGTCCACGGCGCCGGTGAAAGAGCCTTTGACATGGCCGAAGAGTTCCGAGTTCACCAGTTCCTTGGGCAGGGCGCCGCAGTTCACGGCGAAAAAGGCGTTTTGCCGACGCGGGCCGAACTGATGGATGATGCGGGCAAAACTTTCCTTGCCCACGCCGCTCTCTCCCTGAATAAGGACGCTGAGGCCGGTGGGAGCAAATTTGACCGCCGTCTCCAGGGCTTCGTTCAGGGCCGGATCGTTGCCGATGATGTCGTATTTATTCTTGAGTGCCTGTAAGTCCATAATAGTTCTTGCAAAGATACTGATTTTTTAAATAAAATGTGTATATTTGTAGGACTAGCATCTGCTTATTAACTTAATGTATCATATGAAAAGATTTTTTGTATTTCTCGCTGCCGCAGTGCTCACCGTAGCCTGCGCCTCCCCCGAAAAGATGGCCAAACTGGCCGAAAATGTGAAAGTTGAGTGCCAGCCCGCCGTTCTGGAAGTGGTGGCCGGTACCATCGACGCAACTGTCAATGTCATCTACCCCAAGGATTATTTCAATCCGAATGTGGTGGTGGAAGTCACTCCCGTGATCGTCTATCAGGGCGGTGAAGCCGCCATGAAACCCTTCAAGTATCAGGGAGAAAAGGTTCGCAACAACTACAAGGTGGTCTCCAAGGACGGCCAGAAAGTGAGCGAAAAGATTCACTTTGACTATGTGGAAGGCATGGAAAAATGCTACCTGGAACTCCGCGGCAAGGTGATTGCCGGCACCAAGAGCATCAACCTGCCCACCAAGAAAGTGGCCGACGGCGCCAACACCACCTACATGCTGGTCAAGAACGCCGGCAACGTCTCCTTCAAGGCCGACAATTACCAGGAAGTGATCTCCAGCACCACCGAAGGCCAGATCAAGTATCTGGTGAACAGTTCCGAGGTGCGCGGCTCCGAACTCAAAGGCAATTCCGTGAAGGAGTTCCTGGCCGCCCTTGACAAGATTGCCCAGGACGAGCGCACCACCGTCAAGAGCACCGAAATCGTTGCCTACGCCTCCCCCGAAGGAGCCATTGACAAGAACAACAAACTGTCCGACAACCGTTCCAAATCGGCCACCAAGGCCTGGGACAAGGTGACCAAGGGCCACGAAGCCGCCGATCCCACCGTCCGCAGCGTCGGCGAAGACTGGGAAGGCTTCCAGCAACTGGTTTCCCAGAGCAACCTGGAAGACAAGGACCTCATCCTCAGAGTCCTGTCCATGTACAGCGACCCCGCCGTCCGTGAAAACGAAATCCGCAACATGTCTCAGGTGTACACCGCCCTCAAGGGAGAGGTCCTGCCGGAACTGCGCCGCGCCCGCCTCATCGCCAACGTGGAATTCAAGAACTACACCAATGAGGAACTCCTGGACCTCCTCGAGAACAACGAGAGCCTGCTGGACGAAGAAGCCCTCCTGAGAGTGGCCTCCCTCGTTCGCAAGCCCGCCCAGAAGGAAGAAATCTTCAAGAAAGCCATCAACAAGTTTAACAGCGAGCGCGCCAAGTTCAACCTGGCCGCCCTCTACCTCCTCCAGGGCAAGGACGAAAAGGCCCGCGCCGGCTTCAATGAACTGAATGCCAACGATCCCGACGTGATCAACGCCAAGGGCGTGCTGGCCCTCCACAACCAGGACTACAAGGCCGCCGAGGCCGCCTTCCGCAAGGCCGGCACCGACGACGCCAAGGCCAATCTGGGCATCGTCCTTATCGAGACCGGCCGCTACGAAGAGGCCGCACAGGTGCTCAAGGACGTGGACGGCTGCTGCAACAACACCGTCCTGGCCTACATCCTCACCGACCAGTTGGACAAGGCCAAGGCCACCGTCCACTGCAAAGACCCCAGGGTCCACTACCTGAAGGCCATCATCAGCGCCCGCGAGGGTGATGCGGCAGGCGTAAAGGCCAACCTGGAGAACGCCTTCAAGAACAAGGCTTTCAAGGAGCGCGCCGCCACCGACATCGAATTTGCCGGTTATACGCTCTAAAACCGTGAAAGACGGTCTCACCATTCTGGACATCATCTTCTGCATCTTCCTGTTGCCGGGGATGATGTTCCTTTTCCCCATCGGGGACTGGATTCTCTGGCACCCCAGCTATGTGGCCATCTTCGCCGCATGGCTGTACGGCGTTTGGGCCCTGTGCCGATACGCCCTGGGGCCGCTCCTGCGCCAGCAGTGGCGGGGCGTCATCACCGTGGCGGGCATCCTTTTCCTGCTGGGGGTGGTGAATTTCCTGATGACGCTCACCCGCGTGGACTTCCCGGAAGTGGCCGAGGAAGTGGAGAAAACGTATCTCCACGTCCGGGCCATGTGGGTCCTTTTCCTGGCTGTCGTAGGCAACGGCATTCCCGTGGGGGTGCTCCGGTCGCGCATCCGGGACCTGGAGGCCGACAAGGAGGCCAGCCTGGCTGCGGCCGATGCCGCCCGCGCGCTGGAAACCCGTCGGGCAGAGGCCGAAACCGGTGAGGAAATCCAGGTGAAATCCGGCTACAAGACCGTCCACATCCCCCTGTCGGCCATCCAGTATGTCGAAGGCCGCAACAACTACGCCTGCTTCCACCTGGACCACCGCGACGACGTGGTTTCGCAGATTCCCCTCAAGGATGTGCTGGAACTGATGCCCCCGGGAACCTTTGTGCGCATCCACCGGTCCTACATCGTGCCCGTCTGGCGCATCGAAAAGCGCAAGAGCACGGAGGTTCGGCTCATGGGCATCGACACGCCCATTCCGGTGGGCCGGTCCTACAAAGACAATTTGAACAACACGAATGGCTAAAGATTTTTACGCAACCCGCTCCACGGCCTGGTGGAAGGTGGCGATCGCCATGATCGGCTCCTGCCTCTCGGGCGTTACGTTCGTTTCCGTTCCGGGCATGGTGGGATCGGTGGGCTTCGGCTATCTCCAGATGTGCGCAGGGTTCTTCCTGGGCTATCTGGTCATCGCCTTTGTGCTCACGCCCCTGTATTTCCGCCTCAATGTGGTTTCGGTGTACGAATACCTGGAAAAGCGCTTCGGAACGGCCTCGCACAAGACCGGCGCCTGGTTTTTCTTCATCTCCAAAATGCTGGGGGCGTCCGTGCGGCTGTTCCTCATGATCGCCACCCTGCAACTGCTGGTGGCCGGGCCCGTCGGCATCCCCTTCTGGCTCACCACCCTGGTGGTGGTGGCCCTGGAATGGCTCTATACCGTGCGGGGCGGCGTGAAGGCGGTCATCGGCCTGGATATCGTGAAAACCGCAGCCATGCTGGTAGCAGTGATCCTGTGCCTGGTGCTCATCGCGCGCGAAGTGGGGAAGCCGGACACGTCGCTGATGCGGGTCTTCTATTTTGACGACGTGAACCATCCGGAATACTTCTGGAAACAGTTGCTTGGCGGCCTGTTCACCGTAGTGGCGGCCACCGGACTGGATCAGGACATGATGCAGCGCACCCTGGCCTGCAAAAACGTCCGGGACTCCCAGAAGAACCTGATTGTGAGCGTTCTGCTGCAGATTGTGACCATCGCGCTGTTCCTGTTCCTGGGCGTGTACCTGTATCAGTTCGCCGCCCTGCACGGCATCGACGCGAAGGGAGACGCCCTCTTCCCGGCCGTTACCTGGAGCGGCCTGCTGCCGGCCTCGGGCCTGGTGGCCACCCTCTTCATCGTGGGGCTGGTGATGGCCGGTTTCCCGGCCGGAGGCAGCGCCCTCACGGCCCTCACCACCTCTTTCACCATCGACATCCTGGGCGGGAAAGAGGAAAAACGCACCCGGGTCCATACGGGGATGGCCGTCCTGATGGCCGTCTGCATCCTGGTGTTCAACGCGCTCAACAACACCAGCGTCATCGATGCCGTTTACCGGCTGGCCAGTTACACCTACGGGCCCATCCTGGGCCTGTTCGCCTTCGGCCTGTGCTGCAAGAAGCCGGTGCGGGACCGCTGGGTGCCCGTGGTGGCCGTGGCCGCCCCCCTGTTGTGCCTCATGCTGGACGTGAACTCGGTCCGCTGGTTTAACGGCTATCACTTCAGTTATGAACTGCTGGCCATGAACGCCGCCTTCACCATCATCGGCCTGTGCTGCCTGATTCGCCGCGAGCGATAATATCTACAAACGACTCAACATCCATAAATCAACAATCCCATGAAAGCATTCAAACACATTGTGGCCGCTGTGGCCGCCCTCTCCCTCTTCACTTCCTGCGGTATCCTTGGCGGCGGCCTGTCCACCGGCACCACCGCCTCGACCGGCAGCACCACCGGATCGGCCCTGGCCACCATTTTCAACGTGCTCAAGAACACCGGCGCCCTGGACCTCGGAAACCTGACCAACCTCATCAACCTGGGCCAGATTCTCACCGGCGCCAACTCGCTGGTAGATGCCAGCAAGTCCTACACCGACCAGTTTGCGGCCGATCTGATCAAAAGTTCCAACAACATGATCACCTCCGCCAATGTGAACAAGGTCATCGACGGGCTTAAGAAACTGGCCGGGACGGATACATCGGCCCTCACCAAGGCAACGACGGCCGCCTTTGCCGGCAACCTGGTCCCCGTTTCGTCCTCGGACAAGAACGTGAAGGCCAACCTTGCCGCCATCGACACCATCATGAAAGCCATGAAGAAATAAGGTCCGGGCGGCCTTGAGGATCATATAACCAGCCCCGCATCCTGCACTCCTTCCGGGTACACCTTCTCCCAGCTTCCTTCCAGATTATCTGTCAGGTTAACCTCCGGAATCATCTTCTCACACCCGCACAGTCCTGCCACCAGCATAAGTGGCAGAAACAAAAAAAACTTTTGAAATCCGACATCTTTGATACAGTTTGTATTAACTTACTTTGGTTTGCTCTAAAATCACGTATGCTAACAGCAGTCATGGTTACATCATTTTTACAAATATAATGAAGACTTAGATTTTACTGCATACGCTTGGAATTATAGTAATAATAGTTATATTTGTATGAAATTTCTAACAAATATAACTATGCAAGAGAATGACGGCAAATACATCTTCGGTGTGGTGAAGGTGGGCGAAAAGGGCCAGATTGTGATTCCGCGCGATGCCAGGAAGGTCTATGATATCAAGCCGGGAGATGCGTTGCTCCTCCTTGGCGACCAGAAAGGTATGGCGCTGGTGAAGACCGAAATCTTCCAGAGTGCAGTAGATCAGGTAATGGGAGACATCACGAAATGAGAAAGCATTGGATAGACAATCTGCGCTGGGTGACGGTCCTCCTGGTTCTGCTGTATCATGTAGTCTATTTCTACAACAATAAGGGCGTTTTCGGGGGAATCGGTGGTTTTGGCGCTTACCCGGACGTGCCTCAGTATCAGGACGTGGTGATGTATGTCCTGTATCCGTGGTTCATGCCGCTGTTGTTCCTTCTGGCAGGGATTAGTGCGCGCTATGCGCTGGAGAAGCATTCGGCGCGGGATTGGCTCAAGGCTCGCACGCGGAAGCTGCTGGTGCCGGGGACTATCGGCCTCTTCGTGTTCCACTGGATGGTGGGGTATTTCAATACGGTAGAGGCGACGAGGCAAGGGGTGTTTGACGGGGTTCCCGCTGTCGGCCGTTATTTCATTATGGCGTTTAGCGGCACCGGACCGCTCTGGTTCATCCAGGTTCTTTGGCTGCTGTCCCTGGTGCTGCTGCTTGTGCGCCGGATTGACGGGCAGGACCGTCTGCACGGAGCATCTGGCAAGGCTTTCTCTGTAAAGTATGGCCTTGTTTGGGTCATCCTCCTTGGCCTTTTCTTTTGGCTGGGCGAGAAAACACTCATCATGGAGCCCCGTCCTCAGTCGTTCGACGGCTTATGGAACCTGTATAAGCCTCTTTTCTATCTAGTGCCCTTCCTGCTGGGATACTTTGTCTTTTCCCATGACGCGGTGCAGGAGAAACTCTCCAAAGCCTGGATTCCGCTTATGGTCTGCGCCATTGTATCCGGGGGAATCCTTATCGGTACTACCTTCGGACAGGACAATACTTCGCCGCAGTATCTGGGCAGTCCTTTGAATTGCCTGTACGGCTGGCTGATGTGCCTTGCAATGATGGGCTGGTTCAAGGCAAAGTTTGACCGTACGGGGGCTTTCGCAGCCTATATGACCCGCTCCAGCTACGGCATCTATATCGTCCACTACTTGGTAATAGCCAGTCTGGGATATATGATGAAGATCTATACCCAATTACCGCCGTGGTCCATGTACGCAATCCTGACGGTCGCGGTGTTCACACTCTCTCCGCTGCTGTATGAAGTGATTCGCCGCATCCCCTTGATGCGTTGGTGTGTGCTAGGGGAAAACAGGAAACAGTCCTGATTTTGTGCAACTTTTCGTGCCACCTAAATAAACAAACCGCCTTGCAGATATCTACAAGGCGGTTTTAAGGTGCCCCGGGCGGGAGCACTTTTGCTATTGATAATTAATTGGTTGGCACTTTTACAAGCTAATTTATAAGCCCTCAATTAAAGGGACAAGGAGGTCTCGTCAATCTTTAAGACAGCCTATCGGAACAACGAGTACACCATCTTCAGCCCGGCGATAGGGATACTCTCCGATGCCGGTAAGAACCATAAGGAAGGATGGAGCTTTCATTTTCTCCGTGTCAATCTTGCCCGCCAGTTCGGTCAAGGTTGCCACACCTTCTTTTATCAGTGTCTCGCCTCCCAACTTTATCTCCACTAATCCATAGGATCCATTCCTTAAATGGACGACTGCATCACATTCCAACCCCTCCTTGTCTCGGAAATGATAAACATCTCCACCCAAGGAATCTGCAAATACACGCAAATCTCTGACAGCCATCGTCTCGAATAGGAGTCCAAAAGTATTCGGGTCATTCAATAAATCCTCAGGGCCAACACCCAGGGCAGCCACGGCGATGGACGGATCAGTATAATATCGGGTGTCCGACGTTCGGATTGCCGTTTTGCTCCGAAGATTGGGATTCCAGGCTTTCATATCTTCAATGACGAAGATCTTCTTTAGAGCCTTTACATAAGAAGCAATTGTCTCGTCGCTGATACCATTCTGTTCGTTGGAGGAAATATCGGCCAGAATGGTTGGAATGGTAGCCTGAGAACCCTGTTGCCGAGCATAAGAGCGCATGATGCGTTTTGCCCTCTCTTCGTCACGGGAGACTCCGTCTGCACGGGAAATGTCAGTTCTCGTGGTAGCTTCATAGTATTCAGTGGCGATGGTCAAAGCCGCTTTGCGTGTCTTCTTCTTTGTTGCGCTTGGCCATCCTCCGCGGCAAGTCAAATAGGCAAGATCCTCGATAGAGATAGAGGATCTTCCATCCAAGGTATTGACCCCACGGAACAGTTGGCCAAGCGAAACACTGCCAGAAGATTCACCCGATTCCCAAAGGGACATCGTGCGCATCGTTAGGAAGCCATATCTGGCGGCTCCTGAATGAAAGATCTTTTCACTATCGGCCGGGACAGCGGATCCTGTCAAAATGAATTGCCCGTCTTCGTCACGACGGTCCACCTCGTGACGAATGGCATCCCAAAACTTAGGAGCTATCTGCCATTCATCAATCAGTCTCGGGGTTTCCCCGGCCAATAGGAGTTTAATATTGGTATCAACCAACTGCAGATAGGTGTCCATTTTATCTGGATCATCCATATAAAGCACGCTGCCGGCTATCTGTTCGGCCGTTGTTGTCTTGCCGCAAGCCTTGGGGCCTTCAATAAGAATAGCGCCCATTGCGTCCAATTTGTCACGGAGCATGCCGTCTGCGATTCGCTTTTTGTATTCCATATAATGCTTCTATCTACCTGGCAAAGATATGAATTGGAAATGAAACAAACAAGACAATTTGGTTATTTGGCGGAAAATCGTTTGGTTGTTTGGCGAAGTTTTGTTTGGTTATTTGGCGGGATTTTGGGCCGTGTCCGCACTATGTAAAAACACTTAACAGGATTAAACAAAGGGAAAGAAAAGAGAATTTGGCGGCCTAGCGATTAGTACGCTGCCGCCACCTCAACGTGACGGCAGTTCTGTCATTCTGAGGCCAAAGGCCGAAGAATCTACTTCGTATACAGCCCCATCCTCCGGAACGTCACATCGCCCTCCAGCAGATTCGGCCCGTCCGTATTTATCTCAAAGCGCTCAAGCACCAGCCTGTCCTTGCTGCATTCCTTGACCCAATAACCCACTGCTGGCGTATAGGCCGCCTTCCGGTCCTCCTGCTTGAAGTCATGATCCCGTTCAAAGAGATAAAGCGCCGGAGTGGAACTGCCTACGCCGG
>JAFSMS010000023.1 GCA_017447815.1 Bacteroidales bacterium | reverse complement strand
GAGAGCCACTTCACTCACCCCGCAGGTGTTATACTTGGCATGACGGCCGAAGAGGGCGGAGATGTTGGCGCCCGGCAGTACGGCCAGTCCGCTCACGTAACGGTCCAGGCTGTAGTAATAGTTGGCGCCCACATAGAAGCCGTCCAGGCTTCCCCGATAGGGAGTATAAGTGTCACCTGTGATAGCGGAGTACTTGGAATTTTCGAAGGCATGGATGTAACCGGCATTGGCCACAATCTGGGCCTGGGCCAGCGTGCCCACAAACAGGGCCGCCGCAATGAGGATAAATTTTTTCATATTGATACCACTATTTATTTTCCAGTCTGCAAAAATACATATATTTTTTTACAACTTGATAAAAATCTTTTTCCGGTACAGCGGCAAGGCCATCAGATAGATGAGCAGCAGGCAGAAAAGGGCGAACAGCAGGGAGGTTCCCTGGTTTACGCCCACCTGCCGCATAACCCAGCCCTGGAAACCCGTGAGGGAGAAGGTCCAGGCCAGCACGTCGCTCATCAGAAAACAGAAGATGGCGTTGCTTCCGAAGGTTTGCAGGAAGCCGGTATGCTTCCACACGCCCGTTTCGTCTATGAGGTAGTGCAGGAGGCTCAGGATGAGGGTATCGGCCCCGCAGACCACCAGCACAAAGCTGGGAGACCAGATTTTCTTGTTAATCGGCAGAAGCCACTGGAGCAGGAAACCCGCCACCAGCAGGGCCGTTCCCCAGGAATCCATCTTCCGGAAGTCCTTGGAGGCAAAGATTTTCCCCATCAAAAAGCCGATGAGCGTGTGCGCCACGGCCGGGATGGTGGACAGCAGGCCTTCGGGGTCCACTCCTTTGTCTTTATACAGGTGAGCCTGTCCCAGGATGGCACGGTCTATCCGGGCCACGATGTTCTCCGGCCCGTGGACATAGCCGTCAAAGAGCAGCAGCACCAGGCCGTACAGCACAAGAAGGCCTCCGGCTATCCAGGGCAGGGCTTTCTGCTTCACCGAGCAGATGATGGCGGCCGATAAGCCATAGCACAGCGCCAGCCGCACCAGCACGCCGGTGAGCCGGATGGAACCGCGGGAATACAGCAGCATGCTGATGGCGTTTACCCCAAGCCCCACGCCCAGCAGCAGCACAAAGCGGCGGAGTATCTTCCAATTGGGTTTGAACTCCTGCTTCCGGAGGGAGAAAAACATGGACACTCCCATCACGAAGACGAAGGAGGGGAAGATGAAATCGGCCACAGTGAAGCCGTTCCAGGCGGCATGGCGCATCATGGGAAGCACCGCACTCCAGGAGCCCGGCAGGTTGGCCACAATCATGAGGGCGATGGTGAGTCCCCTCAGGACATCTAAGGAAATTACGCGTTTCATGCTTCAAAGGTAGGACTTTTTCTTCAGAATCCCTACAAATGGGGATTGACGGCAAGCGGGATACGCCCTAACTTTGCGCCCTGCGCAAAACCGACGACAACTATGATACTTTCTGAACTTCAGACCGGCGAGAAGGCCGTCATTGTACGTGTAAACGGACACGGCAGTTTCCGTAAACGCCTCATAGAGATGGGCTTCATTACCGGAAAGGAGGTGAGGGTGGTGCTCAACGCGCCGCTCAAGGACCCTATTGAATACGAGATTATCGGCTACAAGGTATCGCTGCGGCGTGAAGAAGCCCGCCAGATTGAGGTGGTGACGGAGCAGGAGGCCCGCGAGGCCCTGGTGAGCGACGAGCATCTCCAGGCCCTTCCCGGAGACTTGGCCGATAAAGAGCGCCTGGACAAGGCCCTGGCCCATGTGGCCGAGGAACGCCACCACAACATCCGCGTGGCCCTGGTGGGAAACCCCAACTGCGGCAAGACTTCCCTTTTCAACATTGCCTCCGGCAGCCACGAGCATGTGGGCAACTACTCCGGCGTAACGGTGGATGCCAAGGAAGGGCATTTCAAATACAAGGACTACGAGATTACCCTGGTGGACCTGCCGGGCACCT
>JAFSMS010000022.1 GCA_017447815.1 Bacteroidales bacterium | reverse complement strand
TATAGAAGGCTTCCAGGGCCTCGCCGGCCTCTTCCAGGCTGATGGCGGGCTGGGCGCCGGTCAGCATGGCCTTGAGTCCGGCCACGAAATCATCTACGTTAGCGATTCTGATCCCCTGCTGATAGAAGCTGGAGGCGACGCTCATTCCAAATGCGTAAGATTTTTTATCCATAATACGTTCTAAAGATTATTCATTCAAGGCTTTCGCCGCACTTTCGCCGGCCAGATAGCCGGTGCAGAAGGCCAGTTGCAGGTTGTAGCCGCCCGTATCGGCATCCATGTCCAGCACCTCGCCAGCCCAGTAGAGCCCGGGCTGCTTCTTGGATTCCAGGGTTTTGGCCACCACCTCTGCGGTGCTGATGCCGCCGGCTGTGATCACGCAGCGCTCGAATCCCACGAAACCGGCGATATCCATGCGCCAGTCCTTCAGCGAAGCGGCCAGGGTGTCCACGCTCACCTTCGGGTTGGTCTTGAGGAAAGCCAGCGTAAGGTTCCAGGGGATGAGTTTTCCCAGCATGATGCGGAAAAGGCGCTGGAAGGGCTGTCCCTGGGAACGTTCGTCATGGATGACCTCTTCCCATTTGGCATGGATGTCCGCGTCCAGTTTTTCCAGTTCCACGGCAGGCTTCAGATCCAGGCTCACGGAGACCTTCTGCCCTTCGTTCAGGGCTTTCACCGCCTTTCGGCTCACCATGAAGCCCAGCGGGCCTTCCAGGCCGCCGTCGGTGAATTCAATGTCGCCGAACTCCTGCTGCACGGCCGCCCCGTTGATGCTGAGGGTCAGTTGTACATTGTCCAGATTGTTTCCGTTGAACAGTTCGCCCAGGTCGCTGAGCGGGGTGATGCGTTCGATATGCTTTTCGAAGGTGGGATACCAGTTGGGAAGCGGGGCGATCTTGCGCTCCTTGGCCTTTCCATAGACGGTGCGGCCACGGAAGGCCTGCTTGATTTCCCCGGCCAGGAAGCCTTTTTCCTTGTAGCCGACCGGAACGAGGGCGGTCAGGGAAGGCATGCAGGCGGCTATGCTGTGGCCCAGTTCCTCCCCCCACATGTAACCGTCTCCGGTAGAGCCGGTGCCGGGGTAAGACAGGCCGCCCGTGGCGATAATGAGTTTCCGGCAGGTGTATTCCACAGGTTCGATGGTGAGTTCCTCCCGGGTAGGGGCCGGCTTTCCGGGCCGAAGTTTCCGGGGGTCTTCCACCCGGATGCGCACCTGCTTGCGGGTGGTCTGGACGCAGTCCAGCGAGAACCCGCGAGCGGTGGTATCGACGGTTTTCACTTCGCAGTCCGTCACCACCTTCACCCCGGAAAGGGTGCAGGCCCGCAGCAGCGTATCCACCACATCGCCGGCCATGTGCGAGGCCGGGAAGGCGCGGTCTCCCCGCTCGACGACACTCTGCAGGCCGAACTCTTTCAGGAGATCCATCACACCCCGCGGGGTGAGATTATGCCACGAAGGACTTACAAAATTGACATCGGTCCGGATATGGGAAGAGAAATCCTGCCAGTCTTTTACATTCGTGAAATTACAGCGGCCTTTCCCCGTAATCATGACTTTACGGCCCGCCTTGGGCATTTTCTCAAGGACGGTTACAGTACCGCCTTTTTCACTTTCTGCCAACACTTTTGCGGCACCGACAGCCGCCACGAGCCCTGCAGCTCCTCCTCCGATTACAATAATGTCCGAACGCATAGGTTTTAATTTGTTTGCAAAAATACAAAAAATCCTTTATATTTGCAGTCCCGATTCACCACAATCGGACAGGCCACTTTAGCTCAGTCGGTAGAGCAGCGCATTCGTAACGCGCAGGTCGTCAGTTCGAGCCTGATGAGTGGCTCATAAAAAAGGCTTCCGGAAAAACGGAAGCCTTTTTTTGAGACACCGGCACCCACGTCACCCCTCCCCAACCCCTCCCTCGGGGAGGGGCTTCAGTCGGCCTTCGGCCTCCGACAACAAGGTCCGGAAGCCTTTTTTTGAGCCACCGGCGCCCACGTTACCCCTCCCCAACCCCTCCCTCGGGGAGGGGCTTCAGTCGGCCTTCGGCCTCCGACAACAAGGTCCGGAAGCCTTTTTTA
>JAFSMS010000021.1 GCA_017447815.1 Bacteroidales bacterium | reverse complement strand
GAGATAGGCTCCCCAGACGGCGAATTCCAGGAAATTCATCAAAATGAGTTTCAAGGTGACGGGATTGATTTTAATCTGCATAGTTATTGTAGTGTAATTGTTTTCGTATCGTGCAAATGTACGAAATTTTCAGTATTTTTGCAGTAAGAATAGTAATTAGATGTTCAAATTCAAACGCACCGCCACAGACCCTGCCTCCCAGGCACGTGCCGGCGTCATCAGCACGGATCACGGTGAAATCCAGACCCCCATCTTTATGCCGGTGGGGACGGTCGGGTCGGTCAAGGGCGTATATCACAGAGACTTAGAGCAAGATATCAAGGCCCAGATCATCCTGGGCAATACTTACCATCTGTACCTCCGTCCCGGCCTGGACACACTCCGGAAAGCCGGCGGACTGCACCGGTTCGAGCATTGGAACCGTCCCATCCTGACGGACAGCGGCGGTTTCCAGGTGTTTTCCCTGGCGCCCATCCGTAAACTCACGGAGGAAGGCTGCAAGTTCTCCTCGCATATCGACGGCAGCAAGCATATCTTCACCCCGGAAAACAACGTGGAAACCCAGCGCATCATCGGGGCCGATATCATCATGGCCCTGGATGAGTGCTGCCCGGGAGATGCCGACAAGCGCTATGCCGCCAAGTCCCTCCATCTGACGCAGGGCTGGCTGGAGCGTTTCGCCAGGCATTTCGACGAGACGGAACCGCTGTACGGCTACACCCAGGTCATGTTCCCCATCATCCAGGGCTGCGTGTATCCGGACCTGCGCCTCCAGGCGGTGGAACACGCCCTCCGGCTGGACAACGACAACCGCGGCGGGTACGCCGTGGGCGGCCTGGCCGTGGGGGAGCCTACGGAGAAGATGTACGAAATGCTGGAGGTCACCTGCCCGTTGCTGCCGCAGGACAAGCCCCGCTACCTGATGGGGGTGGGTACGCCGGCCAACATCCTCGAAGGCATCGCCCGCGGAATCGACATGTTCGACTGCGTGATGCCCACCCGCAACGGCCGCAACGGCATGCTTTTCACCTGGGACGGCATCATGAACATGCGCAATGCCAAGTGGACGGACGATTTCGGCCCGCTGGACCCGCTCGGGACCTCTTTCGTGGACAGTTATTACACCCGCGCATACATCCATCACCTGTTCATCGCCAAGGAGATGTTCGCCGCGATGGTGGCCACCGAGCACAACCTGGCCTTCTACCTGGATCTGGTCCGCACGGCCCGGGAACATATCATCGCCGGTGATTTCGCCGCCTGGAAACAGGCCGTCCTTCCCAAACTGACACAGCGCCTATGAAGATACAAGGACTCCAAAGGCTGGATTGGTATATCATCCGGAAGTTCCTGGTCACGTTCTTCGTGGCCCTGGCCTTCCTGTCTTTGCTGATCGTCATTTTCGACATCAGTGAGAAAATTGAGGATTTCGTGCGAAAGGAAGCCCCTCTGAAGGAAATCGTCTTCGATTATTACCTCAATTTCGTGCCGTACTTCCTGAACCAGTATTCCCCCATGTTCGTGTTCCTGACGGTGATTTTCTTCACGTCCAAGATGACGCAGGACTCGGAGGTGGTGGCCATCCTCTCCAGCGGCATCAGTTATCACCGGCTGATGGTGCCGTATCTGCTGTCGGCCGTCTTCATCGCCCTCCTTTCCCTGACGCTGAGCCAGTGGGTGCTGCCGCATGCCAATGCGAAGCGGGTCGTGTTCGAGCAGAAGTACAATCCCTGGCGCAAGGTGAAAATGGGCCATGACATGCATTACAAACTGGAAGACGACCATTTCGTGTATCTGGAGAGTTTCAGCGCCTACAACAATACGGCCTACAATTTCACTCTGGAAGACCTTTCCGGAGGCCGTCTCCGTTCCAAGATTACGGCCGAAAGCGCCCAGTACGACACCGTGAACGGCGTCTGGAAACTTCGCAACTGGTTCATCCGCGACTATGACGAGGGAATGGGGGACCACATCCGCTCCGGCAGGCAGATGGACACCACCCTCAGCCTCACGAGGGACGATTTCTTCCGCAACCGCTATACCATCCAGGAACTCAACGCCCGTGAGTTGAACCAACTCATCGAAACCCAGAAGATGCGGGGCGATGCATCGGTGAACATGTCCCTCATCGAAAAGAACAACCGCGTCTCGCTGCCCTTCAGCACCATCATCCTGACCATCATCGGCGTTGCACTCTGTACCAAGAAAAAACGCGGCGGCATGGGCTGGAACCTGGCTGCGGGAACCGCCCTGGGTTTCTCGTACATCCTTTTCATGCAGTTCAGCGAGATGTTCGTGACCACGGATACGCTTCCGGCCGGCATTGCCATCTGGCTGCCCAACTACCTGTACACCGTCATTGCCGCCATCCTGTATATCAAAGCCCCCAAATAGATGAAAGTCAAGATTGTCAACCATTCTCCCTATCCTTGTCCGGCCTATGCCACCGAGCAGAGTGCCGGCGTGGACCTGAGGGCCAACCTGGAAGCCCCCGTGGTGCTTCGGCCCCTGGAACGTACGCTGGTGCCCACCGGCCTGTACATCGCCCTTCCCAAGGGATATGAGGCGCAGGTGCGCCCGCGCAGCGGCCTGGCCATCAAGCATGGCATCACGGTGCTCAATTCGCCCGGAACGGTGGATGCCGATTACAGGGGAGAACTCCGTACCATCCTGGTGAACCTGGGCACCGAGCCGTTCGAGATTGTTCCCGGAGAGCGGATTGCCCAGATGGTGATTGCCCGCCATGAGCAGGTGGAATGGGAAGAAGTGGACCAACTGGACGAAACCCGGCGGGGAACCGGAGGTTTCGGCTCTACGGGCCACTAGCCCTGTCATTCCCCATAGCCCTGTCATTCCCCATAACCCTGTCATTCTGAACGAAGTGAAGAATCTATGAATATCAGCGAATTATATAAAATTTACCGGGCTTCTTCCGGTGTCAATACGGATACCCGCACCCTTCGGGAGAATCAGTTGTTCGTGGCTCTGAAGGGAGAGAATTTCGACGGGAACGCCTTCGCCCTCCAAGCCCTGGAGGCAGGTGCCTGCTGCGCTGTTGTGAACGACAGCGTTGAGGCCGATGATCCTCGTCTGTTCAAGGTTCCCGATACGCTGGAGGCCCTTCAGGAACTGGCTGCATGGCACCGCCGTCAGTTGGATATCCCCGTCATCGGCCTGACCGGGACCAACGGAAAGACGACCACCAAGGAACTGATCCGGACGGTTCTGGCCGCCAAATACCGCGTAGTGGCTACGGAGGGCAACCTGAACAACGATATCGGCGTGCCGCTGTCGGTCCTGAAAATCGGCCCGGATGCGCAGATTGCCATCATCGAGATGGGCGCCAGCCACCCGGATGACCTTCGTCCGCTGCTTTCCGTAGCCCAGCCCACCCACGGCCTCATTACCAATGTGGGAAAGGCCCATCTGGAGGGTTTCGGCAGTTTTGAAGGCGTCAAGCACGCCAAGGGCCTGCTCTACGACTGGCTCAAGGAGCACGACGGCATCGTCTTCGCCAATGGCGATGACGCCACGCTGCAGGAAATGCTGTGGGAACGCGGGATGCCCTGCATCTCCTATGGGCAGAAGGGGGTGGAACTGCTGCCGTCTTCGCCGCAGCAGCCTTTCCTGCGGTTGGCTTTCCCCGACGGGGTGCTCCAGACCCATCTGGTGGGCGCCTACAATGCCGCCAACGTGCTGGCCGCCCTCAAGATCGGCTGGTTCTTCGATGTCCCCGAGGCCGGTGCCCGCGCGGCCATCGCCTCCTATGTTCCTTCCAATAACCGCTCGCAACTTGTCAAGACAGAGCGCAATACAATTATTGTGGATGCTTACAACGCCAATCCCTCGTCCATGGCGGTCGCCTTGGACAACCTGGCGCTGACGGAAGGCCGCAAAGTGGCCCTTCTCGGGGCGATGCGCGAACTGGGGGCCGATTCGGAAGCGGAGCATCGCAAGGTGGTGTCCCGCCTTTCCGGCACGGAGGCGTACCTGGTAGGGGAGGAATTCATCCAGGCGGCGGAAGGTTCCGGTATCAAGGCTTTTGCCAGTTCGGATGATTTGGCCGCCTATCTGCAGGAGCATCCTCTGCAGGGCTGTGTGGTGCTGGTAAAAGGCTCCCGCAGCACCCGGATGGAGAAGGTTATAGCCTCGCTCTGACAATGACAAGGCGCGTGGCCCAGGCAATGGCGCATCCCATGGCCAGGCCATAGCAGATTCCCACCAGCACGTCGCCCAGGAAGTGGGCTCCCATCATGATACGGCTGCACGAAACCAGTACGGCCCATAGGAAGACACCCCAGCCGTATGTCCGGTAACGGTGTTCCGGGTCGTTGAGGCGGAATCCCAGATAGGAGGTGCAGGCAAAGCCGAAGGTATTGGCCGCATGGGCGCTGAAAAAGCCGAACAGGTGGCCTGTGAGCCCGAAAGGGGTGCGTAATCCGTTGCTGAGCATCCAGGAATTGTAGCAGGGGCGCAGCCGTTCGAATCCCGCTTTCACCAGGTTGCAACTTTGGTCGATGGCCGCCACCGTGAGGATGAGGGAAAGCACCACCACCAGTCCTTTTTTCCAACCCAGTTTTCCCACGAGGAATACCATGACGATGCCATAGGCCGGAAACCAGAATTTGGTATCGGACAGCATGAGCCAGAACGGATCCCAGGCGGGCGTTCCCAGATTATTGATCCACAGGGTGGCCTGCTGATCCAGTTGTATGAGGCCTTCGAGGCTCATCGGGTGAGGGCTTTCCAGAGTTCTTCCTTGAGTTCGTTAAGGCCGGTCTGGGCTACGGAGGAGATAAAGACATGGGGGATGTCGGCCGGGAGTTTCTTCTCGATCTTGGCCTTTTGTTTTTCGTCGATGAGATCCGTTTTCGTGACGGCCAGCACGCGGTCTTTCACCAGCAGTTCGGGATTGTACTCTTCCAGTTCGTTCAGAAGTACTTTGTAGGCCTTTGCGACGTCGGGTTCATCGGCCGCGACCATGAACAGGAGGACGGAATTGCGTTCGATATGCCGGAGGAAGCGCATGCCGATGCCTTTCCCTTCATGGGCGCCTTCGATAATGCCGGGGATATCGGCCATCACGAAGGAGCGGTCGTCGTAGTATCGGACGATGCCCAGATTGGGCTCCAGTGTGGTGAATGCATAGCCCGCGATTTTGGGTTTGGCCGATGTGATGGCGGCCAGCAGCGTGGATTTGCCGGCGTTGGGAAAGCCCACGAGGCCGACGTCGGCCAGCACTTTCAACTCCAGGATGAACCAGCCTTCCTCTCCGTCTTCTCCGGGCTGGGCGAAGCGCGGGGTCTGGTTGGTGGGGCTCTTGAAATGGTCGTTGCCCCAGCCTCCCTTGCCGCCGCGGCAGAGAATGAATTCCTGGTCCTTTTCTACCAGTTCGGTGATGACCTCTTCGGTCTCTGCGTCTTTAACGACCACGCCCTGAGGTACTTCCAGGATGATGTCGGTTCCGTTCTTGCCCCTTTTGAGGGCTTCGGCACCGTTGCCGCCGTTGTCGGCACGGATAACCTTGCGATACCGCAGGTGGATGAGGGTCCATAATTGCGGGTTCACCTTCAGGATGATGTGGCCGCCGCGGCCTCCGTCTCCTCCGTCAGGACCGCCTTTGGGCACATATTTGGCGCGGTGCAGGTGGGCGCTTCCGGCACCCCCATGCCCGCTTGCGCAGAAAATGCGCACGTAATCGATGAAATTGGATTCTGCCATAACGGCACAAAGTTAACGATTTCTTTTGATTTCATGCTCGTTTTATCAGAGCAGCCCGGCCTCGGAGCGCTACGACAGCGCCCGGATCCACTACAGCCGCGCGGAGTCCGTGCTGCAGGAAATGGAAGCGTCCTGGGCCGATCCTGACCTGCACGACCTGGAGGCCAACCAGGCGCGGCATTATCTGGCGTTCCAGGCTTAGCGGGCCCACTGCAGGGCCGCCTTCACCGCCGCCCATGAGATGTGGCGGGCCTGCTCGTCCGGCAACTGCTTGTAGGAGACGAGATTCTTGATTTTCTTGTTGAGTTCGTCCTGCATGCCGTTCCCGTCGATGTAGCCGTCTGACATGAGGGCGGTCATCCAGTGCAGGTGCTCGCCGGCGGCCAGGTGCTCCAGAAGTTCGTAATCCTTGTCCCGGAAGGGGTAATGATCCGGATGTTCCGCATCCAGCGCTACGGGAATCCTATCGGCTACCTCGGGAAGGGGATTGCCGGCCAGTTGCAGAAGGGTGTGCACATACAGGCTGCGGCCGATTTCGCCGGCCTGTTTCCGCATCAGTTCCTGGTGTTTCCGAAGGAAGTTGCCGCTCTGGCGGCCTTCTTCCTTCAGGCGTTGGCTTCGCTGGGCCCAGGTTTCTCCGGTGCCGCCCTGTGCGCGGAGGATGTCGGCATACTGCTCCGACTGCTGCTTGAGTTTCTTTCCGGTGACCACATCCAGATTCCAGATGTTCCTCGGCAGGCCGAAGGGATGAATGACAGAGATGCCTTCCGGGCAGTAACTCCGGTTGTAGAATTCGATGAGTTCAAGCATGTTGGGGTCGGCCTCCCAAGCGTTTACGAGAATGCAGAATTTCGAGAGATCCTTTCCGTAGCGGGTGGCTTCCTGCAGCAGCCGCACGGCGATTTCCACATTGCGATGCCCTTTGTCCTCCGTAATGACCACATAGTTGAGTGAGGGAAGCATCATGGCGAATTCCAGCCAGAAGCGGGAAGACCCGATGGCGACGTCCGACCAGTTGATGGACGCGTCATAGCGCAGGGCTGGCGTGCGGTTCAGAAAATCGCCTTTCAGCGATTCGATTTGCGGATCATATACATTGAAGGTGTTGGACACCGGCTCCAGGTCTTTTCCGGTGAAGGAGCCGAATTCATAGAGGAAACGGAGCGCTTCCTGGCCGGCATCCCGGAAGCCCAGCAGCAAAGCGGTGATTCCGGAAGTCACATAACCCAGGGAGCGGCCCTCTCCGTCGCGGGCGATATCCACGAAATGGATGGGATGCAGTTGCGGTTTCTGCAGTTTCAACTCCATGAACGAAAGTTCTTCGGGGTTCAGGAGGCGGACACGGTCCAACTGGGTGGCAAAGAGGGAATTGTAACTGTTGGCACGCGGGGTGAAACAGATGGTCTTCGCTTTGATGGAGGTGTCTTCGGCCAGAAGTTGGAGCAACTGGAAACTCTGGTCTTCCTCTTCCGACAGCATATACAGGCTGCTGCGGGGATTGGTGAGCCAGGGCTGCAGCCTGTCCAGGCCGATGGCATGGCCCAGTTTACTGCCTTTCTCAAACTGCGGGCGTTTTCCTTTCAGGAGGACGAAGCGCTTGCTTCCCAGTTCATCTTCCAGCGTACGCTCTTTTTCCCGGCCGAAGATATTGGAAAAGAGTTCCCCGATGGAAATCTCGGTGTGGTGGCTTTCCTTGTCCGGGAATTCCACCAGGATGATTTCTCCCTTTCGTTCACCCTTTTCTTCTTTTTGGGCGAGGATGCTCTTGATCAGGCTTTTGGTATGCGGCGTCACGCCCAGGAAAATATGGTTCTTGTATTCCGTATTGCGGCTCTTTATCTCATTCATCAGCAGCCAGGTCTTGTCCCGCAGCCGGCGGGGCATGATAAGGATGACCATGGAAAGGGTGTAAACGACGATGAAGAGGAAGATGGTGATATAGGCGATCATCAGGGTCGGTTCCCGGAAAATGACCGCTGCGATGATATCGTCAAAGACCACCGTATGGCCAATGAACATTTCCAGGGCGGCCACAAACGAGACCAGCACCAGTTGAATCCAGTTTCCGTCCGTGACCGTGTGCGACGACCGGGCAAGGAGGACGACATGGATGGCCGTTCCTGCCGCCAGCAGGAAAACGAAGATAAGGCCGATGATCTTTCTGTGTCCGCGCCGGTTCAAATGCAGGAGCGCCTGAATGAAAAGGACGACGGCAAGAAGCAGAAGGACCGCCCAGATAATCATGGTGGAGACGGATACGGGGAAGTCTGGTGTGGCAGTATGCATAATTCCTAAGTCTTTGCTATGCAAAGATAATTACTTTATTTTTAATTCCATAATTTATTGATTTTCAATATTAACAAAAATGTTATTATGAATAACAAAAAAGTTCCCTGCATTGATTATCAATAATAAATATTGTTTTTGCATTCTGGATGGCTTTCTCTTGCCCAATTCACCAAAAAGCGCTAACTTTGAAAAGTGAACGGATATGTCCTTGTATGTGATTTCTCCGGCGTCTATTCTGCGGAGGGTTTTCTGCCGTATTTGCAGGAAAGAGCCGCCCTTGTGCTGGATTTCACGGGATTGGAAGGGTGCTGCTGCTACTGCGACGAGGCCGCATCGGCCCGGATTGGGGCGTCCCTTCCGGACCCTTTGCCCCGGCTTCGTTTCCTGGACAGCGGAGACTATCACTACATGAGCCATCTTCTGGCCCTGAAGGAGAAGGAGCCCTTCCACCTGGTTCTTCTGGACCATCATCCCGACGACCAGGAGCCGGCCTTCGGCGGTGTCCTGAGTTGTGGCAGTTGGGTCAAGGCCATGCAGGAAGAGAACCCGCTGGTAAAGAGCGTGCTTGCGCTGGGGCCTGAAAACTGTCCGGAGGACATTCCGGAAGGATGGCTGGAGGAAAGAAGGGGAGAGCGCCTCTATGTGTCGCTGGACAAAGATATCATGGACCGCCGCTGGGCCCGGACGGACTGGACACAGGGAACGCATACACTCGGGAAGGTGAAGGACATCCTGCGGCGCTTGGCGGAAGGGGGGATGCACGTGGCGGCCGTGGATGTATGCGGGGAACTCTCCGTCCCGAAAGGGGCCGCCGGAGAGGACCTGCGAACGAATTATGAAACGAATGTTGAATTGTATAAACACATAATCAAACTATTAAACCTATAACTATGTCAGAAGTACAAATTCCGCCGGAACAGCTTCAGAAAACCTGCCTGTATCCGGCTCATGTGGCCCTTCAGGCCAAAATGAGTCCCTTTGCCGGTTTCATGATGCCCATTCAGTACAGCACCATCACCGTGGAGCATCTCGCCGTGCGGGAGAACGTGGGAATGTTCGATGTCTCCCACATGGGGGAAGTCTTCGTGGAAGGCCCTCAGGCCGAAGACTTTGTAAACCATATCTTCACCAACGAGATCCGCGGCTTCCAGCCCGGCAAGGTCCTTTACGGAATGATGTGCTATCCCGATGGCGGCACCGTGGACGACCTTCTCGTCTATCGTGAATTTCAGCCGGATCATTTCCTCCTGGTGGTCAATGCCGCCAATATCGACAAGGATTTCGCCTGGATTCAGGAGCAGGCCAAGGGTTTTGACTGCAAGGTCACCAACGCTTCCGATTCCTGGGGACAGATTGCCCTGCAGGGCCCCAAGGCCGAAGAAACCCTCATCAAGGTCCTGGGCTATCAGGAGGCGGCGTCGCTGGGCTTCTATGAGTTCTGCGATGTCCTGTACAAGGGAGAGCGTCTGATTCTCAGCCGCACGGGCTATACCGGGGAAGACGGCTTCGAAATCTACACTTCCCCTGCCAATATCGTGGAGATCTGGGACCGTTTCATCGCTGCCGGCGTGCAGCCTTGCGGCCTCGGCTGCCGGGACACCCTCCGTTTCGAGGCCGGTCTGCTGCTGTACGGAGACGAGCTCAGCGCGGAAATCAGCCCCGTGATGGCCGGTCTGGGCATGTTCTGCAAATACGAGAAGGATTTCGTGGGCAAAGAGGCCCTGCTGGACCAGAAGGCCGGTAATCTTGCCCGCAAACTGGTGGGCATCGAGATTGAGGACAAGGCCATTCCCCGTGCCGGTTATCCCGTGGAAACGCCCGATGGGAAGGAAGTCGGCGTCGTTACCACCGGTTATCACTCCATCTCCCTGGACAAGAGCATCTGCTTTGCCCTGGTGGACAAGGCTTTCAGCGCCCTGGACACCCCGCTCTGCATCCGCATCCGCAAGAAAGTGTTCCCCGGCAAGGTGGTCAAAAAGAGATTTTATCAAACTAACTACAAAAAATAAACGCAACTATGTCTAAGATTATTGAAGGGCTCAAGTATTCTGAGTCGCACGAATGGGTAAAGGTAGAAGGCAACATCGCCGTAATCGGCGTTTCCGATTTTGCCCAGGCCGAAATGGGGGACATCACCTATGTGGATATGCCCGAGGTGGATGATACTGTCGATGCCGGTGAGGAATTCGGTGCCCTGGAGAGCGTGAAAGCCTCCTCTGAACTCATCAGCCCGGTCTCCGGGACCGTTGTGGAAGTGAATGCGGAACTGGAAGACGCTCCCGAGAAGGTGAACGAGGACGCCTACGCCGCCTGGATCATCAAGGTGGAGATGTCTGATCCCGCACAACTGGACGCCTTGCTGGACGCTGCCGCCTATAAGGCCCAAATCGGCGAATAAGTTATGGCTGAACTCCCTTATCTTCCTCATACCGAGTCGGATATCCGCGCCATGCTGGACCGTATCGGCGTTCAGAAACTCGAGGACCTCTACAGCGATGTCCCTTCCGAGTTCCTGAAAAAGGGCGCTTATGCCCTGCCGGACGCCCTGTCGGAGCAGGAAATCCGAGACTATTTCGCCTCCCTGGAGGCGATGAACGCCCGTCTGAAGGTGTTCGTCGGGGCCGGTGCCTACGACCACTATACCCCGGCGGTCATTCCGTATCTGTGCTCCCGTTCGGAATTCCTCACGGCCTACACGCCGTATCAGTGCGAGATTTCGCAGGGTACACTTCGCTATATCTTCGAGTACCAGAGCATGATTTGCGAACTTACGGGCATGGACGTATCCAATGCTTCCATGTACGATGGGCCCACCGCAGCGGCCGAAGCCATGAAAATGGCCATCGCCTGTACCCGTAAAAAGACTCGCGTACTGCTTTCCAAGGGCCTTCTGCCCCATGTAATCAAGGTGGTGGAAACCTATGCCAAGTTCCATGGTGTGGAAATCGGCTATGTGCCCGTGATGGAGGGGCAGACCTGCATCAACTGCCTCAAGGCCGAGTTGGCCAAGGACGATGTGGCCGGAGTCATCGTGCCGTCCGTCAACCGCTACGGCATCATCGAAGACCATAGCGGTTTTGCCGATGCCGTCCATGAGCGGAAGGCCGTGCTCATCGAGTACTGCGACCCTTCGGCCCTGGCCGTTGTGAAGACCCCCGGAGAATGGGATGCCGATATCGCCGTGGGCGACGGGCAGTCCCTGGGCCTTCCCCTGTGCTATGGCGGCCCTTATGTGGGCTTCATGGCCGTGAAGAAGGAACATATGCGCAAGATGCCGGGCCGTATCGTCGGCCAGACCGTGGACAAGGAAGGCCGCCGCGCCTTCGTCCTTACCCTCCAGGCCCGCGAACAGCACATCAAGCGTGAAAAAGCGACTTCCAACATCTGCTCCAATGAGAGCCTGATGGCCCTCTGGGTCACCATTTATCTTTCCCTGATGGGTCCGGAAGGCCTCCGGGAGGTGAACCGGCTCAGCAGTGACGGCGCACATTACCTGTATGGCGAACTCCTCAAGACCGGTCAGTTCGAGGAAGTGTTCCCCGGCAAGCCGTTCCTGAAGGAATTCGTCCTCAAGCCCAAGCAGTTCCCGGGCCGGATGCAGAAACGCCTCGAGGAGGCCGGTTTCTTTGCCGCCCTGGATACCGAAGAGGGTTATGTGAGTTTCTGCGTTACCGAAAAACGCACCAAGGCCGAAATCGACCGTCTGGTGCAAGTAATCAAGGAGGGATAGGCTATGAAATACTACGACAAACTCGTTTTTGAACTCTCCAGGGAAGGCCGCACCGGCTATTCCCTGCCGGCCAATCCGTATCCGGCCGCCCCTGAGGTGCCATCGGCCCTTCGCAGGGGTGTTCCGCTCCGTCTTCCCGAGGTGAGTGAACCGGATGTGGTGCGTCACTATACCAATCTCTCCCAGATGAACTTCGGCGTGGATACCGGCTTCTATCCGCTGGGCTCCTGCACCATGAAGTACAACCCCAAGATCAACGAGGAAATGGCGGGTCTTGCCGGTTTCGCCGGCCTGCATCCCCTCATGCACGCCGGTCTCACGAAGGGGGCCAACAAGGTGTATCAGGAGATGAACAAGGCGCTTGCCGCCATCACCGGCATGTACACCTTCACGTTCGACCCCTGCGCCGGCGCCCATGGAGAACTCACCGGTCTGATGATCATGCGCCAGTATCACATGAACAGGGGAGACTTCAAGCGTGCCAAAGTCATCGTGCCCGACAGCGCGCACGGCACCAATCCCGCTTCGGCCGCCGTCTGCGGCCTGGAAGTGGTGGAGGTGAAATCCCTGGAAAACGGCCGGATCGACGTGGAGGCCCTGAAGCCGCTTCTGACCGATGAAGTGGCCGGTATCATGATGACCAACCCCAATACGCTGGGCCTGTTCGAGACGGAAATCAAGACCATCGCCCAATTGGTTCACGGAATCGGCGGCCTGCTGTACTACGACGGCGCCAACATGAATCCGCTGATGGGGATGGTCCGCCCCGGCGATATGGGCTTCGATATCATGCACCTGAACCTGCACAAGACCTTCTCCACGCCTCACGGCGGCGGCGGTCCCGGTTCCGGTCCCGTTGGTGTCTCCCAGCGCCTGGAAGACTGCATCCCGGACCTGCGGGTCTCCGGTTTCCATGGTAATTTCGGCGTCATCCTCCGGGCCTATGCCTATATCCTTTCGCTGGGCAGGCAGCATCTCCGGAAGGTGGGCCAGTACTCGGTTCTCAGTGCCAACTACATCAAGGAATGCCTCAAGGACCTGTACAAACTGCCCATCGAGGGTGTCTGCAAGCACGAATTCGTCTTTGACGGACTCATCAACGACGGCGCGCACGACGATGTTCCCGGTGCCACCACCCTGGATGTCGCCAAGCGGTTGCTGGACTACGGATTCCATGCCCCCACCATCTATTTCCCGCTCCTGTTTCATCAGGCGCTGATGATAGAACCCACGGAGACCGAGTCCAAGGAAACCATCGACGCCTTCATCGACGCCATGCGCAAGATTGCTGCGGAAGCCGCCCGGGATCCCGAAATCCTTCACGGCGCCCCGCACAATACGCCCATTTCCCGTCCCGATGAGACCACGGCCGCCAGAAACCCGATTCTGAAATATCAGGAAAATTAGGTATCTTTGCGCCCTCATGAAAGAACGGACCCTTCATACCATCCTGGACGGCTTCCAGAAAATGGAGTTGCAAGACCTCGGGAACATCCTGGGAAACGACTTGAGCCCCAAAATGCGGAAGTCCCAGTTGGTGGACCAGTTGCACACCTACCTGCGCGGCCAGCCGCGCAGGTGGATGTCGCATCTGATGGAAAGGGATGTCCGTCTCCTTCGTGATTTGGTCCATGCGGGTCCTGAAAAGATTCAATATCAGGACTTTGCAGATTATCCATCCCTGCTGGAAGTGACCGGTCTCGTGGAATACGACGACTCCGATGAGCATTTCCACAAAGTCTGGATCAGCCGGGAGATGTACGAGATAGTGGCTCCCGAAGTGGAAAAAGTCATCCGCAGCGGCGAAAAAAGCGGCCAGTATGAACTGGAGCGCATCGGCCTGGGGTATCTCAACCTGTACGGCATCCTTCCGACGGAAAAGTTCGTCGATCTGCTGATAGACTGGTTCACGGAAACGCACGGGTCGGATCTCGTGCCGTTGACCCACATGTTCCACAAGAGCCCGTTGTTGAAAATGTACCGTTATCAGGACGGATGGGGAGACTACGTGTGCTCTCCCTGTGTGGATAACGTGGAAGAGGTTTTCACGCTCCGCGAGCAGTTGCACCAGCACGAGTTCAAGACCTTCACGCAGGCCGATGCCCGCGAGGCCGGTGCCGGCGCCCCTTATTTCACGGTGGGCATGAAAACGCCGGCGGGAATGCGTCTGGAACAGATGTACCGGCGTCTGGGCTATGAAGGCTTCGATCTCGTGAAGGCGGAACATGACACCTGGATGGAGGCCCAGTACACGGCCGCGCAGAACGACGCGCTTTTCCAGCCGCTGGCAGACAGCCCTCTCTATCAGGAACTTGACGACGACAGTTGGCTGGCCTGCTGCAAGATGGTACGCGAGTATGCCGACAGCGTTCCCAAGTGGTTCCTGAAGGGGCGCAGTGCCGAGGAGGTGGGGCAGTGCAAGGCCGACTGGGAAGCCTGGTCGCAACTTCCGCCGCCGGAGGCGGAGACCGGAAGCGAGGATTATCCCCGCTGGACCATGCCGGAGCCTACCATTTCCGATGGTTTTGCCAGCGAGATGTCCGCGAAAGAGTATCCGATGGGCTTCGCCATTCCGCATGTCGCGCCGGGAGACCCTTGTCCCTGCGGCAGCGGGCTCCGTTATTGCCGCTGCCATGGAAAATACCTCTCCTGAAATGCCGGCCGATGAACTTCTGATCAAGCCAGTGGCTTATTACCGGGGGCCTTTCGGCTCCAAATTCGGCATTCCCCGACAAAGTTCCCTGGCCCGCAATATCCGCGGGCGGATTGTGTTTGCCAAACCTTATCGGGTTCCCGAGGCTTTGCGGGGGCTCGAAGGATTCAGCCGCATCTGGCTGGTGTGGGGCTTCTCGGCCAACAAGGCGGCAAAAGGGGAGTGGCAGCCGACGGTGCGGCCGCCCCGTCTGGGCGGCAATGCGGCCCTGGGCGTGTGGGCCACCCGTTCCCCTTTCCGTCCCAATCCGCTGGGCTTGTCCTGTGTGGAAGTGGAAGCCATCGAGGGAATGGATATCCTCGTCCGCGGGGCCGACCTGATGGACGGAACGCCCATCTATGACATCAAGCCCTATGTCGTCTATGCCGACAGTTATCCCGATGCCCGCAGCGGTTTTGCCCAATCGGCCCCGCAGCCGCGTCTGAAAGTGTTTATTCCGGAGCATCTTCCCTTTACGGAAGAGCAGCGCCGGCAACTCACCGAGGTCCTTTCCCTGGACCCCCGCCCTGCCTACCAGGACAGTCCGGACAAAGAATACGCCATGCCGTTTGACGGGGCGGATGTCCGCTTCCGGGTGGAAGGGGATGTCCTGACGGTTACGGATTATTGCTCGTTCCGGTACTGAGACGGGCTCATCCCGGTTTTCTTCTTGAAAAAGCGTGAGAAATAGGACTGGTCTTCCAGACCGGTCCTGGCCGCGACGTCCACGATGGGAATGCTGGTATCCTTGAGGAGTTGCTTGGCCAGATTCAGGCGTGCGATTTCAATCCAGTCGATGGCGGTCCGGTGCGTGTGGTTCTTGACGGTCTTGTTCAGGTAATTGGCCGTAACATTCAGCATACTTGCGTATTCCGATACCGAAAGAGGGACCTGGTTGCGATCAAAGACCAGTTGGAGGAACTTCTCCGGGACGACGGCGATTTTCCCGCCGGGGCGGAGTTGGCCGAGAATCAGGTCCAACCCGCTCTTGAGGAAGGCTTTGTCCTTGTCGTCATAGGCGACCAGCATCCGCTTCATGAGCGCCCCCATGAAAACGGCGTCATCGAACCAGAAACTCTGCAGGACGGGGCTCTGGGCACGTAGGACGGAATAGGAGGCGTCCTTCAGAAAATCAATGGTGAAACTCCCGTTGAATCCCACGCAGTTCCTGAAATAATGAATGTAGATACTCTTGTTTTCCGGAACCAGGATCAGTTGCCCGGGCCCCAGCAGAAACTTTTTGTTGTCAATTTCAATCAAGGCCTCTCCCTCCATGAAATAGGCGAAGACGAAGGCAAAGACAGGATGATTGGCGATGCGCATGTAGCAACTCTCCGTGTGATCCTGCTTTTCAATGGGCTCAATCCCGAAAAAGGGACTTAAATTTGATATTTTTCTCATAGTCAGGTTAAAATTCTACATCCAGTCCAATGGTAAAGGCGAAATTGCTTTTGTCCGGGCGGCGGTGGGTAAGGCGCCAGAAAGCATCGACCCGGAGAACCCGGAAGATGTTGGAAATGCCGACGCCGGCCTCTACATAGGGGATTTTGTCAATGGTCTGCCGGTTGGTGACGTTCATCAGGCGGTAGGGTGCCTGCTCGTTGTTGGCCGATGAAAGGCTGCCCCAGGCAAAGCGTACGGTGGCCACTTCGCGCAGATCCAACTTCTTGATGAGGGGAATCTTCCCCAGGAAGAAGCCGTTGAAATTGTGCTCATAGAAGCCTGTCAGCCAGCGGTCCGAGACAAATTCATAGTAGTCCATGCACGAGTACGTGCTGCGGTCCAGGAAGAAGGTCTGGTTGGCATCGTAGAGTTTGAGCATGGGATAGGGGACGCTGCCCCAGATGGAGCCGCCTTCCAGAAACAGATGTCCGAAGCCGATGGCGGAGGAAGGGACTTTCCAGCGTAGCACGGCCGTCGTTTTGATGAAGTCGAAATCGTCCTTTGTAAGACCCTTGAAACCCTTGGTGAAGTTGAGTTCCAGGGAAGGATATTTGGAAAACAGATAAGTCTTGACGAAGAAGTTGCGGTTCACCCGTTCATCGAGCGCGGAGAAGCGGAGCCCTACATGCAGTTTGTTCATGGAGAAACTGTCCTGCAGCAGGCCGTCCGAATTGCGGATGAAGGCGACATGCCGGTTGCTCCAGATGCGCTGGGTGTCCCAGTCGATGGTGGCATTGAGCCAGTTGGCGAACTCGTGCTCGTACATGACGTTGAACGACCGGACCATGCTCAGTTTCTCGCTCTGCCTGCGGGCCAGGAAGGACGAGAACATGTTTTGCGTGGAGAAAACGCTGCCGCCGCCGAACTGCACATAGTCGTGCTTGAAGTTCAGGGTGAGTTTCCGGGTCTGTTCCCGCTTGAACATGAATTCCGCCATGATTTCTCCCTTGGGCTTCAGATCCTTGAAACCGAAGGCGAACCTGCCGCTCAGGCGCACCTTCTTGGAAAATTCCTTGAGCGTACGGGCTCCGATCTGCATGCGGAACCCTTCCATGTCATTGTAGGCGAAGGTTTGTGCATATCGGCCGAATTCCACTTTCCAGGGTTTTACCTCGAAGTAGTTGCCCGCGATGGTGCGGACGATGCCGTAGGTCCATTTGTAGAAAGTCTGCTGCTGGATATGGTCCACCATGTCGTAGATTCCCTGCTCGCGCTGGCTGAGGGCATAGGGCCGTTCATTCTCCCAATAGGCCTGGTCTCCTGCGACGACGTCCCGCATCACGACGGTTTCCTTGGAGGTGAGCGCATCGGGGTCGGTGACGGGTTCAAAGCGGGGTGGTTCATAAACCATGTGCCGGTTTCCCATGAGTGACAGCAGGCGCGAATCGTTGTTCAGGGTGATGGAGAAATCGACGAACAGGCGCTCTTCCCCGTAGAACCAGCGGCCGTCGGGCAGCCTCCGGTTCAGGATTTCCACATTGATGTTCCGGATCCAGTTAACGTTGGACTCTCCCGAGAGGGAGGCATGGACCGAGCGGATGCCGAAATCCTGCGCATCGATTTGCATTTCCCCGTCCAGGGTGGGGGAAGTGACCAGTTTCTTGGGGTGGAAGCGCAGTACATAGGTCTTTCGTCCCTCCACCTGCAGGCTGTCCACCAGGAAATAGTTGTAGAACATCTGCGACGACGCGGCGGCCGGATTGGGAATGACCAGGTTGAAAACGCCGATGCTGGTTTTGTAGAAATTGGTCTTGAGGAGGTACGAACCGGTGAACTGGCGCAGGAAATTGTCTTCTTCCAGGCCGGAGATGCGGCTGGCCCTCATCACTTCCCGGAGGAAATACGGCTTCTGGGAGTGATAGACGTCCGACACGTTCTCCGATATGAGGGCCGGGATGTAGGCCTTTCCCGTAATGGCCGATGTGTCGGAGTACTGGCGGATGAAACCGAGGTTGCGGTCCAGGGCCTTCAGCCGCAGGAGGTCTTCCATGTTCTGGACATCGAACTCGATTTTTGTATAGAGGTGTGAATTCCAGTCCGGCGCATTGTCCGGGTCATTGATTTCCCGGCTCTCGTCCAGTTTGCGGAGGATGGACTTGATGTAGCGGTTGTCCGGTTTCACCAGCGATGCCTGCAACTGCCGGGGGTCCGGCTTGAGGCTGAAGTTCACTTCGGAGAAGACGCCGGGGGTGATTTCCACGGTCTTGCTCTCGTAGCCGATGAGCGAGGCGGTCAGGGTGCTGATGCCTTTTGTACGCGTTTCCAGGCTGTATCGGCCGTCCAGGTCGGAGGAAATGCCGATGGTGGTCCCGTCAAAATATACGCTCACGAAAGGAAGGGCTTCCCCCGTCTCGGCATCGCGGACGATCCCCCGGATACGCGTACTCTGAGCGGCGGCGCAAACCACCGCTCCCAGCAGCATGAGGGAGAGCCAGACTTTTCGGAACATAAATACGAAAATAGGGATTATTTCTTAATTGTACAAACGCGAGAGGGCAGAAAGGACGGTCTTTGCGGGGAGAAAGCGGACGAGCATTCCGACAAGTTTGTAATCCAGCCGGGGAATCACGCGGACCGCCATGTGTCTTCGCTGCAACTGCTTGAGGATAGCGCGGCCGATCACTTCGGGCGACATGCCGCCCAGTTCGTCGTGTTCGATTTTCTTCAGGTTCCTTTCCATCTGCTCTTTGTAGGGAGAGGCGGGGTCCTTGGAGGCGGCCGTGAATTTGCGGGCGCCCGTGAAACCGGTGGCCACGTCTCCCGGCAGGATGGCCGAGCATTGGATTCCGCTGCCCTTCAGTTCCATGGAGAGAGACTGCGAGAGCGATAGCAGGGCGGCTTTCACCGAGGAGTAGAAACCTTGGAAGGGGAGTTGCAGCACCGACATGACGGAACAGACTGTGATGATGCGGCCATGCCCCTGACTGCGAAAGGCAGGCAGACAGGCCTGGATGGTTTTAATTGCCCCGAAGTAATTGGTTTCAAACTGGTTCCTGGCTTCTTCCTCCAGCGTTCCTTCAATAGGTCCGTAGATGCCGATGCCTGCGTTGACAACGACGGCATCCAGACGTCCCTCGGCCTGGAGAATGTGCGCTACGGCAAGACGGGTGGCTTCGGAATCATTGACGTCCATGCTGAGGGGGATGACATCGGGTGTGGGAGTCTGAAGCGTGCCCCGGCGGCTTGCGGCATAGACTTTCATGCCATGAGCGGCCAGGAGGCGGGCGGTGGCGGCACCAATTCCGCTGCTGCCGCCGGTGATGAGGACTACTTTTACTTCTTCCATAAGTCGGATCGTTTTATATAATGTTCCGGGAGCGGCATGTCATAGACGCTGCTCCGGAGAAATGCCTTGAAGTCATCGTCGGAAACGGCGTCCTGCTGCTCCACGGTAATGGTCTCGCCGATGCCCAGGCGGGGGTGCGTCCCTTTCTTGTTTGCGACTTCGTGGAAAAGGCGGACGAAGCGGATGCGGTAGTCAAGGAGCCCCAGGGCATAGTAGAACCAGGAATTGTGGTCGAAAAAACGGATGGGCACAATGGGAACGCGGGCCTTGCGGATGAGTTTGACGGCGGCATCCTGCCAGTCGCGCTCGTTCAGGGTCCAGCCCTCCCGGGGCCTGAGGTCGGCTACGGCGCCGGAAGGGAAGAGGGCCAGCGGCTCCCCGCTGTGGAGTTGCAGCAGGGCCTCTTTCACCCCGTTGATGCTGGTCTTTGTGGTTTCCTTTTTTTTGACCGTCGGGTTCACCGAGATGAAATTGGGGGCAAGGCCGTAGATGTACATGAGCAGTTCGTTCACCATCACCTTCACCCGGGGACGTACATGGCCGATGATGTCCACCAGGCAGATGCCGTCCAGATGGCCGTAAATGTGGTTGGAAATGGTAATGAAAGCGCCTTCCGGAAATTGGAGCCGCTCGGGATTGCCGATCAGGAAGTCCGTCCCGATCTGGTCCAGGATTCCCTTGGCGAAATCCGGTCCGGGAGCGATGCCCTGTTTCTCCACGTTGTCGTGAATCTTGTTCACGTTGTCGATACCGGTAATCCGCATGCTGGCTTTATACAGCACTTTCCCCAGCCTGCCTTTGAAGACGGGGTACATCTCTGCAGCCTGTTCTGCACTGAAAACCATTCCTCTATTCCTCTTTTTTCTTGAGTGGGTCGATTTTCGAGAAATACTTGATGTCCTTGAAGAAACTGACCAGATAGAAAACAATCAGCAGGAGCGCTGCGCCGACGGCGATGTAGTCGAAGATGCCGACCATGAAGTCGTTGTGGAAGAGGGTGATGGGACGCTTCCATTCGCTGAACCAGGGAATGTACATGAACAGCATGTTCACGATAATCAGCAGCAGCCGGAATTCGGTGGGGCCGAGTCCGCCGTAGGTGAGCCGCATCTCTCCCTTGAGGTGGCAGTCGATATAGACATAAACGCTGAGCATGAAATAGGCGACCAGCGCCATCATGGCGAAACTCATGTTGACGAGCGGGCTGGCGCCCACGCCGATGAACATGATGGTTTCGTTGATGACATCGACATTGTGGTCGATGAAAAAGCCGTAGGTTTTGCGCTGGGTTCCGCGGATGCGGGCCAGGCTTCCGTCCATGGAATCCCCGAACCAGTTGATGAGAAGGCCCAGATTGGCCAGCCATAGCCACAGGAGATTCTCGTTGGAGAGGGCATAACCGGTTGCCATGACACAGGCTCCGAGGAATCCCACTACGGTGAGCATGTCGGATGTGACCCATGACGGCATTCTTTCCGCCATCCACACGAGGGCTTTCCTTTCATAGTTGTTCAGGATAGAAGTCTGGATTCTTGCCGCTTGTTTGTTCTCTTCAGTCATTTTTCAATCAATCTTATATTCTTGCAAAAATACGAAAATATTTTTACTATCTTTGTATTTATGAACAAAAAGAATCTCCAGATAGCCGCTTCTGCTGTCCTTTTAGGACTTTTTTTCCTTCTTTTCTTCTCCGTGAGGAGTTGTGTGAAGCAGCGCAAGGCCCGCAAGGAGCAGGAAGCCTGGCTGGCCCTCGGTCCCATCCGGAACAATCCAGAGCGGGTTTTTGATGTCAAGTTTGCCCGCGAGTTCAACGATATGAACGATGTCCAACTCCAGGTAGCCCAGGCCATCGGCGTGCCTCCCGTGGCCGACCGGGATGCTGCGGAGCGGCTTAAGACCCGGCTGGTGAAACTGGAGGATACCGACACCTATGTGGTGGATTCCCTCACGCACTCCATCCCGTACCTGATTCCTTCGGCCAAGGAACTGCTGGACCGGATCGGCCGGAATTTCCAGGATTCCCTTGCGGCCAAGGGGCTCAATCCCAATCGACTGGTGGTGACTTCCGTCCTTCGCACGGAGGCCGACGTGGCGCGTCTGCGCCGCCGCAACCAGAATGCTTCGGAGAATTCGACGCACCGATACGGGACCACCTTCGACCTGTCCTACTGGCGCTATGTGAAGGTGCCGGAACTGCGCGGCCGTCCTTATGAAGACGTGCCGCCCGAGTACCTGAGGGCCACGCTGAGCCAGGTACTGAAGGACATCCATGACACCCCGGGGGAGTGTTATATCAAGTACGAGCGGAAGCAGAGTTGCTTCCACATTACAGTGAGGAGGTAGTATTCCTGCGTTGCAGCCGGTTGAACAGTTCGCGAAGCTGGCGCAAGCCCAGTTTCATGAACGAATCGGCATGGCGCTGGCGCTTTTCCGGATACAGGTCTTCGAAGGTGACCAGGATGCCGGAGTCGTAGATGTCTCCGAATTCGTCGTTGATGCCGGTCCCGAAAAAGACCATGGAAGGGGACAGGTTCATGTACGTATTCACCAGCGGGGGAATGGACACGCCGTATTTCATCACTTCCGTCTTCAGGACCCTGTAGGCATCTTTGAACTCGAGCCCCTTGAAAAGGCGCAGATAGCGCTCCGGCTTTTCCACCTTCACTTCCTTGCGGATGTGGATGAGCCGTCTGCCTTTCCCGAAATACTTCTTCATGAAACACATGATCATTTCGCGGGCCTCCGTGGGGTATTCCCGGTAGATGGTCGCTTTTCCGAAGAAATACTTGATTTTATTTTGGTAAAGGATGCCGATGGCGGCGATTCCGTCAAAGAGGTTGTCCAGGGCGTACAGGCTTTTGGCGCCGGCCTTCGAACTCTGGTATTCCAGCGATACGAAACTCCTTCCCAGTTCCATCGTATAAGGCAGATAGTCCTTGATGAACTTCTTGGTGTATTCGAACATGTGGGAGGAGGTGAGGATGGGCTGGCCGTTTTTGTCATAAACGGCATCGTCGCACAGGCAGAAACGGTAGCCGCCGATGATTTCCCGGGCGTCCGGGTCCCACAGGACCAGTTGCTGGTAGCCATAGGCCGGATTGGTGTCGAACTTGTCCAGGTCCAGGGGCTCTCCGGTGCCGCCGCCGCCGTCACGGAAGGCGATCTCACGGAGGCGTCCGATTTCACGAAGGACATTGACGGCTTCGGGCCCGACGATAAACAACTGATTTCCAGCGCGGTTTGTTTCACGAAGAAAACAGTCCCCGCTGAGTTCAGACTCCAGGAGATTTCGATCTACCGGCTCTATGATGGGCTTCATGTTCATGACATATAGATTATGCGAATTTAGTCTAATTTTGCGAGATATACAAAAAATTGTAAATTTGCAGGACGCGTTCATCCAATGCAGCCGAGAACCAGGAATGAAATACTGAAGAAATTCGTTTTCTTCTCTCTCACCAGTTGTGCCGGGACCCTTGTGGATCTGGGACTGCACTGGGTGTTGAGTACGTATTTATTCCGGGGAAGTTACTGGGGGAGTTTCTGGATCGCCCCTACCATCTCCTTCGAGATGGCCACCCTGGTGAATTTCGTCATCGCCTACTTCTTTGTATGGAAGGAACGCATCAGCCAGCATTCCGTCCGTTCGTTTTTCCGGCATTTCGCCGGCTATAATGCCACCTGCGTCGGCGCATACCTGATCAAGTTCGTCGCCATGCAGGGAATCCATTTCTTCTTCGTGTCCCAGAACTGGTTCCAGGATTGGACGGTGGAGCCCGCCCTGTGCAACCTGCTGGGCCTGTGCTTCAGCGGGGCTTTCAATTTCTTTATGAACGAGTTCGTCGTTTTCGGCAAGCGAAGCAAAAAAAAGACCCCCGGGGACAACGCCGGGAGCCTTGATTGAGAAGTTTATACCTCTTTTATTTGATTACGCCCAGTTCCTTGCCCACCTTCACGAAGGCGGCGATGGCTTTGTCCAGGTGCTCTTTCTCGTGGGCGGCGCTTAGTTGCACGCGGATGCGGGCCTGTCCCTTGGGAACCACCGGGTAATAGAAGCCGGTCACGAAAATGCCTTCTTCGGCCATCTTGGCGGCGAATTTCTGGGAGAGGGGAGCGTCATAGAGCATGACGGCGCAGATGGCGCTCTGGGTGGGTTTGATGTCGAAGCCTGCGGCGATCATCCGGTCGCGGAAATAGTCCACGTTGGCCTGCAGTTTGTCATGAAGGGCATTGCTCTCTTTCAGGATCTTGAAGGTTTCCAGGGCCGCTCCGGCGATCATCGGCGGGATGGAATTGGAGAACAGGTACGGACGGCTGCGCTGGCGGAGCATGTCGATAATCTCCTTGCGGCCGGTGGTGAATCCGCCTACGGCGCCGCCGAAGGCCTTTCCGAGGGTGCCGGTGAAGATGTCGATGCGGCCATAGCAGTTGAACTGTTCGGCAACGCCGTGTCCGGTGGGGCCGACGACGCCTGCGCTGTGGCTCTCGTCAACCATGACCATGGCTTCGTATTTCTCTGCGAGTTCGCAGATTTTGTCCATCGGGGCCACATTGCCGTCCATGGAGAAGACACCGTCCGTGACGATGATGCGGAAACGGCAGGCCTGGGCCTCTTTCAGTTTTTCTTCCAGGTCGGCCATGTCGGCATTGGCATAGCGGAAACGCTGGGCTTTGCACAGGCGAACGCCGTCAATGATGGAAGCGTGGTTGAGGGAGTCCGAGATGATGGCGTCTTCTGCCGTCAGGAGCGGTTCGAATACGCCGCCGTTGGCATCGAAGCAGGCCGCGTAGAGGATGGCGTCCTCCGTGTGGAAATAATCGGCGATGGCTTTCTCGAGTTCTTTGTGGATGTCCTGGGTGCCGCAGATGAAGCGGACGGAGGACATGCCGTATCCGCGCTGGTCCATGGCTTTTTTGGCGGCTTCGGCGAGGCGGGGGCTGTCGGCCAGTCCCAAGTAGTTGTTGGCGCAGAAATTAAGGGCCTTGCTGCCGTCCTCAAGGGTGATTTCGGCGCTCTGGGGGCTGGCGATGTTCCTTTCTTTCTTGTAAAGACCTGCCTGTTCAATGGCTTTCAGTTCATCTTGAAGGTACTTCTGAAATTTTCCGTACATGGTTATATTGTGTTTAATGGTTTCGTGCTTTCAAATTTAGTCTTTTTATCTTGAAAATGTTCATAAAATGTCATAAATTTGCGTTCGGAATTTCTAACTGACATTCTGAATACATGAAAAACATACTTGTAATCGGTTCCACCGGACAGATCGGATCCGAACTCACCATGAAACTGCGCAGGGAAATCCCCGGCAGTACCGTTGTTGCCGGCTATATCCCCGGCGCCGAACCCAAAGGAGTCTTGCTGGAAAGCGGTCCTTCCGCCATTGCCGATGTCCGGGATGCGGCCGGTCTGGCCGGCATCGTGGACAAGTATCAGATTGACACCGTCTATAACCTGGCCGCCCTCCTGTCGGCCGTGGCGGAGAGAAAGCCCCTGCTGGCCTGGGACATCCAGATGAACGGCCTGCTCAATATCCTGGAAATCGCCCGCGAAAAGGGCGTGGCCGTGTTCACCCCTTCCTCCATCGGCTCGTTCGGCCCGGAAACCCCGCATGTGGGAACGCCGCAGGATACCATCCAGCGTCCCCGTTCCATGTACGGTGTCACCAAGGTGGCCACGGAACTCCTCAGCGACTACTATTTCCATAAATATGGTGTGGACACCCGTTCGGTCCGCTTCCCGGGCCTGATCTCCTACACCACCCTTCCTGGCGGCGGAACTACGGACTATGCCGTGGAGGTTTATTATTCGGCCGTGAAAGGGGAGGAGTTCACCTGCCCCATCGCCCCCGGTACCTACATGGACATGATGTACATGCCGGACGCCCTCCAGGCTGCCGTCAACCTCATGCAGGCCGACCCGTCCCGCCTCAAACACCGCAATTCTTTCAATATCGCCTCCATGAGTTTCGAGCCGGAACAGATCTTCGCCAAAATCCGGGAGTACATTCCCACGCTCCGCGTCCGTTACGAGGTGGATCCCGTCCGTCAGGCCATCGCCATGTCCTGGCCCGACAGCATGGACGATTCCTGCGCCCGTGAGGAATGGGACTGGAAGCCCAGTTACAACATGGACTCCATGACGGTGGACATGATCAAGAATCTGAAGATCAAGTTAGGGGTCTGATTTGATGAAAATGCGGTTCCGTGCCCGGTAACGGAACGATTTATCGTGAAAAAAAGTAGTGGTGCTTACGATTTGTAAGTGCCACTATTGTTTTTGCTTCCAATTTGGAAAATAAGCAGTTTATGGCAGCTGCTTTAAAATCCAAAAATAGCGCTCAGGTAATGTATATCAGTTATTCAAAATATTTACGAATTTCGTGTATGAAATAATATAAAATTTTATTACATTGATAATCAATTAGTTAATGTGTTTTATAAAATTTTTTGTAAAAAATCTTTTGAAAAAATTTGCAAATCCAAAATATTGTCGTACCTTTGTATCCGGAATGAGGAAGCAAGGTTCTCTTCGCAGAATCATTCTATTGGTTATTAGTTTTAGTGTTATTAATTATGTGGTTAGTAAGAGCGTCCGCCTGGGAAGGCCGACACTCTTTTTTTTTGGTCTCTTTTTAAATATCTTTTGATTATCTCCGTTTTTTTTTCGAACTTTGGAATCTAACCTGTCTCTATGAATGCTTAAGTTCACTACAATGAAAAAACGCAGATTCTTCAGTATCTTGGCAGCACTGTTTGTGGTTGCTGTGCCGGCTATGGCTGTTTTCACCGGGATGGACTTGGATGCAACGCTGTCCAACCTGCGCAGGGAACTGTTTCATGACTATCGGCAAATCTCCCGCACGCAAGTGCAGTTGCAGGAAAAGTATGCTGTACAGCACCAGCGGATGGTGGATATCGTCAAAAAATGCAACGATCTGTCCCTGATGCTGTATTCCCAAAAGCAGGACTATACCTTCGATATCAGTTACGCCTTGGAAAAGGTAAGCCAGGAATTCAATGACTTCAACAAGAACCGTACGCCTTATGACCGCATCGTTTCCAGTCTGGATATCGAAATCAACCGTTACGCGCGCCTGATAGAGTCCTTGCGCCGTCTTCCTCCCGAACTCGTGGAAGTGGAAGTGGTGCCGGACAGCCTGGCCTATCATAACGATACGCTGGATGCCCACCTGATGCAGAATGAGAGCCTCCTTCAGCAGGAACTGATCGGGCAGGTGGAGGCTGTTCTGGCCTTGAACGCCTTGCAGGAGGAGAAATCGGCGGCAGAAGCAGCCGCAAAAGCAGAAGCAGCAG
>JAFSMS010000020.1 GCA_017447815.1 Bacteroidales bacterium | reverse complement strand
GGACCGCCGATGACGAACTTGCCCGTAGGGTTCACATGGAGCACGAAACTGTGGATGAGCCGGGCCGTTTCCGGCTTCAGGGATTCCTTGAGGCGCGGGATGAGGATTTTCTCCACATCCATACGGATTTTGTTCTGCATGGCCCGGTCCACCTTGTCCTGGCCGAACTGGGCCACGGCATCGGCATAACGCATGCGCCCCAGGCTTTCCGGGACGAATTCGTCGTGCTGCGTGCTCAGGACAATGGTATGGACCTTCACCGGCTGATGGGTTTCACCGTCATATTCGATGGTGAACTGGCTTTTGGCATCGGGCCGAAGATAGGGCATCAGATTCAACTCGTTGTGGCGGATGTCGGCCAGGATTTCCAGCAGTTTGTGGCTCAGGTACAGCGGGAGGGGCATGTAATCCTCGGTGTCACGGCAGGCATAGCCGAACATCATGCCCTGGTCGCCGGCGCCCTGCTCTTCCTCCCTGGCACGCTCCACGCCGCGGTTGATGTCGGCGCTCTGCTCGTGGAGGGCGCTCAGGACGCCGCAACTGGAGGCGTCGAACATGTAATCGGCCTTGGTGTAGCCGATTTTGCGGATGGTGTCGCGGACGGTATTCTGGATATCGACATAGGCCTCGGCCTTTACTTCACCCATGACCACCACCATGCCGGTGGAACAAAAACTCTCGCAGGCCACCTTGGCCTCGGGGTCCTGCATCAGGAACTGGTCCAGGATGGCGTCGCTGATCTGGTCGGCCACTTTGTCCGGATGGCCTTCGCTGACAGATTCGGAAGTGAAAAGATAGTTCTTCATCGTATAAAAAAATTAGCCCCGGGCGATATGCGGAGGCTAAAAACACAAAACACTGATATGAAATGTAATTTTAGCATTTTTTAACGTGGTTGCAAGCAATCCAAATCTATCCACATATTTTTGGGACGGCAAAGGTAGTACACTTTTTTGGAATATCCAAAAGAATTAATACCCGTTTCGCTCCATTTCGCGCCGGAGGTCCTTGGATTTGATGGACTCCCGCTTGTCGTATTCTTTCTTACCCTTTGCCAGGGCGATGACCAGTTTGGCGAATCCGTTCTCGGCAATGAAGAGCCTGACGGCTACGATGGTAAGGCCCTTTTGCTTGTCGGCCTGCTGCAAATGCCTGAGTTCCTTTCGATTAAGGAGAAGCCGACGATCCCTTACGGGCTCGTGCTGGCCCCAGCTGCCCCAGTGGTAGAGGGCGATGTTCATGCCCCGGACAAAGAGTTCGTTCCCCACGAAAAAGCAATAGGCGTCCTGCAGGGACACCTTGCCGGCGCGGATGGATTTGATTTCCGTCCCCACCAGTTGAATGCCCGCCGTGTAGGTTTCCAGGAACTCGTAATCGAACGAGGCCCGGCGGTTTTTGACTTGTATGGTACTCTTCGCTTTCGGCATAACAGGCTGCAAAGTTAATAAAAAGATTCTTCACTTCGTTCAGAATGACAAAATGTGTATTTTTGCAGTAATGAAACTGAACAAGACGCAACTGCTGCCGGACCGTCCCGGGATTCCGCCCATGGCCAAGATGCCGGAGCCGGAAACGCTGGACGTGGCGGCTTTGGCCGATGCCTGCCGGCAGGGAGCAATCGACCTCGTCTGCGTCCTGGGGCCCACGGCCTCCGGGAAAACCCGCTACGCGGTGGCCCTGGCCGGGATGCTGGGAGGCGAGATTCTGTCGGCCGACAGCCGGCAGGTGTACCGGGGCATGGACATCGGCACGGGGAAAGACCTGCGGGAATACGGGGACGTCCCCTACCATTTGATCGACCTGGTGCCGGCGGGGAGCAAATACAATATCTATCAGTACCAGAAAGACTTTGCGTCCGCTTATGCCGATGTGCGCTCCCGCGGGGCCGTTCCCATCCTCTGCGGCGGCTCCGGCCTGTACATCGAAGCGGTTACCCGGGCCTACAAGTTCGAAAAAGAGAACGGGCTCCCGGCGGCGCAACTTCCGCAGAACGTATATTATATAGGTACGCTGGTTTCGCGCGAGGAACGGGTGGCCCGCATCGACCGCCGCCTGGAAGAGCGCCTGCAGGAAGGGCTGGTGGAAGAGATCAGGGAACTCCTGCAAACCGTTCCCGCACCGGACCTTATCTATTACGGGCTTGAGTACAAGTTCGTTACGCAGTATGTCCTGGGAGAACTTTCCTACGAAGACATGGTGGTGGCCCTGGGCAACGCCATCCACCAGTTCGCCAAACGGCAGATGACCTGGTTCCGCGGCATGGAGCGCGACGGCATCACCATCCACTGGGTCCGCCCCGCCTGACCGCCAAGCCATCCTAATCCATGGATTGCACGGTGGCGGTGGTCATGTAGAGCATACGGGAATACTCTTCGGGGGTCAGGGATGCGAACAGATAGTTCACGGGGTCTTTCACCTTCCCCTTGAAGCGTACTTCGAAGTGTAGGTGCGGGGCCGGATTGGAGGTGGAGATGCCCACGGTGCCGATTTTCTGCCCGCCCCGGACACGCTGCCCCTGGGACACTTTCATATCGGCCAGAAGGCAGTAGCGGGTGGTATAGCCGTTCCCGTGGTTGATTTCGATGACATTCCCCAGACCGCGGCGGGAATGGATGACCGAAGAGACCGTTCCGCCGGCGACGGCATAGACATCCGTCCCCTGGGAGGCGATCAGGTCCAGTCCGTTGTGCTGCATGGGCAGTTTGTACACCGGGTTGTGCTTTTCTCCCACCGATGCGCCCGCCTGGACATAGGACATCTCCTTCAGGGGCAGGGTGAGCGGCGGGATGCTGTCCCGGCGGGTTTCCAGGTAGCGGAAAACCGCCGCGAAATTCTCGTCCACATTATGGGCCATGGCCATCAGGCTCCCGGACTTCGATGCGGCCGACGAAAGATAGAAACTCTCTGAGAGCGAGTCGCTTTCGGCAATCAGGTCGGCCGCCGTCAGGGCGTCCAGCGAAGGGGCCGGCGTCTCGAACAGTTCCTCATAAATGGCATCGTCCTTGTCCAGCAGGCCTTCCACCACGTCCCCGATGAGTTTTTCCTTTTCCTTCATGCGGGAATACCGCTCGCGGTACAGGCTGTTTTCCCGCTGCAACTGCCGCTCCTGCTGGGTGGAGAAAAACAGCGCAAAAAGGATATAAAAGACGATGGAAAGCGACGCCGATGCCACCACGTAGCGGACGATGCTGCGCAGGATACGCTGTATGCGGGTTTCCTTTCTCATCAGTGAAGCGGTTTGCGGACCATCTCGAAATAGGCGTCCGGCTCGATGGTCAGATCCATGTAGAAGGCCGGATTCACATAATCCTTCCTGTAGATTACCTCGTAGTGCAGGTGCGGCCCCGTGATGCGGCCGCTCTTTCCGCTCAGTCCCAGGCAGTCTCCGCGCGTCAGTTTCTGCCCTTCCTCCACGTCGATCCGGGACATGTGGGCATAGCGGGTCACATAACCGAAGCCATGGTCCACCTCCACGTGATTGCCATAGCCGCTCCGGTCGTGCTTGACCGTGATGACGGTCCCGTCACCGGTGACATAGATGGGATTGCCGGGCGGGCAGGCGAAGTCCATGCCGGTATGGCGCTTGCCGATGCCCAAGATGGGGTCGGACCGGTAGCCGAAGGGGCTGGACAGCCGATACGTGAACGGATCCGTATTGATGGGCGGAATGGCCGGAATGTGGGCGGCCAGGTCTCCGGCCGTCTGCTGGAGCGCCCAGACGTCTTCGAATGACTTCGACTGCACATAGGCACGCTTTTCCAGTACGTCCAGCCGATGGACGGCCTCCAGCAGGGCGGTCCCTTCCAGGGCGGCATAGCGGTTCTCGCCGCCGAAGCCGCTGTGCCGGACGGCCTGCGGGATGGGATCCAGGCCATAGACGCTGCGGTAGATCCGGTCGTCCCGCACTTCCAGCAGGGAGAGCAGTTCGTCGTAGCGGTCCAGCCGGGTGGACATTTGGTCGATACGGGTGTTCCAGGCGGCGTTCTGGCGTTTCAGTATGGCCGTTTTGGGCAAATCCAGGCCCAGGACCCGCACATAGAACCACATGTAAAAGAGAAACATGGAGATGGCGGAGACCACTACCAGCAGCAGTTTCCACCCTCCGTAGCGGAGATCCCCGATGTACTTTTCCAGGAAAGCCATATTCTGCAAAGATAGCAAAAATCCTGCCCAATCGCCAAAATAGGATATTTACGGGAAAAAACGTACCTTTGCAGGTTCATCGGAAATGATATAATAAAATATATGACTGCTAAGGAAATCCGCCAGAAATATCTGGACTTCTTCGCCTCCAAGGGGCACACTGTCGTGCCCTCGGCCCCCATGGTCATCAAGAATGACCCCACTCTCATGTTCACCAATGCCGGAATGAACCAGTTCAAGGACATCTTCCTCGGTAACAGCGCCCCCAAGTTTCCCCGCGCCACCGACAGCCAGAAGTGCCTCCGCGTGAGCGGCAAGCACAACGACCTGGAAGCCGTAGGCCACGACGGACGCCACCATACCATGTTCGAGATGCTCGGAAACTGGAGTTTCGGAGATTATTTCAAGCGTGAGGCCATCGACTGGGCCTGGGAACTGCTCACGGAGGTTTACAAAATCGATAAGACCAAACTGTACGCCACCGTCTTCGAAGGATCCGAGGAAGACGGCACCCAGCTGGACGCCGAAGCCCGTGAGGCCTGGCTCAAGCACCTGCCGGCAGACCACGTACTCACCGGCAACAAGCACGACAACTTCTGGGAGATGGGCGACACCGGCCCCTGCGGCCCCTGCAGCGAGATTCATATCGACCTCCGCTCCGACGAGGAAATCGCCCGCATCCCCGGCCGCGAACTCGTGAACACCGACAATGACGACGTCATCGAAATCTGGAACCTCGTGTTCATGCAGTACAACCGCATGGCCGACGGTCACCTGGAGTCCCTGCCCGCCAAGAACATCGACACCGGCATGGGCTTCGAGCGCCTGTGCATGATCCTGCAGAACAAAAAGAGCAACTACGAGACCGACGTCTTCTCCGGCCTGATCGGCCAGGTGGAAGCCTTCTCCGGCCACAAATATGCCGAAGGCGGCAATGTGGAGGTGGCCATGCGCGTAATCGCCGACCACATCCGCGCCATCGCCTTCTCCATCGCCGACGGCCAGTTGCCCTCCAATGTCAAGGCCGGTTACGTGATCCGCCGCATCCTGCGCCGCGCCGTCCGCTACGGTTACACCTTCCTGGGCTTCACCGAGCCGTTCCTGTGCCGGCTCATCCCGCAGCTTGTGGCCGATATGGGCGAGGCCTATCCCGAACTCGCCGCCCAGCAGAAACTCATTGAAAATGTCATCCGCGAGGAAGAGAACGCCTTCCTGCGCACCCTGGACCGCGGTATCCGCATGCTGGAGGACAACATGGCCAAGAATGCCGAAGGCAAGATGGTCTCCGGCACCGACGCCTTCGTGCTCTATGACACCTATGGATTCCCCATCGACCTTACGGAACTCATCGCTTCCGAAAAAGGCTACACCGTGGACCTGGAAGGCTTCAACGTGGAACTTCAGAAGCAGAAGGAACGCGCCCGCAACGCCACCGCCAACGAGTTCGGAGACTGGACGGTCTTCGCCGACGGAGACGAGGAGGTGACGTTCGAAGGCTATGACACCCTCCAGGTGAAGGGCGCCCGGCTCCTCCGCCAGCGCACCGTGAAACAGAAGAACAAGGAATACTTCCAGTTGGTGTTCGACCACACGCCGTTCTATGCCGAAATGGGCGGCCAGGTGGGAGACAGCGGCTGCATCGAAAGCGAAAGCGGCGAGAGAATCGCCATCCTCAACACGGTCAAGGAGAACAACCTCACCATCCATCTGGCCGCCAAACTGCCGGAAGACGGCCATTGCACCTACACCCTTACGGTGGACGGGGAACGCCGCCAGCGCATCATGAACAACCACACGGCCACCCACCTGCTGCACCAGGCCCTCCGCGAAATCCTGGGCACCCATGTGGAGCAGAAAGGCTCCTTCGTGGGGCCGGACTATTTCCGTTTCGACTTCTCCCATTTCCAGAAAGTGACGGATGAGGAAATCCGCGCCGTGGAAAACCGCGTGAACCAGCTGATCCGCGCCTGCGAGCCGCTGTGCGAAAAGCGCGATGCCACCATGGATGAAGCCCGCGCCATGGGCGCCATGGCCCTTTTCGGCGAAAAGTACGGAGACGTGGTCCGCGTGGTCCGCTTCGGAGACTCCGTGGAACTGTGCGGCGGTACGCACACCCGCAATACCGGCACCATCGGCCTGTTCAAGGTAAGGGCCGAGAGTGCCGTAGCCGCCGGCGTACGCCGGATCGAGGCGGTGACCGGCGCCGCCGCCGAAGAGGCCATCCACGCGGTGGAAGACATGCTCAAGACCGTCCGCGGCCTGTTCAACAATGTTCCGGACCTCACCGGCGCCATCGAAAAGATGATCGGCGAGAATGCCGACGCCCGCAAGCAACTGGAAGCCATCGCCATGGAGCGTGCCGCCCAACTGGCCCAGGCCGTCGAAGCCAAGGCAGAACTGGTCAACGGCGTCCGGGTGGCCCGCTTCGATTCTTCCATCGACCCGGCCATCGCCCGCAATATGGCCCTTCTTTTGCAGAAGAAAGCCCAGAACCTGGTGCTCTGCGCCGCGTTCGCCTTTGACGGCAAGCCCAACCTGATGCTGATGTACTCCACCGACCTCGTCGCCAAGGGCAGGAATGCCGGCAAGGACATCCGCGAAGCCGCCAAGTTCATCCAGGGCGGCGGTGGCGGACAGCCCGGCCTGGCAACGGTCGGCGGCCGCAACATCGAAGGACTTTCCGAAGCCCTGGACAAACTTGTAGAGACAGCAACTGCCTGATTTGCATGAAAAAACTTGACCAGTTCTTGCTGAAATCGTTTGTAGGACCGTTCTTTGCGATCCTGGCGATTGTCACGTTCATCCTGGTCATGCAGTTCCTGTGGCTGTACATCGACGAACTGGTGGGAAAGGGCCTTGAGTTCAAGGTGATCCTGGAATTCCTGATGTGGGGCAGTTGCCAGACGCTGCCGCTGGCCATTCCGCTGGCCACCCTCCTCAGTTCCATGATGACCCTCGGGGACATGGGCGAGAAGTTCGAACTCACCGCCATGAAAGCGTCCGGCATCTCGCTTCTGAGAATCCTGGCGCCCATGATCGTGGTGAGCGTCCTGATCAGTATCGGCGCCTTCTTCATCGGCGACCGGCTGGTCCCCTACTCCATCAACCAGATCTACACCATGCGGGACGACATCGGCCGCACCAAGAGCGAGATCAAAATCCCCACGGGAACGTTTTACGACGGAATCGAAGGATACATCCTCCGGGTGGAGCGCCGGGACAAGAATACCGGCATGATGTACAACATCCAGGTGTACGACCACACGACCGGAAAAGGGAACACCCGCATCACCGTGGCCGACAGCGGCATCATCAAGATGTCCAAGGCAAAGGACTATCTCACCTTCCAACTTTTCGAAGGCGTGAATTACCAGGAGGAGAACACGCGGAAATACCGCGACACCACCCTGGCCCTGCAGCGCGTCCGCTTCCACAACCAGGAAATGGTGATTCCGCTGGAAAACTACCGCTTCCAGCATTCCGACAGCGCCCGCTTCTCGGAGCAGGTGCGTTCCATGGGACTCCGGGACCTCCGTCACGGGCACGACTCGCTCTCCAACCTGGTGCATGAAGGGACGCTGAAGCACATCAGCGAATTCCAGCGCCAGACCTCCGTCGGGTATCGGCAGCAACTGGACACTTCGTGGCGCTCGAAAGGGACCGCCCTGATGGATCCGCCCTCCGAAAGCCGCTGGACGTCGCTCTCCGAAAAGAAACGGGGCTTGGAGTTGGCCCGCAAGTACGCACAGCAGTACGAGAACATGGCCAACGGTCAAATCCTCGATTCGGCCGACTACACCCGCCTCATCCACCGCACCGACGTGGAAATCTGGAACAAATACACCAAGGCGCTGGTGTGTTTCCTGCTCTTTTTCGTCGGAGCCCCCATCGGCGCGCTCATCAAAAAAGGCGGCCTGGGGACGCCGGCCATCATTTCGCTGCTGCTCTTTGTGCTGTACTGGGTGGTGGACATCACGGGAGAGCGCCTGGCCAACAACGGTACCACCACCGCTTTCATCGGCAAGTTCATCTCGTCCTTCGTCCTGACGCCCATCGGCATCTGGCTCACCATCAAGGCCGTCAAGGACGCCAGCATCTTCAATATCGACCTGGTCAAGAACGGGTACAGAAAAATCAAAAGCAAATTCTTCCGCATGTTCAGAAAAACCCGCATCGTCTATATGGGCACCCCGGAGTTCTCCGTGGGCCCGCTGGATACCCTCATCAAGAGCGGCTACCGTATCGTCGGGGTCGTGACGGTTCCCGACAAGCCTTCGGGACGCGGCCTCAAGATGAACGAGAGCGCCGTCAAGAAGTACGCGGTGGAGCACGGTCTCCCGCTGCTGCAGCCCGAAAAACTCAAGGACGAGGGTTTCCTCAAAGACCTCGCCGCCTGGAAGGCCGACCTCTTTGTGGTGGTAGGCTTCCGCATGCTGCCGGAGGTGGTATGGACCATGCCCAAACTCGGAACCTTCAACCTGCATGCCGCCCTGCTGCCGCAGTACCGCGGCGCCGCCCCCATTAACTGGGCGGTAATCAACGGGGAAAACATCACGGGTGTCACCACCTTCATGATTGACAGGAAAATCGACACCGGCGGCATCATCCTGCGTTCCGAATGCCGGGTAGAGCCCACGGACACGGCGGGCACCCTGCACGACAAACTGATGGAACTGGGATCCGGGCTGGTGGTGGAAACGGTGGAAGGCCTGGTGCAGAAAAACGTGGAACTGCGCGTCCAGCGGAGTTTCATCCAGGGTTCCGAACTCCTGAAACCCGCCCCCAAGATCACCCGCGAACTCCAGCACATCGACTGGAGAGACACCACCCGGCACGTTTACAACCTCATCCGGGGTCTGTCCCCCTACCCGGGCGCCTATACGGAACTCTGCCATCCCGAGCAAAGCGAAGAATCGCCCGTCCAACTCAAAATCTTCTTCGGGGAAATGCGCACAGACCTGCACGGAGAGCCCGGAACGGTGCTCAGTGACGGCAAGACCTACTTCGCCGTGGCCACGCAGGACGGCGCCATCGCCATCACGGACCTGCAGCTCAGCGGCAAGAAGCGGATGGACGTGAAGTCCTTCCTGCTGGGCTTCCGCAACCCCACAGCCTATGTCTGCACCCCCGGCACCTCCCGGGAAGAGATGGCCAAAGCCGCTCCGAAAGAAGACGCCTGATTGCCCATGGACTCAATCGTCATACTCTGCGACGGACTGTTCCCCTCGGAGCCGTATCCCCTGTATCTGCTGGACAGCGCCGAAGGGGTGGTGTGCTGCGACGGGGCGCTCATCAAGTATCTGGCCCGTTACCCGGACCGGCGGCCCCTGGCCGTGGTGGGCGACATGGATTCCCTGTCTGCTGAGCGGCAGAATGCCTTCCGCGACATCCTGGTCACCGTGGCCGAGCAGGACGACAACGACATGACCAAAGCCATGAGTTGGGTGCTTCGGGAGCATCCCGAGGTACAGGATATCGTGATTCTGGGGGCCACCGGGCTCCGGGAAGACCACACCATCGGCAACCTGGGCCTCCTGATGGAATACACCCGCCTTTTCGACCTGGGAGGACGGAAGGTCTCCATCGTTTCCGACTTCGGGACCGCCTTCGCCGTCACCGACAGTTGCGACCTCCACCTGGGCGAAGGCCGCCGATTCTCGTTCTTCACGGCGGACAATTCCCTGAAAGTGACTTCCGAGGGCCTTCAGTGGCCGCTGGACGACGTCGTATTCGACGCTTGGTGGAAAGCCACCCTCAACCGCACCACCGAGCCCATTGTCTCCCTGCACTTCAACCACCCTTCGGCCGCCCTGGTCATGGTGGACTGATTGTTATTCCACGAATAATGCTTATCTTTGAAAAAAAACACAGTTGACCATGAAAACAGAATCTTTGCTGGGCTTTATTTTCGGAGCCGCCGTCGGTGCCGTTGCCGGCATCCTTTTCGCCCCCGCCAAAGGCGAAGAAACCCGTAAAAAACTGATGGAGGCCGCCGCCGAAGGCTATGAAGAGGTCAAGGAGGACTTCGACGAACTCACACACGACGCCCATGTGCGCTATCGCTATGCACGCATCGAGGCAGGCAAACTCAAGAAACAGTTGATGGAGCAGGGCGGAGAACTCAAGGAAGACGCCCGCAAGGCCCTCCTGGCCCAGATTGAAAAACTGGAGGCCGCCCTCGCCAAGGAAGAGGCAGAGGAAACCCTGGCCGAAGAGCAGGCATAGGGCTTTATGGTTCCTGCAGGCGGTGAAGGTGACAAAACAGCAGTTTGCCCTCGCCGTCACGGAGGTGCATGCCGTTGCCGCGGCAGTAGCGCCAGTATTTGCATGAGGCGCATTCGTCCGTCCGCATCCAGGAACGGTCCCGGTACACCTGGTATCGATTGTTCCACACGTCCATGAAATCGTCCCGGTAGATGTTGCCCTGGCTGTAGTCGGCCCGGATGCTGGGGCAGGCGGCGATGGAGCCGTCGGCCATCACCGAAGCGATGGTGATGCCGGCACTGCACAGGAAAAAATTGTCCCGGACATCGCCTTCCCACTTACCCAGGAAACCCTCACAGCCATAGGAGGCCATAATCCGGCCTTCCCGGCGGGTGCGTTTGATGAAATCCATGAGTGTCCGGAATTCCGCGCCGGAGAGCCTGAGTTCCGGGTCTTCGGCGGCCCGGCCCACCGGGAACACCGTGAACAGCCGCCATTCCTTTACGCCGCTTTGTATCAGCGTCTCTTTGATGGCATTTAATTCCTTGATACTGCGTTTGTTGACGCATGTCACCACATCGTATTCCACCGCGCCGGAGGCGGCGATGAGGCGGATGGCCGACAGGGCCTTTCCGTAACTGCCGGGCAGGCCGCGCATCCACTCATGCGTTTCCCCGATTCCGTCCAGGCTTACGGTGACAGCCCTCAGGCCGCTTTGCAGCAGCCGGCCGTAACGCTCCGGTGTGAGCAGTTGCCCGTTGGTAACCATGCCCCAGGGGAAGCCCAGTTCGTAAAACGCCCTTCCGCAGCGTTCCAGGTCGTTCCGGACCAGGGGTTCTCCGCCGGTGACATTGATCATGACCCGATGGGGATCCGTCTCACGGGCGATACTGCGCAGCGCCGGCAGGAAATCTTCCAGCGGCATGTCTTTCACGGCCGATTCCACCCGGCAGTCACTTCCGCAATGCCGGCAGCGGAGGTTGCAGCGCAGCGTGCATTCCCAAAAAACCGCGGTCAGGGGATGTTCCCTGATGGTGCGGTCGTACAGGGGACGGGCCAATTCCAGTCCCAGTCTGTGCCGGAGCGAAAGCATTATTTCTTTTTCAGCCGGATATTGCCGGTGCCGGTATAACTTCCTTCATACCAGTGGCCGTCGCCTTCTGCCACTTTTTGCAAGGAAGTACTCAGGGTGGCGCTATCAAATTCGCCGCCGTTGGCTTCACCGTCTATGTCGGTGAACTCCAACGTGGCCGACGTGCTGCCGGGCCAATTGGAACTGTCCAGGATGTATTTCCCGTCACTGTCCGTTGTAACGGTTTTATCCATGAGTTGGAGGGGGCCGTCTTTTACGTAATTCAGATTCCCCTTCACCTCGATGCCCGGAATGGGCTTTCCGCCCTCGTCCGTAACCTGGCCGATGACTTTATACGTTGCATGCGGCTGCCCGTATTCGGCCCTCAGATTGAAAATTTCCCTGCAGCCGGAAAAGCCCAGCAGCGACAGAAGGAACCCTGCGATGAGTTCGAAAAGATGTGCAATTTTTGTTTTCATACCCTATAAGTAAACGTAAAAAAATAACCTGCTTCATTTTGGAGGCTCATCTATGCGGCTATCGGTAAGCCCATAGAACCGGCCCGAGCGGAAGAATATCCACCACGGCGCGGGTCTCCGAAAAAGCGATAAATAATTGATTTAATT
>JAFSMS010000019.1 GCA_017447815.1 Bacteroidales bacterium | reverse complement strand
TGACCGGGATAAGACCTGGGAAGACAACAAAAAATAGGGATAACGACGACAAGTCAACCAACGTCAGTTATAAGTTAAACCAGAGTCAACTTCTATCAGGGATAGACTCCAACCGGAGTCAACCTTAATCCGGAAATGACAGGACGGTATATTTTGGGACAAGAAAAAAAGGGCATTTCTAACCAAAAAGCGGAATGCTGTATTTGACTTATTAGACCGAATATCAGTTAGTTATGGAAACGAAAAAGGACCGCCTCTTTCCGAAACGGTCCCCTCGTGCGGGCAATGGGACAATGGTTTACAGATGCCTCTGATAATCCATCTTTTCGTGCAGAACGCGGTCTACCCAGACTGAACCATCGTCATGCTTTTTGAAGAAGATGATATGATGTCCGACTCTATACCCCCAAAGTCCCTCTTTAATCTCGCTATAGTTTCTTGCGAGAAAACTAGGAAGGCCGGAAAGGTTTTGTATAGAGAAATATAATTGACGATAGTATTCTGAAGCCTGCTGTTCTGACCACTCTTTGGCGGTATACTCCCAAATACTGTCCAGGTCTGCAATCGCTTTCCTGGAAATATGATACTTAGCCATTATTCCTCCCCCTGCTGCTCAACTCCTGCAAATAAGCCTCAAAATCAAAGTCCTCCACATATCCGCTGGCCTCACCCTCCTCAATGGCGGAGCGAAGTGCAGCTATCTTTCGTTCATCTTCTTCCAGTTTGCGAAGACCGGCACGGATGACTTCGCTGGCATTTGTATATCTTCCTCCACGAACGCTGGCCTGGATGAATTCGTCGAAATGGGGACCTAATGCTACAGTTGTCGTTTTCATAAGCATAACTATTACACTGCAAACATAAGAAATATTCTTATATCTTCCAAGGGTAAGAAGCAAGAAACTTTGCCGCGTTGACATCCAGAATCCGCCAGAGACGGGATTTCTGTCAACGTGGCTAGAACAAACGGAGCAGTATTAGAAAAGGCGCCATCAGGCGCCCGGCGGAGGGCGTGTCTTTGCTGGATCGCACTTCGGAGCGTAGCGACTAAGCCCCTTCCCCGAGGGAAGGGGTTTGGGGATGGGGTAACGTGGGCCGACGGAGTCCCTTCACCCGCACGAAAAAGCCGGCCCTCGAAGAGGCCGGCTCGTGCGGGTGAAGGGACTCGAACCCATACGCCGTAAGGCACCAGATCCTAAGTCTGGGTTGTCTACCAATTCCAACACACCCGCATGGCTTGCCGGGAAAACGCCCGGCGGCGATTACATGCCGAGCCCCAGGATGAGTCCCACCGTGAAGGTGTTGAACTGAGGGCCGTAATGCTGCTGGAGTACGTTTTTGGGGCTGTATTTGAAGTACAGGCCCAGTCCGCCATAGGAAATGGCTGCATGGGCATTCCAGGTGAAGAGGTTGGTTTTGATGTTCTTGGAGAAGCGGGCGCCGGAGCGCATGTCATTCACATTCTCCCCGGCGAGGTTGAGGCCTCTGAACTGGACATAGCCGTTGAGGTTGAGTTCCGGGGTTACACCTACCTGCAGGGTCATTTTCCCGAAATGATGGGTGAAGTTCACGGGGAAGCCGAAAGTGCAGACGGAGAAGATGGAGCGTTTCACCTCCGTGACGCCGGCATCGGCCTTGGGAAGGATGCCCAGGATGGAGCCTCCGGCGGTATAACTTTGCGAACTGCCGTCACTCAGCGGCACCCATACATAGTCTTTGTTCAGATGGTACCAGTTCCATTCCACGTCGGCCCCGAGGGAAATCTTTCCGTCCTCATAGGGCAGGAAGCCGAATTCCAGCATATTGAAGCCGAACTGCTGGCTGCTGAAGAAACCGGTTTTGCTGGAGACGGTTTCGTTCTTGATGATTCCGTTGAAACCGAAATGGAGATAGTTGATGACCTCGAAATCGAATCTATCCCCGATTTCAATCTCGTTGATGCCCATGGCATGCTGGCCGAATCCCTGCGCAAAGGCACCGGTAGCCAGGCAGATTGCCATGACGAAGGTGATAAACTTTTTCATCTTTCCTGAAATGATTGAGGTTGCAAAGATAAGGAAAAAAAATTACTTGATGAACTCCAGGCAGGCCCATCCTTCCCGGGCCGATTCTCCGGCCCACGACAGTCCGAGGGACAGGGCGGCCTCGTAGAGAGCCGGGGCGTCGGCGGTGAAAAAGCCGCTCAGGAGAAGATGCCCGCCGCGGCGCAGGCTGCGCACGTAGGTGGGAAGGTCTTCCAGGATGATGTTGCGGTGGATATTGGCCAGGAGCACGTCGTAGGTGCCCATCTGCAGGAGCGAGGCGTCTCCGCAGGCCGTTTCCACGCGGGTGCCCACCCGGTTCCAGCGGGCATTGCCCCAGGCCGACCGGGCCGCTACGGCGTCGATGTCCACGGCAAAAACCTTCCGGGCGCCCATCTTGGCCGCCAGGATGGCCAGGATGGCCGTTCCGCAGCCCATGTCCACGACGCTGCTGCCTTTGATGGCCGCTTCGATTCCCAGCATCCGTTGCATCATCATGTACGTGGTGTGGTGATATCCGGTGCCGAAAGCCATCTGCGGATCGATGAGGATGTTGAAGCGGGTGCGGGGAACATCGGCATTGAACGGGGCCTTTACCGTCACCGTCCCGTCCACGACGATGGGCTGGAAACTATCTTCCCAGGCCTGGTTCCAGTTCCTGCCCTGCACGGGCGTGGCGGTGAAGCCTTCCACGGCCGGATAGCCGCTCAGGACCACTTTCACGTCCGATGCCTTGTAATCCGTTGTCTGGATATAGCATTTGAGAAAGGGCTCTTCCGTAACAAAAGAATCGAAGGGCAGTTCGGACAGTTCGGCCGTCAGGATTTCGGCCATTTCCTCTGTGAACGGATTCAGTTTTACGGAAACTTCCAGATAATCGAAACTATTCATGACTCTCTTTGATTTGCTTGTCGCCTTCGCTTTGCAAAGTTACGATTTATTGCGATATTTGCATAAAGCAAAATAAAGACATGAAAGTTCTTATTGTAGATGACGAAAGAGCAATCCGCTACTCCCTGAAGGAAATCCTGGAAATGGAAAATTACCAGGTGGAATCTGCGGAAAACGGCCGTGAAGGGCTGGAGAAAGCGGAAAAAGAAAAATATGACGCCATCTTCTGCGACATCAAGATGCCGGAGATGGACGGGACAGAAATGCTTTCCAAACTCATCGAAAAGGGAATCGAAACCCCTGTTGTCATGATTTCCGGCCATGCCGATATCTCCACGGCGGTGGACTGCATCAAGCGGGGAGCCTTCGACTTTATCGAAAAGCCCCTGGACCTGAACCGCATCCTCATCACCCTGAAGAACGCCACCGACAAGGCCTCCCTGGTGAAGGAAACCAAAATCCTCAAGAAAAAGATCTACGGCCGCGAAATGATTGGAGCCTCGGAGCCCGTCCTCCACCTGAAGGACATGATCGGAAAAGTGGCTCCCACCCAGGCCAGCGTCCTCATCACCGGCCCCAACGGCTCCGGCAAGGAACTCGTGGCCCAGAGCATCTATCAACTGTCGGACCGCTCCATGATGCCGTTCGTGGAAGTGAACTGCGCGGCCATCCCTTCGGAACTGATTGACAGCGAACTCTTCGGCCACAAGAAAGGCTCCTTTACATCGGCCATCCGGGACCATAAGGGCAAGTTCGAACAGGCCGATGGCGGAACCATCTTCCTGGACGAGATCGGAGACATGTCCCTGGCGGCCCAGGCCAAGGTGCTCCGCGTCCTGCAGGAGCGTAAACTCACGCCGGTGGGCGGAGACAAGGAGATCACCGTGGATGTCCGCGTAATCGCCGCCACCAACAAAAACCTGCAGGAAGAAATCCAGAACGGCCATTTCCGTGAAGACCTCTATCACCGCCTCAGCGTCATTGTGCTCAAGGTGCCTGCCCTGGACGACCGCAAGGACGATATTCCGCTGCTGGTGGAACATTTCTCGCAGCAGATATCGGCCGAGAACGGAAAACCGGTCCGTCCCTTCGACCCCGAAGCCATGAAACTCCTCCAGGAGCGTCCCTGGCCCGGCAATATCCGAGAACTTCGCAACGTGGTGGAGCGCCTGTTGATTCTGGGCGGAACCCCCGTCAGTGCCCAAGATGTAAAAGACTACGTAATATGAGCAGCATTCCCGACATCATCATTGCCGTAGATGGTTTTTCCTCTACGGGGAAAAGTACCTTCGCCAAGTTAATCGCCAAGGAATTCGCCTTCCTCTATTTGGACAGCGGCGCCATGTACCGTGGTGTCACCCTGGCCGGGATGGAGGCCGGCGTCATCGGCGACGGAAAAATAGACGAAGAAGGGCTCCGGAAGATTATCGGCCCGCTGCAACTTCATTTCCGCCAGGAGGAAGGGAACACCCGGCTCTATCTGGGAGAGCGTTGCATCGAGACCGAAATCCGCGGCTGGGACGTGTCCCAGTACGTGAGCCCGGTGAGCGCCATTCCCTGGGTGCGCAATTGGGTGGACGAGCGCCTGCATGCCTTCTCGGAAGGCGGCCGCGTCATCATGGACGGCCGGGATATCGGCACCACTGTTTTCCCCAATGCCGAACTCAAGATTTTCATGACGGCCGACCCCGCCGTCAGGGCGCAGCGCCGGTATGACGAACTGGTCGCCAAGGGAGAGACCACCACGCTGGAAGAGGTGCTGGCCAATCTGCAGGACCGCGACTACCGGGATTCCCATCGGCCCACTTCTCCGCTGCGCCAGGCCGATGACGCCTATGTCCTGGACAATACGCACATGACCCTGCATGAGGAGGTCGTTTGGATGCTGGGCCTGCTTCAGGGAAAATTCGACCTGCTGGATTCTCCCGGTCTGTCATGCTGAATGTAGAGATAGACGGCGGTTCCGGCTTCTGCGGAGGGGTTATCCGGGCCATCACCCGGGCTGAGGGTTACCTCGCCGGGCACGACCGGCTGTATTCCCTGGGTGCCATCGTCCACAACGAGGCCGAACTGTCCCGCCTGCAGAAACGCGGCCTGGTGACGGTGGAATCCCTTTCCGACGTCCCTGATTCCGGGACGGTCCTTATCCGCGCACACGGCGAACCGCCCTCCACCTACGAGGCGGCGGCTGCCCGCTATCTGGAAGTGATCGACTGTTCCTGTCCGGTGGTGCTGCAACTGCAGCGCCGGATCCGGGAGGCCTATGTCCGCCTGCACCAAGGCGGTGCTCACGGGCAGATCCTCATCTTCGGCCGGGTGGGCCATGCGGAGGTGCTGGGCCTTTTGGGACAGGTCGGGGGAGACGCCCTGGTGGTGGAAAACACGGAAATGCTGGAAAAAGTGATTGATACGCTGGACTTTACCCAGCCTATGGAAATTTTTTCCCAGACCACCAAGAGTCCTTCGGAGTATGCCCGCGTCTGTGAAATGCTGCAAAGCCGCGGTGCGCAACTCACGGTCCATGATACCATCTGCGCGCAGGTGGCCAACCGCCATGAGCATCTGGCCGCATTTGCGCGGGATCACGATGTGATTCTGTTCGTTTCCGGAAAGTCTTCCTCCAATGGAAAAGTTCTCAGCGACCTCTGCCGCAGCGTGAACCCCAGGACTTACATGGTGGGAAGCATCGAGGACATTGCCCCGGAATGGATCAGTGAGGGAGACCGTGTGGGAATCTGCGGGGCGACATCCACCCCCAAGTGGCTGCTGGAGAAAGTGGCGTCCGCCGTACGCACGCTTCGCTAAAGATTCCGGTTCAATTTGATGACGATGTCCCTTTGCCGGAGGTCTGCCAGGGTCGTGTCCTTGGCGGCATAGACTCCGTTGGCGTCCGTGAACTGAAGATAAGGCCCTTCCCCCAGGTCGCGGACGAAGGGAATGAACACTTCGCACTTTCCGTCGGCCCCGGTGGTTCCGATGATCTGGTAGATTCCTTCCTTGAGAGGCTTGGCTGCGATGCCGATTCCTTCCAACGGCTCACCGGTGCGGGCCGATACCAGGGAAAAACGCATGGGAGCGCCGCCTTCCCGATATTCAATCTGGGGGGAACCGTAGCAGGCCTGGAAAACAAAGAGGGCGCCGGTGAGGGATGCGCCTTTGAGGATGTCGTGTAACCATTTCATATTGCAAAGAAAGCGATTATTTCCTATATTTGCAAATATATGAATCCTTTCGTATTCCGTCTTTTCCGCGACAATGAAGTCCGTGTCCACGAACTCAATTATTTGTTCTGGGAGTGTACGACCCGGTGCAACCTGCACTGCCGTCACTGCGGGAGCGACTGCTCCGTCCAGAGCCGGGAGAAGGATATGCCGCTGGAAGATTTCCTGCAGGCGCTGGATACCATACCTTCCTCACACCGTCCCCAGGATTTCATCGTGGTGCTCACCGGCGGAGAGCCGCTGCTGAGGCCGGATATCGAAACGGTGGGAAGGGCCATCCGGGAACGGGGCTTCGGTTGGGGCATGGTCTCCAATGGCTGGTTCTACGACGAAGCCGCCCATGAGAGGCTCATGGGAGCCGGAATGGGAGCCTTTACCATCAGTCTGGACGGCCTGGAAACCTCTCATGACTGGATGCGGGGACTGGGAGGAAGTTATGCCCGGGCTGTCCGGGCCATCGGCCTGTCTGCGGCCGACCCGCGGCTCAATGCCGACGTGGTAACCTGCGTCAACCGGAGGAATCTCGCGGAACTGCCCCGGATCCATGATGTCCTGGCCGGTCTCGGCGTGGCGCAGTGGAGGCTTTTCACCGTGATTCCCATCGGCCGGGCGGCCGGGGATCCCGACATGCATCTTTCCAAGGCGGAATTCGTGTCCCTGATGGAGTTCATCCGGGAAAAACGGGAACAGAAGGGCGCGATGAAAGTGACCTTCAGTTGCGAAGGCTACCTGGGCCGATACGAGCAGCAGGTCCGCGACACCCGCTATTTCTGCCGGGCGGGCGTGAATATCGCCTCCATCCTCATCGACGGCCGCATCTGCGCCTGTCCCAACATAGACCGGGACCTGTTTTCACAAGGCAGCATTTACCGGGATAATTTCTACGAAGTGTGGGAGAAGGGCTTTCTCCCTTACAGAAACAGAAACTGGGCCAGGAAGGGTTCATGCGCCTGCTGTGCCCAGTGGAAAAACTGCCTTGGCAACGGTATGCATAACTGGCATGGCTCTTCATGCGAGTTGCTCCAGTGCCACTATTCCAAGACGCTGTAATTATTTCACGCGCTGGCCGTAACTGCGGTCGGTGGTGTTGACGGTGATGATTTCGCCGGTTTCGATGAACAGGGGAACCATAATCTTGGCGCCGGTCTCCAGGGTGACTTCCTTCAGGGCGGAAGTGGAGGCGGTGTTGCCCTTCACGGCGGGTTCGCTGTAGGTGACTTCCAGGGTTACGTAGGTGGGAAGTTCGCAGGTGAGGCAGCGCTCTTCGGGTTCGGTCATGAACATCATTTCCACGTGCTGGCCTTCTTTCATGAGGTCGGCATTGTCCACGACGTCGTGGGGCAGGGTGATTTGCTCGTAGGTTTCCTCATGCATGAAGTTGAAGGCCTCTCCGTCGTCATAGAGGAACTGGTAGGGGCGGCGTTCAACGGAGATGGTATCCAGTTTTACTCCGGCGGTGAAAGTGTTCTCCAGAATGCGGCCGTTTTCCAGGTTGCGCAGTTTGGTTTTCACGAAGGCCGGGCCCTTGCCGGGTTTTACATGCTGGAAGTACACAACAGCGCAAGGTTTGCCGTTGAACATGATGTACATTCCGTTCTTCAGATCAGCAGTTGTTGCCATAAAATTGGTATTTAGTTAATTGTTGATTCGTATTGATTTGCAAAATTAACGATTTGTAGTTTTTTCTGCAAATTTTTGTAAGTTTACAAGGCTGTTCTTCCCTTAAGGGGCTTATTTGGATATGGAGTTTTTTTTCGTATATTTGAATGTTTACATCCTGTTTCTATTATGAAAACAGACAATTTTGAAGGGGCCGATATGGCCGTCACCGTCTGCGCAAAGGACGGATCCGTTATGGTAAAGTCGAAAAAAATATTGGCAGAGGCTGCGCTTTGCGGCTTCATGATGGCAGGACTGTCCTGCTCGTCCCCGTCGGTTACCGTCATGCAGATGCGGTGCGAGTACCAGGAGAATCCCATCGGCATCGATATCGCACACCCTCGCTTCACCTGGACTTACGAGGGTGACAGCACCTGGCGGCAGGGGTCGTACAAACTGGTGTTGGCCCGGAGCGAAAAGGATCTTCGTTATCACCGGAATGTCTGGGAATCGGCCGTGACGGCTTCTTCGCAGATGCGGGCCCGTTATACGGGAGAGACCTCCTTGGAACCGCATACCACCTATTATTGGCAGGTAGAGGCCTGGAATGCCGACGGCAAGCGGAAAGTGTGCTCTCCCGCAGGCCGGTTCGAAACCGCCAAGATGGAAGCGGAAGACTGGAAGGCTTGCTGGATCAGCGACGGCCGTCCTATGGATGAGCATACCGCCCCTCTGGTCCGCCGCCGGTTCGAGGTGGAGGACGGTTTGCAGCAAGCCCGGCTTTATGTGAGCGCTGCGGCCTATGCGCAGTTGGAGGTGAACGGGCAGCCGTCGGCATCCACCAGCCTGAACCCGGGCTATACGCACTATGACCGTCGCAACCTGTACAATGTATACGATATCACTTCACTGCTTTCAAAAGGGGAGAATGAAATCCGTGCCGTCCTGGGCAACGGCTTCTACAACGAGATTGACCGGCTGGGTGTATGGGATTTCGAGCGTGCCCGGTGGCGGGGGCGTCCCCGCCTGCTGTGCGAACTGAGACTCACTTACAAGGACCGGGTGGAAACCGTCGCCTCGGATGCCTCCTGGCAGGCCAAGCCCAGCCCCTTCCTGTTCAATGACATCTATTCGGGTGTCATCTATGATGCCCGTCTTGATAAGGAGGATGAAACACCCTGGAGCCCTTGTGTGGTGGTGGAAGCCCCGTCTCCGCTGCTGAAAGCCCAGCAGATGGGCGGCGTGGAGGTGGACAGGGTCTATCGGCCGGTATCCCTGCGCTCCATCGGAGACAGCATTTATGTGGCCGATTTCGGAACCAATATGTCCGGCTATGCCCGGCTGCGTCTTCAGGGAAAGGCCGGTACCCGGATCCACGTCCGTCATGGCGAGGAACTGGGCGGGGACGGCCTGCTGGACGTGCACCGGATCTCCATCTTCTTCGACAAGGGAAAAGGCTATGATTTCCAGACTGATGTCTATACCCTGAGCGGAAAGGTCGACACACTGGTCCCGGCGTTCACCTACCACGGATTCCGTTATGCGGAAATCCATGTCCATCCTGCGATGAAGATTGAGGAAAAAGACTTGGAAGCCCTCTTTGTCCATACGGCCCTGCGGCCCGTGGGCAGTTTCCGCTGCTCGGACGACACGCTGAACCTGATCTGGAAGGCCGTGAATCAGTCTTACCTGTCCAATTTCGTGAGCATCCCCACCGATTGTCCCCAGCGTGAAAAGAACGGATGGACGGCCGATGCGCACATCTCCTCGGACATCGGCCTGCTGAACTTCGATCCGTTCACCGCCTATGAGAAATGGCTGGATGACATGCAGGACAACCAGTTGGAAAGCGGTCAGATAGCCGACATCATCCCTTCTTCAGGATGGGGCTTCAGCGTGAATCCGGTCTGGTCGGCCGTCCTTGCGGTGATTCCCATGAACCTTTATCTGTACAGCGGGGACCTGGATCCCGTCCGGAAAGCCCTGCCCCTTTGCGAGAACTATCTGAGATTCCTCCAGGCCAACGAGGCCGACTGGGGCGGTATCGCCGTGGGGCTGGGGGACTGGGTCCCTTACGAAACCCGGACGCCGGAAGAATTCACCTCAACGTGCTACTACTACCTTCTGAACGACTATACAGCCCGCTTCCGGAGGCTGCTGGGGCAGGATGCTGCGCCCTATGAAGCCAAGGCTCAGCAACTGAAGGACCTTCTGAACCAGCGCTATTTCGACAAGGAGACGCGGCTCTATTCCACCGGCTCTCAGGCGGCGCAGGGAACGGCCCTCTTTGTGGGAATTGTTCCGGAAGAGCGGGCGCAGGAACTGGCCGACCGGCTCAGCGAAATGATTCGCCGGTGCGGAAACCATTTGGATTTTGGAATGCTGGGCACCAAAACCGTCTTGCGGATGCTGACCCGGTACGGCTATGTGGACCAGGCGCTGGAGATGGCCCTGCAGCAAGAAGCCCCCTCCTGGGCCGCCTGGATAGCCGACGGGCTCACCACGCCTCCGGAAGAATGGGTCCTCGCCGGCGGGACGTCCCTCAACCACGTCTTCCTGGGAGATATCAATGCCTGGATGTACAATGCCCTGGCCGGAATCAACTATGATCCGGAGATCCCCGGATTCCGGAATATCCTCATCGAACCCCACTTCCCCAAACGGCTGCAATGGGCCGAGGCCAGTTATGATTCCGTCTCGGGCCCCGTCTTCTCCAGATGGGAAAGGCAGGCCGACGGCATCCGCCTGCAGGTGAGCATCCCCGTCAACTGCACCGCCACCGTCCGCCTTGGCGGAGAAGAAATCTCCGTGGGCGCTGGCCGGCATACCTTCACGGTCGGCCAATGAAAGCGAGCCGGTAAGGAGCGTGAAAAGAAAAGGAAGTCAATACGCCGTCTGGCGGGAAATATTCAACTGCTGGATTTTGTAGGGCTCTCCTGCAAAAGAGGTGGCGTAGATGGTGACCTGGAAGAGTTCTCCGCCGGCGTTCAGAAGGCCAATCATGTATTTCTTGTTGCTCTCCGAAGCCTTGTGCGTCACCTGGAATGAGCGCGGAGTATTGGTTTGGAAAAAACTGCGGAGGATTTCACGGGCCTGCTTCTTGGAACAGTTGCGGGAAGAGGAGATGACGGTGACGTCCAGATTGTCGGCAAACCAGGTGGAAAGCGAAGCGGCGTCTCCGGCGGCCAGGTATTTCGTGATGGACGAAAAGACGGAAAAACCGTCCTCAGGCGCTTGCATGAGGCTTTTTGTGCTGCTCATCAGTTGGGACTGCGCCTGAGCCCCCACGCAAAAACACAGCAGGGCGGCCGACAAAAGTATATGGAATATCTTTTTCATCCAGGCCTGTATCTTGCAAATTCCGCGCCGAATTGTTACTTTTGCGTTCAATGAATATGGTTTTGCTCACAGTCGGCCGCACCGACGTCAAATGGGTGAAGGAAGGCCTGGATCTCTACGCGTCCCGGCTGGTGCATTATGTCCCGTTTACGGTGAGCGAAATCCCGGAACTCAAAAAAGTATCGGCCCTTACCCGCCAGCAAATCAAAGAGAAGGAAGGAGAACTCATCCTGAAGCAACTGTCCCCTTCCGACACCCTCATCCTCCTGGACGAGCACGGCCGGGAGTTCCGCTCCCTGGAATTTGCCGATTATATCCAGAAGCAACTCTCCTCCGGCGCCCGCAACCTGGTTTTCGCCATCGGCGGTGCCTACGGCTTCTCGGAAGCGGTCTATTCCCGCGCCCAGGGAAAAATCTCGCTTTCCAAAATGACTTTTTCCCACCAGATGGTTCGCACGGTCTTTGCAGAGCAACTTTACCGCGCCTTCACCATCCTGAAGGGAGAGCCCTATCACCATGAATAGGAAACGGATCATATGGCACTGGATTTCGGTCGCTCTCATGGCGGCCGCCTTCCTGGCGTTCGCCGCGTCCTTTTTCACGGGCATCGGCCGGAGCCATATCGACGGGGTCGCCCGGGATTTGGGGGCAAAGGTGGAAAAGCGCATGCAGGTGCTGGACGGCTACATCGAAAAAGCCCTGACCGGGAATCCGGAAGACTGGATGAACCTCAGGGACCTTCCGGAGGACATGGTGGTGTACCGCTACGTGGAAGACACCCTGCAGAGTTGGGCCAACCAGTTCCCCATCCGGAACGACGACATCCGCCCGCAGACGCTCGTGCAGCGGCTGGGAGACAGCCGGAACAGTTTCGTGTCTCCCCTCCGGGACGTGAGCGAATATCCTACTTTCGTCAACCACGGTTCCAAATGGTACCTGGTGAAAAAGGTGGTTTCGGACCCGTGCCAGGTCATCGCAGGCCTCGAGATCGTGGATGAACTCCGGCCCGGTTCCCTCAACGGGGTGAACCCCCATTTCCGGGTGGAAGGCCGATACCGGATCCGTCCCCTGTCGGCCGGCGTGGGAGCGGCCGTGGTCGTGGGAAACAGGCCCCTTTTCAAACTCACCTCGGAAGGGGAAACCACCAGTTCCGAGCAGCATTCGGGCTTCCTGTGGCTGGCCATCGCCCTCCTGATCTCCGGGCTGCTGGTGTTCCTGAACGCCCATCCCAGCCGGTTCTCGCTGGGCGGGGTTGTCCTCATCCAGGCCGTCGTACTCGGCTGGATGTATCTGTATGGCCGAAAACTGGCGCCGGTTTCGCAGTTGTTCTCTCCCCTGCTGTATGCCGACGGACCGCTCCTGTATTCGCTGGGGGCCGTCGTCATCATCAATCTGGCCCTCACGCTCTTCGTCCTGGACCTGTATCTGGTCCGCTGGACGCTGCTCAAAGGCCTGCGGCGCTGGGACAGCCGCTGGCTGCAAGGGGGCGCCGCCCTCGGAATCGGCATTGCGATTGCCGCCATCGTCCTGTACATCCACCTCACTTTCCGGAGCATTTCGGTGAATTCCAGCATCACGCTGGAACTGTTCAAAGTCACCCTCCTGAGCCCTTACACCGCCATCGTTTACATCTCTTTCCTGGCCCTTTCGCTCACCATCCCGCTGCTCATCCAGATCCTGTCCCCCATCCTCCGCTCCCTCACGGGCTTCCGGTATGACATGTTCTCCATGTCCGGAAGAATCGGCTATGCCACCGTGGTGGGCGTGTACTTCGTGACGGCTTCGTCCATGCTGGGCTTCGAAAAAGAGAAAAACCGGGTGGACGTATGGGCCAACCGGCTGGCCATGGACCGGGACATCGCCCTGGAAATCCAGTTGAGAAGTACGGAGAGCGCCATTTCGACCGATGCCATGATCGGAGCCCTGTCCGTGGTGGAGGGCAGTGCGGACATTATCCGCAACCGGCTGGTGAGCACCTATATGGGCCGCATCTCCCAGGACTATGACATCGCCGTCCTGCTGCCCGGAAACGACATCGCTGCCAATGCCCTGTTCCAGGAGCGCATCCAGGGCGGCGTCCGGCTCAGCGAGAACTCCCATTTCTTCTACAGCAGCATCGGCAGCGGCCGCACCTCCTATACGGGCCTGTTCTCCTATTATGTAAGGGACTACGGCCCGCGCTCCGTGCTCATTACGGTGGAATCCAAGCACAACCGGGAAGACCGGGGTTACCTGAGCCTTCTGGGCATCGCAGACCCCGGGCGCGTGACCCTTCCGCCCGTGTATTCCTGGGCCAAATATGTCGAAGGGCACCTGGTGCAGTACAAGGGCCTTTACCCTTACCCCACCGTCCACTCGGGACGCCTGAAAAAACTGGCCGACGAACAGCCCTCCGGCCATGTGGACCAGGAAGGTTGGTGCCACTTTGTCCACAACGTGTCCGAAGGGGAGGTCATCGTCATTTCCCGGCCCAGCACGGAATGGCTGTACTATGTGGTGGAGGGCTTCCTCTTCGCCATCCTGGCCTTTCTGCTGATCTCGGCCCTCACCTGGCGCCGCCGCCGCAGCGGGGAAAGGCGTTATTTCCAGAACCGGATCGGCATGGTGATGTACATCTCGCTTCTGGTGACCCTGGTGGCGATGGCGGGCTTCAGCGTCTGGTTCGTGTACAAACGGAACAACGCTGACATGGAGAGCATCATGACCGCCCGCATCAACGCGCTGCAGGCCATGCTGCAGGAGCGCCTGCGGCAGATGGACCACCCGGATGACGTCCGCACCACGGAGGTCCTGGCCACCATCGAAGGAGTGGGAAACAACCTCAAGTGCGACATTTCCCTGTTCGACCTTTCCGGACGCGTCGTGATGAGCACCACCCCGGAAGTGTACGACCGGATGATCCTGGGGCACCGGCTGGAAGACAAGGCCTTCGAGCAGATCATGTATGCCCACAAGCGCTTCTTCATGAACCGTGAACGGGTGGGCCGGCGCAGTTACTATGCCCTCTACGCCCCTGTGATGAACAGCAGCGGCCGCATGGTGGCCATCGTCTCCTCTCCCTTCACCGACATCACCCACGACCTCGAAAGCGAAGCCATCCTGCACATCGCCACGGTCATCACCATCTTCCTCCTGCTGCTGCTGATTTCCCGTTTCGTCACCGCCGAGGTGGTGAGCCGCATGTTCCGCCCCATTTCGGAACTCCGCCGGAAAATGAGCGTCACGGACATCAACTACCTGGAGCCGCTGGAATACGACCAGGACGATGAAATCACCCCGCTGGTGCAGGCCTACAACCGGATGGTACACGACCTCGGAGAAAGTTCGCGCCGCCTGGCCCAGGTGGAGCGCGACAAGGCCTGGACCGACATGGCCCGCCGCGTGGCGCACGACCTCAAGAACCCGCTGACTCCCATCAAACTGCAGCTGCAGATGCTCATGCGCATGAAGGCGTCCGGCAACCCGCTCTGGCAGGAGCGTTTCGACGAGGTGGCGCAGACCGTTCTCTACCATGTGGACCTCCTGGCCGATTCGGCCGACCAGTTCTCCACCTTCGCCAAGATGTACGACCAGAAGGCGGAGCGCCTGGACCTCGATGCCCTCATCCGGCAGGAAGTGGACCTGTTCGACTCCCGGGACGATATCACGCTGGACTACTTCGGCCTGTCCGACGCCATCGTGGAAGCGCCGCGCCCGCAACTCACGCGCGTAGTGGTGAACCTCATCACCAATGCCATCCAGGCCGTGGACGGACAGGAAGGGAAAAAGCGCCTGGTGGTGTCGCTCCGCAATGCCATGGAAGACGGTTTCTACGACATCGTGGTGGAGGACAACGGCCCCGGAGTGGACGAGAAGAACCAGGAAAAGATCTTTACGCCGGACTTCACCACCAAGACCAGCGGCAGCGGACTGGGCCTTGCCATCTGCCGCCGCATCGTGGAACACTGCGGAGGGACCATCTCCTACTCGCGCTCCTTCAATCTGGGAGGCGCCTGTTTCACCGTCAAATACCCTAAAGCCTGACGGCGTATTGACAGGTTACTCCGCTTCCAGCACGAAGATGGCGGAACTGTAAATCCGGGGAAGGCGCGGGTTGAAGGCCCCTTCCATCAGGAAATCTCCCTTGAAACTTTTACCGTCCCCCCACCAGCACGGGCGGTCGGTATTCTGCTCGGTCACGCGGTAGGTGCGGGCCGGGTCCAGTCCCTGCAGGCGGAAGACCTTTCCGCCCACGTTGCGGGACTCGTAATCCAGGCAATACGTGAACACCACTGCGCGGGTTTTGTCCTCCGACACGTACATGAGGCCGTAGTAGTGCCCGTCGTAGGGAGAGGCGAGCCGGTAGAGGTCTCCGGTGAACACCAGGTCGCGGTACTGCTTGTAGGAGCGGATGCAGCGGTCGGCGAGGGCGCGCTCGTCGGCCGACAGGTTCTTGGGCTGCAGTTCCATGCCCAGGCGGCCGGCGCAGGCCATGTCGAAGCGGAATTTCAGGGGTGTGACATTGCCTGTCTGGTGGTTGGGCACGGCGGACACGTGCGAACCCATCACGCAGGCGGGGTAAATCAGGCTGGTGCCGTACTGGATGAAGGCCCGGGAGCGGGCGTCGGTGTTGTCGCTGGTCCAGATTTCATTGCAGTAGCGCAGGGCGCCGTAGTCCACGCGGCCGCCGCCGGAGGAGCAGCACTGCACCAGTACGCGGGGATACTTCTCCCGGATGCGGCGCATGACATTGTACAGTCCCTGGCAGTAATCGACGTAGAATTTGTCCTGCTGAGCGCCCAGATAAGTGCTTCCGAAACTCTGGATGACGCGGTTGCAGTCCCATTTGATATAGTCGATGCCCGGGGCCAGTTGCATGGTCCGGTCGAAAATCCCGAAGACAAAATCTTCCACGGCGGGGTTGGACAGGTCCAGCACCCATTGGTTGCGGCCCTGGTAAATTTCCCGTCCGGGACTCTGGACCACCCATTCGGGGCGCTTCTGTGCCAGTTCCGACTTGGGATTCACCATTTCCGGCTCTATCCAGATGCCGAACTTAAGCCCTTTGGCGTGGGCGTAGGAAGCGAGGTACTCGATGCCTTCCGGCAGTTTGGCGGTGTTGACCTCCCAGTCTCCGAGACCGGCGTTGTCCCCGTTGCGCGGGAACTTGTTGCCGAACCAGCCGTCGTCCAGCACGAACATCTCCAGGCCCATTCCGGCGGCATCGTCCATCATGCGCAGGAGGGTTTCGGTGGTGAAGTTGAAATAGGCGCCTTCCCAACTGTTCAGGAGCGTGGGATTCACCTCACCTCCGCCATAGACGCTGTATTTGCGTGCCCAGCGGTGCAGGTTGCGCGATGCCTTTCCGGCGCCCTCGCCGGACCAGGTGTAAATCATGTCCGGGGTGGTGAAGGTGGCTCCGGCGGCCAGGGGATAGGCGCTGGCGAAGGGACTGATGCCCGTGAGGATGTTGAGCCTTCCGCCGCTGTCGCGCTCGAAACTGAGCCGGAAATTGCCGCTCCAGGCCAGGGCTCCGGCGATGACCTCGCCGGCCGTCTCGCTGAATTCCCGGGCGCCGAGGCTCAGGAGGAACGAAGGGTTGTTCCCCTGGGTGGCCTGTGTGCCGCGGCGGCTCTCGATCACTTTCAGGTCGTGGCCCAGCAGTTCGTGCTCCATCTGCATGTCGGTGGCCCAGGCTCCCCAGAAATGGGTGAGGAGATAGTTGTCGGCCTGGACATAGAGGGAGGAGGAGGCATAGTTCAGAAGTTCCACCGGCTGTTTTCCGCCGTTGAGGATTTCCGTATGCGTGACGATGATGTCTTCCTTGGGGTAGGCTTCAAAAACCAGGTTCACGGCCAGGTCCGTCACATAATCCTTGAGCGAGAGGGTGGTGATCCGGCATCCTTCGCGTTCCCCGGCAGAGACACCGGTGAAATAGAGTTCGGTGTTGTGGGTGCCGTCGGCATATTTTACCTGCAGGGCGGGCTCTCCGACGAAGCGGCCGCCCGTGGCGGGATAGGCGAGGCCGTCGCAGGTATTGTAATCTTCTTCGCGGAGGGCTTCTTCCAGATACTGCGCCGGTTCTGCGATGCGGGCCCCGTAATGGCGGGTATAGACCTGGCCCTTTCCGTCAACCAGGAATACCAGGGACGTATTTTCCGTTTCTACGGACACGACCTGCTGCTGTACGGCCGGGGGAGTCACCGGCGGTTTGGCGGGTTTTTTGGCTTTTCTGGCCTGGGGGGCGGGCAGTACCATCAGGGCTGCGGCAAGGAGGGCGATCAGTTTCATGTTTATCGGGTTGTTTCCTCAAAGGTAGCGAGAATTCGGCAAAAGAAGAAATAATGTTGAAAAAGTATCAAAAAAACTCTATCTTTGTGCAAAAGGCCAGCGAAAAAATGACGAAAATTCTGCGTGAAGTCCCGCCCATCACGGACAAAGACTGTTTTTACATTGTGGAACGGCACAAAAGCGAGTTCCTGTATCCCATCCATTCCCATGAGGAGTTCGAACTCAACTTCATCGAGCGGGGGAAGGGGGTTCAGCGCGTCGTAGGGGACAGCATTGAAGAGATTGGAGACTATGAACTTACCCTCGTCACCGGGGATGGCTTGGAGCATGCCTGGCGGCAGGGAAACTGCACCGAGGCGGATGTGCGGGAAATCACCATCCAGTTTTCGGCCGATTTGCTGGATGCCAAACTGCTGAGCCGGAACCAGTTCTCCTCTATCCGGAAGATGTTCGAGCGCGCCAGGCTGGGCGTCACCTTCTCCATGCCGGCCATCATGAAAGTATATGGCTATCTGGACGGAATCGCCTCCCTGGAAGCGCATTTCGAGCAGTTCCTGACCATGCTCAAAATCCTGAACGAACTGTCCCTGGACCCGGATGCCCGTACGCTTGCGTCCTCCTCTTTCACCCACCGGGAAGACGCTCGTGAAAGCCGCCGTATAGCAAAGGTAAAAGATTATATTTCAGTCCATTACGCGGAATCTTTGCGGCTGGAGGATCTGGCCTCCCTGGTGGGGATGGCCCCCAGTGCTTTCAGCCGTTTTTTCAAGCAGCACACCAACCGGACCCTGGTGGATTTCATCATCGATACGCGGCTCGGGAATGCGGCCCGGATGCTGGTGGATACGACCAGCAGCATCAGTGAAATCTGCTATGCCTGCGGCTTCAACAACCTGTCCAATTTCAACCGGATGTTCAAGACGCGGAGAGGCTATACGCCCCGGGATTTCCGCACACTCTTCACCAAGAACCGGGTGTTTGTATAGAGGATGTTAAAAAAGTATCAGATTTAGTCAATTTTTCATTTTTCCGCGCGGGCAGAATGGCGTACATTTGCAATGTACAATATTTATGTCGGCCAACATAATGAAAATAGCACTGAAATGTCTGCTGGGACTTCTGTGTTCCAGCGCAGTTTTTTCTTGTTCCAGCAAGGCGCCCTCCTTTGTCACCGTGTCGGACGGTCAGTTTGTCCGTGACGGAAAGCCCTACACTTACATCGGTACCAATTTCTGGTACGGTCCTATCCTGGCTTCCGACGGAAAGGGCGGCGATTTCGAGAGGCTTGCCCAAGAGTTGGACTGCCTTCACAGCCTGGGCATCGACAATCTCCGCGTCCTGGTGGGCGCAGACGGGAAGGACGGCGTGTTCTCCCGCGTGGAGCCCACGCTCCAGAAGGCGCCCGGCGTTTACAACGACACGCTTCTGGTGGGCCTGGACCGTTTCCTGGCCGAACTGGGCAAGCGCGACATGCAGGCGGTCCTGTATATGAACAATTCCTGGGAATGGAGCGGCGGCTACGGCCAGTACCTGGAGTGGGCCACCGGTGAGAAGGCCTTGATTCCGCTGATCGACGGCTACTGGCCCTTCATGCAGCAGATGCGCAGGTTCCAGACCTCCCGGGAAGCCCAGGAACTCTTTTACAACCATGTGAAGGCCATCGTGGGCCGCACCAATTCCGTTACCGGCAAGCCCTACCGGGAAGACCCCGCCATCTTCGCCTGGCAAATCGGAAACGAGCCCCGCTGCTTCTCCTCCGAAAAGGAAATCCAGGACGGCTTCATCGGCTGGCTCACGGAAAGCGCCCGCCTCATCAAGGAACTGGACCCCAACCACCTGCTGTCCGTAGGCAGTGAAGGGGCGTGGGGCTGCGAGAACGACCCCGCCCTCCTGGAAAGGGTCTGCAGCATCCCCGGCATCGACTACATGACCATCCACATCTGGCCTTACAACTGGAGTTGGGCCCGTCCGGAGCATCTGGTGGAGGATCTTCCCGAGGCCATTGCCAAGACCGAAAACTACATCGGCCTTCACCGGGAACTGGCCCGGAAACTGGGACAGCCCATCGTCTGTGAGGAGTTCGGCTATCCCCGCGACGGCTTCAGCCCGTCCCGCGAGGCTTCCACCGAAGGCCGTGACGGATACTATAAATATATGTTCTCCCTGGTGGGGAAATCCCTTCAGGGCGTGAACTTCTGGGGCTGGAGCGGCTATGCCCGGCCCGTCCACAGCCAGTGGGAAAGCGGAGACCCTTATACCGGAGACCCGGCCCAGGAGGCCCAGGGCCTGAACGGCGTCTATGTCACCGACACCACGGTGGATGTCATCAAAGAGGCAATCGACAATCTAAACCAATAATAATTATTAACCAAAATCAAGTAGCATGAAACAAAAATTTGTGACCTTCATGCTGGCGCTCCTCGCCACCACCGCCTTGTTCGCACAGACCAAGGTGACCGGTACCGTCACGGACGATATCGGCCCGGTCATCGGAGCCAGTGTCATGGAGAAGGGCACCTCCAACGGTGCCATCACAGACCTTGATGGAAACTACGTGATCACGGTGAAGCCCGGCGCTACGCTCGTGTTCTCTTCCATCGGCTATGCAACCCAGGAGATCGTTGTGGGCAGCCAGACTGTCATCAACGTCAAACTCTCCGAAGATGCCGAATTCCTCGACGAAGTTGTCGTCGTGGGTTACGGTACCATGAAAAGAAGTGACCTTTCCGGCGCCTCCGTCTCCATGAAGGAGGAAGACCTGAAGGGCTCCATCATTTCCTCGCTGGACCAGTCCCTGCAGGGACGTGCCGCCGGTGTGTCTGCCGTGCAGACTTCCGGTGCTCCGGGTTCCTCCTCCTCCATCCGCGTGCGCGGTCAGGCGACGGTCAACGCCAATGCCGAACCGCTGTACGTCATCGACGGTGTGATCATCCAGGGCGGCGGCAACTCCGGCGGAGACTTCGGTCTGGGCGGCCTGGGCAACGGTAAGGTGTCCACCATCTCCCCGCTTGCCACCATCAACCCGGCCGATATCGTGAGCATGGAAATCCTGAAGGATGCCTCTGCGACGGCCATCTACGGTGCCCAGGGTGCAAACGGTGTCGTGCTCATCACCACCAAGCACGGTAAGGCCGGCGACGCCAAGTTCTCCTACGACGGCATGGTGGCCGTATCGCGCCAGACCAGCCGCATCGACATGATGAACCTCCGCGAATTCGCCGAGTACTACAACGACATGGTTGACCTCGGCCTTGTGGACCACAACGGCTGGTATGCCGATCCTTCCATCCTCGGCAAGGGTACCAACTGGCAGGACGAGGTGTTCCGCACCGCCCTCCAGCACCAGCATCAGGTGAGCGCCCAGGGCGGTTCCGAGAAGGTGCAGTACTATGTTTCCGGTTCCTACATGAACCAGGAAGGTACCATCATCGGCTCCAACTTCAACCGTCTGAGTTTCCGTACCAACCTGGACGCCCAGCTCAAGGAATGGCTCAAACTCGGTGTGAACGCCACCTACGCCATCACCAACGATAACATCAAGCTGGCCGACGGTCAGGAAGGTGTCATCTTCTATTCCCTGTCCACATTGCCCGACATCCCGGTCTATGACCTGGACGGCAACTATTCCACCACGGTCCGCGAAGGCTACACCTCCGCCAACCCGGTGGCCCTGGCCATGCTGGACGAAAACCTCCTCAAACGTCAGAAACTCACCGGTAACGTCTATGCCGAACTCACGCCCATCAAGCATTTCGTATGGCGCAGCGAGGTCGGTTTCGACTTCAGCCACTCCGAGGCCACCACGTACAAGCCCATGGTGAACCTGGGCGGCTGGCAGCGCGGTAACAACTCCATGAGTGCCCAGCGCAACGCCAGCACGTACTGGTCCCTGAAGAACTACCTCACCTATTCCAACACCTTCGGCAAGCACAGCCTCACCGCCATGATCGGCCAGGAAGCCTGGGAATCCAGATGGAATTATCTGAGCGCCTCCAACACCGGCCTGCCTTCCGATGAAATCCACAACCTGCGTCTGGCAACGGGCAACCCCACGGTGGGTTCCGGTTTCGGTTCCTCCGCCATGGCTTCCTTCTTCACCCGTGAGACGTACAACTACGACAACCGCTACCTGCTCACTTACACCTTCCGTTACGACGGTTCCTCCAACTTCGGTCCCGATAACCGTTGGGCAGGCTTCCATTCCGTAGCCGGCAGCTGGCGTTTCACCAACGAGAAGTTCATGAAGAACTTCAGCGACGCCATCGCCCTCAACAGCGGTAAGATCCGTCTCGGCTGGGGCCAGACCGGTAACGCCAACATCGGCGGCGGCGCCTGGGAATCCGGCATGAGCAAGATGCCTACCGGCCTCGGTGACAGCCAGCGTCCTTCCAACATCGCCAATACCGGTATCCACTGGGAGAAGCAGGAGCAGGTGAACATCGGTTTGGACTTGAGTTTCCTGGAGAACAAGATCAACCTCACCGTGGATCTCTACCAGAAGATTTCCTCCGACATGCTCATGTCCATGACCCTTCCTTCCTATATGGGTACCCAGGGTAACGGTTCTTCCGCCCTGGCCGCCCCGAAGGGCAACTACGGTACCATCCGCAACCGCGGTCTGGAAATCACCCTGGACACCCACCCGGTGGACCTGAAGAACTTCGGCTGGGATTCCAACTTCCAGATTTCCTTCAACCAGAACAAGCTGATGGCCCTGGACGGCAGTGCCAATGCCCAACTTGTGGGTTACGGCCAGTGGAGCGACATCGTCTCCGTGACCGAAATCGGTGAATCCCTCTACAACTTCTACGGTTACGTGGTGGAAGGCGTTTACAAGGACTTCGACGACATCATGAATTCCCCGCGGGCCGAAAAGTTCCCCGAAGACGGTGTCTTCAACCGTTACACCACGGTCTGGCCCGGCGACCTCAAGTTCAAGGATGTGAACGGTGACAACGTCATCAACGAAAAGGACCGTACCAATATCGGTTCCCCGCTCCCGAAGTTCACCTTCGGTTGGACCAACACCTTCCGTTACAAGAATGTGGACCTCACCATCTTCCTCAACGGTTCCGTGGGCAACAAGGTTCTCAACTACAACATGATGGGCCAGGGTTACAACGGTCTGGTGCACATGAACAGCACCTGGACCAACCAGCATGTGGACATCAAGGACCGCGCCCGTCTGGAAGTCATCGACGCCGCCAAGACCTATGCCGACGGCTCTTCCTGGCTGGATGACGTCACCAACGTGCGTGTCGCCAACAGCGATACCAAGACCCCCCGTCCGTCCATTCAGGACCCCAACGACAACGACCGTCTGAGCACCCGTTACATCGAGGATGGCAGTTATCTGCGCATCAAGAACATCACCCTCGGTTACACCTTCCCGAAGAGCCTTCTGGAAAAGGCCAAGATTGAAAACATCCGCCTGTACATGAATATCCAGAACCTCTATACCTTCACCAAGTACAAGGGCTTCGATCCTGAGGTGGGTGCTTCCACGCAGGACTCCAGCGGCCTCACCTTCGGCGTGGATAACGGTCGTTATCCTTCCCCGATGACTTGTTCCTTCGGTGTGAACATCACTTTCTAATGATGGAGGAAATGAATATGAAAAATGCATTGAAATACATTGCCTTCGCAGCGGTTATCGCTTTTGGCGCATCCTCCTGCTCCAAGTTCCTCAACCGTCCTTCCGAGGACAGTTACACCACGGCGCTCTTCTATAAGAACGACGCCCAGTTGGAACAGGGCATCAATTACCTCTACAACTCTCCCTGGTACGATATCATCCGCTTCTACATCTATGGTTCCGAAACCATGTGCGGCAACGTCTATCAGGGCCAGAACGCCTATTCCACCCTTACCGTGAACGGTACGGACCAGGATCTCAAGAACATGGCGTATTCCCTGTGGGCCGTGAATGCCCAGTGCAATACGGTGATCCGTAACATCCAGGCTTCCGACAGCCCCGACATTACCTGGGAAACCTATCAACGCTGCATCGGCGAGGTGCTGGCCTGGAAGGCCATGACCTATTTCCTGCTGGTCCGCACTTTCGGTGACGTTCCCATCATCCACGACAACACCGAAACCATCAAGGAGGCCAGTTACAATGATGTCGTCAAGGTCCAGAAGGCCGATGTGTATGAGTACATCATCATGACCCTGGAAAAAGCCATGGAACTGCTTCCGAAGAACGCCTATATCGGCAAACTGAACCGCATCGACTACTATGCCGCCGAGGCTCTCCTGGCCAAGGTGTACCTCACCAAGGCCGGTGTCTCCGGTTCCCTGAACGCGGCCGACTTGGAAAGGGCCCGCGACTATGCCAAGGATGTCATCCTGAACTCCGGCCGTACCCTTACCCCGAAGTATTCCGACATCTTCCGCATGACGCCCGCCCAGTTCCAGCAGACCGGCGAACAGCTTTTCACCTGGCACTGGCAGTGCAAGCAGGAGACCTGGACCTCCCAGAACTCCATCCAGTGCGACGTGGGCCTGGTGGGCTTTGACGAGAACGGTAACCTCTGGGGTGACTGGAAAGGCCCTTCCGTGGACCTGCAGGATCTCTTCGGCGTTTCCGCTACGGAAAATCCCCAGAACCGCGTAAATACCGATGACCGCCGTCAGGCCACCATGATGATGTTCGGTGACCAGTACGACTATTTCTGGTCCGACAGGGGCGGCTTCGACTTCTACCGTTTCTTCTACGACGATTCCTATTGCCCGGGCGGCCTCAGCGCCAACGCTTCCAGCAAGAGTTTCGGCTGCGGCTCCGGTGCCAACTATGCCAAGCACATCTACGGTGACGTGGCCGACCACGTGGCCGCCTTCGGTTATCCTTCCTTCGGCATGTACAACCAGCTTCCCACCCACATCCTGCGTCTGGGAGACATCTATCTGGTCTATGCCGAGGCCGCTTACCTCACCGGCGACTCCGCTACCGCACTGGAATATGTGAACAAGGTACGCGCCCGCGCCCACGCTCCCCTGTATTCGAGCATCGACATCGACGACATCTGGAAGGAGCGCCGTCTGGAACTGGCCCTCGAGGGTGACAACTGGTATGACTTTGTGCGCCGTTCCTACTACGACGTGCAGGGCTGCATCGACGACCTCCTGGCCCAGCGCCGTTCCACCTGGAGCGGTCTGGACGCCGTTTACAAGACGTTCGTGACCGACGAGCAGGGCAACTATGCCGGCCCCGGCGCCCGCCCGTGGGATGCCAGTGCCGTAACTTACGATCCTTCCGGTGACCTCACCGACGTCAAGGCTTCCATGTTCACCATCCCGTTCCCCACGGAAGACGTTGTGATGAACCCCAACGTGGCTTCCGACGCAGAGGCTGTCCATGTAGATGTCCGGACGGAATATTCCTATGACTTTTAATCTCTGAGACGATGAAAAATCTGACAAAATATACCAGTTTGCTCCTGGGTCTGGTGCTGGCTGCCTCCTGCACGTCCATCGACTATCCGGACCGCTTCGTGCAAACCACCGGCACCCCGAAGGTGGACTTTATCCGCTATGCCGATAAAGATGTCATCATCACCCAGGCCAACATGGAAGAAGTCGTCTGCATCGTGGGCGACAACCTTACCAGTGTACACGACCTCTATTTCAACGACCAGAAGGCGGTCCTGAACTCCAGTTACATGACCGCCAAGACCCTGGTGGTATCGGTTCCCAAGAACATGCCGGCCGAGCAGACCGACAAGGTTTACCTCATCACCAAGGACAGCACCGTCGTATCCTACGACTTCAAGGTACTGCCCCCGGCACCGAAGGTTTCCTCCATGTCCCTCGAGTGGGCGCAACCGGGTGAAACCGTCACCATCTACGGTTCTTATCTGTTCGGCCCCCTCACCGTGGAATTCCCCGGTGTGGATCCCGTGGAGGTGGCGACCGCCAACGGCCCTTCCGTGGATGTGAAGGTTCCGGCCGGTGCCCAGCCCGGCAAGATCAAAGTCACCACCGCTTCCGGTACGGCCCAGTCCGTGTTCATGTACAAGGACAGCCGCGGCATGCTCTTCGACTTCGACGGCGCCACCGGCCTGGACAACCACGGCTGGAACGGCCATTCCTCCCAGGACGATGACGGAACCGGCATCAGCGGCCGTTTCTTCCAGTTCGGCGACGGCGTAACCCCGCTCACCGGCGACTGGGAAGAGGCCCACTGGTCCTTCGTGTACTGGCCCGGTTCCTGGAACACTCCTGAGAACTATCAGGATGGTGCCCAAGGTGCCCGTCTTCTGGATCTGGCCGACTTCTCCGACTGGAAGAACATGGCCCTCAAGTTCGAGATGTGCATCCCTTCCAGCAACCCCTGGACCGATACGCCCATGCAGGTTGTGATGGCCGGTACAAGCGTGGTTTCCTTCGGCGGTGCCGTAGTGGATATCTATGGCAATCAGTGCGCAGGTGCCAACAACACTTATCTGTCCAACAATGTAACGCCTCGCGGTCTTTATCGTCCCTGGGCCGCTACGGGCAGTTTCGACACGGGCGACAAGTGGATTACCGTCACCCTCCCGCTGGAAGAATTCACCTACGGTTGGGATGGCAATCCTGCCTCCGGCACCCTCAATGCCGACAGTTTTGCCAGCCTGTGGCTCTTCATCTGCTCCGGTGGTGCCGAAAAGGGTGGGGAGTGCACTCCGATCATCAAGATCGACAACATCCGTGCGGTTCCTTACAAATAATCTAATGAGCAGCAGAATATGAAAAAGATACTGAAATATTCCCTTCTTGCCGTACTGGCCCTTTCTGCACTTACAGGATGTAAGAAAGCGCTGGAAACCGACCAGTTTAAAGGTTTCTCGCTGGCTGCCATCGCCCCCAACCCGGTGATGCGCGGTGCCCAGCTCCGCATCGTGGGCAATGGCCTGGAGAATGTCTCCGAGGTCCAGTTTGCCGGCAATGTCTCTGTAACCGATATCGAAGTGGTAACCAAGGGCGAACGCAGTGAAATCCGCGTCACCGTTCCCATGGAGGGCCCCATTGTAGGCCCTGTCACGGTGGTGACCAAGGACGGCCTCAAAGCCTCCACCCGCTTCGACCTTGAATACACCGAGCCCATCGAACAGAGTTCCTTCTCTCCCGCCACCGCCCTTTCCGGAGACGTCATCACCATTACGGGTGAATACCTCCAGAACGTCAAGTGCGTCATCTTCGGCGGCGACGTGAAGGTGAACGAATTCGTGAGCCAGTCCCGCCATGAACTCAAGGTGACCGTCCCTCGCAATGCGGTGACGGGTCCCGTCATCGTGAGCGACGTGGACGAAGTGAACGACCTGACCACCATCCCCAACCAGATTTATTCCGCTTCCGAACTCATCATCGGCCAGCCTACCGTTGTGAAGGCCGGGAAGGCCGTTTACAAGAGCGGAGACCTGGTGAAGATCAGCGGTGAGCACCTGGACATGATTGCCAATGTGGCCCTGCCCCAGGTGGACGAGGTTGAATTTGAACTTACGGACAACAACACCATCACCTTTGCGCTTCCCGCCAAGGCGACGGACGGTGAGATTACCCTCACTTCCTTTGCCGGTGACACATTCATCGCCGGTGAAATCGAGACGGTAACCGTATCCGACCTGGCTGTCAAGTCCCTGGCTGAGGATGAGCGGTTCAAAGCCGGTTGCACGGTGGAGATTTCCGGTGAAGACCTTGATCTGGTGACCAAGGTGGAATTCAACGGAGCCGAGGCTTCCTACTATCTGTCCGACGGCAAGATCCTTGCCACGCAGCCTGCCGCCGCCAAGGACGGTGTCATCACCGTCACCCTGGAATCCGGAAAGCAGGCCTTCACCGAGGAAATCGAGGTGGTGAAACCCGTCATCCTCGGCTGGATGAGTGAAGGTGTCGCCGGTGCATTCAAGAACACCATCGTCGGTCATGACCTCGACCTGGTCACCTCGGCCAAGATCGGAACGGCCGAGCAGGGCCTCATCGACTGCGAATTCAGTTTCGACGTGGATGAGGGAGGCAATCCCAGTGTGGTCGTGGATGTCCCCAGAATGGCATATACCGCTCCCATTACCCTCACGGCCGACAGCGGTTATGAGGATGCAACGGATGTCATCGATATCACCTACGATGAGGCGGTTTCCATCAGTTTCGATGCCGAATCCTATGGCCTTGGACGTCCCATCTCCATCAGCGGAACCAACCTGATGAAGATCGAGAGCATCTACATCAAGGGCAACAAGGTTCCCGGCTACAGCGTCCGTACCGACGAAGCGATGACCTTCGAAATGCCGGAAGGCCTCGGCCCCGGTGTCTATCGCCTCGACATTACCCTGGTGGACGGTACTGAACTCACCTGGCCCGTTCCGTTTGCCATCACGGCCCCTTACACCGAGACCTTCATCTTCGAAGGCTCCGAGGACCTGGGCAGCTGGAGCAACCAGCCTTACTTCGGTGCCGACGGCGCCTTCGCCGAACTCGGCCTGGCCATCGGCGATCAGATCCGCATCTACTACACGCCTACCGCAGACTGGTGGCAGTTCCAGATCTTTGGCGGCCACTGGGAGGGCATGACCTTCCCGGAACTGGGCGGCGGCAATACCGTGAACGCGGACAACGCCCAGGCCGATGCTACCTTCTTCACCTTCGAGGTGACCGCTGACAACATCGGGACCCTCACCTCCGTCGGCGGCTGGGGTGGCGCTCTGCTCTGCCAGGGTGAGAACGTCATCATCACCGGTGTTTCCATGATCCACTTCGGCGCGGCCGAGACCGTGGTCTGGGAAGGCACCAGCACCCATACCGGCGACTACGCCGTGAACCTCGAACTGGGCGGTGAAGACGACTGGGTGAATGCCGAACTGTGGGAAGGCGCCGAGGTGCGCATCTACTTCACCCCGGACGATCCCGCCGACTGGTCCATCCAGATTTTCGACGGTCACTGGGGCGGTATGGGTTATGTCACGCCCAACGGCGTGCAGTGGAACGCGGAGAACTCTCCCGAGGCCATCGAGAAGGGTTATGTGTCCTTCAAGGCCGAAGGTGCCGCTTTCGCGGCCATGACCAGCCATCAGTGGTGGGGCTTTGCCCTCATCCTCCAGGGCAAGAACCTGGTGGTGACCAAACTCGCCTACATCTAATCCTTTTTAATCCGGAGGGGGCTGACCCTCCCTCCGGGTTCCACCTATGAAAAGATTTCTTCACTATGCTTTAGCCGTTCTGACGGCCCTGTCCGTTTTTTCCTGCGGAAAAGATGACCCTGTGGCAGAGCCCGTCAATGATGCTCCCAAGGACATGACCCTGAGCCTTTCGTCTCTGGACGTGCCTGTAGAGGGAGGCTCCTATTCCCTGACGGTGACGGCCCCTTCCCGTCCTACCGTCAGCAATCCTTCCTCCCAGTGGGTGACGGTGACGGACGGCACTTATTCCAATTACAAGATTACATACGGCATCTCCGTATCGGCCAATGCGGCCTATGAGGAGCGCACGGCCACGCTCACCGTCAACAGCGGCTCGCTTTCCAAGACCGTTTCCCTCAGACAGGCCGCTGCCGAAAAGCCTGTGGATCCTGACCCCGACCCGGATCCGGATCCTGCGGCAGAACCGGACAAAACGCTTACCAACGCAAAGGCCGGCGATAATGCCCAAAAGGTCTATGAGTTCCTGCTGTCCCGGCAAGGCAACCATATACTCAGCGGTGTTCAAGCCGGTGGTACAGCCAACAATAACGACAATGTGAATGCTGTTTTCTCCAAGACCGGGAAGCACCCCGCCCTGGCCGGATACGATTATCTTTTCCTCCAATACTCTCCTACGCCGGAGTCATGGTCCTGGGTGGTGAATTACGGGGATATCTCGGCTCCCAAGGAGCAGTGGGAAAAGAACGGGCTTGTTTCCTTCATGTGGCACTGGAATGTTCCCACTTCCAAAGCAGCCTGGGACAAGGGTGTAAACGATTATGACTTCTCGGGATATAATTTTTACTGTGACAAGACCGGCTTCGACATCAACCGTGCTCTCGAAAACGGAACATGGGAGAATGATTTCATCCTCAAGGATATTGACAAAGTGGCCTCTTACCTGAAACTGCTTCAGAAAGAAGGCATTCCCGTGTTGTGGCGTCCCCTGCATGAGGCGGCCGGCAATTACAATGTATATGGAAAGAACGGTGCCTGGTTCTGGTGGGGGCGCGGCGGCGCGGAGCCTTGCAAGAAATTGTGGAAACTCCTCCGGGAAAAACTGGAAGGGGAACACGGCCTGGACAATCTCATCTGGGTATGGACGCTGGATGTCACCGAAGGGGCCGAGGCCGATTATGCCGCCTGGTATCCCGGTAACGACCTTGTGGACATTGTCGGTGTGGATATCTACGCCAACGACACCGAGGCCAAGCAGCGCCAATATAAGGCGGCCATCGCCCTGACCGGCGGTCACAAGATGGTGACGGTAAGCGAATGCGGAAACATTCCGGACCCGGTAAAATGTTTCAATGCCGGAGAAAACTGGAGTTGGTTCCTTACCTGGGATTTGGAGAATTTTCCCTTGAATACAGACAATTATTGGAGATCTTTGATGGGCATGGAATGCGTGCTTTCCCGTGAGAAAATGCCTTCCTTAAAATAGAGAAAAATGAAGTATTTCAAATTACTGTCCCTGTTTGCCGTTCTGGCTTTGTTGCCCTCTTGTGGCGGAAAAGACAACCCTGAGCCCGAGGTGGACCCTGTAGAGAAGGCCCCCAAGGAAATCACCCTCAGCCAAAGCAGTTTTTCCTTTGCAAAGGAAGGCGGAGAGGCAACCCTTACCGTGAAGGCGCCCTTCCGTCCCTCCTTTACGGGAATGCCCTCCTGGATCACGCTGAAGGACGGAACCTTTGACAAATATCAGATTTCCTATACGCTCACGGCTGCCGCCAACACCGAGTACGAGGTACGGTCGGCCACGGTCGTGCTCAAGGCTACCGGCGTTTCCGATGTGAGTTTCACCGTCTCGCAGGAAGCGGCCGAAAAGCCGGAGGAACCCACGCCGGGAGGGGAGGTGAACCAGGCCGTCATCGACGCCATGGGCCTTGGCTGGAACATGGGCAATCATTTTGACGCCTACTACAACGGCAGTTGGGCCGGAGAGAAGGAAGGCTATCCCAGCGAAACGGCATGGCAGGGCAATCTGGCCACGCAGGCTACGTTTGACGGGGTTAAGGCCCTGGGGTTCACCAGCGCGCGCATTCCGGTTTCCTGGCTCAAGATGATCGGCCCGGCTCCGGACTACAAGATTGACGAAACTTGGATGAACCGGGTGTACGAGGTGGTGCAAATGGCCCACAAAGCCGGCCTTACCGTAATTATCAACACCCATCATGACGAAAACCACGGCGTGGACAACACCTACCAGTGGCAGGATGTGAAGAAGGCCGTCAACAACAGCGAACTCAATGCCGCCATCAAGGCGGAGATTACGGCCGTATGGACCCAGATTGCCAAAAAGTTCGCCGACTGTGACGACTGGCTCATCATGGAAGGGTTCAATGAGATCAACGACGGCGGTTGGGGCTGGAGCGAAGCTTTCCGCAAGAATCCGTCGGCCCAGTGCAATATCCTCAATGAGTGGAACCAGACCTTCGTGAACGCCGTCCGTGCCACCGGCGGCAAAAACGCCACCCGCTGGCTGGGCTGCCCCACTTATGCGGCAAATCCGGAATTCGAGAAATACTGGACGATGCCCCAGGATCCTGCCGGCAAAACCATGCTGGCCGTCCATTTCTACGACCCTTCCGACTATACCATCGGGGAAAAGCAGTATTCCGACTGGGGCCATACCGGCGCGGCCGACAAGAAAGCCAACTACGGAGACGAGGACCATGTGAAGGCTGTTTTCGGGAATCTGTTCACCAAATACGTCTCGCACGGCACGCCTGTCTATCTGGGAGAGTTCGGCTGTTCCATGCGCGCCAAGAGCAACACCCGCGCCTGGGCCTTTTACAAGTACTACATCGAGTACATCGTGAAGGCCGCCAAGACCTACGGTCTGCCTTGCTATCTGTGGGACAACGGCGCCGAAGGAACGGGCCAGGAACAGCATGGCTATATCAACCATGGCACCGGCAATCCCATCGGCAACAGCAAGGAAATCATCGACCTCATGAAGAAAGCCTGGTTTACGGCTTCCGAAGGATATACCCTGGATACAGTTTATCAATCAGCCCCCAAATTCTGATGAAAAAAGTAGCATATCTTATGATTGCCCTGGCTTTGTGTGCCTGCGGCGGAAGCAAAAAACCCATGGAAACACCCAAGGACCTTTTGGTACACCGGCTTTTCACTTTCGCGGAAAACGGTAAGATCGCCTACGGCCACCAGGACGATTTGGTCTATGGCCACAACTGGGTGCTCACCGACTGGGAAAATGACCCGCTGGAACGCTCCGACGTGAAGGATGTCACCGGTAAATATCCCATGCTGGTGGGTTTCGACCTGGGCGGAATCGAACTGGGCCAGGCCAAAAACCTGGACGGCGTGCCCTTCGGTCTGATGCGGAAGGCGGCCCGTACGCATGTGGAGCGGGGTGGCATCGTCACCTTCTCCTGGCATCCCCGGAATCCCCTCACAGGCGGTGACGCCTGGGACATCTCTTCCGACCAGGTGGTGAAATCCATCCTCCCCGGCGGGGAAAAGCACGGGCAGTTCATGCTCTGGCTGGGCCGTGCGGCCGATTTTATCGAATCGCTGGGCGTCCCGGTCATCTTCAGGCCCTGGCATGAAAATCTGGGAAGTTGGTTCTGGTGGGGCGGCAGGCTCTGCACCGCGCAGGAGTACCAGGAACTGTTCCGCATGACCTGGCTGTATTTTACCAAGGACCGCGGGCTCACCGATATCGTCTGGTGCTATTCCCCCAACGGAAACTGTGGCCCCGAGGCGTATATGAGCCGTTATCCCGGCGACGAATTCGTGGACATGCTGGGAATCGATACCTATGAATATGTGGGTGAGGACGGCCTGGAGGAGGCCGGTGCGCGCTATATGCAGGAGATCAAGAACCAACTTACCTACCTGACCGCCCTGTCCTACGAGCATGAAAAACTGATGTGCCTCAGTGAGACCGGTCTGGAAGGCATTCCGGACCCGCAATGGTGGACCGGGCGCCTGCTTCCCGCCATGCAGGAGTTCCCCATCTCCTATGTGCTCACCTGGCGCAACGCCCACGACAAGCCCGGCCATTTTTATGCCGGCTGGAAAGGATTTGAAAATGAGGCCGACATGAAGGCCTTCAGTGAAAACGACAATATAGTATTTCTGACTGATGAACTTTGACGAAAGACTGGCATGGCTCAAGAAAAACCATGCGGAACTGATTGAAAGGCCCAATGCGCCCATCGAAGGAAACGGCGTTTACGAGCGTTATGAAAACCCCATCCTGACGGCGGAGCATGCTCCGCTCGAGTGGCGGTACGATTTTGACAGGGAGCGCAATCCCTACCTGATGGAGCGTATCGGCATACATGCCACCTTGAATTCGGGCGCCATCAAATGGAACGGGAAATACGTCCTGGTGGTGCGTGTGGAAGGAGCCGACCGCAAGTCGTTCTTTGCCGTGGCCGAAAGCCCGAACGGTGTGGACAACTTCCGCTTCTGGCCCCGTCCCATCACCCTCCCGGAATGGGGAGAACCCGCCACCAATGTGTACGATATGCGCCTGACTGCCCATGAGGACGGCTGGATTTACGGCATTTTCTGCGTGGAACGCAAGGATCACAGCGCCGAGGGAGACCTTTCGGCCGCTACGGCGGCAGCCGGTGTGGCCCGTACCCGGGACCTGGTGAACTGGGAGCGCCTGCCGGACATCCGTTCGGCGTCCCAGCAACGCAATGTAGTGCTTCATCCCGAATTCGTGAACGGGAAATATGCCCTGTACACCCGCCCGCAGGACGGTTTCATCGATGCCGGCAACGGCGGCGGTATCGGCTGGGCCCTGGTGGACAGCATGGAAAACGCCGTCATCAAGGACGAGAAAATCATCAACCGGCGTTTCTACCACACCATCAAGGAAGTGAAGAACGGGGAAGGCCCGCACCCCATCAAGACGGACAGGGGCTGGCTGCATCTGGCCCATGGCGTCCGCGGCTGCGCCAGCGGCCTGCGCTATGTGCTGTACATGTACATGACGGCCCTGGAAGATCCCTCCCGCGTGATTGCCCAGCCCGGCGGTTTCTTCATGGTTCCGGAAGGCCCCGAGTATATCGGCGACGTGATGAATGTCCTCTTCTCCAACGGATGGATTTGCGACCCCGACGGCAAGGTGTTCATCTACTACGCCTCTTCCGACACCCGCATGCATGTGGCGACTTCTACGGTGGACCGCCTCGTGGACTACTGCATGAATACGCCGGAAGACGGTCTCCGCACCGGCCTTTCCGTAGAGACCCTTAACAAACTGATTGACAAGAACCTACAATAGCATGTCACGGATCGCCCTCCTCCTCGCGTTGGCCCTGTGCATCGGCAATGCCCAGGCACAGCCGCTCAAGCTTTCCCATCTTTTCACGGACCATGCCGTACTGCAGCAGGAAACGCAGGCCCCCGTCTGGGGCTGGGGAAAACCCGGTTCCCTGGTGGAGGTGCAGTTCGACGGGAACAACTACAAGACCCGGGTGTCGGCCGATGGCGCCTGGCGCGTATCGGTGAATACCCCCAAGGCCGACGGCAAGGCCCGTACCCTGGTGGTGACCTCCGGGAAAGAAACCCTGACGGCCGCCGACATCGTCCTGGGGGAGGTCTGGATTTGCAGCGGGCAGTCCAACATGGAGATGCCTATCCGCGGATTCGGCTTCCAGGAAGTGGAGGGCGCCACGGAGGCCATTCTGTCGGCCCCTGAAACGGCTTCTTCCGTGCGGGTTTTCAATATCCTCACGCCCAAGAAGTACGAACCTGTCCGGGATGTGGATGCCCAGTGGGCCTATACCGATGGTGCCACGACGGCGCAGACATCGGCCGTAGCCTATTTTTTTGCCAAACGCCTGACCAAAACCCTCGGCGTGCCGGTGGGAATCGTCGTGAACGCCTGGGGCGGCAGCCGCATCGAACCCTGGATGACCCGGGAAATCATCGATGCGGCGGGCCTTACCCAGAAGGAACTGGACGAACTGTATGCCGTGAAGGATATTCCGGACCGCTGGCCGGAAACGCCCGAAACCATCTGGAACGGACGCGTGTACCCCATTGTGGGGTATGCCGCCAAGGGCATTCTCTGGTATCAGGGATGCTCCAATATGGGCCAGCCGCACTGCTACGACAAACTGCAGAAGGCCATGGTGGAGATGTGGCGCAAGGAGTGGGGAAGGGACCTTCCTTTCATCTTTACCCTTCTCGCTCCCTTCGACCACAGTGACGCCGACGGTCGCTGGCGCCCGCATTTTGTCCTGAACCAGCTCCATACGGAGGAGATTCTGGCGAATTCCTGGGCCATCTGCACCGAGACCCTGGGCAACAAGGTCACCGTCCATCCTTCCCGGAAGAAGGAAGTGGCCGACATGATGCTGCTGCGCGCCCTGCAGAGTGTCTATGGCATCAACCCCGGCACCAGTGTGGAACTCCCGCGCCTGGAAAGCGTGGAATACCTGGAGGACGGCCGCGTGAAAGTGCGTCTGACGCAGGTCTGGAGCGACCTGGGCTCCATATCGGCCCGGGACGTGGTGGGCTTCGAACTCGCCGGTGAAGACCGTGAATTCCACCTGGCCAAGGGCGAGATTGACTGGGACGGCCAGACCATCTTCGTCCAATGTCCCGAGGTCCCCAAGCCCATTGCCGTCCGGTACGGCTTCCGCAACTGGATGGGAGCCAACCTGCAGAAATCGAACGGACTTCCCGTCCCTCCCTTCAGAAGCGACGATTGGGAATATTAGATAGTTATGAGGAAAGGTTTGTATCTTTTGGGCGTTGCTGCGATGCTGCTCTGCGCCTGCAACAGGGATTTTAAGAGGCAGGACCATACGGTGACCATCCCCTGCGGGGACCGGACGGTCCGGCTGCAGGTGATTTCTCCGGAAATCGTCCGGGTCAGTGTTTCGCCGGACGGGACCTTCCACGACCGGGCCAGCCTCGCCGTTCTGCCACAGGACGGCTGCAACGATTTTGAGGTGACTTGCGCCAGGGGAAAGGTCCGCCTTGCCACCGACTCGCTTTCCGTCGAGGTGTACAAGGCCGACGCCAGCACGCACTTTTACCGGGCTGACGGCACCCCGCTGGCCCTGAACGGGCAGGCGGCCTTCACGCCTGCCGAGGTGGAAGGGAAGAAGGCCTGGAGCACCACCGTCCGCTTCGACTCCCGCGAGGGAGAGGCTTTTTATGGCCTGGGACAGCATCAGGCCGGTGAATTCAATCACAAGGGACGCCAGGAGGAACTCTATCAGTACAATACGAAGGTGAGCGTTCCCATGGTGGTCTCCACGGACGGATACGGCATTCTCATGGATGCCTATTCCCTGGGACGCTGGGGCACCGACCAGCCCTACCGTCAACTTGGCGAAGTCTTCGCCCTGAACCTGACCGGGACTTATCAGGCGGCCGACGGCCGTGTCCTGGTCCAGAAGGAGGACAGCCTTTTCTATGAGAACGAGTTCACCCTCAAAAACCTTCCGCCCGTTCCGCTGAACGGGGGCAGGGTGTGCTACGAAGGCACCATCACGGCTCCCGAAACCGGAGACTATTCCTTTATCCAGTACTATGCCGGTTTCCAACGCACCGAGGTGGGCGGCGAGGAGAAGATGTCCCGCCGCTGGCGCCCGGCCTGGAATCCCAACAGTTATAAGTTTACGGCCCATCTGGAAGCCGGCGTTCCCACGCCGCTCAAAGTGGAGTGGGAACCGGACGGAGACGTGTCCTATATCGGCCTCCGGGTCCTTCCGGCCGGTGCCGTGAGCGAAGGCATCACCTTCTGGAACGAGTTTGAGCCGCAACTGGACTATTATTTTATCGAGGGCGGCGACTACGACGGCGTGATCAAGGGCTATCGCGCTCTCACCGGAAAAGCGCCGGTAATGCCCAAATGGGTGCTGGGCTTCTGGCAGAGCCGGGAGCGCTATTCCACCCAGGAAGATCTGGTGGAAACCCTCTCGGAATTGCGCAGAAGGCACATTCCGGTGGACAATATCGTCCAGGACTGGCAGTACTGGGAAGAAGACCAGTGGGGCAGCCATGCTTTCGAGGCGTCCCGCTATCCCGATCCGGAGAAGATGCTGGACGACGTTCATGCCCTGCACGGCCGGTTCATGATTTCCGTCTGGCCCAAGTTTTACACCAATACGGACCATTACAAGGAACTCAAGGCCGCCGGTTATGTCTATGAGAATGCCGAAAAGGACGGGCTCAAGGACTGGCTGGGCCATGAGCAGTCCTTCTACGACGCCTATGCTCCCGGCGGAAGGGAGATGTTCTGGCGCCAGATGGACGAGAGCCTCTACACGAAATATGGCCGGAAAATCGATGCCTGGTGGATGGACGCCTCCGAGCCCAATCTCCGGGACTGCCTTCCCATGGATTATTTCAAGTGGCTGCTGACACCCAATGCCCTGGGCCCTTCCACGGAATACCTCAATGCCTATGCCCTTGTAAACGCCATGGCCATCTATGAAGGCCAGCGTTCCGTGGATCCGGACAAACGCGTCTTCCTGCTCACGCGGAACGGTTTTTCCGGGCTGCAGCGCTACAGCACCGCTACCTGGAGCGGCGATATCGGCACCTCCTGGACCGATATGCGGATGCAGATGGCCGCCGGGCTCAATTATTCCATGAGCGGCATTCCCTTCTGGGGCATGGATATCGGCGGTTTCTCTGTCATGAGCAAGTTCTATGATGCCGCGAATGCCGGGGAGTGGCAGGAAATGCAAACCCGCTGGCATCAGTTCGGCACGTTTGTCCCGCTGTTCCGCACTCACGGCCAGTGGCCGCGCCGGGAGCTTTGGAACATTGCTCCGGAAGGCTCCAAGGCCTACAAGAGCATTCTGGCGTATATGCGCCTCCGTTATCGGCTGATGCCTTATCTGTATTCCCTTACCGGGGCCGTGAACCGGGAAGACTATACCCTGATGCGCGGCCTGCCGATGGACTTCCCGTCCGACCCCGAAGTCCGCGACCTGTCCGACCAGTGGATGCTGGGTCCGGCCCTGATGCCCTGCCCGGTGTACGAATACAAGGCCCGTAGCCGCAGCGTCTATCTTCCCGAAGGCCTTTGGTACGATTTCTATACGGGTGCCTGTCTTTCCGGAAAGCGGCGTTTCGTGGCCGACGCTCCCTATGAGCGCATTCCGCTGTACGTGCGTGGCGGCAGCATCCTCCCGGTGGGACCGGAGATGGAATGGTGCGATGAAAAACCCGCCGACAACCTGCTTCTGCTGGTTTATGCCGGCGCCGACGCGTCGTTCACCCTCTACGAGGACGACGGGCTTACGTATGGCTATGAGAAAGGAGAGTGCAGCGTTATCCCGCTTTCGTGGAACGAGCAGTCCCGTACCCTCACCATCGGAGACCGCACCGGCCGCTACCCGGGCATGTTGGAGAGCCGCCGTTTCCGCGTGAAGGTGGTGGACGCCGCCCATCCTTTCGCCTGGAATCCGGATGTGGCTGCCGAGGAAGTCGTCTATGAAGGGAAGTCTATTCAAGTAACGCTCTGACAATGAAACGGATTGCTGTCGTCCTGCTGCTTTCCCTGCCCCTTGTGGCATCGGCCCAGACCCTGCCTTTCGACGAAGGCTGGAAGTTTTCGCTGGGCAGCGCCTCCTCCCCGCAGGCCGACTTTGGCCGCGGAACGGAGTATTTCACCTATTATACCAAAGCGGCTTCCATTCACAACGAAGGCCCTTACGCCCCCGGTTTTGACGACAGCGCGTGGACACCTGTCACGCTGCCGCACGACTGGGTGGTGGATCTTCCCTTCGCCCCCGAAGCCAGCAAGAGCCATGGTTACAAGACGGTGGGCTGGCGGTATCCTTTTACCAGCGTCGGCTGGTACCGGAAACATTTCACCGTGTCGGCCGAAGACTGCCGGAAGGGCGTCTCCCTTCGTTTCGACGGCATTTTCCGCGATTCCGAAATCTGGGTGAACGGCTTCTGGCTCGGAGGGGAAAAGAGCGGCTATGTGCCGCAGGAATACGCCATCACGGAATACCTGAATCCGGACGGGGACAACCTCGTCTGCGTCCGGGCCGATGCCACTTTCGAAGAGGGCTGGTTCTACGAAGGGGGCGGCATCTATCGGCATGTATGGATGCAGATCGGGGAGCCTGAGGCCAAGCCCCTGCCGGCGCGGAAAATCACGACGGATCCGGACCGGGGGCTTCTCATTGACGGAAAACGTGTGCAACTTCGCGGGGTGAACCTGCATCAGGACCATTCCGGTGTGGGCGTCGCCATCCCCGACGAACTGTGGGTCTGGAAAATCAAGCAACTCAAGAAACTGGGAATCAATGCAATTCGCACTTCCCACAACCCGGCGTCCGAGGCTTTCCTGAATATTTGTGACAGCCTGAGAATGTATGTGCTGGAAGAAGGCCGCCTGATGGGCGTGAATCCGGCGCAGTTGGAACCGCTCCGCCGCATGATCGAGCGGGACCGCCATCATCCCTGCATCGTGATGTGGGGAATCGGCAATGAAGAGTGGGGCATCGAGTGGAAAGACAAGGGAGAGGCCATTGCCGCCACGATGACCCGCTTTGTCCATAGCCTGGACACCACCCGGCCCGTGTTTGTCGCCAGCAGCGGCGGTCCCAATATCCTGAAGGGGGCCGATGTGGCCGGCTACAACTATATCATCCAGAATCCGATAGAGCAGCATCGCGCCCAGTATCCGGAGCGCGTGGCGGTGGGATCGGAGGAAACCAGCGGCTGCGGTACGCGCGGGGTCTATTTCACGGAGCCCGGCACCGGCCGGAAGGCGGCCATCAACCGCGGCCCCCAGGGGCCGGACAGCCTCTACAACTGTATCGGCCGCGGCATGAAGTTCTATGAGGAAAGACCCTGGCTTTCCGGCATGTTTTACTGGACTGGTTTCGACTACCGGGGAGAGCCCGATCCGCTGGTCTGGCCGGCTACGCTTTCGGAATTCGGAATCCTGGATTATTGCGGTTTCCCGAAGGACGAGGCTTGGTATTTGCGGGCCTGGTGGACAGAGGAGCCGGTCCTGCATATCCTGCCTCACTGGAACCTGGAAGGCCATGAGGGGGAGGTGATACCTGTCTGGGTTTACAGCAATTGCGACGAGGTGGCCCTGACGGTGAACGGCAAGTCTCTCGGCCGCAAGAAAATGCCCCGCTACGGCTATCTGGAATGGAAAGCCGCCTACAAGCCCGGAAAAGTAGTTGCCACCGGCTATAAAAAAGGCCGGAAAGTCATGACGGAAACCGTCTGGACGGCCGGCGCTCCGGCCCGTTTGGAAACCGAGACGGACCGGATCGGGGATTTCTCCGTGGTGAATGTGACGGTCCTGGATGCTCAAGGGCATTTTGTTCCGACGGCCTGCATTCCGGTCACCCTTACCCTGGAAGGGGAGGGCTGCATCGTGGGTGGCGGAAACGGTGACCCGGCCTATCACGGCAGTGAGAGACCGTCTGCCGGGGCCAAAACCTTTACGCTGCCGTCCTTCAATGGACGGGTGCAGTTCCTGCTCCGCGGAAAAGAGAATGTTATTATAAAGTTAAGTATATGAAAAAAACGTTGATTATGTTAAGTGCTGCTATTCTTGGTGCTGCCTGTGCACCGAAGGGTCCCCAGGCTATCCCCGCCGACAGCGAGGTGGAAGCCAAGGTAGAGAAGGTCCTGAAGGGTATGACCCTGGAGGAGAAGGCCGGCCAGCTGGTCCAGTTGAACATCTCTGTTCTGGAAGACGATACGCGCGAGGCTATCGATCCCGCCAAACTGGACCGGATCATCGGCCAGTATAAGGTGGGATCCATCCTCAATGTGATGAACGACCACTGCCATTCCCGGGAGGTGACGGCCGCGATGGTCCGCCAGATCCAGGAAAAGTCCATGGAGAAAATCGGCATTCCCTGCATTTATGGGCTGGATATGATCCATGGCGCCTCCTATCTCTCGGATGGTTCCCTGTATCCCCAGGAAATCAATCTGGCAGCCACATTCAACAGGGAGTATCCGCGCCTGATGGGCCGGGCCATGGCTTATGAGACCCGTGCCGCCCAGGTTCCCTGGGTCTTTTCACCGGTGATGGACCTCGGCCGCGATCCCCGCTGGCCGCGTATCTGGGAAAGTTACGGCGAAGATCCTTATCTGCAGGCCCAGATGGCCCGCGAGGAGACCGTCGCCATCCAGGGAGAGAACCCCAATCGGATCGACCTGGAGCACGCTGCCGTATCCATCAAGCACTTCATGGGATATGGCGTTCCGGTAAGCGGTAAGGACCGTACCCCGGCCATCATCGCCGAGAACGACCTCCGCGAAAAGTTCTTCGCCCCGTTCCTGGCCTGCTTCCGTGCCGGCGCCCTCACCGCCATGGTGAACTCGGCCTCCATCAACGGCATCCCGACGCACTGCAACGCCCTGCTGCTGAGCGGCTGGGTGAAGGAACAACTGGGCTGGGACGGCCTGCTGGTGACCGACTGGGCCGACATCGACAATCTCTTCAATCGCGACCACGTGGCCGCCGACAAGCATGAGGCGGTGGCGATGGGCATCAATGCGGGCATCGACATGATCATGGACCCCTACGATCCGGAGTGCTGCAATGTCATCATCGACCTTGTCAAGAGTGGCCGTATCCCTGAATCCCGTCTCAATGACGCCGTCCGCCGCGTCCTGCGCCTGAAGGTGAGGCTCGGCCTGTTTGACAAGCCCAACTGGGACTATGCCTATCCGGAGTTCGCCAGCGAGAAATTTGCACGGGAATCCTATGCCGCCGCCCTCGAGAGCGAAGTGCTCCTGAAAAACAACGGCATCCTGCCGCTGAAGGAAAACGCCAGCATCCTGGTAACCGGCCCCAATGCCAACAGCCTCCGTACCCTGAACGGCGGTTGGAGTTATACCTGGCAGGGAAGTGCCGACGACTATGTCCCCCAGTATAATACCATTCTCGAGGCCTTGCAGCGTCGTTTCCCCAAGGTGACTTACGCTCCCGGCGTCAAGTATGCGGGTGAAGACTGGCAGGCCGAGGATGCCTCCGGCATCGCCGCCGCCGTCACCGCTGCCCGCGGGGCCGATGTCATCGTGGCCTGCATCGGTGAGAACACCTATTGCGAGACCCCCGGCAATATGGACGACCTGAACCTGTCGGCCAAGCAGAAAGAACTGGTGAAGAAACTGGCCGCCACCGGAAAGCCCGTCGTGCTCATCCTCAACGAAGGCCGCCCGCGCCTCATCGGAGACATCGAGCCGCTGGCCGCCGCCGTGGTGGACGTGATGCTTCCGTCCAATTTCGGGGCCGATGCCCTGGCCGCCCTGCTGAGCGGCGACGAGAACTTCTCGGGAAAACTCCCGTTCACGTATTCCAAGCACATCAACGCGCTCCATACCTACGACTACAAGGTCTCCGAACACCGCGAGACCATGGCGGGCTCCTATAATTACGACGCCGTCATGGATGTGCAGTGGCCTTTCGGCTTCGGCCTCAGTTATACCGAATTCGCCTACGCCAATCTGAAGGTGGAGGCCGGTGAATTCAAGGCCGGTGATGTTCTGAAGGTCTCGGTCGATGTAAGCAATGTCGGCAGCCGTGCCGGCAAGGAAGCCGTGCTGCTGTACAGTTCCGACCTGGTTGCCTCCCTGATCCCTGACGTGAAGCGTCTCCGCGGTTTCGAGAAGATTTCCCTGGAACCCGGCGAGACCAAGACGGTCTGTTTCGAACTTCCCGCCTCCGACCTGGCCTTTGTAGGGGCCGACGGCCGCTGGCGTTTGGAGGAGGGCGATTTCCGCCTGTCCTGTGGCGGTCAGGCCGCCATGGTCCGCTGCACGGAAACCAAAGTTTGGGAGACCCCGAATATCTAGTATGGAAACAAGAACGGATATCTTTATGCAGGAGGTCAGGGAAAACCTGACTTCCTGTATTTTGCCCTATTGGCTCCGTCTCAAGGACCCCAGAGGCGGTTTTTACGGAGAAGTGTCGGCAGAGGGGAAGATTCTTTACGATGCCCCGCGGGGCGTCATCCTCAATGCCCGGCTCATCTGGTCGTTCTCGGCCGCCTATGCCGCTCTGAAGGATACGCAGTACCTGGTGGCGGCCGTGCATGCGCGCGACTGGTTCCTGGAGCATTTCTGCGACCATAAATACGGCGGCGTCTATTGGAGCGTGACCCCGGAAGGGGAGCGGCTCGATGCCAAAAAGCAACTCTATGCCCAGGGCTTTGCCATCTACGGCCTGTCGGAACTCTATAAGGTGACCCGGGATGATGAGGCCCTCAAGAATGCCGTCAACCTCTACCAGGTGGTGGAAACCTATTTCGCCGACCGGGAGAACGGAGGCTATATCGAGGCCCTCGCCCGGGATTTCTCCCCGCTGGAAGACATGTCGCTCAGTGCCCATGATATCAATGCCGACAAAACCATGAATTCCCATCTCCATATCCTGGAAGCCTATGCCAACCTGTACCAGGTGTGGCCGGACGAAGGGCTGAAGGAGGCGGTCGTGCGCCTGTTGGAGATAATCGGCACCCGGGTGATGGCTCCGGACGGCCATCTGCAACTCTATTTCCGGCGTGACTGGAGCGTCCTTCCGGGCGGCCTTTCCTACGGACATGACATCGAGACTTCCTGGCTGGCCCTGGAGTGTGCCTTTGCACTGAAGGACCTGGACGTCGTGAACCGCGTGCGTCCTTGGGCCCTGGCCATGGGAAAGGCCGGGAACGAAGGTCTTCTGCCCGACGGATCGCTGCGGTACGAGAAACTTCCGGACGGCCGCTTCGACGATTCCCGCCAATGGTGGGTGCAGGCCGAGACGGTGGTCGGAAACCTCTGGCTGTGGAAATACCACGGCGACGGGGCGGCGGCCGACCGCGCCCTCGCGGCCTGGAAGTACATCAAGGAGTTCCTTGTGGACGGAAAAGACGGAGAGTGGTGGTGGGCCGTTCTGTCGGACGGTTCGCTGGACCTTACCCAACCCAAGGCCGGTTTCTGGAAGTGCCCTTACCACAATACGCGCATGTGTCTGCAGGTTTTGAATATTTTTTCTTAAATTTGTTACCGCACTAAAAACCGATATCCATGGCAAAACTATCAGAGAAAATCGGATATGGCCTGGGTGATGCCGCTGCCGGCGGTATCACATGGAAGGTGATGTCCATCGCTTTTCCCTTCTTCTTCACCAACATTTTCGGCCTTACGGTGGCCGATGCCGGAGCGCTGATGCTGCTGGCACGCCTGTTCGACGTGGTTACGGACCCGCTGATGGGCGCCATCGCCGACCGGACCAAGAGCCGCTGGGGCACCTATCGGCCCTGGCTGATTTTCGGCGCCATCCTGCTGGGCGTGGTCTTCGCCCTGCTGCTTTATACGCCCGATCTGGGGCCTGCGGGCCGCCGGATTTATGCCTATGCCCTGTACCTGCTGATGATGGTGGTATATACGGCGGTGAACGTGCCTTACGGCTCGCTTCTGGGCGTCATGACCGAAGACAGCAATGAACGCAACGAGTTCTCCTCGTTCCGCATGGTCGGCGCCTATGCGATGGGTTTCGTCACCCTCTTCTCCTTCCCGTATCTGCAGAAGATGGTGGGCGGGACGCCGGCGCACCAGTATGCCGTGTTGGGCGTGGTGCTGGGCGCCCTGGCCGCCTTGGGCACCCTGGCCTGCGGCCTCCTTACCAAAGAGAGGCTGGAGCCGGTCCGGGCCGAGAAATTCTCCCTGAAGCCTTTTGCCGACCTCATTCACAACAAGCCGTGGATTTACCTCACGCTCATCGGCATTTGCACCAACTTTTTCAACGGTTTCCGCTATGCCGTGGCGGCCTATCTGTTCGAGTATTGCATGCATGGCGACGTGACGGTTTCCGGCCTCATCATCAACTACACCGTGTTTATGATGTTCGGAGAGGCGGTGTGCATGATTGTCGGCGGACTTACGCCCCGCTTTACCAAGTGGGTGGGTTCCAAGCATAAGGCTTTTGCCTGGGCTGCCGTCATCTGCGCCGTCTCGTCCATCGCCTTCTTCTTCATCCCCATGGATCCCGCCTGGATCTGGGTGATGATTGCCAACGTGATTATCACGTCCGTCGGCATCGGCATTTATTCCCCGCTGCTGTGGTCCATGTATGCCGATGTGGCCGACTATGCCACCGAAAAGAACGGTACCTCTTCCACGGGCCTCATCTTCTCCTCCGGAACGATGGCCCAGAAGTTCGGGTCGGCCATATCGGGCGCCCTCGTGGCCCTGCTCCTCGGCGCTGCCGGCCTTCTCTCCAGCCAGGATCCCGTGACGGGCGAGACGGTGGTCACCATCACCAACCTGGGCAGCGTACAGCACATGGTCTGGGCCCTGTTCTCCCTCTTCCCGGCTGCCATCGCCCTCCTGATCCTCCTTCTCCTCCGCCTCTATCCCATCAAGAAATAACCCCCGTGGAAGTGGCCCCGGGTGGCTGTTATCTCGTTGGTAATCAGTTATTTATGCTTAATCCTCTGCGCAAAATGCGCAGAGGATTAAGCATAATATGCTGAGCTTCAATGACTTACTTGTCACCCGTGAGGTGGAGGAACTTTCTGATTTGGCTGGGATGGGCCGATGTCTGTTGCCGGAGAATCGCCTCCGCTTCTTTTTTCCTGTCATCGGCCAGGGAGGGGATGTCGTAGAGGTCCATGACGAGCCTCTGTTTGAGCAAAACCTTGGAACACGCCCTGTACACGGCGTCCGAATACAGGTCATGGTCTTCTTTTATTTCATAGTCGCTCCCGGTGTTGTCGTGCAGCGACCTCAGAAAGGCGTCATAGTTTCCATAGTAACTGATAACTTCATCATAGTCAATTTGATTCCAAAGGGATATGGCAAAATCGACGATTTGCTGGAATTCAAAGGCGGTGACCTGCCGTTCCCATCTCAGGAGTTGGGCGTAATGCAAATAACCGTTTCCCATGAGGATTCTCTTGATTTCTTGGATGATTCCCCGGAAGCGGGCCGATTTGCCGGACAGGTCGATGGGAGCCGAATAGGGATGATTCTCGCGGGCATAGCGCAGGAAATTCCAGCGGTACTCTTCGGCTTTCCCGACCATTTTTCTTTCGACCGGATTGTTGTAATTGTAATTGAGGGTTGTCCTGACCTGTTTGTTGCCACGCTTAGCCGAACTCATGAAGCGGGCTTTGAAAAGCGGACCTCTTCTTCCTCGGGAGCCATTCCATTCCCTGGCAAACAGATGCGTGTATTGCTGTACAAACCTGGAAAGGGTGGTTTTGTCAGGGACCATGATGGTATTATGGATATGATCGGCCATGGGACAAAGGGCGAGAACCGGAATGCCGTAGCGCCGGGCAACGGTGCAGTATATCGTGAAGAAAACCAGATAATCGTGGAGGGTGTAAAAGATGACAGCGCCGCCGATTGTCTTTTGGCATACATGGTGAATCTCTCCCGGATAAACTTTTCTTGCTCTCATGACCTTTCAGGCATCCCGCCAGTGAGATGCGCTTCCGCAAGATATCCAGGAGTTTTCAGGAATCCAAGCATCGTAAAAAACATAGCGTTGTTTCAGGTGTTTTTGAACTGTTTTTTACGATTGTCCGCCATTTCAGGCTTCCCAAATCACCCATTTCCTGTCCAGGGGGATTCGTTTGGGCTTCCCGGCATCGCCCGTTATCCGATACAGGTCGGTGTCATCTACCAATGTGGCCAGGGCATGGTTGACACGGGCGATGTTGACATTCAGGTCGTTGTTGAAAAGGTCCAGGATTCTGCTTACCCTGGAGGCGATTTCCTCCGGGCTTGAACTTCGGCTCACCCTCCTGTATATCCAGTTCAGTTCCTTCTCATGATCTGCGATGCATTTTAATGCTATCCCCTCGGGATGCCGGAGGAACAGAATCAGGACCGATTTGGCCATCGGGCGGATTTTCAGTTCTTTATTGCCGATAAACACCCTGAATGTTTGCGTGATTCTCACATTTTGCGAGGGCGCTGCAAGGCTGATCCCCCGCCGTCTCATTTCTCTTGCCGCCGCCTTTACAAAAGAAATCAGTTCTTCGGTTTCCCGTTCTTCCCAACGGATTCCATAGGCATGGAAAGGCTCTTCGAAGCCTTTTCGGGAAAGATAGTAAACCGCCAGCACCCCCGGATCTGTCATCATGTCTTGTTTTTTGTACAAGATACGTAAATCCCCCAATCCCGGGTGGCTGGTAACGCTTTAATAATCAGCGTCTTACGTACAATCCTCTGCGCAAAAAGCGCAGAGGATTGTACGTAAGTGATTGATGGACAGGTGATTATTTGCCACCGGAAAGAGGCGAGAGATACAGGGGAAAGGGACAAAAAAAGCAACCCGACAGGGGGTTGCTCATTTTCTACCAGCGGTCTTCGTCGGAGACGGAGAGTTTTTTACGGGCGTGACGGCGACGGGCGCTAAGGACGCGACGGCCGTTGGCGCTGGCCATCCGAGCGCGGAAACCATGCTTGTTCACACGCTTGCGGCGGGAAGGTTGGAATGTTCTTTTCATGATATCTCTATTTTATACTTTTCGCGTAAGGACTGCAAAGGTAGTAATTCCGCAGGAAAAAACAAAATTATTTTTCGATGTGGATAACCAGTTTCCCTTCGTACCAGGGATCCTGCAGCCAGGCCGATACAGGCCAGGTATGAACCGACCCGCGTGGGAGTCTGTGCCGCGCCATCACCAGGGCGATCTCCTCGTTCACATCGCCTCCTTTCAGGTAGAGGATTCCCTGGGTGTACTTTCCTTTTACCCAGGGGAGGAAGTCCGGAAGGGATGCCACGGCCCGCGAAACCACAAAGTCAAACACCTCGGGAAGCGATTCGGCCCGGGCATTCACCACCTTCACGTTTTCCAGGTTCAGGGCCGATGCAACCGCTTGAGCCACAATGGTTTTCTTGCCGACGGAATCGCACAGGACAAAGCGGGCCGACGGATAAAGGATGGCCAGCGGAATGCCGGGAAATCCGCCGCCGGTCCCGAGGTCCAGCACCGAGGCGCCGGCAAAGCGCTCCTCCAGCCCCGGCGTGGTGAGAAGATATCGGGCAATGGCCAGCGAATGAAGCACATGGTGCTCATAGAGGGCGTCGATATCTTTCCGGGAAATGACATTGATTTTTGCATTCCACTCCCGGTACAGGGCATCCAGCGCCTCCAGACGCGCCTCCTGTAGGGCCGATAAAGGAAAATCGGCCTTGATGATTTCTTTCCAGTTCATTCCACTTCCCCCCTCAGCATCATTTTGGCCAGGTGCTGCTTGCCCCGGCGGATGCGCGTGCGCACCGTATTGAGTTCCAGGTCCAGTTCCTTCGCGATCTCTTCATATTCCAGTTCTTCTATCATATATTTGATCATCACATCCTTATACAGCGAGGGCAGTTCGTCGATGTAGCCCATCAGGCGCTGATGGACTTCGTCGTTGATAATCTCTTCCTCGGGCGTAAAGTCCGTGAGTTGGGCATTTTCGCTCCCTTCTTTCTTCTCGTCTTCCCGGTGGATGGAGGAAAGATGGTCCAGGGCGGTCCGGCTGGCGATGGTCAGGAGCCAGGGGCGCAGTTCCCGGGAGGTATCGAAACTGCGCAGTGCCGAAAAGGCTTTCTGAAAACTTTCCGTGACCACGTCATCAGCGTCGGCCTTCCACTGGAAATAGCCGCTTACCCTGCCGCGGACCGACGGCTCGTGAATCTGGTACAAGGCCCGGTAAGCCATCTGGTCGCCGCCGATAGCCATTTCCACCAATTCTTTTTCGGAATAGTTCAAATACTTCATAATCAGTCAATTAATGGGCTTCCAGCCAGTTGATTCCCGAGGAACATTCCACGGTGAGCGGAACCGACAGTTCGATGACATGCTCCATGACCTCGGTGACCAGAGCCTTGAGCGCGGGTACTTCTTCGGGCAGGGCGTCGAACACCAGTTCATCGTGGATTTGAAGCACCATCCTGCTCCGCAGCCCCGCCTCTTTCATCCGGCGGTACACCCCGATCATGGCCAGTTTGATGATATCGGCCGATGTCCCCTGGATGGGGGCATTCACCGCATTCCGCTCGGCGAGGGAGCGGACATTGGCGTTGTGGGCGTTGATGTCCGGCAGGTAGCGGCGCCGGCCGAAGAGCGTCTGCACATAACCGTTCTCCCTGGCGAAAGCGATGCTCCCGTCGATGAATGAGCGGATGGAAGGGAAGGAGGCGAAATAGTCTTCGATCAGTTTCTTGGCGTCTGCACGGGACAAATGCAGCCGCTGGGCCAGGCCGAAGGAAGAAATGCCGTACATGATGCCGAAGTTGGCGGTCTTGGCCATGCCGCGCTGCTCCCGGGTGACTTCCGATACCGGGATGCCGAAAATCTTGGCGGCGGTGGCGGCATGTACGTCCACCCCTTCCCGGAAGGCCTGGGTCAGGTGCTCGTCCGCACTCAGGTGCGCCATGATGCGCAGTTCGATCTGGGAGTAATCGGCCGACATGATGACTCCTCCCGGTGTTCCCGGAACGAAGGCCTTGCGGATTTCCTTGCCGCGCTCGGTGCGGATGGGGATATTCTGCAGGTTGGGATTGGAGGAAGAAAGCCGTCCGGTGGCGGTAAGCGCCTGATTGAACGTGGTGTGTACGCGTCCGTCCACTTCGGAAATATAGGTGGGGAAAGGCTCGATGTATGTGGAAAGCAATTTCTTGACAGCCCGGAATTCCAGGATTTCATCTACGATGGGATGCCGGTCGGCGATGGCCAGGAGGGTGGCTTCGTCGGTGGAGTACTGTCCCTTCGAACCGCTCTTTTTGGCTTTCGGGTCCAGCCGGAGTTTCTCGAACAGGACATCACCCACCTGCTTGGGAGAAGAGATGTTGAGCGAAGGCTCACCGGCCATTTCCCGGATGCGGATTTCCCGTTCCGAGAGTTCCTTGCGCAGCCCGTCCGCAAAATGGCGGATAACCCCCAGGTCCACTTTGACGCCGTCCCGTTCCATCCGGGTGAGCACTTTGGCCAGCGGCTCCTCCATGTTGTCATAGAAGGGCGGGAGTTGTTTCCGCAGTTTTTCTCCGAGCGGCACCAGGATGACGGCTTCCTGGAGGCGGGAAGGCTCCGGATTGTCATCGAAGAGGGAACCGGTGCTTTCAGAGGCCGCTTCGTCCAGGGAAACGCCCAGGTAGGTTTGGGCCAGGGCGCCGATCTCGTGGCTGCGCTCCGGATTCAGGACATAGTGCATGAGTTTGATGTCGTTCCAGGTTCCTTGCAGCCGGATGCCGGCCTGCGCGAGGATATGGGCCTGTCCTTTCAGGTCGGCCCCGTATTTGGCGATGGCGGCATCTTCCAGCATTTCCCGGACCTCGGAGGCGTCCTTCAGGATGCAGACTTTTTTCTCCGCGGCAAGGATCAGGCGTTTCAGCGGGGCAAAGATTCCCGGGTTCCAGGCCTCCGTAATAAGGCCGACGGCCCCTTCGGCCTTGGCGGCGTCCATCACTTCCCGGGCCGATGCTTCCTGCACGGAAAGGATTTCTTTGCATCGCTCAGCATGACTGTCTTCAGACTGAACGCTGTCATCCTGAGGCGCTTTTGCATCGAAGGATTTCAAATATTTTTTGAGCGACTGGAATTCGTAAAGGTCGAACAGTTCCCGGATCCGGGGCTGGAAGGCTCCGGAGTAGCGCATATCGGCCTGTGTCACGGGCAGCGACATGTCCGTTTTGATGGTCACAAGAGCCTTGGAGAGGGCCATGTGCGGCTGGGCTTCCCGAAACAGGGCCTGCTGTTTGGGCGGAAGTTCCCCGATGTGGGCGTAGATATTTTCCAGCGTCCCGTATTTGGCGATGAGTTTGGCGGCACCCACTTCCCCGACCCCCTTGACACCGGGCACATTGTCGGCCGTGTCGCCGCAGATGGCCAGCATGTCAATGACCTGGGAGGGTTCCGAAATGCCCCATTTGGCACAGAGTTCGGGGATGCCCCAGATTTCGGCATCCGTCCCGCTCTTGCCGGGCTTGTACTGGAAGGCATGCGGGCCGATGAGTTGCCCGTAGTCCTTGTCCGGGGTCACCATGTACACGTCCAGCGCTTCGCCGGCATTTTGCGCGGCGAGGGAACCGATGACGTCGTCGGCCTCGAATCCGGGGACCGTCAGGACCGGGATGTTCATGCTCTGCACCAGTTCCGTAAGCGGCTTCAGGGCGTCGATGACCAGTTGCGGGGTAGGAGGGCGCGTGCCCTTGTAGGCCGGGTACATCTGGTTCCGGAACGTGCCGCCGGGCGGGTCGAACGCCACCGCAAGATGCGTGGGCTTCTCTTTATCAATGAGTTCCAGCAGGTATTTGGTAAACCCGTAGAGGATGGACATGTCCGCCCCCTTGGTGTTGATCATGGGCCGGCGCAGGAAGGCATAGTACATCTTGAATACCAGCGCATGCCCGTCTATGAGGAAGAGTTTGTTCATTTTTCCATACAATCCCTTCAAAGGTACAAAAAATAATCTTATATTTGCAAAACGAACACCACAGCGCAACACAGTATGGAAAGAAAGAAAAAACCTTATGTGATTCCTATGGCGCAGTCACTGATGATCCTTTCCGCGCAGCCGGCCCTTTTGGCCGGAAGCCCCACCGGTGAAAATTATGAGAACCCCATCGAGTATGATGGTTTCGGGGTGATGGGAGGCTTTGACATCAACCTTTTCTGATAGGAGATTGAATGATGAAAAAGATTCATGCTTTGCTGTGGCTGTGTGCCTTTCTCGTTTGTGCTTGCAACTCCGCTGCGTTGGAGCCGGAGAATCATCTTCTTTCCTTGCGTTTGGTGGGCGTTCAGGAAAATGAGCCTACCAAAACTACTCTCGGCGTGGATTATGGCATCATTTGGAGCGCATCGGATGCCGTTACGCTTTTTGCCTCTGCCGGAGCCCCGGGAAGCGCTTTCCAGGTGGAATCTGTGCAGGACGATGGACGGAAAGCCGTTTTTACCGGTCTTACCCCTGCGAGTTCCAATGACTACTATTATGCCTTGTATCCCGCTGATGACGAAGCCCGCCTGGTGGCGACCAGCGGCACGCTGCAGGCCTCGTTGCCCACTGTTCAGACAGGTGTTGAGAACAGTTTCGCTGCAGAAGCCGCCCTTTCCATGGCCCGGGTAAATGCCTCTGCCGTAGAGAATACCGGTATTCTTCATTTCAAGAATGTCGGGGCCATCCTTTCCTTCCTTGTCCCCGGCAATTATATTACGCGTGTGCGCATTCAGAGCCGCGACGCCTCGGTGGCCATGAGCGGGCCGGCCAGCATCCGTTACAACGACGGAGAACCTGAAGTGTCGGCCACTACCGCTTCCAAGAATTACGTGGATGTGACCGTTCCTGCAGGCACGGCAGGAAAGCGCTTCTACGCCGTTGTGTACCCCGGCAACTACAGCCAGGGATTCGACGTCACTTTCTACAATTCTTCCAACGGATTCAACCGCTATTCGTCCTCCAAGGCGCTGGATGTGAAGCGTAACGCCAACATTAATCTCATCAAAAAGAACTGGACGGTGTCGGACGACCGTGCCTCCAACACGGTAAGCGGGACCGAACTGCTGGCGCCCACCATCTCTTCCGGCGGGCAAACCGGAGAGGGGGCGGCCAAAATCTCCTTCTCCTGCACCTCCGGCAAGCGCGATACCTATAAATTCTATCTCCGTGACGCTGCTGAGATGGGTGAGGGAACCCAGGTGGGGAGCCTCAATACGGGAGCCGGCCAGTACGGCAGTTACGACTACACGTTCACCGGCCTCACCACGGGCGCCAGTTACGACCTGGGTGTATCGGCCTCCTGTGCTGCCGACAGCCAGTATGCTGATTCTCCCATCACTTGGCTGGAGGATGTGACCATCAACGCCTCTGTGAGCGGAATGACGGTTACGGTGAACAGTACGGCCGAGAATTACTATAACTTCATCGTGGATTACACCATCACCGGCGTTTCTTCCACGGCGGTGGAGCATGGCCTTATTTACAGTTATTCTTCTTCTACGCCCACTTGCGGCCTGGTGGGAGCAGCGGGCAAGTTGCCCGGACCTGTCATCGGCACCACCGGAACGGTGAATTTCATTCAATGCGTTCCGGCATCTATCCTCCGGGTAGGTGAAAAGTGCTATGTGCGGGCCTATTGCTACGATCCTTCGGCCGGAAACTATGTCTATAGCCCGGTGCAGCAACTTACGCTGGCGGCCTCGCCGTCGGGCAGTTCCATCGCCAAGACGGCGCTTTCATCCCCTTCCACCGCCATCGACATCTTCAGTTTCAAGGCCGATGGCAGTTACAACGGTTTCTGCGCCGTGGCCGATGTCTCTTCGTCCAGTCCTGTGCGCCTGGGCGTGAACAATGCGCCCATGGGCAAGGCTGACGCCCTTTCCATGGCTTCGCAACTATCTTCCAGCGGAGCCCTGGTACTGGTGAACGGGCAGATATTCGGGACGCAGGGGAATATCGGCCTGGCTTATACGGGCGGCGGGCTCCGTTACAACAATTTCTCGGATGACGGCATCTCGGCTTGTCGCAGTTACGGTAACTCCTACAGTGACTGGCAGCCTGTGACCCGTGCCATCCTGGGCGTCGGGGCTGACGGTACTCCGGGGGCATACTGGTGTTCGCTTGTGGACGGAACGGCGTATTTCTTCGACCGCCCCATCCCTGCTGGAACTGCATTGTACCCGCAGGTAAGTGCATCGGCCGGTCCCGGTCCCAAACAGTCCTGGGCCCCGCAGGAAGCCCTCTCCACCGGGCCGATGCTCCTCTATGACGGGAAGGTTTGTGTGTCGGAAGATAAGGTGAAAACGGGGGTGTACTATACCAATTATGAACTGTGGGAGACTACTTCGGGCAATATTTACGGGTCGTCCCGTGCCCGTACCGCCGTGGGATATGACGATGCCGGAAAGGTTTATCTGGTCTGTGTTACATCCGGAGTCACGCAAACCCGGATGGCCTGCATCATGAAAGGACTTGGCTGCACCTATGCCATGAATCTGGACGGCGGCGGCTCCACCCAGATGCAGGTTTCGGAACAGGGAGAACTCACCTCCAATAGCCGCAATGTCAAGTCCACCATAGGATTTTTTGCTCGCTGATTGATTTTTCTGGCAGAATGCTTTGGATTTTCTGTCAGATTTATTAATTTTGCTGGTGTTACACCACAGTACACCACAGTTGCGGCAGTGGTGTTTGTTAAGGTTAAGCCAATAATTATAACACAAAATACTTTTACACAATGAAAAAACATTATTACGAAACCCCGCTTTGCGAATCCATGAAACTGGAATTCGAAAGCCCCGTGCTCACAGGGTCGGGTGAACCTGACGCATTAGGCAATCCTGGCATGCCCGGAAATGATCTTGGTGAACTGGATCCCCTTCTTTTCTAAAAACTTGTTGTCATGAAAAAACTTACTTCCATTATGATGTTCGCTGCAGCTGCTGCAGCCACACTTGTTTCCTGCAACAAGGAAATCGAAAAGCCCGAAGTTCCCCAGGAAAGTGAGGGAATTAAAGTGGTGATTAATACCGGCGCTCCTGAAACCAAAACCTACGTAGAAGGTACTACTCCTAAGTGGAAAGCTACGGACGCTATCGGCGTATTTACCGGCTCTGATGAGGTTAATGTCCGGTTTACCAATACGAAAGCCGACGGTGAGGCCGGTTCCTTCTCTGGCTCCCTCGCTTCTGCTGGTACATACTATGCATATTATCCTTATTCTGACAGTGGTGCAAATGATACGGGTGCTCTGGTGAAAATTCCTGAGGAACAGCATCCTACTCCTACTTCGTTCGATGGTGCAGCAGACATCCTTTTGTCCGAGGCTCTGGATGTGACCACTACGGGAACTCAGTCGATTGATGCCCGATTCAAGCGTTTGGGTGGTTTCTTGAAGTTCAGTTTTACTGATGAAACTACGGGTAAGAGGCTCTCAGGTGAGTATTCTACACTTGTTACTGTAGTTGTGAATAATGGTGATAATCGGCCTTGCCCTTCTGTCCGTATTACTCCTACAGGTTTGGGGACAATCGGTAGCGGAATGAAGACCATAAAAGCTATTTTTGATGCAGATACTTATCAACCTACTGCAGATGGTCAGGCAACATGGTTTGGCGTTCTTCCTCAGACTTTTGTAACAGGAAGTACGCTTGTAGTAACACTTACAACCACCAATTACACTATTACTAAAACTTTGACAATGAAAAATGATGTTACTCTTGGTGCAGGTAACATTCTTCCTATCAAAGTTAAAATCGAAGATGCTGACATTCCGGTGAAGGTTACTAAACTTTGGAGTCTTGTTTCACCAAATTCTACGACGTCTTGGTTTACCCAATATTTGGGTGGTGGTGCAAATGGTGATCGCAATGTTGCTATAGATGGAACAAACGTGTACGTTGCAGATTTCTCCAACGATGCTACGAGTAAAAATATCTATGCAATTAAAATTGCCGAAACGACTTCATCGGCGGCATCTTATTCTATGTTGCCCAACACAACTATCACTACAGACGGTATCAGAGCTGTTACTTGCCCCCGTGTGGTCAAGAAGAGTGACGGTACCCCGGTTCTGATAGTATCTCAGTTAAGCAACAGTCCTGAAAAAGGTATCAACCTATACGTATATGATCAAGTGGGTGGTATTGAAGCTGATCCTCGTGTTGTAAAACTCAACAGAGCTTATTCCAGTGCTCGTTTTGGTGATACATTTACTTTGTGGGGAACTTATGAGAAATGTATGCTCTTTTACCATGCTATGGACGGCAACGGTTTTGTGACATTCCCTTTTGCAAGTGGTTTAAGTGCAGCTTCTGCAACTCTGACAGATAGAATCAATACATCTGAACTGAATCCTAACATTAACAGTGGATTTTCTTCTTATCATCCTTTCCCTGACGACATCTCACGGGGAATAGCCAATAACCGAGCTTTTGGACGTTGGTGGTATATACAAGCCAGTACAACGCTTTGGGATGCGACTTGGGGAGCAGTCCCTCTAAGTGCAAGTGAGCGAATGGCTGGAATTTGGGAGACTGTAAATACGAATGCTGGAACAGAGGGGCATAATTTCATAGAATTTAAGGGAAAACGCTATGTGATTTACGGATGCCGCTTAGATGGATTTGCTACTGGATACCTTGTTATCAAACAGGGCGCGTTGACCGATGACTGGCTTACAATCATCAACAAAGGTATTTCCAGCACAGTCGCTCTCGAACAAATAACAGGAAATGGACATACAACTGGAAATGGCTCTGGGTTGGATGTCGCTGTATGGCAGGAAGACGATCAGGTTCTCATTGCCATAGACATGCAGGATGTCGGACTGGCCGTTTACAAAATGTCCCTGTAATCGATGTTTCCTATTATTCGAGGAGGCCGACACTGAGGTCGGCCTCTTTTGAAACTCTAATTTGTTCGCTCAGCACGAACGTATGCATTCGGAAACATACGTCTTGACAAAGTGAGATTACGACTGGCATCAGCAAAATGTCAGTCGTAGTTTTCTTGTATAAGTTGGTTTCTGCTGAGAGTTATCGTGTCCTCGGCATCCAATTCCCCCGGTGCGTGCAATCTCAAAGAAGGATCAATTATTCAGGGCTTCAATCTCTGCTTTCGTCAGCCCCGTCCATTCCGAGATTCGCTCCATGGGCACATCGGCCGCCAGCATTTTGCGCACAACAACATCAGTTCCTTCTTTTCGTCCTTTTTTTAGTCCGAGTTCAAGTCCTTCCTCTCGCCCCTCCTTGCGGCCGAGTTCGCGGTTGTATTCTCCTATGACGAGTTTGTCGTATTCTGTTACCATGGTGCTGAGGTATCGTTTGAGTTCATTCGGGTCCAGTTCGGTTCTCATGATCTGTGTGACTTGCATTTGTTTGCTTACGTCCATCCCTGCATCCGTATACTCCCGCAGGCACTAAATACCCATATTCAGCTCTTGTCTAAGATTGCCCGTACTTTCTCCTGTGGCAGGTGCGAAATACGAACCATCTGCTCCATAGACAATCCGGCAGCAGACATTTCGCGCACCATCTCGGCCCGTGCCTGTTCCAGGCCCTCGGCCAGTCCTTTGGCCAGGCCCTCGGCCCTTCCTTTGGCCTCGCCACGGGCCAGGCCCTCGGCCAGTCCCTGTTTCCGGGCGAAGTTGTTTTCCGCAATGCGATCCAGTTCGGTTCTCATGATCTGTGTGACTTGCATTTGTTTGCTTACGTCCATCCCTGCGTACTCGCTGGCCTTGAATAGGAGCGGGAACAAATCGTCCGTGAACTCCCGCGGGCACTCTGCGAGTTCTTTCATGTACTTCAAACTGTAGGCCAACTGTTCCAGCGTGCTTTTGCATTTGGCTTGTTCGCCGAGTTTCGCATCCAGACGGCCCAGCTCCAGATACACGAACTGCAGCGACTCCGTCATCACTTCTCCCGTTCTGGGGGAGCAGATGCAGTAGCGGCTCACCAAACCGTCTTCCAGCACGTCCGCCTGCTCATGGCCGATGGCGAAGTTCACGAAACTCACCACATAAATCGGCAGCAGACCGTAGTCCATCGGCTTGGCCCTTCCCTCGTGAACGTCCTTGAGTTTCTGCTCCAGTTGCATCCGGATGGGGAAGGAGGCGTAGCACAGCATGCGGTCGGCGTAACTGTCCTGCTGCAGGCCCTGCATCTCCACGATGAACATCTCACCGGTGTCTGAGGTACATACCGCATCAAAATTACTGATTTTATCGGAAATCGCCAAACCGTGCTGCTCGGTGGGGCGGAATTCCAGGTGGGAGATGCGCCTGCCGGGCAGCAGCACTTCCAGCATCCGCGACATAAGCTCTTCGTTCCCCGGGGTGAAGATGACCACCTTCCAGGCGTCATCGTTCAGAATGTTTGCATATCTTGCCATAACGTATTTGTTTATGGCTGCAATAATATACAATAAAAACCGGACGGTTCGTGCAAAACGTAAATATTTTCCGGAATGTTTTTTACGATGATGCTGAAACAACGCTGCCGGATACATTCTGCAATGCGGCCATAAGGTTTTGCTTATATGCGACAGATTTTTTAACTTTACCTTATGAAACGTTTTCTCCCTTTTCTTCTGTGCGTCCTGGCGTTTTCCTGCGCACCGAAAACCCTTACGGTGATGACCTACAACGTGGGTGCCTTTGCCAAATATGGCGATGACAGCCTGCCGGAGGTCGCGGCTCTTATCAATGCACAGGGCTGTGATCTGGTGGCACTCAATGAATTGGACAGTTGCAACCGCCGTCATTCGGATTTCCAGGTGCAGCGGCTGGCCGGTGAACTGGGCGGCTGGCAGTATGCCTTTGCATCGGCTTTCCCCTTTGCGGGCGGCGGATACGGGAATGGCGTTGTCTCGGCGCGGCCCATAGTCCGGAATTTCCGTCTTGCCCTGCCGCAGGCCGACGGCTCCGAGCCCCGCAGCGTCGCTGTGGTGGAAACGGAACAGTGCGTCTTCGCTTCCGTGCATCTGGATTTCCAGGGAGAAGAAGCGGCGCTTGTTCAGGCCCGGCTCATCAATGAGTGGTTTTCGGGCCGATATGCCGGCTCGAAAAAGCCGGTTCTCCTGTGCGGGGATATGAATTCCGTACCGGGCAGTCCCGCCATCCTCGCCCTGGAACAGGTGTGGGAGCGCCTTTCTTCCGACGATCCCACTTTTTCGACCGAGGATCCGCATGTCTGCATCGATTATATCTTCGCCCTGAAATCGGCCCGGCCTGTCAAAGTGGAGAACGCCGGCGTCCTCATGGAGGGGACGGAAACTCTTTCCGACCATTTTCCCGTTGTTCTTACGTTGCGTTATTAGGTTCTTATTGATTTTTTCCATATATTTGTATTGTAATACCACAGTACACCACACCCGGCAAAACACAATACAAATAACATATGAGAAAAATTCTGAACCTTTGCATTGCACTCGCCTTGGGCATTCTTGTTGCAGGATGTTCCCGCGAGTATGACGATTCTGCCATCAAAGGGCGTCTGGACACCCTTGAGAAGGAAGTTTCGGACATCAAAATCCAGATTTCCGACCTCAATTCCCTGGTGGCCGGCCTCAAGGAAACCATCGACCAGTGGAAGAAAGGCGGCTATATCGAGCGGGTGGAAGAGATTGAAGGCGGTCATACCATCACCTTCGTGGGAGGGAAGACCGTTACTCTGTACAACGGAAAGAACGGTCAGGACGGTAAGGACGGTGAGAAAGGAAATACCGGCGATTCCCCGAATATTTCCGTCGTCGCCGGGGAGGACGGAGAACTCTATTGGGCCATTGACGGAACGCCCATCCTGGTGGATGGCACCCCCGTTCCCGTACAAGCCCTTCCGGTATTCTCCCTGAACGACGAGGGACACCTTCTGGTTACCGTAAACGGCAAAGTCACCGACTTGGGAGAAATCAAGGCCAAAAGTTCGGACAGCATCATCAAAGGCATCGAGGAGAAGGACGGCAAGGTAATCATCACCCTGGCCGATGGCTCCGTCATCGACATCCCTTTGGCCAATTCCTTCAAGTTGGTGGTCAAGGAAACCTCCTATCCCGGCATTACCGATGGCGCGGTGATCAAGATTAAATACGACGTCGTGAACGCCAATGCCAGCACGGTAGTGGATGCCTTCGCCGGAAATGGCTACAAAGTTTCCGTCAATGCAAGTGAAAAAGAACTGACCGTTACGGCCCCCACCCCTGTAGAGGACGGACAGGTCCTTCTCTGGGCCCAAAATGAAAACGGCTTGTTCTCCATGCTCAAACTCACGTTCAATGCCGGAACGCCGGAAGCGGAGGAATTTGTGGTGATGACCGAGGTGGACCAGATTGCTCCCGGAAAGAATGAGACCCTGGAAGTCCAGGTGGTCTCCAATGTGGATTTTGAGGTGAAGATTCCTGAAGAAGTGAAATGGCTGCACTACATTCAAACCAAGAGCCAGACCTATATCGTTACTTTCGCCTTGGATGTGAACGATACGGGTTCTCCCAGAACGGCCGACGTCTCCATCTTGCGCAAGCGGGACGGCTCCCTGCTGCAGACCATCACCTTCGTACAGCTGGCTGTTGAACCGGACGAGGATGCCCGGCTGATGGATTTCGGCGCAGCCGGATGGCAGGATGGCGAGACTGTTGAGAGTTTCAAGGACGACAAAATGGAAGTGCTCTTCAGCATAGGAACATCCGAATTGGCTCCGCTGTACGAGGCAGCAACCGGTACGGTAATTTTAAACGAAGGCAATGCTTTTACAGTGAAGGCCTCTCAGGTCATTGAGAAGATTGTCTTCGTCTTCGACGGGAGCGGAAATGATAATGCCCTCGTTCCTGAGCATGGAACCTTCGAATCCCCGGTATGGGAGCGGGACGAAAGCGACCCCCGTGCCGAAGTTACCTTCACGGTTGAAGCCGCTACGGAAGGCGAAGGCATCCGCAAACTCAGCCAGATTCTGGTAACCTTGGGAGACCCCGTTACCCCCGTTGCCGGAGAAACCAAGGTGGAAAAGCTTTGGGAACTGCTTTCTACCGACAGTGAAGCCTGGAATGCCTATTTCGGCGGCACCGCCGGGTCGGACCGCAATGTGGCCATTGATGGAGAATATGTCTATATCGCCGAATTCGGCGGCAGCAAGAACATCTGGGCCATTGACATCGACAATCCCGATAACGTGGTTGCGGTCAATAATTCGGCCATCAAGAGCGAAGGCTATGACGGCAGCATCTTCCTTGCTTGCCCCCGCGTGGTCAAAACGGACAACGGGGATCCCATCCTGCTGGTCTCCAACCTTTCTACCGGCTCCACCGGCTGGCTCTATGCGTACGAAGACGGTATCGATGCCGAACCCAAGTGCATTGAACTGAACCAGTACGGCGCAGGACGCCGTCTGGGTGACACGTTCACCACTTACGGCACCTACGAGCACCTGATGATGATTTTCGGCTCTTTCTGGGGCAACGGTTTCGTGACGTTCCAACTTCCTCCGAACGCATCTCTGGTGAGCGGCCTCTGGAACCGTTTCGCCATCGACATCAAGGGTGCGGGTGCATATTATCCGTTCCCGGAAGACCTCACCCGGGGGATCTATTCCCTTCGTGACGAAGCCCGTGTAAACTTCATGAGCGTGGAGGCTTCCGAAGAAGATCTCTGGGCCACCTCCTCCACCGCCTTTGCGACAAATGTCACCCGTCTCAACTATTCCGACGGAATGAACGGCAGTGCCGCCGGCTACAACTTTGTGGAATTCAACGGCATGCGTTATGTCATCTACGGCCGTGAAACCATGAATACCAAGGTGGGAGAACTCTATATCCGCGAAGGTGAAATCGGGGAAGACTGGGCCGATATCCTGGGCCTTGACGGCACCGACGACCATATCCGCGACAATGCTTTCTATATCGACAGTTTCGAGGGCGGCATGGCTGCCGGAAACTCCGCCGTGGACGTGGCTGTCTGGGAAACCGGCAATGAGATTTACATCGCTTTGGACAAGCAGCGTGCCGGCCTGGCCGTGTATCGTATGTACATCGAATAGCAGGCTTGCTTATCAGTGAGAAAAGAGTCCCGGTTTTCGATACCGGGACTCTTTTTTAAAAGGTGCTTCTCAGATTCATGTGAAACGGGCAGTGGATGATTTCAGTGCGTCGGTTCAGAATCATCTCGGCGGCCAGCCGGCCCATTTCGCGGAAGTCGGTGGAAACCGTGGTAAGGCCCCCTAGAACCAGTTCGTTCATATCAGATTCGTTGTAGGAAATGATGGAGACATCCCGTCCAATCTGCAGATTCGCTGCCTGGATTTTCCGGGTGAGGGCCACCAGTCCGGCATCCAGCTGGGAATTCAGCACCAGGAAGGTATCCCCCGGACGGATCATGTCGGGAGCGGATGTCAGAAACTCCACGGGAAGATTTTCCTCCTTGGTGAACCGCTCTATACCCTGTCTGATGAGTCCGCCGTAAAGGGACGTGGGAAGTGTGATGACGCGAAGGTTCCGGATGCGCCTTCCGGCGGCGAGCCCCTGCTGGAGTCCACTGTAGATGTCATTCTCGAAATCCTGATAAACAGCACCGAAGTGCCCCTGATAACCGGGTTGGAGACGGTCCAGCATAATGAGTTTCCGGTTTGGAATGCGCCCCAACTGACGAAGAGCCTGATTCTGCGATTTCTCATCCAAAGGGAAGTGCGGAGCCACTACATAATAGTCGAAAAGGTCCAGGTTGTTGTCCAGGTAATAGGCGAGCAGTTCAAGACTCTGGTTATGATTGACGATGGTGAGTTCGGCATGTTGCCCCAGACGTTCGGCAAAACTGTTGAAAAGGATTTGCTTATAGACGGAAAATTTGTCGATGATTACGAGGACGTGCGGGTTTTTTCCGGCCGACAAATCGGACACGAAGAAGCCTTTCCCGTGTTTGGGGAAAATGATACCTTTGTCCACCAGGATGCCGTAAGCCTTCTTGACCGTTTCCCGGGATATGTTCAGTTTGGCGGCCAGCTCGTTCATGGACGGAAGCATTTGCTCGGAAAGCAGGGTCCCTTCTCGCACGCTGCGTTCAACCTGTGCCACTAACTGCTTGTAAATAGGGTCCTTACCAGAGGACTCAATGTGAAATTTCATGGAAATGAATTGCTTGAATGCAAAGATACAAAAAAACTTTGTCATTCGTCAAGTGGAAAGAGCAGAGCAGCAATGCAACAATCCGGTTCACTTTTCAAAAACCAGAACCGCCAGTCCATAGGTCCCCAACCGTATGCTGCTTCCTTTTGTCTCCGCGTCTCCGATGACTCGTGTTGCCTTCAATGCATAGCCAGGGACCCGGATAGTCCCTTTTTGTCTGCCTTCCCCCGTCCATGTGACCACGACGGCCACCTTGCCCGTACTGGAATAACTGCGGGCACACAGGGAAGGATTGTCGCAGATGAATCCGTCCGTCGCGGTGTAACGGCCTTCCAGGAGCAGTTCCGGGAATTCGTGGCGGATGGCGTTCACTTTGGCCAGATGCTGTTGATAGACAGGCGTTTCGTCGATAAGCCCCCGGCAGCGGAACACTTCAATGTCGTTCCGCAAGCCTTTGAGGAGGGTGTTGTTTACGCGACGGGGAACATCGTTGTCGTCCCGGACACAGCGGTCGCTCCAAATCACTTCAGGGAAGGTATAGCGGAACCATTCCGGGAAACTCTCCGGAAGGGCGGTGAATTCCACGATATGGACAAAGTCGCAGAACTGGCTGGTGCAGTCGGAGAGCCATTCCGTTCCCAAGGCGAATTCCGGATTCCGGGCTTTGATATGGTCGCGGATTTCACGGAGGGCATCGGCCTTGTATCGGCCGGTGAAGATATCCTGCACAGGATATTCGCGGGAAAGGTCCCAGTTCGGGAACTCCTCAGCGACACCCAGTTGGTCATAGAAGACGGCGTCTGCCCCATAAGACATGGCACGGTCGGCCCAGGCGATGAGTTGGTCGCGCCAGAGACGCTTGCTCATGTCGGCGATCACGAAGGTACGGGAGTCATAGTAGCCCAGGGTCGTGCCTTCGCCGGTGAATTTGTAATGTTCGGTGAATTCGCGCCCGGTGTTGTCTCTGTTGGCTACCTGGGAGCCGCTGCCGGAACGGTAGAAATCGCTTTCCACATCGATCAGCCGGCCATTGTAGTACAGAAGAAGACGGTTTCCCAGGGCTCTGTATTCGGCGATGGCCTTTTTCCATGCTTCATCGCCACCCTGTGTATCATCCACCGTATAATTCGGGTAACCGTTGTCCATGCCTTCCTTCCACCAGCCGAAGGCCAGTACGGCGTGGCAGCCTACGGAATCTCCCGCCCGGGCTATGCGGCCCGGGAGATCGGTATATTTCCGGAGATACTCTCCGTACTGGTGCTTGAAAATGATTCGCTGCCAGCCAGTCATGTCCTGTACCCACTTCGGGACTTCCGCGTGCTTCCACCAGGTATCGGCCCAGCGGCGGTAAATGCGGGAAGTGGCGGTCCAGTCTCCTTCATAAGGCACCACCACTGATGCATCGTTGCTCCAACGGTCACCGCACATAGCGTTGGGATAGCGGTAGAAACCGGCTTCCAAATGCTTGAAATCCTCCGTTACATGGCCGATGGTTCCCTCGTCGGGATACGTGCGGAGCCCGTGCCAGGTTTGTTGAAGGCTCTCATCGTGCGAGCCGAAGTACAGGCCGTCAGAAGGCCCAGCGAAGGCATAGCAGTTGCTGGCGGCATTCCGGGGGTACTGGAGGTCGTACTGGCGGAACTTCTGCGCGGGGGTCATATACAGCGGCCGCACGTCCACATCCGAAATCTTGTGTATCGGATTATCGAAAATCTGGCCGCCTGTATGCGTTGTCAGCAATTTGTAATCATGGGGCAATTGCAAGTGTCCCACAAGGGGATACTGCAGTTCCCGGATGATGGTATGGGGTTCCCGGTTCTCTACCGTAACTCCAAAGCGCACCAGGGTTCCTTCCGTCCAGATGCGGAGGTGAAGGCCGAAGTCCTTGCCGCCCACGCGGGCATAGTCCAGAAAGACGGTGTCTGCCACCTGGCGGACCTGCGGGGTTTCATCGGCCCCGGAAATCTCGATTTCCTTTTGTTCCGGCGTGTTGTAATACAGGCGCCAGAGGGGAGCGCCGCCGGCATAGTTGCGGCCGCCGAAGGCCAGTTTCACCAGGCGTCCCCGGGCATCTACTTCCACTTCCGTGCGCTGCAAGTCTCCCCGGTTCCCGAGAACAAAGCGGCAGAGGTCGTCGTAGAGGGCGCGGTCGGAGGCTTCCGGGGAGGAAGCCAGTTGGGTGAGGGCGTCGGAGCCGGAGTACAGGGCAATGGATTTGTTGCCGTAGAAACCGGCATCCTTGAACTCCTGCATATAGTGGCGCACCCGGTTCTGGAGAGCGGGGACATCGGCCCGGGAGAAAGTGGGTCGGCCTTGTCCGTCGGGCCCCATGCGGCCTTCCGGCATTTGGTCCAGCACTCCGGAGTATTCGAATTCGATTTCCATACCGCCCATGTCGTAGTCCCGGATGGCGGCGATGGTCTTTTCGAAAGGATGCCGGCCCTCGTTTCGGAGATCCCAGTACCAGTTGGGCTGCATCCAAACCTGGTCAAAGCCCAGTTGCTTCCAGTACTTGTATCCGGGAGCCAGATGGTAGGGAATCCAGTAGAGACCGTCACCCGCACTGTGACAGTAATCTGCGACGGCCGGAATGATGGTCTCCCACCGTTTGTATCGGCTGTTTACATCGATGTCATAGGGAAGGTGGAGGTCTTCGGACGTAATGTAAAAGCCGGCCAGTTCCACATAGCGGCATTCCAAGCGGTCAAACATACGGCGGACTTCGTCGATATACCAGCGGTAGGCGGCAATCTGGTCGTTCACATCGGCAAAATCCAGTGTCCGTCCGTCAAGGGCTCCCCAATAGTCCGTGGCCGATGTTTTGTCGGCAAAATGCTCCAGCATGATGGCATCGGGAATGCCGATAATGACCTGCCGTTTGGTCCGGGGGGCGCCAATCCGCTCCGCTACTTTTGCGCAGGCTTCATCCAGGGAGGCTACGCTTCCCCTTTCTCCCAGCCAGAGGTTCAATTGGAACTGCCAGACTTCTTTGTCGGCGGAAAGGCCTTCCGGCGCCACGCAGAGGTTTTTATGATGGATCCAGTCAGTGCCTTCCAAAAAAAGGAAGGCCTTGAACAGCCAATGTTCGCTTCCGTCGGGCGCTTGCCAACTTACGTGCGGGGCGAAGCGCCGGGCATCCCAGGAGTGGGGCTCGCGGTGCCAGTAGCCCACGAGGTCAAGGTCTTGGAATTGCTTAGGGGTATAGGCCTGTTCTTTGGGCTGGCCGCAGGTGAGGCTGCCCAGCAGGGAGAGGAGGAGAAGAAGGTTTTTCATATACTACGGCTCTTTGAGCGGAGAATCAATGATATACTGGCAAAGTTCGTGGTACATTTCACGGTCTCCGGAGTCGTCGGAGGAGGCCAGTTGGTGCATGGCATCCGTTCCGGAATAAACGGCGATGGGCAGGGTTCCATAGCCACCGCTTTCCTTGAAACCTTCGAAGTATTCCCGCAGGCGGCCCCTCAGAGCGGGAATGTCAGCCTGGGTGAAGGTCATGTTTCCGGCACCGTCGGGCCCCCATCGGCCATCTTTCATCACATCGGCAACCAGAGAATATTCGAATTCAATTTCCATGCCCATCTTGTAGCGCTTGAGGGCCGTAACGGTTTTGGACATGGGGTGCTGGTTGGCGGTGTCCCAGTAGTGGTTGGGCTGCATAAAGGCACAGTCGAATCCCAACTGTTTCCAGACCCGGTAGCCGGGAGCAAGGTGATAAGGAATCCACCAAAGCCCTTCATTGCAGGAATGCGCATAGGCCGATACCCAGGGAATCAGTTGTTCCCAGCGCTTGTACTGGCTGTTCCAGATGTCGGCCTGGCTGTAACTTTCTCCGGCCGCCTTGTAAAAGGAAGGTGATACAGGCAGTTCCTCGGAAAGGATATAGAAGCCGGCCAGTTCCACATGCTTCATCTGGAGTTCGTGGAAACGCTTTCGGATGGCATCCATGTACCATTTGTATGCAAGTTCCTGGTCTTCCACCTTGGAAAAATCCAGTTGCTTTCCATCGACGGAGCCCCAATAAGTAGTGGAGGAATGCTTGTCGTGGAAGTATTGGAACATGATGGGGTCGGGAAGTGTCATTACCACGAAACGGGGCCTGGGCGGTGCCCCCAGTTCCCTGGCGGCATCTTCAATGGCCCGGTCCAGTTTCAAGAGGGCGCCGTTTGTCCCCAGCCAGGCTTCCAGAAGGTCTTCCCAGGATTCTTTTATGGCCGAATACCGGTTGGAGGTAATACTGTAGGAAAGGTTTCTTTTGGCGTCCCATCCGTCAATGCACAGGAAAGCGTCAAACAGCCAGTGCGGTTTGTTGTCCCGGTCCCGGTACAGCACGTGGGAAGCAAAACGTTCGGTGGTCCAAGCGGGCGGATTGGGGTTGTGCGTGCCCAGTGTCACCAGGGTAATATCGGCAAAAGAAGGTGCCCTGTCGCGATTCCTCTCCCAACTGTACATGCCTGAAGGCCCTGCTCCCGTTGTGAAATCCACGGACACTATCGACCCTTCGGTACCGTCGGGGCCGATTCCCTGCAGCCGGAGGCGGTAGTCTGTTTCCGGCTGCAGGTCTTTGAGAACGAGCGTAATCCGGACGGCACCGGTCCCCTCGGTTTCCATCGTCTGGTCCAGGGCGGGAGTCTGCCCGGTCCCATATCCGTAGAGGAGCCGGGAGACGTCGATGGTATTCACCAGAAAACTGGCCTGGAAGCCGCCGACTTCCGTCAGCTCGGCTTTTACGGCCGGATGGCTGGGCTCTGCAACAGGCTTCTTCTCCCCGCAGGAAACAGCGAGGAGAAGAAGCAGGAAAAGAAACTGGTACCGGGCGGTCTTCATTATTGTAGGGAGAAGAGGCTGAGCCCGCAGCCCTGCATAAGCACGGCGATGTAGGTGTTTCCGCTGATGTCCCATACGGCGCAGTCACCGACGGACGAGGCGGCGGTAAGGGAGGCTTTTTCATCAAAGCTGTCCGGATGTTGGATGGGGAATTCCCTCAGGTTGGTGCGTGCCTTCAGCTGGGCGAGGAAGTCTCCGGGAATGCGGCTGTTGTCGTCAATGACCACCAGGCGGCCCTTGTTGCCGTTTTCTTCGTCCAATTTCATGTATGCAATGAAGTTGGTGTCGTGGAAATCGAAGAAGTTGAATCCGTAGCTCAGGGCATATTCGGGCAGGCTGTCTATCAGGTTCAGCTGTGTCCAGCCGTTTCCGTCGGCATTTCCGGGCCGATAGGTGCCGGCGCTGCCGCTCCGGGTGACCAGGAAGTTGGACCAGCCGGGATAGCGGACGATGTCCTTGATGCCGGAAGGATCATTGGCCACGAAGTAGTCTTCGGGATCTTCCGGGTTGATGATGCGGCCGCCTGACAGGTGGAAGCCGAGGGCTTTCCCCTTGGCGCCGTCGCTCCAGGTCATGAACCAGAGGGTGCCTTCGTCCCAGTTCCCTTCCACGGTGTAACGGTCTCCGTAGCGGCGCCAGTCATCGGCCCCGCCGGCGTTGTCGTGGAGGTAGTCCAGAATCTGGACGGGAGCGGCGTCGGTGCCGTTCACATAGGCATAGACAAAGAGATCCTGGTCACTGTCGGCCTTGAGGGAGCAGAACGTGAGGATGTCCTTGCCTTTGGGATTCCTGACCATGCGGATGCAGGAGACGGGGAACGTACAGCCGTTGCCCACGGCGGGGCTTACATCCAGTTTCTTTACGAAAGTTCCGCTGGAGCGGCTCAGGGCGTAGATGGCGGGCGTTCCGTTGGAGTGGGCCACATAGACAAAATCGTCATCCATGGCGATGGTGCGGTCGGCCCCTTCTGCGAAACCGTCCAGGCCGCTGTACCAAGCGTTTCCAGCCGAATAGAGCCCCCACTCGCGGGTGATGCCTGAGATACCCTTCTGGGCATAGGAGACGGTGATGTAAGTGACCATATTGCCGTAGGACAGGCCCTTCAGTCCGAAGGGCTCTCCGTTCAGAGTGGCTTCAAGTCCTTCTTGTTTTACCCGGACGGGAATCACATAAGCCGGGAAGTCTTTCAACTTTCCGTTTTCCAACAACTTCTCCTTGTCCAACACGATGCGGAAACTGGCACTGGTGCCACCTTCCGGAATTTGGACAGTGGGCGTAAGGATGTTCACAAGCCCTTCCGGAGCCTGCTCGTATTTCTTGCCCTGACTCTCGTTGAAAGTTTCTATGAGAGAATTGTCGATCACTACGGGGAAACTGAGGCCGACTCCCTTCACAGGATTGTTGTTCACCAAATCCAGGGTAATGGTTTCCTTCAGTTCCGGCTGTCGGCCGGAAGCGTCGGGCTCCACATTCTTCCGGTCGATGGAACGCACCTGCATCTGCTGACTTACGGACAGGTTGGAGCGGGTGAGACGGACCATCAGGAAGCTGTGGCTGTCATTGACTGAAAGGTCGTTTGACAGCAGACGCAGAGGGATGACCCAATTGGTCTGCTCTCCCATGATGGCTGCGACAAGTTCCGGATCCCAGTTCAGGGTGACTTCCTGAACGACTTCTTCGGCGTTGTAGTGAAGTTCGGTCCTGTCCAGTGTATAATAGGAAGCGGGCAGCGGCGTGTATTCAGTGCCGTTTTTCTGGTTATAGGCTTCCAATGCGGCCATATAGTCGGCGGGATCGCGGCTGATGCGGGCGCTGGCTGCAGAGAGGCCTTTTCCATTCTTGGCGATACCAATCTTGTAGTAGCCGGAGTGGATGGACGCCTGCAGCAAAGGATTTGTTGCCGTAGTTCCGAAACTGTCCGGTACCATGTCGTTGTTCCGGGCATCCGGAACGCAGGCCATGACCAGCAAGGCAAGTACGGTGAATAAACTTACTTTTTTCATATTATGGTAGTTTTTTTATTCCAGGCAGATAGGGATATTTTGACGGCCGGTTTCCCATGTGGAAGCCGACAATGTACCGTTTTGCTTTCGTGGGGAAGCAGCGTGAGGAAGTTTTCACTCCAAAAAGCTTCGGCTTCCAGCGATCCGTCTTCCGAAACCGCTTTGAGGATATTCTGATAGGCGATGACATCGGACTCATTGGTAAGGATGACGGTGTATCCTTCTTCCGACGGCAACACTTCCTTCCGGATGCGGGCTTCCGGAAGCCGGGTCACGAACGAAAGGTCTGCGTAAGTGCCGATAGGGGTTCCCCACCACTGGGCTTTGTCCCAGGCATACTGATTGTCCTGAGAGGGAAGGCAGTAGAAGTTGTCACTTACCGGATTCCCTTCGGAGTCAGTGAGGTCCAGTGCCAGGAAGCAGGGGCCGGCAATGTCTTCAAACAGCATCTGCGGGCGACGGGCGTGACTCTCAAGTGTCAGGCATTCTTCGCGTACGAGGCGGGAATCGGCATCGTAGATGCGCATCCGTGCTGTCCCGGAGAAAGCGGAAACGGCGTCGTTTACAGCCCAGACACAGTGGTCGGCATAATTGAAGACCAATTGCACCGGACCGCATCCTTTACGGGCTCCGTAATAACCGGCGGTAGGATTGCCATACCAGTCATAAAGTTGCCAGTATAGTGACGGCCAGGCAGAGTTGAGCATCCAGTGTACTACCCCTGTTGTGCGGGGAATATTGCAACGGAAAGCCTCGTACATGCTGCGGACGGAGTCATAATCCATGGCGTGAGCCTTCCGGAGGTAATCCTGGAGGTCTTCCGCTTTCCCCCACAGCCCTTCCATGGCGGCGTTCAAATAGGCAGGACTGTTCATTCCGCTGTCCGATGCCGTACAGTGGAAGGCCCATGCGGGCCCTTGCGGCCATAAATCCTCACCGAGCATGCGGCGAAGCGTTTCTTCCTGCGGGATATTCAGGCCGGGACCGGTTTCGGAGTTAAACCCTTCCGCTCCGCCGATCCGGGTATCCAAGTACCAGTAATCCGGGCCGACATATTCGTAGGGGCCGGTCATTTTAAGCCCCGAAGGGCCCCGCAGACCCGAAAGCCCGCTGGCAGAACAGATATAAGGCCGATAGTCCAACTGGTCATACAGGGCCAGGTAACGCTCTTCCAGCCGGGAGTTGGGGGTGCGGTCGCTTCCTCCCAGCCATCCGATGAGGGAAGGGTGGTTTCTGAGGCGGATAATCTGATCGTGGAAATACCGTGCGGCCAGAGACTCGGAAGCCTCGTCGTTGATGAATCCGTATCCTTTGATTTCTTTTCGGCCGCAGTATTTCTCCCACTCCCACTGGCAACTCCAGCCCACCAGGGAAAGGATTCCCAGGCTGTCGCACAGGTCATAGACGGCATCGTCCTTGCTCCAGACATTCTCGAAGCGGATGCAGTTGAGGCCCATATCGGCCACGCGGCGCATTTGCAGGTCCACGCTCTCAGGGGTGTCCTGCATGAAAAGGTCATCGGTCCAGCCGGCGGCCTTGATCATCACCTTGCGCCCGTTCAGAAGGAACAGGCGGTGCCCCAGGCTGTCCACCGTGCTTTGGATATCGCGGATGCCGAACCGGACTTTCTTTCCGTGCGAGGTGATGCCGTCTTTCAGGAAGGACACGTCCAGGTGGTAGAGTTCCGGCGTCCCCATTTCCCGGGTCCACCAGATGCGCGGATGCTCCACCAGGGCCGAGAGGTTGAATATACGGCTTTCCCCGGCGCGGAGTTGCACTTTTTCCTGGAGTTGGCCCCCTTCGAACAGGCCGCGGATCTCTCCTTGTACGGCATGATCGCTCCGGTTCACCAGTGTCACCTGGACATCGAGTCGAGCCTGCGTCGGATTGGCAGGATCCAGAACGGGCTTCACGAAGACATCCTGTACCTCGACATCCGGGGTGGAGATGAGGCTTACGGGCCTGATGATGCCCATGCTTTCGTCCAACGGACGGGGATTCCAATCCACGTAACCGTGGTTGAGGTCTCCTTCGACAGCGCGTCGCACGGTAACCTGCAGGCGATTGTTCCGCCCCACGAGTTTACTTACGTCAAATTCACGGACGCAGAAAGTTCCGAACGTAGTGTCGGAAGATGCAATGCGCTGTCCGTTCAAGTCAATGTCCGCATAGTAGTTCAGCCCCTCGAAACGAAGGATGTGATACATCCCTTTCATGGCTTGGAAAGTGGTGGAAAAAATCCAGGGCCGGTCAAAAGGGCTGCGGTCGGCCGATGCATATCGCATGCCTTCCCGAAGCCCCGATTCCAGGGCCCCGGCGCTTTCCAGGGCTCCGGCTACCGTGCAGGGAACAGTGACCTCGTATGAGACGCGCTGCCCTTCCTGCCGCATCTGCCAGCGGGGGAGGTTTTCCGTCTGTGTGGCGCAGGCGGAAAGCATGGAAATGCATAGGATGGCAAGGAATCTGTTCATGGCTACCAACCGGGATTCTGGGTATAGTTGGTCATTTCGGAGAGTTGGTTGGTGCTCATCGGGAACAGATAGTCCCTTGACTGGAACACGCCCCTTCCGCCGATATAGTCATCGCTCACGCGTTCATAGGATTCCTCATAGGTGGGAGCGGTGATGTGGAGGGTCCAGTTCTCCGTATTGTATTCTTCTTCGGCCTTGAGCCAGCGGATCATGTCATAGTGGCGCTGGCCTTCGAAGGCGAACTCGCACATCCTTTCCTGGAGGATGAACCAGCGCAGCCATTCGCGGCCGGTGCGGGAGACGCCGCTGATGGTGGTAACACCGTCGGCATTGCCGAAGTCGATTTCCGGGTAGGCTTCATGGAGGCCGTTAAGGCCTGAGCGTGCGCGGACCATATCTATATACCGGATGGCTTCTTCGGCATCCCGGCTGGTCTTCTCGTTGCAGGCCTCGGCATAGATGAGGTACACTTCGGCCAGACGGAAGGCGGGATATACATAGCGGACGCTCTGGTAGTCGGCGGCCAGATTCTTCAGCGGATTGTTGGCTTTGTACAGGCGGCGCCATACATAGCCGACGCGATTGCAGGCATCCGTGGCGGAGTAGGGGGCCGTGGCTTCCCCGGAATTATAGCAAGTGAATCGGACCGGCCCTCCGCTGTTTGTGGTGGAAGAAGGCCACCAGAAACCATTGGGAACGAAGTTGGCATAATAACGGGCATCGCGGCCAACGGTCGAATTGTGCGCCTTGAACGGCCGGGCCCATGATGTTTCCACGTCCACGGTCTGTTGGTAGTTTTCCGTCCAGCCTTCGGCTTGATAACCGGACGCTTCATCCACCTGCGGGCGGGAGAGGTCCAGCATTCCGCCGGTCTTGTTGTATCCCAGAATGGGGTAACGGCCGGTCTCCCACATCGGATAGGCATCTACCAGTTTGAGGGAAGGGGAGTTCAATGAGTAGCCGGCCAGGGCAATCTTTCCACCGGCGGGGGCCGCATAGGCAATGTCGCATCCGGAGCCCAGCGACTCGTCTCCCCAGGCGCGGTACCACCAGCCCCAGATGATTTCCCGGTTGGTGCTCCAGCCTTCAAACCAGACGGTCTGGTAAGAGGCAGCCGCGTTCTGGAACTCGCTCTTCCCGGCGTCGTTTACGGTAGTAAGGGTGTATCGTCCCATGTCGATGAGCGTTTTGGCAGCCTGAGCGGCATCGTCCCATTTGGCGGCGCTGTAGGCCGGGAACAACTGCTCTCCCCGGTGGTTCTGGAGGGAGGAGTACATGCCGGTCCCGTTCTGTCCGTTGTAAAGCGGAGATGCTCTCATCAGGAGAACCCTTGCTTTCAGGGCCATGGCGGCTCCTTTGGTGGCGCGGCCTTTGTTGGAAGAGAGGCTCAAGCCCAGGCCGGAGTCGTTCACCTCATAGGCCAGGTCTTCGATGGCTTTGTCCAATTCTCCCACGATGAAATCAAAGTTTTCGTCCACGGTGTTGCGGTCCATGGTCTCGGCCAGGACATTCTGGTCGGACGCCTGGTCTCCCCAGATGATGACCGGTCCGTACTGACGCAGGAGTACAAAGTAGAAATAGGCGCGCAGGAAGCGGGCTTCTCCCTTCATCTGCAGTACCAGTTCCGGCGAATCTTCCTGGTCTTTGTCCACATTGTCCAGGAAGGTGGTGCATTCGTTGATGGCTACGTAATAACGTTTCCAGAAGTTTGCATTGGATTCGGAATTGGTGTTGTCAGGGCCGTACTCACCGCGGCGCACTTTGTACCAATACGTCTCGTACTGGGATTTGGCATTGAGCGATTCATCGCTGCGCAGGACTGTCCCGCCTTCGTAGTTTCGGGTATTTTCGTCCCGCGGAATATAGGAATACAGATGGGCCAGGTACCTTCTTACGGAGGAGGAACGGCTCATGGTATCTTCCAAAGTCGCCTGGTCTTTGAGATTGATGTCAAAGAATTTGTCGCAGGAAACGGCCAGCAGGGCAATGGCCAGGAGTATATGGATTTTCTTCATGATCGGTTCGTCTTTAGAAGTTCAGGTTCAGGCCGATGCTCACATTCCGGGTGAGGGGGTAAACATTTCCGTAGGAAGACTCCAGTTCCGGATCCCAGAGTTTGAATTTGGAGAAGGTGAGAAGATTCACGCCCTGCAGGTAGATACGGGCGGTGGAAATGCCGGCCTTCTTGGTCCATTTCTTGGGGAAGGTGTAGCCCAGTTCGGCATTTTTGAGGCGAAGGAATCCCATGTCCTTCTGCCAATAGGTAGAGCGAATCTGGTTGTTGGCGGGCGTTTCCACAGAGAAGCGGGGATACTCGGCATGGGGGTCGTGTGTTACCGTCCAACTCTTTTCGGCCACGTCGGCGAAAATCTGCCCCTGGATAAGAACATTGGTGGCGGCGCCGCCGTAAAGGTTGTAACCTCCGATAAAACGGGTCACATTGGCCATTCCGCTGAAGAAGACGCTCGCATCGATGCCTTTCCAACTCAGACTGAGTCCGAAACCGTAGTTGATTTCCGGGATGGTGGTATAGCCGATGGCTACCATGTCCAAATCGTTTACGATGCCGTCTCCGTTCACATCCCGGTACTTGATGTCTCCGGGCTGCAGGGTACGCCCGTACTGGCTGGGCCAGGTGTCGATTTCTTCCTGATTCATGAACAGGCCTTCGGCAATGAGGCCGCGCTGCTGGTTGTTGGCAAAGCCGGCGGTATTCTGATAGGCATAAACCTGGCTGGGCTTGTCATCATACAGGCGTTTGTTGCGGTTGAAGGTAAAGTTGCCGCGCGTACTTAAAGACAAGCCGTTGCCGAACAAATGATCATACTGGGCAGAAAGGTCAAAACCGGCATTCTGCATCCGGCCGATGTTGATGTACTGGGTTTTCCGGAAACCGACGGCGCTGGGCAGGGATTCGCGCGGGAGGAAAATGCCGCTGCGGAGATCGTTGAAATAGTCCAGTTGGAACTTGAACTGATTACGGAACAGGTTGATTTCCAGGCCGATGTTTCGCTTGAGGGCTTCTTCCCAGACAATGTCCGGGTTGCCGATTTCGCCCGTAGCGACACCGCTTACATAAGTGGGTTGTGTTTCACCCCAGGAGAACCCGTTGATGCCGGTGATGTCCATGGTCGTATTGTAACCGAACCGTCGGCTGCCACCGATTTGGTCGTTACCCACTTTGCCGATGGATGCCTTGATTTTGAACAGGCTGAACCAGGTCTTGATCGGGTCCCAGAATTTTTCATTGGAGAGGATGTACCCTACTGCGGCGGAGGGGAAGAAACCGAAGCGATGGCCCGGCGAGAAGTTCTCGGAACCGTTGTAGCCGAAGTTGAATTCGACGAAATAGCGATCCTTGTAACTGTAAGTGGCACGGCCTGCAATACCCAGACTTTTGCGCGGGAAGGTTTCCCAATAGTCATAGCCGGGGTGCGTATTGGCGCGGTCCCTGAGATAGTACAGGAACATGCCGCTCACACGGTGGGCGCTGTTGAAACTGCGCTCGTAATTGACGGATGCTTCCACATTGAGGACGGTGTAACCGCTTTGGGAGGAACTGGACACGTTGATGTAGCCTTCCGTGTTGTTCTGGGCGACATATACGTAATCCTGTGTCTCCTCGTCCCATTTCTTGTAATACACGCGCGGCAGGATGCCGTTGGTGACGGAAGAGGCGGTGCGGGCGTCCCAGGAAACCTGGACCTTGGCAGTGAGACCTTCGGTGATGAGTTCGGAGAAATCCTGGGTCAGGGCTACGGTGGTCTGCGCGTTCTGCGTATTGATGGTGGAGTAGCCCATGTTGTTGATCATGTTGTAAGGGTTGGAACCGGTCTCCGGATTAGAGAGGGTTCCGTCGCTGAACACCTTCGGGAAACCGATGGGGGTAATCTGCATCACGGTGTTGTAGATGTTGGAAAGGCCCGTACCCGGCTGGTTCTTTTTGGTGAACTGGGTGCTCAGGTCCATGCCCAGAGTGGTGGACTTGGTAATGTTGATGTCCACATTGGTGCGGAAGTTGAACCGCTGAAAGTTCATCTGGGAGTTATATCGGTCATTCTTTTCCGTGTTGAAAATACCATCCTCGAAATAGTAGGAGCCGCCGGCATAATACCGCACGTTCCGGGTACCGCCCGTTACGTTGACATTGGCCTTGACGGTGCTTGCCTGGTTCTTGAATATTTCATGAATCCAATCCACATTGGGATACAAGTCAGGATCGGCACCGGAAAGGTACATCTGACGGCTGTAGTCGTCGATGGCACCCGGCTGCATCGTATTCAGGTAATCGATGAACTGGGAAGCCGATGCCATCTGTGGCAATTGGGTCGGGGAAGTGAGGCCGCTTTCCAGTTTCACGTTCACTTTGGGCTTGGATTCGGCACCGCGCTTGGTGGTGATGAGTACGATGCCATTGGCACCGCGCACACCGTAAAGCGCTGTGGCGGTAGCGTCTTTCAGGATGGAAAAGGACGCGATGTCTTCGGTGTCCACCAAATCCATGGAACGTTCTACGCCGTCCACCAGGACAAGGGGATAGGCATTGGCGCCGAAGGTGTTGACGCCCCGAATCCAAAATTCTGCGCTGGAGCCCGGTTCGCCGCTATGCTGTACGGCCACCACGCCTGCCAGTTTGCCGGCAAGCCCGGTGGACAACTGGCCGATGGGCGCTTTCAGCTGGTCGGCTTCCACGGAAGTGATGGATCCGATGACCGATGCCTTTTTCTGGGCGCCATAGGCAACCATCACCACTTCTTCCAACTGATTGGCTTGGGGAGTCAGTTTTACCAGGATTTCCTTCTGGTCCCGGACGGACACTTCATCGTCGTCATAGCCGAGGAAGGAGACAATGAGGATATCTTCCGGCTTGACCGAAATCTCGAACCGGCCGGCTCCGTCGGTCATCACGCCGCGGGTTTCCCCCTTGACGGTGACAAAGGCTCCGGCGACCGGAGCGTCCGTCTCGTCCAGAACGGTTCCTTTCACATTGCGGGTCTGGGCCTGCAGGGAGATTCCTGCAAGACAGAGGAGCATTGTGAGGAGGGTTTTTCGGAATGTTGACATAAAATTATAGATTATTCTTTATTGTTTTCAAACAGGCCTGCAAGGCCTTCAAAGACAGCATTCTTCGGAACGTGACGCAGTTCGATCCCCGGCAGGGTATCCTGTAGCGGGTTCATCATCAGGTCCAGTGACTGGGCTATCTGACCTCCGAAAAGAATCATCCGGATGTCCAGTTCACGGACATATTCCTGCAGGGCGTTTCCCAGCAGCGTTCCGATATGGGCATATACATCCCGGGCTGTCGGGTCTCCGTCGTGGGCTTTGTTGGCGATGGAATAAGCGCTTTGGGTCCCGTCTCCGGTTTTGCGGGCATAGGCGATCCTGATTCCCCGCGCACTTACGGCATCTTCCAGGATTCCCTCTTTCCAGGGGAGATTCCAAAGGCTTCTCGCCGGAGAACCGGCGGCGTTGCGCTGGACGATGCCGTGGAGGGCGTACGCAAACCCCAGTCCTGTTCCCAAGGTTACCAGAGCCGTATTGATGTGGCGAAGGGCGAGCATCCGGACTGCGCCGTCCAGAAGGGTATTCACATCATGTCCGAATTTAAGCGGAACACTTTCCGGAATCGAAACCAATTCACGGAATGAGACCCCTTTTACTGCGGCGAATTTATGATCCATCAGGAAAATGCCCTTTTCGAAGTCGAACGGTCCCGGAATGGCTACGCCGATTCCGTCCAGCCCGTCCGCAGGGCCGATGGCTCTCCGGATGGTTTCGGCGATCACTTCCCGGCTTCCGTCGCTGGAAATCGGGAACTGGCGTCCGTCGGAGCGCTTGATGAAAGTGCCGCCTATGTCAACGAGGATCGTTTTCATAACCGTCTCTCAGGCAGGTCTTGTGTACGGAAATGGGCTCTTTGCCCAGGTTTTCAATCACGTATTTTCCCATAGAGGCCGGTACGCAGGCTATCTCCATGAAATCCAGGTCAAAGTAGCGTTCCGGGTGTTCTGCGCTGCGGATACGGATATGGTCCCCGTCCACCAGGGTGAGCACATGGAATTTCTCGCCGTGGGTGTCCTGCTCGCAGGCTTTTTCAAATTCCAGGCGACGCAGGGAGATGTACATCTGGGGATTCTCGCCCAGAATGAATTCCTTCCAGCCGTTTCCTTCGCAGTCAAGCCGTGGCTGCTGTACAATGTACTCCGGACTGGCCGGGTCATGGATGACGGAATAACGGCGGTCCTGACGTACGTTGCGTTCGCCCAGGTGCGTATGGATGGGCCGCTGTTTCCCGTCAAAGTCCAACCGCAGATAGTCGTACATTTTATAGGTATAGGAGCCAATCGTGAGTGAACCGATCTCCAGGATTACCTGGTTGCGGCCGCTGGAGTGGATGGTCCCTGCGGGCAGCATTACCTGCAGGCCCGGCTTGGACTCCTCGTAACTTACGTATTTCATGTAGTCGCAGGGCTTGTGTTCCGTGTCTGCGGCTTCAATTTCCTTGAAGAAGGCAGGAATGTCGGCATCGTCCCGGAAGCCGATAAATGTCTTGGCATCCTGGCCGGTGACTACAATGTAGTAACTTTCGTCCTGGCGGCCGAACTCGTTGTAGTTCTTGACGTTGAATTCTCCTCCGGAGTGGCACTGGATGCTCATGTTGCCGGTGGAATGGTAACTGTCGTCCCAGTTGAAGCGGATGGGGAAGTACCCCTGGTATTTCCTGACGCATTTTTCGCCCATGAGCGCCACTCCTTCCTTGTGGACGAAGGAACAGTAATTGATGTCCAGCATTTCCTCACCGGCCTTTACCAGCACGCTCACTTCCATGGGGATGAAGTCAAACACCCAGGCGGCGTTGCGCATCTTCTGGGGCAGATGGCGTTTCTCTTTCATGTAACTGCCGCCCCAGACACCTTCCAGATAGCACGGCTTGGCGCGGAACGGGTATTTAACCAGTTGGGCACAAATATCGGCAAACGTGGAGAACGGCATCATCTGCAGGTTGCCCCGGTCGTTGTCCAAAAAGTACCAGTCCAGTTCTCCTGTGTCGAACAATTCCTTCCGGAGTTGCACTGCATTCTCAAAGTCACAGTAATAGCAGCGGCGGATGGTCCGATTGATGATTCCCGTATGCTTTTTGCCCAGATTGGCATATTCGCCGGCACGGATGCGCAGCATGCTGTTCATGGGGGTGATGTCAAACCAGCATTTGATGTCATACAGGGGACGGAATTCTTTGATAAGAGAACCGTATCCATATACCACCACCAGCGTTCCGGGTGCCTTGAGGGCGGGTATTTCCTTCTTGTAGGCTTCCACCTTGGCCGGGTCCATGAGGCCGATATAGCCGCCGTGATACACCTTTCCGTAAAGAAGCGTGGGGTCGATTCCCTTGTCCCAGATAAGGAGCGGGTCGATGATTCCGTCGATTTCCTCGCCGTTTTTGAAGGTAAACTGGTAACTGTCCACAAATTCAATCTTGAAGCCGAAGACGTCGCATTCGCGGGCAAGCAGGCTTACCATGACATCCCATTTGGTGGTTGTATAGCCGTCGAAAGCCACAATAGCGCCTTCCTGCTGTACCTTTGGGGCAATGGCGGTCATTAAAGCCTTGGCAACATGCTGATTGCCGCCGGCCACGATCGAATCAATGGTGTTTTGTGAAAGTTCCGGCTTGTTCACGGGCTTGGGGTCGTGAAAAGGGAACGGATTGTACATGAAACTCATAACTAACCGATATTATAAAATTCGAATCCCATCATTTCGGCCAGGGCTTCCAGTTGCGGACGATAATCTCCGTCCACGATGGCAAAGTGCTGGGTGACTCCGATTTTGAGAACCTGCTCAAAGAGTTCCTTTACAGGCACTGCGGGGCGGAAGATGGTGTGGCTGTAAGTGGCCAGCAAGTGCTTTTGGACGCTCTGGGGCGTGTCTTTTTCGGAAAGGCTTTCGGCCATGAAGGTGACCATTTTGTATTTTCCGTTCTGCTCATACAGGCCGGCTACCGTTTTCATACCGGGACTGATGCGGTACCAGGCGAACGGGGCTCCGGCATATTTCCAGGATGTCTTGGCAAAACGGACATCGCGGGAGATGATGACATTGTCCTGCCAGGCGGGGTCATTGTGGTCGTTGGGGCCGGCATGCCCGCCGGCAAAGGTGCCGAAATCGTCCTCGATGTGGAACGGTTCGATGAAATTGACATGCTTTCCGCTCAGAAGTTTGAGAATATAGGTGGCCAGCCCGGCACCGATGTCGGCCTCCGGGACAAGTACGCTTACGTTCTCGTTGAACCACTGGGGATAGAATCCCGCCCGGCAGCCGGCAGTTCGGAAGGTGGCCTGGTCGATGTCGTTATAGACATAACAGTCGATATCGTTCTTCTGGGCCATCTTCTTGATGGCGAGGGTGGCTTTTATGCAGCCGATGAATTTGTCGTACTCAACATCCGGCATCATCTGGTAGCGGGAGGTGAGGTTGTGTGCGTAGGTCTCCACTTCTTCGTTGGTGAGAGCCTCTATTTCAGCGCCGTAGTCGCTGTAGGGAAGGTAATGGATTTCCGGGCCGATTTTGGTGAAGAGGTCATAATTGTCTATGTAGGTGCTCCACATGGCCTCGTTCATGTTGGCCATAAGGCCTACGGTGGAGTTGCGCAGGATGCTGCGGGTGCGGGCGGCATCGGCATAGATGCGTACCTTTTCCGTAATTTGTTCCCGGGTGCCCATGACGGTGCGCACATTCTTCCTGGGGATTCTCCGGAGGCTTCCGGAACCCTCCAGGGACCCCACCAGAGTGCCGGCGCACAGATAGTCGATGAAATCGTCCTCGTCCAGCGTGGTCTCAAAACCCATGCGGGGCTTTGCCACATTGCAGAAAAGGATGGGAATCTGCGGGCAGTCCCTCAGAAAACGGATCCAGGCAAAGTCTTCGCTCCAGGAGAGGAACTCGGCATAGATGAAATCTACCTTTTCGTTGAAGAACAGTTTCATGGCTTTTTCGGCATCTTCCCTTTCATAGACGATGCCCGGGTCTGCCAAGTCCAGGAAGTTCATGCTGGCTTTGATATCCTCCACCGCTTTCAGTTTGCGCTCATGATAGGTTCCTCGTTGGGGGCCATACAGGGTTTTGAATCGGGGAGAAGCTATGAGCAGGAGGCCGGCACGAGGCTTCCTTTGTTTTTCGACTTTATTCATGGTTGTTGATTTTAGCGTTATCTCTGTTGTAATATTTTGCGCTTACCCACAGGCAGGCGAGTCCGCACACCAGCCAGATGAGTCCCAGGATGGGGAAGGTGGCGTTGAGGCTTCCGGTGCTCTCCTTAATGAGGGCCAGGATGTAAGGGGCTGTGGCGCCTACGGCAAAACCGGTCATGATCATGGCACTGGAGCAGGAAGCGTGCAGGTGTTTTGGCGTGACGTCATATAGGGCGGCATAGATATTGGCGTCGAAGAATGCGCGGAAAAATCCCCATCCGGCAAAACACAGATACAAGATCCACAGGTTGCGGACCGTTCCCATAAAGGGCAGGAAAAAGGCTCCGAGGATGAGGCCGGCTCCTTGGATGACCATTCTTTTACGGGGGTCTTTGGCGGCCCACTTGTCGCTGAGAGTTCCGGCGAGGAGTACGCCTGCAAAGGCTGCCACATAGGTCCAGAGCATGGAATGGAGTCCGGCTTGGGCTCCCGTCTGGCCGAAATTTTCCTGGAGGAAGGTGGGTACCCACGTCATGTATCCGGTGATGACGAAGATGAAACCGCAGAAGCCGACGGTCACCATCAATGCAGTGGGCGTTGTGAAAACTGTCTTGAAACCGTCCCAGATGGAAACATTGGAATCGTCCCCTCCCGTTTCTTCCCTGGGTGCGTCCTTGAGCCTCAGCGCCATGACAAACGCCCAGATTACGCCGGCGCCGCCGAAAATGTAAAAGGCGTACTGCCATCCCAGGTGGTCACCGATATAGCCGGCCAGCCAGCCGGCCAGGATGACGCCTACATAGTAGGATGTCTGGTGAATGGACATGGCCCGGGCCCGGGTATCCGTGTGGTACTGTCCCAAGAGGGAGTAATTGGCCGGGCCGAAGAAGGCTTCTCCGCCGCCGGTGGCCACGGAGCGGGTGAGGATGAGCAGGAACACCCCGTTCGCCAGGCCTGTGAACATGGTGGCTACGCTCCAGAACAGAATGCTCAGGGTGCATACCCATTTTCGGGAGAAACGGTCTCCCATCCAGCCGCCGATGGGGACCATGGCAGCGTAGAACAGGTTAAAGAACACGGCAATCAAACTTACTGATGCGTCCGTGAGATTCAGGCTGTCCCGGATCAGGGGAAGCACTGAATTGAAGACTTGCCTGTCTCCCTGATTGAGGAGGTACGCTACCCAGAGAAGGGCCAGCACCTCCCATTTATACCATTTGTTCACTGCTTTCATATTCTGTAAACCGCCTGTGGTGTACTGTGGTGCAAAAATATGAAATAAATTGCATTCTACAATATTTATTTGTTAATTTTGCAAGAAGGTTCTTCAAAAGAAACATGTATTATCTGGAAAGCAGTCAGCTGCGTCTTGCAGTGCATGGCCCTGCAGACGGTTTCTACCTGGGAACCCGCTTCGACAGGAGCGGTGTCCTGGACAGTCTGCAGTTGGGTGGAAAGGAGATTTGCGGTCGTTGGTTCGAGCATTATCACCCCCGGATGCATGATGCCGTCTGCGGTCCGGCCGAAGAATTTACCGCCATCGGCTACCGTCCGGGCGGACATTTCCTGAAAATCGGCGTAGGCGTGCTCCGGGCCGATGATGCTCCCTATGACCGTTTTCACCTTTATGAAATGGAAGACCCCGGAGAATGGACGGTGGTGCAGCGGGAGGCTTCCCTGGAATTCTGCCATCGGCTCAAAGGCCTGTACGAATACCATAAGACGTTGGAATTAAGCGGCGAAAACCGTTTTGAAATCCGTCATGAACTCCTGGCTTTCCAGCCATTGGAGGGGCAGGTCTATAACCATAATTTCTTTACGATGGGCCGGATGGAAGTGGGGCCCGGTCGCAAACTGGATTTCCCGTTTACTCCTGCAGGCACTTGGCGTGCCCTTTATGACAGTGTGGCATTCAAGGAGAACGGTGTCCGCTTTACGCGTCGCCTGGAACCGGGAGAATCGGTATTTTCCGGTGATATTCATGAATCCGGGAAAGTGGGGATGCCTTATTCTCTCCGTTTGACAGACCGGGATATTTCCGTGCAGATCAGCGGCAACGTGCCGGTGACCCATACCGTGCTCTGGGCCAATCATCGCATCGCGTGCCTGGAACCTTATAACTTTTTTTCGTCAACTCCGGAAAGTCCCTTTTCCTGGAGAGTCCAATAGGAATTATTCAAAAATACTTGATCGGATATGAAGTATAACAGCCTGATTTCCTTTGGCGCAGCCCTTCTTCTGGGCGTAGCCTGCGTCCCGAAGACCACCCAGCCGGTCTATCTGGACCGTTCACAACCCCTGGAGGCGCGCATCCAGGATGCCCTGGACAGAATGACCCTGGAAGAGAAGGTGGCCATGACCCATGCCCAGTCCAAATTCTCATCGGCCGGCGTGCCCCGGCTGGGCATCCCGGAACTGTGGCACACGGATGGTCCGCACGGCATCCGCCCCGAAGTCCTGTGGGACGAGTGGGACCAGGCCGGTTGGACCAATGATTCCTGTACCGCATTCCCTGCCCTTGTCAATCTGGCGGCTACATGGGACCGGAACCTGGCCCGTCTGTATGGAGACTGCATCGGCGCTGAGGCCCGTTATCGGGAAAAGGATATTCTGCTTGGCCCGGGCATCAACATGGGCCGTACGCCGCTGAATGGACGCACCTTCGAATATATGGGCGAAGATCCGTATCTGGCCGGGCAACTGGTGGTCCCTTATGTACAGGGGGTCCAGTCCAACGGTGTGGCCGCCTGCGTGAAGCACTTTGCCATGAACAATCAGGAAATCCGCCGGACGGCCACCAATTCCATTGTGGACGACCGGACCCTGTACGAGATTTATCTCCCCGCGTTCAAGGCGGCCGTGACGGAAGGGGGCGCCTGGGCTGTCATGGGCTCTTATAACCTGTACAACGGACAGTTCAACTGCCATAATAAGAGACTCCTCTGTGATATTCTCAAGGGAGAGTGGGGATTCGATGGCGTCGTCATCAGCGACTGGGGCGGGTGCCGGGATGACGACCAGGCGGTGACCAACGGCCTGGACATTGAAATGGGCACTTGGACCAATGGCCTCCGGGGGGCCGCATCAGACAGTTACAGCCATTATCACCTGGCCCGTCCCTATCTGGAGCGCCTTCGTGACGGGCGTGCCACGGAAGAAGGCCTGAACGACAAGGTGAGCCGTATTCTCCGCACGGTCTTCCGTACCTCCATGGCTCCGGAACCTCACGACGGCAGTTTCACCTCTCCGGAGCATTTCGCCGCCGCACGGCGGATTGCGGCCGAAGGTGTGGTGCTCCTCAAAAATGACGGCATCCTGCCGCTGCAGGTTCCCCAGGGCGGAAAACTGCTGGTCGTGGGCGAAAACGCCTACAAGATGATGGTCGTGGGAGGCGGCAGTTCCAACCTCAAGACCAAGTACGAAGTAATACCCCTTGAGGCCCTGCACGAAGCGTTTGACGGCAAGGCCGCCGTGGTGTGGGAACGCGGTTATGTGGGAGACACGACCACCGTCTATAACAAGGTGGTTACCGGACAGAATCTCAGGGATAGCCGGAGTGCGGAGCAACTGCTTTCCGATGCCGTCGCAGCGGCGGCCGATGCATCCTGTATTCTGTTTATCGGCGGCCTGAACAAGAGCGCCGGTCAGGACAACGAAGGAACCGACCGTGCCGATATCGTCCTTCCTTATGGACAGGATGCGCTTGTCGAGGCGCTGGCGGCCACGGGAAAACCCTTGGTGGTGGTGAATATCTCGGGTTCCCCGGTGGCCATGCCCTGGGCTTCCCGTGTCAACGCCATCGTCCAGGGCTGGTATGGCGGTTCCGAGAGCGGCCATGCCCTGGTGGATGTGCTTACCGGGAAGGTGAATCCTTCCGGAAAACTGCCTTTCACGATGCCCCTGGCCCTTTCCGACGGCCCCATCAAGACCGAAAGGCAGTATCCCGGCATCCAGGAAGAAGGGAAGAAGTGGTGGCAGGAATACTATGATGAAGGCGTTTTCATCGGGTACCGGTGGTACGACACCAACGGCATCGCCGTCCAGTATCCCTTCGGCCATGGACTCAGTTACACCACCTTCGAATTGTCCGATGCAAGGGTGAAGCGCTCGGGAGACGGATGGAAGGTATCGGCCCGAATCAAAAACACGGGAGAGGTGGCCGGCGCCGAAGTGGTCCAGTTGTACATCCGTGATACGGAGGCTTCCGTGGCACGGCCTTCCAAGGAACTCAAGGGCTTCGAGAAAGTGTATCTGCATCCCGGAGAGTCCCGCAGTCTCCAATTCACCCTGACACGGGACGATTTGAGTTTCTTTGACGCCGCATCCCATGCCTGGGTGGCCGAACCGGGAGAATTCCACGTCCTGCTGGGTTGTTCCTCGGCCGATATCCGGGCAGACGTGCCCTTTACCCTCTGAGTCAGATGAAGAGCCGACGATTACTCTGTTTCGGTCTGATACTGCTGCTGGGCATGGAGCCGCTGCAGGCGCAGGTATTCAACCGGGCTCCTCTCGCCGGGGGGGATTACGCGGAACTGCCGCTGGGCGCCGTTCGGGCTGCGGGGTGGCTGCAGGAGCAGTTGCAACGTCAGGCCGACGGCCTTACCGGTCATCTGGACGAGGTTTATCCCCAGGTGATGGGGGAGGGGAATGCGTGGCTTGGCGGGGACGGAGACGCCTGGGAAAGGGGACCTTATTGGATAGACGGCCTGCTTCCGCTTGCCTATCTTCTGAAAGATGAGGCCCTTATAAAAAAGGCAAACCGATGGGTCGAGGCGATTCTTTCCTCTCAGTCGGAGGACGGGTATCTGGGACCGGCTACAGACCATCCCTTCGTGTATGGTCTGCAACGGGGGCAGACCCACGACTGGTGGCCCAAGATGGTGGCCCTGAAAATTCTGAAACAATATTATTTGGCCACGGAGGATCCCCGGGTACCGGACTGCCTGCTCCGTTATTTCCGTTACCAATGGCAGACCTTACCGGAAAAACCGCTGGACCATTGGACCGACTGGGGCCGATGGCGCGGAGCGGACAACCTCGATGTCGTGTATTGGTTGTATAATCTGACCGGGGAGCCCTTCCTGCTGGAGTTGGGGAAACTGATTCACAGCCAGACCGTCGATTGGACCGCTCTTTTCCAGGAAGGCGCCGTTTTCTCCGAGCAGGGAAGCATCCACTGCGTCAACCTGGGACAGGGATTCAAGGCTCCGGCGGTTTGGTGGCAGTATTCCCAAGATGAAAAAGATCTGGAGGCTCTTCAGGAAGCGGTCCGTACCATCCGTCATACGGTGGGCTTCCCCACCGGTCTGTGGGCCGGAGATGAAAAACTTCATTGGGGCGATCCTTCCCGCGGCAGTGAACTCTGTACAGCCGTGGAGATGATGTATTCGCTGGAAACCATGCTTCGCATCACCGGAAACCCTTTCTGGGCCGATTATCTGGAGCGGGTGGCTTACAATGCCCTTCCCACCCAGGTGAATGACAGTTATACGGCCAAACAGTATTATCAGCAGGTGAACCAGGTTTCCGTCACCAAGGACTGGAGGCCTTTTTCCACGCCGCATGACGACACCGATGTACTTTATGGTACGCTGAACGGCTATCCCTGTTGCCTGTCCAATATGCACCAGGGCTGGCCCAAATTTACCCGGAACCTTTGGTATGCTACCCGGGACGGCGGTCTGGCCGCTTTGATTTATGCCCCCTGCCGGGTGGAAACCCGGGTGGGCGGCATCCCGGTCTGTATCGAAGAACAGACGCAGTATCCATTCCGGGAAGAAGTCTCTTTTCGCCTGTCTTTCCCGAAAGAACGAAAAAAACGTTTTACGGCTTCCTTCCCGCTTCGGTTCCGGGTACCGGAGTGGTGTTTGGGACTAACGGTGCTGGTGGACGGACAACCGGTGGAAAACCGGCCGGAAAAAGGGATTGTGTGCTTGGAAGGGCCGTGGAAAAACGGCAGTGTAATCACTTTGCGGTTCGAGGCGCAAGTGCGCCTGGAAGCATGGTACGATCAGGCGCTGAGCGTCGTCCGGGGCCCTTTGGTGTATGCTTTGAATATGGAAGAAAAATGGGAATGGAAATCCTTCGAGGGTCGGGACCGCTATTATGGGGAAGGCGCCTGGGAGGTTACTTCCGACACGCCCTGGAATTATTGCCTGATGCGGGACTCCCTGAAGCCCGAAGACTGCCTGGTGGAGGAATCGGCCGAGACTTCCTATCCCTGGACACGGGCCGAAGCCCCTCTCCACCTCCGTGTCCCCGCCCGGGAATTGCCGCATTGGACCGTCCCGGAAGCCATCTCCTATTGGACGGAGGAGGGGAATGACACCGGCCGTGAAGTCGTGCTGGACCTCATCCCGTACGGCTGTACGACACTCCGGATAGCCGCTTTCCCCAGCCGCATCATCCCTTGGGATTTATCGTATCGGGAGTAATACTGATTGTGGCTGATTTTTCGTATATTTGTCTTGATGAAACCGGAACGTCGGATTATCGGGAAATAACATGGCACTGGAAAATACAAGCGCAGAAAGAATTCAGGAACTGGTTCAAAAGCAGCGGACGTTTTATGCCACGGGCGTTACCCGTAACGTCGCGTGGCGAAGGGAGCGGTTAAAGGCCTTCAAGGCCGGTCTCCGGAAGTGGGAAAAACCGCTCTGTGACGCCCTATGGCAGGACTTGCACAAAAGTTACGAAGAAGCCTTCATGACGGAGATCGGCCTGGTGTACGGGGAACTCTCGGAGGCCATCCGGAAGGTTGGGAAATGGAGCGCCCGCAAACGTCGTCCCACGCCCCTCACCGGCATGCCGTCCTCCAGTTATATCGTGCGGGAACCGCTGGGATGCACGCTCATCGTAAGCCCCTGGAACTATCCCGTTCAATTGCTGCTGAATCCGCTCGTGGGCGCCATATCCGCGGGCTGTACGGCCCTTTTGAAGCCCTCCCCCTATGTGCCGGAGGTTTCCAAAGTGATTGAACGGTTCATTGCCGATACTTTCCCGGAGGAATTCGTCGCCGTGGTGCAAGGGAACCGCGTGGTAAACGCCGAACTGTTCAAACACCGCTACGACCTGGTATTCCTCACCGGCAGCCCTTCCCTGGGCAGGATCGCCATGGCGGCGCAGGCGCAGTACCTTACGCCCCTGGTACTGGAACTGGGCGGCAAGAGCCCCTGCATTGTGGACAGGGACGCCAACCTTACGCTGGCCGCCCGGCGCATCGCCTGGGGCAAATGCCTCAACAGCGGCCAAACCTGCATCGCTCCGGATTACCTGTTCCTGCACCAGGACATCAAGGAGGCTTTCGTGGAGGCCTTCCGGCGGGAACTTGCCGGCCTGTATCCGGACGGGACGGAGCAGTCCCGGTTCTTTGTGCATATTGTGAAAGACAGCGCCTTTGACCGGCTCACGGGCTATCTCAAGGACGGAAAAGTCGTTGCCGGAGGCCGTTTCAACAGGGAAAAACTGTGGATGGAGCCCACCCTGCTGGATGACGTCCGGCCCGACGCCCCTGTGATGCAGGAAGAGATTTTCGGCCCCATCTTTCCCATCCTTACCTTCAGGGACCGGCAGGAAGTGGTTCAATTTATCAACCGCCGCGAGAAACCGCTGGCCTTCTACTATTTCGGCAAAGCGGCCGAAGGCTGGGACATGATCGCCCGAACCACCTCCGGCGGTGCCTGTATCAACGATACCATCATGCACATTGCCAACAGCAACATTCCTTTCGGCGGCGTGGGCTCTTCCGGCATGGGCAGTTACCACTCGGAACGCAGTTTCCTCGCCTTCAGCCATGAGCGCAGCGTGGTAAAGACCCCTGCTTGGATAGACCTCAAATTCCGCTATATGCCCTACAGGATGTTCCGTATCGTCAAAAAGATGTTGCTGTTCCAGGCACGGTAGAGTTCAATTAATATACTAATTTGGAATATGAAAAAGTTTGCACTGTTCCTTCTCTTCGTTTCCTGCTGCCTTGCCTTGTCGGCGCAGGAGCGTATGCCGCTGTGGCCGGAGGGCCGCATGCCCGACCCGCAGCCGCATCAGATTGCGGCCATGACCGATGTCTCCGGGGCTCCCGGATTCAACCCGGATGCCCATCGGATGCCTTACCTTGAGTGGTTCGAAGCCCCCGAGAATCCCAACGGAGCCTGCATGATCCTGATTTCCGGCGGCGCCTACCAGAACACCTGCGACATGGCGCTGGTCAAGTACTGGCGCGAAGAACTCACCCGGGTGGGCGTACAGTGCGTAAGCCTGGTGTACCGCACGCCCCGCCCGGTGGGGCTGGCCATCTATCAGTCGGCCTGGGAAGACGGTCAGCGGGCCGTGCGCCTGGTGCGCAACCAGGCCTCCAGGCGCGGATTCAACCCGGAAAAAATCGGCGTGGTGGGCATGTCGGCGGGGGGACATCTGTCCCTGCTGCTGGCAACGGCTTCCCAGACTCGGGCCTATCCTTCCGTGGACGACCTTGACAGCGTTCCCTGCCACATCAACTGGGCCATTGTGAACGCCCCCGCCTATGTTACCACCGACGGCGAAAAGGGCACCACCTGCTCGCGCGACGGCTATGGCCCCGACGTTACCCTGAGCAGCGTGTTCCCCTTCGACGAGAAAACCTGCCCCATGAGCCTGCACCACGGCCAGAACGACCCCTACTCTCCCAATGCATCCACCTTGGTTTACAGGAAGTTGCGTGAGATGGGAATTCCCGCCGAACTGCACCTGTACCCGCGCCGCGGCCACGGGGCCTTCGGCTTTGAACGGGGAATCGAGTTCCTGCGGCAGATGGGCTTTATCGGCCGGCCGGAGAGCGAAGTGAACATCATGGACCGCTTCCATTCGGACGCCGACCGGGCCGTGTACGTCAAGGAAGACCTCTGGCCGGAAGGGAAGATTCCGGATTTCCAGGAGCACCAGTGCATCCCTTACCTGGAATGGCACATCCCGGCCGAACTCAAGACCGATGCCATCCAGATTGTCTATTCCGGCGGCTCATATCAGGGGAACGATCCCGACGGCTTTGAAGCCGCTCCCACCCGGCGCTATCTCAATGCACAGGGCATGGCCGTGGTAACCCTGAAATACCGCACGCCCCGTCCCAAGGGACTGGCCAAGCATACCACGGCCTGGCAGGATTTGCAGCGGGCGGTGCGGCTTGTCCGCAGCCAGGCGGCCTCCTACGGCCTTAACCCGGACAAAATCGGCATCATGGGATCGTCGGCCGGCGGACACCTTACCCTGATGGGCGTCACCTCTTCGCGTCACCGCGCCTACTGGCCGATCGATGAGGTGGACAAACTCTCCTGCAAAGTTCAGTGGGGAATCGGCATTTATCCGGCCTATGCCCTCACGGACGGACTGGATGCCTACAACACCACCGGCGGCAATGCCGACAGCGCCGTCCTGGCGCCGGAGTTCAGTTTCGACCCCGACACCGCCCCGATGCTTCTGATCCACGGCGATGCCGACGGCTGGGCCGCCATGAACTCGGTGAAGGTGTGGGAAAAGCTTCGCTCGATGGGTATTTCCTCCGAACTGCACACCCTTGCCACCCGGAAGCACTGCTTCCAGCAAAAGGCTTCTCCGGCCACGGGCAGTTACACCTGGCAGGACCGCATCGGAGACTTCTTACGGGAAATGAACCTTCTTCCCAAAGACTAGAGACCCAGGACTTCTTTCAGCACAAGGGGCTTGTTGGTGGTGATGACATCCACACCAAGCCCCTTTACATATTCCATGTCGGCCTTGTTGTCCACCGTCCAGGTATTCACGCTCATACCGAGGGCGTGGGCGCGGGCCACCCAGTCCGGATGTCTCTTGAAAACGCTGTAGTGGTAATCGATTCCGTTAATGCCGCTCGCATGCACCGTTTCCGGGTCTTTGTCCCCCTCCAGGTACTGGTTGTCAAACTCGGGCAGATGCTGGGCGATCCACTCGCAGACCGGGTAACTGAACGAGATGAACATGACGCGGGAGGGATCCAGCAGGTTTTCGGCACGCAGGGCCTGGATGCAGCGCTGGGTCAGGATCAGGGATGCCGCCACGGTGTCCTGCGGCTTGATTTCCATGACCAGCATGCACGGGGACAGGCTTCCCTGGTCCAGGTATTCGTACAGCGTGGGAATGGTCTCCCCGTTGGGAAGACGGTAAGTCAGCAGGTCTTCGTATTCGCTCGTATGGATGAGAATTCCGTAGAAATCGGCATCGTGATTCACCACCACGATATCATCTGCGGTAAGGTGGACGTCGAACTCGCTGCCCCATAGGCCATGCTCCTGGGCCAAACGAAGCGAGGCAAGGGAATTCTGGGAATTCACGGCCTCGTCGCACTGCCAGAATCCGCGGTGGGCGCATATCTTCTGGGCCTGTCCCTGAAAACAGAGAAAAAGGCCCATCACTACGGCGCTGATGATTTTCTTGCTCATAACTATTCCATTAATTTCTTGTATTTGAATCGTTTCGGCTCTGCATCGGCACCCAGGCGGGCCTTTCGGTTGGCTTCGTATTCCTGGTAGTTCCCCTCGAAGAAGACTACCTTTCCCTCTCCCTCATAAGCGAGGATGTGGGTGGCGATACGGTCCAGGAACCAGCGGTCGTGGCTCACCACCACGGCGCAGCCGGCGAAGTTCTCCAAACCCTCCTCCAGGGCGCGGATGGTGTTTACGTCCACGTCGTTGGTGGGTTCGTCCAGCAGGAGCACGTTGCCTTCGTCCTTCAGGGTGAGCGCCAGGTGCAGGCGGTTGCGTTCGCCGCCGGAAAGCACGCCGCAGCGTTTTTCCTGGTCGGCCCCGGAGAAATTGAAGCGGGACACCCAGGCGCGGGCGTTCACGTCCCGGCCGCCCATGCGCACCCACTCGGAATTGCCGGCAATGGTCTCGTACACGGTTTTGTCCGGGTCGATGGAACGGTGCTGCTGGTCCACGTAGGAGATTTTCACCGTTTCTCCGATTTCGATGCTGCCGGAATCCGGCTGCTCGATGCCCATGATCAGGCGGAACAGCGTGGTTTTGCCGGCGCCGTTGGGGCCGATGACGCCCACAATGCCTGCCGGGGGCAGTTCGAAACTCAGGTGCTCGAAGAGCAGTTTGTCCCCATAGGCCTTGGACACATCGTTGAACACGATGACCTTGTTGCCCAGGTGCGGGCCGTTGGGAATATAGATTTCCAGGTTGGCTTCCTTTTGTTTGGTGTCGGCCGATGCCAGTTTTTCGTAAGCGCCGAGACGGGCTTTCTGTTTGGCCTGGCGGGCCTTCGGGGCCATCCGGACCCACTCCAGTTCCCGCTCCAGGGTTTTGCGGCGCTTGGATTCGGCCTTTTCTTCCTGGGCCAGGCGCTTGGTCTTCTGCTCCAGCCAGGAGGAGTAATTGCCCTTCCAGGGAATGCCTTCGCCGCGGTCCAGTTCCAGAATCCAGCCGGCTACGTTATCCAGGAAGTAACGGTCGTGCGTGACGGCGATGACCGTTCCCTTGTACTGCTGCAGGTGGGCTTCCAGCCACTGGATGGATTCGGTGTCCAGGTGGTTGGTGGGCTCGTCCAGGAGGAGGACGTCGGGCTCTTGCAGAAGCAGGCGGCACAGGGCCACCCGGCGGCGTTCACCCCCTGAGAGTTCCTTGATTTTCTGATCGGAAGGAGGGCACTGCAGGGCATCCATGGCCCGCTCCAGTTTGGAGTCGATTTCCCAACCGTTCACGTGCTCGATCTGTTCGGTGAGTTCTCCCTGCCGCTCGATGAGCCGGTTCATCTGCTCATCATCCATCGGCTCCATGAATTTCATGGAAATCTCATTGTACTCGGCCAGGATGTCCATAACGGGCTGTACCCCCTCCTGCACCACCTCCAGAACCGTTTTTTCCGGATCCATCTGCGGCTCTTGCTCCAGGTAGCCCACACTGTAGCCGGGCGCCCATACGACCTCTCCTTTGTAGGATTTCTCCACCCCGGCGATGATTTTCAGAAGCGTGGACTTGCCGGACCCGTTGAGGCCGATGATGCCGATCTTGGCGCCATAGAAAAAGCCCAGGTAAATGTCTTTCAGGATAACTTTGTTGTTGTGCGGGAGGATTTTGCTCACCCCGTTCATGGAAAAGATGATTTTCTCGTCGGCCATAGCAGTTTCGTTTGTCCTGCTAAGATAACGAAAATCCGGAAAAAGACCTAATTCGTGCGAAACAGGTCCCGCACAGGAAGATCGCCGTCGAAGCGGCTGCGGAGATTCTCGAACAGCGCGCCGATGTTGCGGGCGAAGCGGGAGCCCCGCCAGGTGGAGGTGTTGGAGATGAACACCCAGCACTCCCCGTCGGGGAAGGTCTTGATGAGGGCCTGGGTGCCGGAGAAGGAACCGGAGCGCGTCCATTCCCCGGTGGGCTTGGTGTCGTTCCAGCCCAGGGAGAAGGTGTCGGAATCGTAGTAATTGGTCATCTGTGTCACGGAAAACGGCTGCAGGATGTCTTCCAGGGGGCCTTTTCCGTCAATGGCGGCCACCAGGCGCGCCAGTTCCACGGCCGATCCCGTCCAGCCGCCCGCCCCCAGCGAGCCGCTGATGTTGTTGCCTCCGTAGCACTTTTCCACGGCGGCGAAGCGCCCGTCGAAGGAAGGGGTCCGTTCGGCCTCGGCCTGCATATAGTAGCGGCTCTCGCCGGGGTGCCGGTCCTGCAGGTAATTGCCGGCCAGGCGGAAGCCGTGACAGCGGGCCGGGGCAAAGACTTCCTGCTGCATGAACGCCTCGTACGGCAGGCCGGACACCTTCTCGATGATGAGCGAAAGGAGAAGGAAGCCGAAGTTGGAGTATTCCTGGGTGGTTCCGGGCTCATAGGACAGTTTCCGGGCCAGTTGCGTCCTCAGGAGTTCCTTTTGGGAAGGATAGGGGGAGAACACGGGGTCTCCGCCCCGGGAGGTGAAACCGGCCTGGTGACGGAGCAGGTGCTCGACGGTAATCAGATAGTAATCGTCGTCCCGGATATAGGAATCGTATTCGTCAAGGATGCCGCAGGGGCCGAAAACGGGAGAGTCCAGAAACACAAGGCCCTTTTCCTGGAGGCGCATGATGCCCACGGCGGTGAGGAGTTTGGAGACGGACGCCAGGCGAAGGGTGGTGCCCGGTGTCATGGGCGCTGCGGCATCGGCCTTTCCGTAGCCGCGGGCGTACAGGAGGGAATCGTGGCGGCAAACGGCCAGGGAAACCCCGTGGAGGCTCCAGAACGTCATGAAACTGTCCACCACCTGGTCCATCTCCGGGAGGGAGGAGAGGTCGTTGGTGATGACCTGGTTGAGGGAATCCCGCCAGGCGATGGGCACGGCCGTCTCCTGCGGCGGACGGCTGTGCGAGAGGCAGAACCCGCCGGCGACGGCAAGCAGCAGAAGGGCCAGTATGAAGCCTGCTTTCTTCACTTGATTTTCCCGGTACGGCGTCCGAAGTCGATGATCAGATCGGCCGTCCCTTCCACGCCGAGGATGGAACTGTCCACGCAGAGATGGTAGTTGGAGGCCTGCCCCCAGGCGCCGAACGTGTAGTAATTGTAGTAGGTTTGCCGGGTGCGGTCTTTGCGCCGCATCAGTTTTTCGGCCTCTTCGGGACTGAGGCCCTCGCTTTTGACCAGGCTCTGGATGCGGTAGGCCTCCGGTGCGGTGATGAAGACATTGAGGCAGTCGAAGTCCCGGAGGATGTAGTCGGCGCATCGGCCGATGAGGATGGCGTCCCCCTTCCCGGCGATGGATTTGATGACCTCGCTCTGGATGCTGAACATCACGTTGTCGCTGACATACCCACCGTCCATGTATCCCAGGCGGCTGGAGGCAAAGAAACTGGAGAAGGAGAACAGGCTCTTTTCCTCGCCCTTGGCGAACAGGCTCTTCGAGTAACCCTCTTCCTCGGCCGCCTTGGAAATGAGTTCGTTGTCGTAGAAGGGGATGCCCAGTTTCTCTCCGATGGCATGCCCGATATGGCCGCCGGCACTGCCGAAAGACCGGCCGATATTGATGATGGTATGCATATCTTTTGTCATTCTGAACGTGTCTTTTGTCATTCTGAACGTGTCTTTTGTCATTCTGAACGAAGTGAAGAATCTAAATCTGGCTCCCCAGAATCCCGGGATCATCCCCGTCCTGCAGTTTTCCGAGTTTCCTGAGAAGGCTCAGGCCGAAAAGGGCGGTGATGACGGCCGCGATGGTATCGGATATGGGGAAACTGTACCAGACACCGCTCTCCGACTCCAGCAGCGGAGGCAGGAGATAAATGCAGGGGAGGAGGAAGAGCAGTTGCCGCGACAGGGACAGGAAGACGGACTTTTTGACCATGCCCAGACACTGGAACAGATTGGTGGTGACCATCTGGAAGCCGATGATGGGGAAGGCGAGGTTCATCACCCGGAGGCCGTGGGAGGCTTTTTCTATGAGGATGGGGTCGCTGGTAAAGATTCTGACCATCGGCGCCGAGAGGAATTCGGAAAAGAGGAAGCCGATGCAGAGCACGAGCGTGGCCCACCCGGCGGTTTTGATATAGACTTCCCGGACACGGCCGTATTGCCGGGCACCGAAATTATAGCCGGCGATGGGCTGCATGCCCTGGTTGAATCCCATCACGATCATCACGAAGAGGAAACTGATGCGGTTCACGATGCCATACGCGCCGATGGACAGGTCTCCGCCCCACTTGACCAGTTGCTGGTTGATGAACAGCACCACAATGCAACTGGCAAGGTTCATCAGGAACGGCCCCATGCCGATGGCCAGGGAGTCTTTGGCGATCTTCCAATCGACCCGCAGCATTTTCCAGGAACGGGGGAGATGCAGGAAGCGCTCGGGGTTGAGGAAATACCGGAAGGTGTAGCCCAGCGCCATGCACTGGCACAGGACGGTGGCCAGCGCGGCGCCCTGGATGCCCATGCCCAGCGTGAAGATGAAAATGGGATCCAGGATGGCGTTGGACGTTACCGTGAACAGGGTGAGCCCCATGGCCAGTTTGGGATTGCCGGACGAGCGGATGATGGCGTTCATCCCGAAATACAGGTGCGTGACGGCGTTCCCGATGGCGATGATGGTCATGTAGTCCCGGGCGTAGGGGAGGGTGGCGTCCGATGCGCCGAAAAAGCGCAGGATGGGATCCATCCACAGCAGCATGACGGCGGTGAAAATCACGCCCGTGATGATATTCAGGGTGACATCGTTGCACAGGACCTTCCCGGCCACCCGGTAGTTCTTCTGTCCCAGCAGGACGGAGATCATGGTGGCGGCGCCCACGCCTACCAGCGTGCCGAAAGCCGTGGAGATATTCATCAGGGGGAAGGTGACGGCGAGGCCGGCGATGGAAAGGGAGCCCACATCGGCAATATGGCCGATGTACACGCTGTCCACCATATTGTACAGCGAAGAAGCCGTCATGGCGATGATGCCGGGGACGGCATATTGCCGGATCAGCGAGCCGATGGGTTTGGTCCCGAGCTCTGCAGGTACGGAAGTCCCTGCCATGATTACAGAAGTTCTATCTCAAACAGGAGCGGAGAGTAGGGAGGGATGCTCAGGCCGCTCCCTTTGCTGGTATAGCCCAAGGAGGAAACGAACAGTACGACGCCCTTCTGGCCCAGCCAGTGCATCTGGGAGATACCGGCCGAGAAGCCGTCGATCATGGAACTGTCGTTCAGCCTCATCTCCGTGAAGTTGGTGGCGATGGTCAGATTGGCGGTGGTATAGGTTTTGGCGTCGTCGTAGATACCGGCATCCTTGGCCACCCTTTCCCGGGTGGTGTCAAAAACCTGCCCGTTCAGGAGCATTCCGGTATAGTTGACCCGGATGGTGGTGTCGGCCGGGAATTTGTCTTCGGCTTTGAAGGCCGAACTGTCGGTGAGGAAATAAAAAGTGCCGTCGGCCTCTTCTCCGGATTTGTAGGCTATCGGCTTGATGCCCTCTCCGTAGTGACGGCGGATGAAGCGGGCCAGGCTGTCCTTTTCCATCTGTTCAATGTCGTTGACTTGCCCGCCGAGGGTAACGGTATATTCCAGGGCGCTCGACTGCGTGCCGTTTGCCAGATATTCATTGTAGGTATTATAGCGGCTGGTGGTGAGCAGGCAGGCCGGAATGATGGCCTTCCGCGTTCCGCCTTCCCGCATTCCCTGCAGAAGGGCGTCCACTCCCGCATAACTGAGTCCCTCTCCCGTCTGCACGAAGCGGTGCCCGTAGTAATTCCCCATGGCGTAAGTGCCCAGTTGCTGGGCCAGTTTCTCTTCCTGCGTGGAGGAGATGGTGCCGTCCAGGCCGCGGATGGTGGTGGTGGCATAGGTGTACAGGGAATCCTGGCTCCAGACCTTGCCGGTGCCGGGCGTGTCCTCGAGCACGTAGATGCCATATTCATTGGGCGTGACGAAGGGGTAGAACTTCTCAATGAACTTCTCCATATACTTCTGGGCCTTTTCTCCGGTGGTGAGGGTCGTTTCCTTTGCACAGCCTGCCATCAGGAGACCGGCGAGAAGGGCAAGCGGGATTCTTTTGAGCATGTTATTTCTCATTGTCTAATATATTCTCGATCCAAAATTGATATGCCAGGGCACTTCTTGCAGGAATCGTGCCCCGTTCTGCATTTCCGAAGCCAAATTCTCCGGTAAACAGGATTACGCACTCGTCAAACTCCTGCACGCCCTGCAGCCCGTCGTACAGGCCGCTCACGATGGTTTTGTCCAGGGTGAGGGTGTCCAACTTGTAACGAAGCGTGTCGGAAAGGTTCCAGTCGGCCATTTCGGCAATGGACTTCACATTGGTGGCGATGAGGTTGCCGACGCTGATGGAGGAACTGGTCAGGGTGTAACAGGCATAGTAGAGCGCCACCTTTCCGCCCGCCTGGAGGGAGTCCCGCTCTCCGAAGACGCGGTCCAGCGTGTCGTGGAGGGTGAGGCGGAAGGCGTTGCCGTTGCGGACCAGGGTGGCGTTCGTATCGGCCTTCATCTGGGCGGTGATGAAGCCCTCGATGTAGGTGGCCTGCTTGTCGTAGGTGGCCTTGAGCGACGCCTTCGAACAGGCGCCCAGCCCGGCCAGGACAACAGCGGCGGTCAATATGACGGTGCCTTTTTTCATTTCAGGAAATCTTTGAGCGCATTTTCAACAAAAGTGGCGGCCTCCTGCGGGGAGGCGATATCCGGGCCGATGAACAGTTTCCCCCCGGAGGCGTTCTCGTGCCCGCCGCCGTGGAAGTAACGCTGCGCCAGGGCCTGGGCCGACGTGCCCTTCCTGGAGCGGATGGAGACGCGGAAATGCCCCTCGTCTTCCTTCAGGAGCAGGCTAAGGCGGACGGCTCCGATGGTGAGCGGGACGTTCACGAGGCCTTCGGACTCTCCTTCGCGGAGGTCGAAGCGACGCTGGATGTCCCGGGTGAGAATCATGTAGGCGCCGCCGCCGGGCAGGAGCCGGAGCCCTTCATACTGCATGTACCCCATGAGCCGGACCCGGTTTTCGCGGTAACTGCTGTAGATTTTCTGCAGAAGAGCGTCCCGGTCCACGCCGGCGGCGATCAGTTCCGACGCCATCCGGAAGGTGGAAGGATACACGGAGTTGGCAAAGTTGTTGGTGTCCGTGGTCATGCCGGTGAGGAGGGCCGTGCCCACGGGAAGCGTCACATCCCATTCCAGGGCCTTGAGAACCCAGTACAGCAACTCCGAGGCCGACGAAATCTCCGGCGTGGAGAAGGCCGCATCGAAGCGGGACCTGTCGGGATTCAGGTGATGGTCGATCAGGATTTTCCGGGCGGAAGAGGCCTCCAGGGCGTCCTTGAGGCCTTCCGTACGGTCGAAGGCGTTGCAGTCCAGCAGGAACACGAGGTCGGCTTCCCGGATACAGGCTTCGGCCTTTTCGGCATTCCGGTCCTGAAAGAGGTAGGTGACCTCCGGGGAAAGGATGAATTGCAGGTTGTCGGCCGGCGTGTCCGAAAACACGCAGCAAACGTCCTTTTTGCCCCGGGAGAGCAGGGCAAGGGCCAGGCCGGTGGTGGCGCCCAGGGCGTCTCCGTCCGGGTGCGTATGGCCCACGACGGCCACCTTGGCGGCACTTTGCGTCAAGGCTTTAAGGGTGTGTATGCTCTCTTGCTGGATTATATCCATGGGCAAAACGTTTTGCGATGGCAAATTTACAAAAGATTATTGCTTTTGAGAAATGATTTTTATAACTTTGTCGGAAGTTTGGAAAATTATAAAACACTAAAATAATGAACAAAGGTTTAAAAATCGGTCTCGAAATCCTTCTGGCAGCCGTTATCTGCCTCCTCGTATGGCTTACGGTGAAAAGCGTCCAGAAACCTGTCGAATTCAACAAGGCTGTCGCTGCCCGTTCCCAGGTCGGCATCCAGCGCCTGAAAGACATCCGCACCCTCCAGGTCGCTTTCAAGAGTGTCTATGGTCGTTTCAGCCCCACTGTGGACTCCCTCAAGATGTTCTACGAAACCGGCAAGATGGATATCATCATGCAGATCGGCTCCAACGATGACTCCCTGGCCGTCGCCAACACGGACGCCATCAAGAAGGCCAACCGGAAACTCAAACCCGAACAGATTACGGAAAAACTCAAGGAAGCCTATGCCGCCGGTCAGAAGGTCGTGTTCTCCACCGTCACCCAGATTCCGGTACGTGACACCCTGTTCCACAACCGTCCGGATTTCAACATCGACTCCCTGGCTTTCATCCCGTTCTCCGGTGGTATGCGCACGGAGATGGAATCCGCCATCAAGACCGTTTCCGGTGTTCAGGTTCCCCTCTTTGAGGCCCGTATGCCTTACAAAGCCCTCTGCAAGGGCCTGGACAACCAGCTTCGCATCAACCTCGATGCCGAGCGCCGCGACCAGAACAAGTACGAAGGCCTGCAGGTGGGTAGCATAACGGCTCCTAACAACAACGCAGGTAACTGGGAATAGTCCTTCCATGGACCAGACTCATCCCTCATATACTGGAATATCCATTCAAGTTTCCTTGAGTGGATATTCTTTTAAGGTCCGTACCGGAGACCAGGAAGGCCCCCGTTCCGCCTGGATCGGCGCGGAACGCCTGTTCACCACGCCGGAATTCCAGCGCAGGTATCAGCAGGTGGAGGTCTCGCTCCTGACTCCCAAGGTGGCCCTTGTACCGGAGAGTTTCTACAACCCGGGATCGGCCCGTACCGCCCTGGAGGAAGTGGCCGCCCTGGAGGAGGGGGATTTCGTGGAATCCGTCAACCTTCCTTCCCTGGCTTCGGTCCTGGTGTTTTCCAATACCCTGGGAGAATCCCTTTCCCGGGTTGTCGCACAAACGGTCCTGCCTTCTTCGGGGATGCCGGTCCGGGTCCTTCCGGAAATGTATTATCTTCTGCGTCAGTTGCAAACCCTTCCGGAATACAACAAGATCGTGGCTTCCTGGAGGGATGGCTGGCTGCATCTTGTGGTGGCCCAGGGGAAGAGCCTTCTTCTGGCCAATGTCTTCGAGGCTCCGGATTTCACCACGGCGCAGTATTTCCTGTTCCTGAGCATGAGGCGCCTGCAACTGAACCCGGAGGTTTCCACGGTCTGTTTCCGCACGCCGCTGGACCCGGAGGCGGAAATGTCGCTGTACCGCTACTTCAAGGGGGTGGTGCAACTATGAGAATCATCGGGGGAAAACGCAAGGGGAAAGTCATCCTGCCGCCGGCGGGCTACAAGGCGCGTCCCACCACGGACTTCGCCAAGGAGGGCCTTTTCAATATCCTCGACAACGAATACGAGTTCGAGGACCTCAAGGTCCTGGACCTTTTCGGGGGCACCGGTTCCATCGCCTTCGAATTCGCCTCCCGGGGCGCTTCCCGGGTTTATTGTGTGGAGATGGCCCGCGAAAACGCCTCTTTCATCAAGACGGAGGCCGACCGGCTGGGCCTCGGGAACGTGACCATGGTGCGGGACAATGTCTTCGATTTCCTTCCCATCTGCCGGGAAAAGTTCGATATCGTCTTTGCCGACCCTCCTTACGCCCTGGAAGGGCTGGAAAACCTTCCGGACCTTGTTTTCGCCGCCGACATCCTGCATCCGGAACGGTATTTCATCCTGGAACACGGAGACGAACACTCCTTTGTGAACCATCCCCATTTTGTAAAAGAACGCCACTACGGTCGCGTACATTTTAGTTTTTTTGAATAGTCATGTATTCTTTTCTGCTTAGCATCGTCGCCCTGGTTCTGGGCTATGTTTTTTACGGGGCTTTCGTAGATCGGATGTTCGGCCCGGATCCCAAGCGTCCTACGCCGGCCGTCACCAAAGCCGACGGCGTGGACTTTATCCAGATGCCTTCCTGGCGGGTGTTCATGGTGCAGTTCCTGAACATCGCGGGTACCGGCCCCATCTTCGGCGCCATCATGGGTGCCAAGTTCGGCCCGTCCAGTTACCTCTGGATTGTCCTGGGCTGTATTTTCGCCGGCGCCGTGCATGATTATATGGTGGGCATGATGTCCGTCAGGCGCGGGGGCGTAGGCGTTCCCGAACTGGTGGGGGACTATATGAGCAAGGCCACCAAGGTTGTGATGCTCATTTTCTCCATTGTCCTCCTGGCGCTGGTGGGCACTGTCTTTGTCTATAGTCCTGCGCTTATTCTGGGAGACATGGCCGGCGACGGCACCTCCCAGTCCATCATGCTCTGGGTCGGGATTATCTTCCTTTATTATGTCATCGCCACCCTGCTGCCCATCGACAAACTGATCGGCAAGATTTATCCGGTGTTTGCCGTGGCGCTGCTGTTCATGGCCGTGGCGCTCATGGTGTGTCTGTTTGTCAAATGGCCGCAACTGCCCGAAATCTGGGACGGCCTGACCGGCTGGCAGGACAAGGCGGGTCTCAAGGACCAGCCCATCTTCCCGTGCCTGTTCATCACCATCGCCTGCGGGGCCATTTCCGGTTTCCATGCCACCCAGAGCCCGATGATGGCCCGTTGCCTGGGCAATGAGAAACAGGGTCGGCCCATCTTCTACGGGGCCATGATTACGGAAGGCCTGGTGGCCCTTATCTGGGCGGCCGTGTCTTCCTGGTTCTTCTTCGACGGCGGCGCCGCCCAGGTGGGTTCGGACATTACGGCATCGGCCCCGGCGGTGGTGACCAAGGTTTCGCAGGGCTGGCTGGGCGTCGTGGGCGGCATCCTGGCCGTTCTGGGCGTCGTGGCGGCCCCCATCACCTCCGGCGATACGGCCTTCCGCAGCGCCCGCCTCATCATCGCCGACTTCGTGCACCTGCCTCAGAAGAAACTCGGCAGCCGGCTTGTGCTGGCCATTCCGCTCTTTGCGCTGTCGGCCCTCCTGCTGTGGTACAATATTTCCGATGCCAACGGTTTCAACGTGATCTGGCGCTACTTCGGCTGGAGCAACCAGGCCCTGGCCACCATCATGCTCTGGACGGCCACCACTTATCTCCTGAAGGAAAAGGATGGCTGGTGGTTCCTCGTGACTTATTTCCCCGCCGTGTTCATGACGGCTGTCTGCTTCTGCTTCATCCTGGTGGACAAAATCGGCTTCGGCGTGCCGCAGCAGTACACGCCCTGGCTGGCCGCCTTTTCGGTGGCGGGATCGCTTATCGGCTTCCATTTCCTGAATTATCGTAAAAACGCAAAAAAATCGTAATATGCTGGACAAAGAACGCGGGCTGTATGTAGCCCATTCCGAGAACGGACCGCTTTCCCTGGTGGGAAAGATGATCAACCGACATGGACTCATCGCAGGTGCCACCGGCACCGGTAAAACCGTCACCCTGCAGGTTTTGGCCGAAACCTTCTGCCAGGCCGGCGTTCCCTGTTTCATGGCCGACATGAAAGGGGACCTCAGCGGCATCTCCCAGGCCGGAAAACTCTCCGGTTTCATCGAGAAGCGCCTGCCGGAATTCGGCATCGAGAATCCGCAGTTCCAACCTTGTCCGGTACGCTTTTTCGACGTTTACGGTGAGCAGGGCCACCCCATGCGCAGCACCATCTCCCGCATGGGGCCGGACATGCTGGGCCGCCTGATGGACCTCAATGAAACCCAGACGGGCGTCCTGAACATCGTCTTCCGCATCGCCGACGACAACGGCCTGCTGCTCATTGACCTGAAAGACCTTCGGGCCATGCTCAATTTCGTGGGGCAGAACGCGGCGGAATACACCACGAAGTACGGCAATGTGACATCGGCCTCGGTGGGCGCCATCCAGCGTGCGCTGCTGGCCCTGGAGAACCAGGGGGCCGAAAAGTTCTTCGGCGAGCCCGATTTCGACATTTACGACCTCCTGCAGTGCGAGGGCGGCAAGGGCATCATGAACGTCCTTGCGGCCGACCGCCTCATGCTCCAGCCCAAACTGTATTCCACTTTCCTGCTGTGGCTCCTGTCGGAACTGTATGCCACCCTGCCCGAGGTGGGCGACATGGACCTTCCCAAACTGGTCTTCTTCTTCGACGAGGCGCACATGCTCTTTGAAGGCACCTCCAAGGCCCTCACGGACAAGATCGAGCAGGTGATCCGCCTCATCCGTTCCAAGGGCGTGGGCATCTATTTCATCACCCAGAGCCCTACGGACATTCCGTCCAACATCCTGGGCCAGTTGGGCAACCGTGTGCAGCATGCCCTCCGCGCCTATTCGCCGCAGGACCAGAAGGCCGTGAAAGTGGCGGCCGACACCTTCCGTCCCAACCCGGCCTTCAAAACGTATGATACGCTGCTGGAACTGGGCACCGGCGAGGCCCTGGTCTCCTTCCTGGACGAGAAGGGCACGCCTTCCATCGTTGAGCGGGCCAAGATTCTCTTCCCGCTGAGCCAGATCGGCGCCATCACCGAGGACCAGCGGGCGGAACTTATCAAGCGCAGCCGCCTGTTCGGCCGTTACGACCATCTGATCGACCGCGAGAGTGCCTACGAACTCATTACCGCCGCCACCCTGGAGGCTGAGCGCCAGAAGGCCGAGATCGAAGCCGCCGAGGAAGCCGAAAAGCAGGCTGCCCTCGAGGCCAAGGAAGCCGCCCGCGCCGCCAAGGAGGCCGAAAAGGAAGCGAAGGAGCGGGCCAAGAAGGCCAAGAACAGCATTGCTTCCAAGGTGCTGAAGAGTGTCCTTACGGCCGTCACCGGCGTGGCCGCCGCCGCTGCTGCCGACGCCATCACCGGCAAGAAGTCCTCATCCAAGACTTCCACCACCAAGAAAGCCGTGACCAAGGCCACCCGCAGCGCCACCAACACCCTCACCAAAGAACTCACCCGCAGTATTCTGGGGAATTTGATCAAGTAGGAGTTTATCTACGGTTTTCCCCTTCCTGAATGGCCTGCTGAAGCATTGCGTTTCGGCGGGTCATTTCCTGTACTTGCAGCAAAGGTACGAAACTATTATGAAATATATGTGATGTGGCTGCCGATGCCGTCGTCGGTGCGAAAGCTGCCGATTTTGTGTCGAGGCGGTGTGTTAAAATCGGGGGGCGCGCTACAGGCCTTTGGCCTTGGCCTCGTTCCAGAGGGCGTCCATGGCGGGGAGAGTCATGTCGCTGAGGCGGCGGCCGCTGCGGAGGGTTTCGGCCTCGACGTAGTTGAAGCGGCGGCGGAACTTTTCGCAGCTGCGGCCGAGGGCGGCTTCCGGGTCCACGCCATACAGCCGGGCGGCGTTGATGACGGCGAAGAGCAGGTCTCCGAACTCTTCGGCCCGGTGCTCTTCGGAGGCTTCCGACACTTCCTGGTACTCCTCGGCCACCTTGGCCCAGACGTCCTCTTTCTTTTCCCAGTCAAAACCGCAGCCGCGGGCCTTTTCCTGCATGGAAAGGGCCTTCAAAATGGCGGGCATGGCCTTGGGGATGCCGCCCATGACGGTTTTGTTGCCGTCCTTTTCCTTGGCCTTCACCAGTTCCCAGGTGTCGGCAATCTCCTTGGCCGACGTGGGCTTGCCGGCCTCGGGACCGAATACATGCGGATGGCGGAACACCATCTTGTCGCACACCTTGCCGATGCTGTCGGCAATGTCAAAAGCCCCCTCTTCCTCTCCGATGCGGGCATAGAATACCATGTGGTACAGCAGGTCGCCGATTTCCTTGGCCGTTCCCTGCCGGTCTCCTTCCAGGATGGTGTCGCTGAGTTCATAGACTTCCTCCTCTGTCATGGGGCGGATGGAGTCCATGGTCTGGGCGGCGTTCCAGGGACATTTCTCCCGGAGGGCGTCCATGATGTCCAGCAGACGGCCGAATGCGGCCAGCTTTTCTTCCCGAGTGTGCATAGTATTTATTTTTGGAGACGCAAATATACAAAGAATATCGCTATATTTGCTTTTGAAATGCAGCATTTACCTTACATCAGCGCCCGGGAAGCCGTGCAGCGGGTGCGGAGCGGAGACCATGTCCACCTCTCCAGCATCGCCAGCGTCCCGCAGATCCTTATCGAAGCCCTGTGCGAGCGCGCCGGGGAACTCGCCGACGTACATTTCCACCATTTCCACACCGAAGGTCCCGCCCCTTACGGCTCTCCGGAGCATAGGAGCGCCTTCTGGGACCAGGGCTTTTTCGTGGGGCCCAACCTCCGCCCTTCCGTGCAGGAGGGCGTGGCCGACTATATCCCTGCCAACCTTTTCGAATCCCAGTTGATGTACCGCACGGGGGCGCTTCCGTGCGACGTGGCCATGGTGCAGGTATCCGAACCGGTGGACGGCCGGGTCTCGCTGGGAACGTCGGTAGATTGCTCGCCGGCCGCGCTGGAAGTGGCCCGGGAGCGCATCGCCGTGGTGAACCCGCAGGTGCCGTTCGCTTACGGAGACCTCATTCCCCTGGAGCGTTTCACCGCCCTGGCCCGGGACGAGCGCCCGCTCATCACCAGCACCTATGCCAGCCCTTCCGGGGTGGACATGGAGATTGGCCGACGCTGCGCCGAACTCATTCCGGACGGCGCCTGCCTGCAAATGGGAATCGGCTCCATGCCCAATGCCATCTGCGCCGGCCTGAAGGACCACAGGCATCTGGGCCTGCACACGGAAATGTTCTCCGACGGGGCCCTGGCCCTGATCCGGAGCGGCGTCATCGACGGCTCCTGCAAGGCCATCGACAAGGGCAAGGTGGTGGCGTCCTTCCTGCTGGGCTCCGGGGAGGTGTACCGCTTCATTGACCGCAATCCCGCCGTGCAGATGCGGGACATCGCCTATACCAACGACCCCCGCGCGATTGCGCTGAATCCCGGCATGGTATCCATCAATTCGGCCATCGAAATCGACCTGACCGGCCAGGTTTGTGCCGATTCCATCGGTACGCGCATCTATTCCGGCACCGGCGGCCAACTCGATTTTGTCCGCGGAGCCAAACTGTCCCCGGGCGGCAAGGCCATCATCGCCCTGGCCTCCCGCACCGCCAAGGGCCATCCCAAGATTGTTCCCATGCTCCAGAGCGGCGCCGGCGTAGTCACCCCCCGGGCCGATATCCAGTGGGTGGTCACGGAATACGGAGCCGTCAACCTGTATGGAAAATCCCTGCAGGAACGCGCACGCCTCCTGATTTCCATCGCCCATCCCGAAGACCGGGAGGCGCTGGAGCGTGCCGCCTTCCAGCGATTCCACCGATAAATCAAATCATTGTCCTATGAAAATCCAGTTTTCCAAACTCCTGGCAAAATGGACGTCCATCAGCCTGATTCTCCGTATTTTCATCGGCCTGGTCATCGGTGCCGCTCTGGCACTGCTGGTACCCGCTTGGACCTGGGTCGGAATCTTCGGAAAACTCTTCGTGAGCGCCCTCAAGGCCATTGCCCCTGTCCTGGTATTTGTACTGGTCGCCTCCTCGGTCGCCAGCGCCCAGGGAGGCGGACTTGGATCCCGATTCCGCACGGTAATCACCCTTTATCTGGTCAGCACGCTTTCTGCCGCCCTGGTGGCCGTAGCCGGCAGTTTCCTTTTCCCGGTCACCATGCAGCTGACAGATGTGGTGGAAACCGGCAAACCGGTCGAACTTTCGGACGTGTTTTCCAACCTGCTCACCAACATGGTCGCCAATCCGGTGACATCCCTGAGTACGGCCAATTATATCGGCATCCTGTTCTGGTCTCTCCTCTTCGGCCTGGGGCTTAAGATGGTGGCCGGCAAGGCTACCATCCAGGTCGTGTCAGACCTGGCCGACGTGGTTTCCCTCATCGTCCGCTGGGTCATCCAGTTCGCCCCCTTCGGCATCATGGGCCTGGTGTTCTCCGCGGTATCGGAAAGCGGCATGGAAATCTTCACCACCTATGGCCGGCTCCTGCTGGTCCTGGTGGGCTGCATGCTTTTCGCGACCATGATTCTCAATCCGTTGTGGTCCTTCCTGGCCACCGGCCGAAACCCTTACCCGCTGCTGTGGATCTGTCTCAAGGAAAGCGGCCTGCAAGCCTTTTTCACCCGCTCGTCGGCCGCCAACATCCCCATCAACATGGCCCTTTGCAAGAAACTGGGGCTGGACCGGGATTTCTACTCCGTCAGCATCCCCCTGGGGGCGACCATCAACATGGACGGTGCGGCCGTCACCATTACGGTGATGACCCTGGCCGTGGCCCATACCCTGGGGATCGAAGTGAGTTTCCTCAGCGCCGTGTTCCTGAGCGTGGTGGCCACCCTGGGTGCCTGCGGCGCTTCCGGCGTGGCGGGAGGCTCGCTCCTCCTGATCCCGCTGGCCTGCTCTTTCCTGGGCATCGGCAATGACGTGGCCATGCAGGCCGTGGCCGTGGGCTTCATCATCGGCGTGGTGCAGGATTCCGTGGAAACCGCCCTCAACTCCAGCGGAGATGTCTTCTTCACCGCGACGGCCGAATACCGCGAGGACCCCAGTCTTCGCGAGAAGTCCTGATTTTTTATTATCTTTGCAGGCTAGAACAAAAACGATATGGCAGAAAACACTTTGCTGGAGAAGGTACTGAGCCTTCAGGACAAATACAAGAAGTTGGAAGAGCAGCTCGCCGACCCCGCTGTGATTGCGGATATGAAGAAGTTCGTCCAACTGAACAAGGACTACAAGGAATTGCAGCCCATCATCGCCGCCGGCCTGGAGTACAAGAGGCTGGTGGACGAACTCGCGCAGGCCAAGGACATCATGATGAATGAGAAGGACGAGGACCTCCGCGAAATGGCCCGGGACGAAATTGCGGAAATCGAGCCCAAACTCCCGGATATGGAGCAGAACATCAAACTCCTCCTCATCCCGGCCGATCCTGACGACAGCAAGAACGCCATGGTGGAAATCCGCGGCGGCACCGGCGGTGACGAAGCCGCCATTTTCGCCGGCGACCTCTTCCGGATGTATCAGCACTTTGCCGAGCGCAGGGGCTGGAAACTGGAAGTCACCGACCAGGCTCCCGGCACCTCCGGCGGTTACAAGCAAATCGTTTTCAAACTCTCCAGCAGCCAGGACGGCGTGTACGGCGTCATGAAGTACGAGTCCGGCGTACACCGCGTGCAGCGTGTGCCCCAGACGGAAACCCAGGGCCGAATCCAGACATCGGCTGCCTCCGTGGCCGTTTTCCCGGAAGCCGGCGAATTCGACATCGAACTCAATCCGGCCGATATCCGCAAGGACCTCTTCTGCGCTTCGGGTCCCGGCGGCCAGGGTGTGAACACCACCTACAGCGCCGTGCGCCTCACTCACATCCCTTCCGGCATCGTCGTGCAGTGCCAGGAAGAGCGTTCCCAACTCAAGAACCTGGACCGTGCCATGGAAGAACTCCGCACCCGTCTGTACAACATGGAACACCAGAAATACCTGGACGGCATTGCCGCCAAGCGCAAAACCATGGTATCGACCGGTGACCGCAGCGCCAAAATCCGCACCTACAACTATCCGCAGGGCCGCGTGACCGACCACCGCATCGGCTGGAGCATGTACAACCTGCCGGTGTTCATGGACGGCGACATCCAGGAATGCATCGACCAGTTGCAGATCGCAGAAAACGCCGAACGGCTCAAAGAAGCAGGGGAGGAGAGTTAGCATGGCACGCAATCCCGAAGAACTGAAGGCGCTTGGCCACCACACCGCGTACAGCCAGAATTACGCCCCCGAAGTGTTGGAAACCTTTGAAAACCAACACCCGGACAACGATTACTGGGTCCGTTTCAACTGCCCGGAATTCACCACCCTCTGCCCCATCACCGGCCAGCCGGATTTTGCGGAAATCCGCATCGCCTATGTGCCGGACGTGAAAATGGTGGAGTCCAAGTCCCTGAAACTGTATCTTTTCAGTTTCCGCAGCCACGGAGATTTCCACGAGGACTGCGTGAACACCATCATGAAGGACCTCATCAAACTGATGGATCCCAAATACATCGAGGTAACCGGATTCTTCACGCCCCGTGGCGGCATTTCCATCTACCCGTACGCCAATTACGGCCGTCCGGGCACCAAATGGGAGAAACTGGCCTGGGAGCGTCTGGCCTCCCACGAATAGGAATCAGGCCTTGGGCGTCAGGGCCAGCGTGATCCGCGCCTGGGCGCAGCGTTTTCCCTCTACCGAAAGAACGGCATCGCAGACAAAGATGCTGCCCTTGTGCTCGGCAAGGGTGGCGGTGATTTCGCAGCAGTCTCCGGGATGTACCGTGCCCCGGAATTTGACCGCGTCCAGGCCCCGGTACAGGATCAGGTGCCGCTCGAAGGCTTCGATGAAAAGCACGAAGCAGCTCTGGGCCATGATTTCGCACAGGATGACGCCGGGAACGATGGGGTTGCCCGGGAAATGTCCCTCGCAGAAGAAGGGATGGTCGGGAATGCGGTAAGTGGCGTGCGCGGCGCCGTCCTCACCCAGGTGGGCCTGGTCCAGCAGCAGCATGGGCTCCCGGTGGGGGATCACTTTCATGATTTCTTCGCGGTTCATCCTTTGTACGGTCTGAAGGCAACACAGGCGTCATGTCCGCCGAAACCGAAAGAATCGGAGATGCCGATGGTGAGGTCGGTCTTGACGGCCACGTTGGGCGTATAGTCCAGGTCGCATTCCGGGTCGGGGACGTCCAGGTTGATGGTGGGCGGGCAGATGCCGTATTTGAGGGCCAGGATGGTGGCGATGGCTTCGGCTCCGCCGGCCGCCCCGAACATGTGGCCGGTCATGGATTTGGTAGAGGAGATATGGGCCTTGTAGGCGAAATCTCCCAGCGCCGCTTTGTAGGCGATGGTTTCGGCCACGTCGTTCAGGCGGGTGCCGGTGCCGTGGGCGTTGATGTACAGATTGTCCTTGGCCGGGTCGAATCCGGCTTCTCTCAGGGCGTCCTGGATGGAACGGGCCTGGGTGCTGCCGTCCGGACGGGGAGCGGTGGCGTGATAGGCGTCACAGGTGTTGCCGTAGCCCACCATTTCTCCGTAGATGGTGGCCCCGCGTGCGAGGGCGTGATCCAGGGACTCCAGGATGAGGACGGCGGCGCCGTCTCCCATCACGAATCCTTGGCGGTTGGCGTTGAACGGCAGGGAGGAGTATTTGGGGTCGGTGGCGCGGGTCAGGGCCTTGGCATTGAAGAAGCCGGCTACGCCCAGCGGAATGGAGGCATGTTCGCTGCCGCCGGCGATGATGGCGTCGGCATAGCCGTGACGGACGGCCCGGAAGGCCTCTCCGATACAGTGCGAGGAAGTGGCGCAGGCCGTCACAATGTCCAGGCAGGGGCCTTTGGCCTGGTGCTTGATGGCAATGTGCCCGGCGGCGATGTTGGAAATCATGGTGGCGATGAAAAGCGGCGAAATCCACTTGCCGGAGGGGTCTTCAATCATCTTCTTGGTTTCGCGGTACTGCACCTCGAAACCGCCGATGCCCGAGCCTACATATACGCCCAGCCGGTACGGGTCGATGTTGGTGTTTTCCCCTTCCGTCACCAGGCCGGCCTGCTGCACGGCCTGCCAGGCGGCGGCCATGGCATACAGGGTGAAGTTGTCCTGTTTGCGGATAAAGGGTTTTTCCATGCCGAATTGCTCGGCATCGAAGTTCTTCACCTTGCCGGCGAAGGTGACGGGCATGTCCTTGAAATCTTCCACGAAGTCGATTCCGCAGACGCCGTTTATCAGATTGTTCCAAAATGTATCCACATCCTGGCCGATGGAGGAGATAACTCCCATCCCGGTCACTACTACTCTCTTAGGATCCATAAATCAAAGTATTGGCATGGGCGAGCGCTTTCTCGGCGCCGTCCATGATGTCATTCACGATTGCTGCGGCCGATTCCCTCTTTTTGATGAGGCCGGCCACTTCTCCGGCGAGAAAACTGCCGCCGGAAAGGTCTCCGTCAAAGACGGCCTTGCGGAGCGACCCGGTGCCGAAAGCCCGGATTTCATCGGCCGATACCGACGGGTCCGCCTCCATTTTGGCAAATTGCTTGGCGAAGGGGGTTTTGAGGCTCCGGACGGCGTCTCCCAGGCTTTTCCCGGTGACCATGGTGCCGATGTCGGAAGCCTTGATGAGCCGCTCCTTGTACACGTCATGCACGCGGCATTCGTCGGCCACCAAAAAGCGCGTTCCCACCTGGACCCCGCAGGCGCCCAGCATGAAAGCGGCGGCGGCACCGCGTCCGTCGAAGATTCCGCCGGCGGCGAGGACGGGAAGGTCCACCGCGTCCACCACCTGGGGCACCAGCGCCATGGTGTGGAGTTCGCCCACGTGGCCGCCGGACTCGGCCCCTTCCGCGATGAGGGCAGTGGCGCCCAATTCCTTCATTTTCAGGGCATAGGCGACAGACGCGACGACCGGAATCACGCGGATGCCCGCTGCCAGCCAGCGCTCCATGTACGGGGCGGGGGAGCCGGCTCCCGTCGTGACGATGCCCACCCCTTCTTCCACCACGAGGTCGGCGATTTCGGCCGCATTGGGAGCGGCCAGCATGATATTGACGCCGAAGGGCTTGCCGGTGAGTTCGCGGGCTTTGCGGATTTCGGCCCGGACGGCTTCCGTACCCGCCTGGATGGAAGAAATGAGCCCCAGGCCGCCGGCTTCAGACACGGCCGCAGCCAGGCGGGCGTCGGCAATCCAGGCCATGCCCCCCTGGAAGATGGGTTTTTCGATGCCCAGGATATGACAGATGGGACTTTGTATCATGCGCGACGTCTTTTGCGGCGCTCGCGCACCCGGTAAGCGCTTTCCACCATGAGTTGGTCCTGGAAGCAGCCGCGGGCCGCCAGCAGGTTGCAGAGGCAGATGACCAGCGGGAAGATGGCCGTCCAACTGAAGACGTGGCCTTCGAAGGTGAAGTACATCCAGGCCAGCCATCCCTGCATGCCCAGCGCCACGATGGCCGACAGGGTGGCCAGCCGCATCTGGAGAATCCGGGATTTGTACACCACCAGGGCCAGGGCCACCATGGCTGCCAGAATGCCCAGCAGAATGCCGAAATAGGGCTTCTGAAGTTGCCAGTACGACACTTTGACCAGTCCGTCAGGATTGGCGACGGAATAGGCCGTGGAAAAACAGAGGGCGGCGATGAGGCCGGCCGAAATCAGGAGATATAGGGTTTGTATTCTCTGCCACATAGGGTTTTACTTTTTCAAATATGCATCGACGGCCGCGCGCACCTGTCCGTACCGGAGCAGGAGTTCCCGGGCCTGTTCGTAGTCCGTAATGCCGGTTTCTTCCATGATCATCCGGGTACCCCGGTCCACCAGTTTCCGGTTGGTCAGCTGCATGTCCACCATCTTGTTACCCTGGACATGTCCGAGGCGGATCATGGACGCCGTGGAGATCATGTTCAGGATGAGTTTGGCCGATGTCCCGGATTTCATCCGGGTACTACCTGTTACAAATTCCGGGCCGACTTCCGCGACGATGGGGATTTCGGCCTCGCGGGTGACGGGACTGTCGGGATTGTTGGTGACGGCGGCGGTGAGAAGGCCTGCCCCCCGGGCCTTCCGAATGGCGCCCACCACATAGGGCGCACTGCCCGAGGCGGAGATGCCCACCAGGGTGTCTTCGGGGGTGAGATGATGGGCCAGGAGGTCTTTCCAGCCCTGCTCTTCCCGGTCTTCGGCCCCTTCGACGGCATGTCGGATGGCCCGGTCTCCGCCGGCCATCAGGCCGATGAAAACGTTCTCCACACCATAGGTGGGCGGAATTTCCGAGGCGTCCACGATGCCCAGCCGGCCGGAGGTGCCGGCCCCGGCATAGAACACCCTTCCACCCCGGCGGACCCGCTCCACGATGCCATCGACCAACTTCCCGATGGCGGGAATGGCCTGTGCGACCGCGACGGGGACCTTGCGGTCTTCCGCATTGATGGAGGCCAGGATGTCCAGGGTGTCCATCCGGTCCAGATGCTCGTAGTTGGAAGATTGTTCTGTCGTTTTCATAAGTGGATGCGAAGTTACTCAATTTTTTCTTATCTTTGTATTTCGAGCAATTAAAACTTAAACGACATATCATGAAACCTACTTTACTTGTATTGGCAGCAGGCATGGGCAGCCGTTATGGCGGGCTCAAGCAGATGGACGGTCTGGGACCGCACGGAGAAACCATTATCGACTACAGCATCCACGACGCCGTGGAGGCCGGGTTCGGCAAAGTGGTCTATATTGTCCGTGAATCCTTCAAAGCCCAGATGGAACAGGCCGTCAAGGAAAAATACGCCGGCGTAAAAACCGTTGACGGAGAGCCCCTCCAGTTTGTTTTCGTCACCCAGGAACTGGACAAGATTCCCGCTCCTTTCACCGTCCCGGAGGAAAGGGTGAAGCCCTGGGGCACCGCCCACGCCGTCCTCATGGCGGCCGATGTCATCCACGAGCCCTTCGCCGTCATCAACGGAGACGATTTCTACGGCAAGGAATCCTTCAAGATCCTCGGAGACTGGTGCCGCGCACATGAGAAAACCGAAGGCCGCTACTGCATCGTGGGCTTTGAACTGGAGAACACCCTGAGCGAAAACGGCAGCGTCTCCCGCGGCATCTGCTCCTACGATGCCAAGGGCAACCTCACCGACATCGCCGAGCACCTGGAAATCGCCCGTGAGGCCGACGGAAAGGTCTATGGCAACAATTCCGTCAACGGGGAAAACCACGTCTCCCTGGAGGCCAAGGCCCTTTGTTCCATGAACATGTGGGGCTTCACGCCCGATTATTTCGCCAAGAGCGCGGCCATCTTCAAAACCTTCCTTGCGCAGCACATCACCGAGCCCAAGAAAGAGTACTACATCCCCTATGCCGTTGACGTCATCGTCAAGAGCGGCCAGGGTGCTTGCGAAGTCCTGTCCACCCCGTCCCACTGGTTCGGCGTCACCTACAAGGAAGACCGTCCCGGCGTGGTGGCCAAGTTCGCGGAACTGGTTCAGAAAGGTATTTATCCCAGCCCCCTCTACTGATGCAACTTTTTGCCCGCAAAGTAAACAATTATGACCTTTATGCCAATCACGCCTGGTATGTGCCGGGCGTGAAGGGCATGTTCGTGCTGCTGGGGTTGTTCCTCGTGGGCTCCCTGCTCGGAGGCCTTGTCATCGGCATCTGCGGCGCCTTTGTCCCGCGGGAGATCATCCAGGACTACGGCGAACTGGTCATGTATCCGCTGTCCTTCCTCCCGGCCATGGTTTATGCGGCCCAGAAGAGCCAGCGCAACAGCCTGTTCGAGACCGGCTACAAACTCAACAACAGCCACTGGGGCCCGTTCAAGGGCTGGCAGATGGTCCTCATTACCGTAGCCCTCTCGTTTGCCACCATGGTATCGGCCGACCTTCCCAACTATTGGAATTTCAAACTCACCACGGCCTCTCCCGCCATGAAGTCGTTCTACGACATGGTGACGGAACTGCTCCGGCAGATGACGGGCGGCCCGCTGTGGAGCAGTTTCCTCCTGACGGCCGTTTTCGCTCCCATTTTTGAGGAGTGGCTGTGCCGGGGCATGGTCCTTCGCGGACTTCTCACCAAGATGAAACCCGTCTGGGCCATCGTGGTCAGCGCCCTTTTCTTCGCCCTCATCCACCTCAATCCCTGGCAGGCGCTCAACGCCTTTATCATCGGCGTGGTCATGGGCTATGTCTATTACAAGACGGGATCGCTCTGGCTCACCATGCTCATCCATTTCGTGAACAACGGTACGGCCGTGATCCTGTCCCAGATCCCTTCCCTGCAGGAGGTCGATTTCTGGATGGACATGATGCCCCGGACCACTTATGGGGTCCTCTATGTGCTGGGCCTTGTCCTGTTGGCGGCCTGCCTGGCGGCCTTCCGCCGCATTCCCCTGGAGCAGGAGCGGGGCAATATCGACACGGTAGAGCTGTCCGTGGAATAGTCCCTGCTGTCATTCTGAACAAAGTGAAGAATCTGTCTTATGGAAGAAGAAGTGAAAAAAGACCGCTGGGCCTGGCTTAAACGCAGCGACCACAACTACTTGATTCCGTTCGTGATCGTTGTCACGACGCTGGTTGCCCTGTGGCTGCTCTTCTTCGCTCACAACAGCGTGCTCAACTGGATCCGTGCCACGGTGGAAGTGAAGAATCAGGAAAAGGAGATGGTGCGTCTCCAGAGTGAGATAGACCGCATGCAGCAGGAGATAGACAATCTGCGCAACAACCGCGATTCCCTGGAATCCTTTGCGCGGGACACCTATCATTTCGCCGCCCCCGGGGACGATGTCTACATTGTAGAATAACTTTGGTCCCGGTTGCTTCTGGTTGTGGCAGCCAACTCACTGACTGTTAGCATTTTACTGAAAGTTTCTCGTTCGATTTTTGAACGAGAAACTTTGCGTATATGGTTGATTGTCATAGGATTAGCTGTTACGAGTTATCCTGATACTCTGCGGCAGCAGGCCATAGCCCTTTACCAGCAGGGGAAGGGCTATAAGGCCATCGGCCACGAGTTAGGACTCACACGGGATACCGTACGGAACTGGATAGCTACTTATCGGCTCACGGGGCGTACTGAAAGCGTACAAGCCACCGGGCAGTTCAGGAACGGCGTGAAGAATTGAGTACCCAACTCCAACGCCTCCGTCCAACTCCGTAAATAACCCTAACGATTGAGCGCTACCCACAAAGGATAGCGCTCATTTTTCACTTTTGAAGGTTGCTTATCTGCTTCTCCGGAAGTTGTGTCAGTTTAGAAACAACTCCTAAATCATAACCTTCTGCCAACATTCTTCTGGCCATTTCCTGAAGAGCTTGTACTTTGCCTTTTTCCATGCCATCTTCGAATCCGGTGTCGTAGAGTTCCAGTTTTTCTTCTTCCGTAATCATATTGCGCAGGTATTGAATCTTTTCGCTGTCCGGAAGTTCATGCATACGCGCAGCCTCTGCAATAGCAGCATATCGCGAACCCATATCTTCCGGTTTGCCGGTAAATTTACGCATATTTTTCAGAATATAAAACCAACTCCGCACAGGATCCTACAATCGTAAAAAAGATAGTGTTGTTTCAGGTGATTTTTGTGGGTTTCTTACAATTTGCAGACTACAACCGTCCCAGTCGTTCGGCGACGGCGGTCATGCGGCGGGCGAATTCTTTCCGGCCGATGAAGGAGAGGATGGCGGCGATACCCAGGCCGCTGGCCGATCCGGTGAGGGCCAGGCGCAGGCTGTTCATTACCTTGCCCATGGGGTATTCGTTCTTCTTGATGTACTCCACAATCACGGGCTCCAGGGCCTCGGCGCTCATGGGACCGTAGTAGGGATCCAGGTCATCGAAGCCAAAGTTCACGCCCGTGATGTACTGGCAAACTTCGAAGCAGTACTCGTAGTGGTCCTCCTTCCAGAACTTGTCCACGTCTTTCTGGACATAGCTTTCCGGAGCCTGGAACAGATGGAAGGCGATGTCCCAGAAATCGGCCACGAAGGTGGCGCGTTCCTTGATCAGTTCCACCACTTCCTCCACGTATTCGCGGGTGTAGATGCGGTTTTTGAAATCGGCCCCCAGACCTTCGAAGCTGGCACCGGCGGTGAGGGCGTTGCACGGGCAGCCGACCACCTGGCAGCCATGTTGTTCCAGGATGGGAATGAAGAGGTCCGTGAGCTCCTGCGTGGATTTCATGCGCAGGTATTCCTTGTTGTACCACTTGGCCTTTTCCGGGTTGAACTTGGCACCGGCCTTCTGCACCTTGTCAAAGGAGAACGCCTGAATCAGTTCCGGCAGCGTGAACAGTTCCCTGTCGTCACCGGGATTCCAGCCCAGCATGGCCAGCATATTCACGAAAGCTTCCGGGAAGTAGCCGTCTTCGCGGTAACCGCGGGACGTTTCGCCGGTTTCCGGATTCTGCCATTTCAGGGGGAACACCGGGAAACCCATCTTGTCTCCGTCCCGTTTGGAAAGTTTCCCGTTGCCCACGGGCTTCAGCAGCAGGGACAGGTGGGCGAAGCGCGGCATGGTATCCGTCCAGCCAAAGGCCTCATACAGAAGATAATGCAAAGGAAGAGACGGCAGCCATTCTTCGCCGCGGATTACCTCCGTGATCTCCATCAGGTGGTCGTCCACGATATTGGCCAGGTGGTAGGTGGGCAGTTCATCGGCCCGTTTCCACAGCACTTTGTCGTCCAGGGTGTCGGTGTTCACTTCCACGTGGCCGCGGATGAGATCGTCCATCTTCACGGTGCGGTTCAGGGGCATCTTGAAGCGGATGGTCCAGTCCGTGGTGGTTTCCAGCAGCGTTTTCACCTCTTCCGGGCTCAGGGTGAGGGAATTGCGCAGGCTGCCGCGGGAAGCGGCGTTGTACATGAAGGTTTCCTTGGCGGCTTCGGCCGCAGCACGGCGTTCATTGAGTTCCTCGGCGCTGTCGAAGGCGTAATAAGCCCAGCCGGCCGCTACCAGCTGTTCTGCGTATTGCCGGTAGATGGGGCGCCGCTGACTTTGCCGATAGGGGGCATGCGGATGCCTTTCGCTGGGGGTTTCCACCACCTTGCCGTCTGCGTCCACGCCTTCATCGGGGATGATGCCGCACCAGTTCAGGGCCTCGATGATGTATTGTTCGGCACCGGGCACGAAACGATGGGAGTCCGTGTCCTCGATACGGATAATGAAATCACCGCCTTTCTGCTTGGCATAGAGATAATTATACAGTGCCGTACGAACACCGCCCATGTGCAGCGGACCGGTGGGCGACGGAGCAAACCTTACACGCGTTCTTTTTTCCATATTTTCTGCAATTGCACTGCAAAGATAGTGATTTTTTCCTACCTTTGCCGTGCATGGACCGCAAGATTCATATCATGGGCATCGTGAATCTCACCGAAGATTCCTTTTATGCCGCCAGCCGGGCCGACGTGTCCACCGCCCTGGCCCGTATCCGCCGGATGCAGGCCGAAGGGGCCGATCTCGTGGACCTCGGCGCCTGCTCCACCCGGCCGGGCGCCGCACAGCCGTCCCTGGAGGAGGAATGGGCCCGCCTGGAGCCCGTTCTGCGGCAACTGTCCGCTGAGAGCGCCGTTTCCATCGACACCTACCGGAGCGAGATTGTCCGCCGGGCGTATGACCTGATCGGCCCTTTTATGGTGAACGATATCAGCGCCGGGGCATTGGGCCCGTCCATGCTGGAAACGGTGGGTGAACTGGGCCTCCCCTATGTGGCCATGCACATGAGGGGAACGCCGGAAACCATGCAGCAGCAGACGGCCTATCAGGATATCGTGGCCGATGTGAAGGCATATTTCGAGGCCTTTGCCGCCAGGGCGGAAGCCGCCGGCATCCGGGAATGGCTCCTGGACCCCGGCTTCGGCTTTGCCAAAACCCTTGAACAGAACTACCGGCTGCTCAACCGCCTGGATGCGCTGACGGTCTTCGGGAAGCCCATCCTGGTGGGCGTATCCCGCAAAAGCATGGTTTACAAGCCTTTGGGCATTACGCCGGAAGAGGCGCTGCCCGCCACGCAGGTGGTCCAGTTCGCCGCCCTGGAACGCGGCGCCACCTGGCTGCGCGTGCACGACGTGCCGGAAGCCGTCCAAACCGCCCGCCTCTTCAACCAAACCATCAATAACCGCTAAGCCCGGCCCATCGGCTGCCACGCAAAAAGCGTGGGGACTAGTGTTTCCGCCGGATGGCCGGGATGTTTTCCAGATCGGCCTTCTTCTCGCCCGGACTTATGCAAAGGACGGGCTTTTTCTCCGTGGCAAAATTGTAGTATTTTGCGTTGTCGGAGTTGTTGTAGCCAATCTTGATGGTGTCGGATATGCCCGGGAGTGACACTTCGTCCCCGTGCGTGGGCGTTTCCCATTCGAAGCCTTCGTCGATGATGACCAGGTTCCCCAAGTCCTTGTTGAGGCCCAGGCCGCCCAGGTCCATCTGGAAACCCGTGACGATGGCCGTGATGCGGACATGGTCTCCGAATTCGGGGTCGTCTTCCCAGATGATGCCTTTCTTGAAGTGGTTGGCGTCGCCGGTATATTCGGTGATCATGTCGTCGATCTTCTCCAGGTCGCTCATCTTGGCTCCGTTCTCGTTGTTGCCCGTGGTGATGTTGATGAGCACGTTCTTGGCGGTCTTGAGGTCGAAGTCGTTGAGCAGCGGGCTCTCGAAGGCGCCTTTCACGGCATCCTGAAGCCTGTTGGGCCCCGTTCCTTCGCCGCTGCCCATGAGGGCCATGCCGCTGTTGCGCATCATCTTGCACACATCCTGGAAGTCAACGTTGATGTAGCCGTGGCGGCTGATGACCTCGATAATGCCGCGGACGGCAGTGGCCAGCACCTCATCGGCCTTGGGGAAGGCTTCCTGGATGAGGGTGTCGCCGAAGAACTGGTACAGTTTCTCGTTGTTGATAATGAGGAGGGAGTCCACGTTCTTTTCCAGCTCGTGGATGCCGTCAACGGCCTTGGACTGGGACTCGTTGCCTTCGTTCTTGAAGGGGATGGTGACCACGGCCACGGTGAGGATGCCGCGGTCCTTGGCCATCTTGGCGATGACCGGGGAGGCTCCCGTTCCGGTACCGCCGCCCATGCCGGCGGTGATGAAGAGCATCTGCGTGCCGCAGTCCAGCACTTTCCGGGCAATCTCGTCCTGGGCTTCCAGGGCGGCGTTGCGGCCGGCGGTGGGGTCGGTGCCGGCGCCCAGTCCGTTCTGGCCCATCTGGATCTTGACGGGCACTTCACTGCTCTGCAGGGCCTGCGCGTCGGTGTTGCACACGATGAAACTGCATCCCTGAATGTTCTGACGGTACATATAGTTCACGGCATTGCAACCGCCGCCGCCTACACCCACTACTTTGATGATGGCGTTCTCCTGGTTCCAGTCGTTGGGAACGATGTTGGTGTCGATGTCGTAATTCATGGTTTATTCCTCCTCGTTGGCTTTGTCGTAAACTTTCAGCGCGGTCTTCTCCACCTTGCTCCAGAAGATGGAAAGGATGCCGGTTCCTTCTTTCTTGGCCACCTTCACCTTCTTGGTCTGCGGGGCCTGCTTCTTGGCTTTCTCCTGTTCGGGGACGGGATCTCCGAATTCCTCTGGGGCGAAGAGCCTGTCGTCTGCCGTGGCCGGAGTCTCGTTGGTCACTTCCACTTCCACCATCTCGTCCTCGACGGGATCGGCCGGGATTTCCGGTTTGGTCACGCAGTCGGGCAGGTGGTCTTCCTTGGCGGCGAGCACCATACCGATGGCCGATGTGGCGGAGGTGGAATACACCCCGCTGCCCACGGAGGCGGAGAACATATAGCGGGGATACCCCTTGCGGACCTCGTATCCGGAAAGGTCTTTCACCAGCGGGATGAAGTTGGCCAGTTCCGCGCCACCGCCGGTAATCACAAGACCGCTGCGCAGGGAGTTCTGCAGGCCGCTTTCCTGAATGTAGTACAGGATGGCTTCGACGATTTCGCGGCAGCGGCAGTCGATGATTTCGGAGATGTAGCGTACCGGGACCTCCTTGAAAGGCGGCTCCAGCCGGATCTGCAGGACTTTCTCGCTCAGCGAAGCCAGTTTGCCGGGCATGCAGGCGCCGAAGCGTTTCTTGATCTTTTCGGCCAGGTCTTCGGAGATGGAGCATTCGGTGCGGATGTCGTTGGTAATCACTTTTCCGCCGAAGGGAATGGAAGCGTAGTAACGCATGATGCCGCCGTGGTAGATGGCCACGGAAGTTACGCCGGCCCCCACGTCGATCAGCGCGACGCCGCCGGCCCTTTCATCGTCCGTGAGGACTGCGTGGGCCACCACTTCCGGCAGAAAGTATTTCTTGGCGATGGCAATGTCCATCTGGTTGAAAATCTTGTCGAGGGCCGTGGTGGCGCTGCGGTTGCCCACGAACACCTTGAAGTTGCCCTCCAGGGATGCGGAGAGGGTGCCCACCACCTCGCTCTCCACCAGTTGGATTTCGTCGTCGGTAGAGAAAGACTGGGCCACGGCGCCGTACATAATCTGCTTTTCGGGATTGGAGAGGGGATAGGTCTCCAGGGCCATGGATTTGAGGTTCTCCACCTCTTCGGAGGAGATATAGTCGTCGGCATTGGTCCGCTCGATGCGGGCCGATGCGGTTACCTGCGCCACCTCGCTGCGGGGCATGCCCACGACAACCTGCAGAATCTGGATCATCAGTTCCTTCTCGGCCTCCCGGATGGCTTCCTTGAGACGGCCTGCCGCCTTCATCGGATTGGCGATGAGACTGGTGCGGATGCCCTCGGACGGGGTTTCCTTGTAGTACACAATCTGGATGTCTTCCCCGTTCACGCGGGCGACGCAGAGTCCGAATTTCGAACTTCCCAGATCAATCGAGGCAATGTATTTCTCTTCCATATCGTATTGTTTTATTTTCTGCAAACCAGTTGTTTACGGTGGCGTATATCGACCAGGCTGTACCAGCCGGGCTCTTTGGAGGGGGCGATGCTCTCATAGTAGGCCGCCATGAGGCCGAATTTTTCTTCCACCCGGGACGGCATTCCGAAGAGGAAGCGTTCCTTCCCTTCGCGGGGGATGAGAACCAGGTTCCCGTCTTTGTTTACGTGGATTTGGCTGATGTTTTCCTGCCAGACGGTGCCGTCCATGTAGTTCACCAGATGCAGGATCTGGGACAGCCAGGTTTTCTCCTTGGGGTCGGTGAGTTCTCCCTTGAATCCCCGCGGTACGCTCAGCGGAAGGTTTCCGTCGATGACGGGAACCTGTACGCTGCCCCGCGACTGCAGGGGGAACAGGAAGCCGTCCGCGTCGGAATAATAGCCGTTCTGGCCGTCCTGGAAGCGGACCACCGGCTGGCGCTGGCTCAGGGAGACATGCAGGATGCCGTCGTCGGTGAGCCAGGATTCGCATTCCCGCACGGCACTGTGACTGCAAATGATTTTCTCGATCCGGTCCAGATCGACGCTGTCCAGCGGGAGGCCGGCATAGGCGCGGTATTCCTTGTCCAGCCAGGATTCGATGTCTGCGCGGGTGACGAAGCGGCGCTCCAGGCTGTCGGTGACCTGCACCACCAACGTTCCTTTGCCCTGGCACGTCTTGGCACGGCGCTGCCTCTCTGACAGGCTCGAAGAGAGCATCCAGACCAGGAAGCAGCAGACGATGACAAGGAGGCCTAAGCCCCGGCGGGCAATGGGTTTCATTTCATGAAACATTAAATGTTTAACGTTACCCCCTTCCGAAACCCCTCCCCTCGGGGGAGGGACTTTTCAGCCTGTTATTCAACATCTCGGTGATGGGTTCGACGAAGCGGTCGATGTTCCCGGCCCCGAAGGTTACCAGGACGTCCAGCGGTTCATCGGAGAGGTAATCCATCAGTTCCTCCTTTTTCAGGAGCACTTTCTCCGGTGCGGTGACATCCTTGAGAATCATTTCGGAACTGACTCCCGGGATGGGTTCTTCCCGGGCGGGGTAAATGTCCAGCAGGATCAGTTTGTCCACCTTGGACAGGGCCTGGGCGAACTCCGGCGCGAAGTCGCGGGTACGGGTATAAAGGTGCGGCTGGAAGATGGCGGTGAGTTTGCGCCCCGGGAAGATGTCCCGAATGGAAGTTATGGCCGATGCCAGTTCGGCCGGATGATGGGCGTAGTCGTCGATGTACGAGAGCGCGGGCGTGTTCACGTGTACTTCCAGGCGGCGTTTCACCCCCTCGAAGGTGGCGATGGCCTCCCGCACGGCATCGGCCGGAATCCCGTAGCACAGGGCTACGGCCGCGGCGGCGACGCTGTTCTCGCAGTTCACCCAGCCCGGCGCCCCTACGCGGATGTCTTTCACGATCCCGTCGGGCGTCTGCAAATCGTAGTGGAAATAGCCGCACTCGTCCGGCCGTGCCCCGATGGGGTGGAAATCGGCCGTCTGGTCGGTATAGTGGTAGGTGAACACCCGGGCTTTGGTGTCTTCCGGGCCGATGGGCGTTCCCTTTTTGGCGATGAGCGTCCCGCTCACCTGGGAGGCGAAAGTTTTGAAGGCTTCCACCACATGGGCGTAGTCTCCGTAGATATCCAGGTGGTCCGGATCGACGGCCGTGATGACGGCGATCTCCGGGAAGAGTTGCAGGAAAGAACGGTCGAATTCGTCGGCCTCGGCCACGATGGTGGGGTTCTCGGACATGAGAAGATTGGAGTCATAGTTCCGGGAAATGCCGCCCAGGAAGGCGCTGCAGCCCTCTCCGCTTTGGGTGAGGATGTGGGCGATGAGGGTGGAGGTGGTGGTTTTCCCGTGGGTGCCCGCAACGGCCAGGCAGCGCTGTCCGCGGGAGATCTCTCCCAGCGTACGGGACCGCTTGAGGAGCAGATACCCTTCCTCGCGGGCCTTGACCAGTTCTTTCAGGTCGGCCGGGACGGCGGGCGTGTACACCACCAGGGTCTCGTTTTTGTCTTCCGGCAGCAGGTCGGGCCTGTCCATGTAATGGATGTCGATGCCCTCCCTTTCCAGTGCGAAAGTGAGATCCGAGGGAGTGCGGTCGTAACCGGCCACTTCAAAGCCCTTGAACTTGTAATACCGGGCCAGTGCACTCATGCCGATCCCGCCGATTCCGATGAAATATACGTTCTTCATGGAGGATTATACTAGTTTATAAATCTCGTCACAAATGGTCTGCGCCGCGTCGGTGAGCGCCAGCGCATGGGCGTTATTCTCCAGCGTGGCAATCCGCTCCGGACTCTTCAGGAGGGCCAGCGCGGTGGGCAGCAGTTCGTCAATGGCGTCGCTGTCCTTCACCAGCATGGCGGCGTCTTTCCGCACCAGGGCCATGGCATTGTGGGTCTGATGGTCTTCGGCCACATTGGGGGAGGGAACGAAGACGGTGGCTTTGCCCATGGCGCAGAGTTCGCTCACGGTACTGGCTCCGCTGCGGGAGACAACCACGTCGGCGGCGGCATAGGCCAGGTCCATCCGGGTGATGAAGTCGTAGTGGGAAATGCCTTTCACCTGCGGATGGGCGGCCATGAATGCGTCGGTGTCTTTCTTGTAATACTTGCCGCACTGCCAGATGATCTCCACGCCTTCCCCTTCCGGGCAGCCGTCCTGGATCCAATGCTTCATGGCGCGGTTCAGGGTGCCGCTTCCCAGGCTGCCGCCCACGATGAACAGGTGCCTGGTATCGGGGCGGAGGTTATAGAACGCCAGGGCTTCGGCCTTCATCTGAGGCGTCGCAGGGCTGGAGACCGCCGCACGGATGGGATTGCCGGACATGACGATTTTGTCGGCCGGGAAGAATTTCTCCATTCCTTCGTAGGCCACGCAGATGGACTGTACACGGCTTCCCAGCAGTTTGTTGGTGAGCCCGGCAAAGCCGTTCTGCTCCTGGATCACAGCCGGGATTTTCATACCGGTAGCCGCCCAGAGGAGGGGAGCGCTGGCAAAGCCGCCCACCCCCACGGCCACATCGGGCTTGAACTCCCGGACGATGGCCCTGGCCCGGCGGATGCTGTCCAGCACCCGGAACGGGACCGTCAGGTTGTTCAGAAGGTTCTTCATGGTGAACTGACGCTGCATTCCCACCATGGGGAGACCCATGATGCGATATCCTTCCGCAGGGACTTTCTCCATTTCCATCTTGCCCTCGGCCCCGACAAAGAGGATTTCCGTGGCAGGATTCAGTTGCTTGAGTTTGTTGGCGATGGAGACGGCCGGGAAGATATGGCCTCCCGTGCCGCCGCCGCTGATGATGACTCTGATCGGTTTGTATTCCATTATGCTGTCGTGTCTTGCGTCCAACTGTCTTGATGTTCGATGATGGGAGCCGCTTCCGCTTCCCGGCGGGCCATGTTGTCCCGGGCATCCTTGGAGATGGACAGCAGGATGCCGAAGACCACGCTGAAGACCAGGAAGGCGTTGGTTCCGTGACTCACCAGCGGCAGGGTCTGTCCCGTCTGGGGAACCAGCGGCAGGTGGACGTTCACCGCCATGTGCATGAACGCCTGTCCCGTCACCAGGATGATAAGCCCTGTCATGATGATTTTGTCGTAATACCTGTCGCACTCCTTGGCCACCATGGTGCCCCGTGCCAGCAGGCTGAAGTACAGGATAATCAGGATGGCGGCACCCCAAATCCCCGTTTCTTCCACGATGAAACTGAACATATAGTCCCCGAAGATCACCGGGACCTGGTATTTCTGGGTGCTGTTGCCGATGCCCTTTCCCATGAGCCCGCCTTCCTTGATGGCCAGGAGAGCCCCGACGGGCTGGTCCAACTTCCCGCGAGCCTGCCGCCATTCCAGCGATTCCCGTTTGGAGGACAGCAGTTGCTGCATGGTGGAATCATCGTCCTGGGTGATTCGTCCGATGGCGGTTCCGAAACGGCTCCCTTCCAGGAGGCCGGCCTTGTAGGCCCCGAACATGATGCCCACGCCGGCCAGGCCCACGGCCATGACATAGCCGATGTCCTTGGCGTCGATACCGCCCACCAGCACCATCAGGACCATGATGGCGCCGATGAACAGGGCGCTGGAGTTGGACCCCATCATGACCATGAGGGTGGTAATGAGGATGGGCAGGTAGATATAGACAATCTTCTGCCAGATATCCTTCGTGAGGAAAGAGAGGCGCTGGACGTGCTGTCCCAGAAGCGGCCCCCATTTGAATTCCCCGTTCTTGAACGTGTCCAGGGCCCATCCCAGATACATGATCATGAAGAGTTTCACGAATTCGTACACATGCACCTGCTTCCCGGCGATGATCAGGATTCGGCGGGCGCCGTTGATTTCACCGGCCCTCACGATGCCCAGGTTCAGGTTGAGCACCAGGATAATCAGGATGCCGAAACTGAGGGCGAAGCCGAACTGCGACAGTTTCCGGTACCATTCCACCTTCATGAAGTAATAGAAGCCGAAGATAATGACGAAGCCCAGCGCCACCACTTTGAGCTGGTCCACCATGATGGTGACCCGGTCGCTGCCGGTGTCGTTGGCCAGGCGCGGTGTGCTGGAGAACACCGAGATCACGGAGATGAGCATCAGGAACAAGGCGATCAGGAGGATGACCTTGTCTCCGGTGAAGCGGTCCATGAAACTGGTGAGGTGTCCCAGGAAACTGCCTTTCGTCTTTTCTTCTTCCATACGGTATCTTACAGGTTGCGGACGGCAGCCTTGAACTGCTCGCCCCGGTCTTCATAATTCTTGAACAGGTCGAAACTGGCGCAGCAGGGGCTCAGGAGCACCACGTCGCCGGCCTTGGCCAGGCGGGAAGCCTTCTGCACGGCTTCCTGGGCCGACAGGGCGTCGGTAATCGTGGGGACCATCCCCTCGAACGCCGCATGGATCTTGCTGTTGTCCACGCCCAGGCAGACGATGGCTTTCACCTTCTGCCGGACCAGTTCGTTGAGGACACTGTAGTCGTTGCCCTTGTCGGTTCCGCCCACAATCCATACCACCGGCTGGGTCTGGCATTCCAGGGCGTACCAGGCGCTGTCCACGTTGGTGGCCTTGGAGTCGTTGATATACATCACGTCCTTGATGCTCAGGACCGGTTCCAGCCTGTGTTCGATGGGCTGGAAGGTAGAGAGGGACCGGCGGATGACATCGTTCTCGATGCCGGTGGCCTTGGCGGCCAGGGCGGCGGCCATGGAGTTGTAGATATTGTGTTTTCCGCCCAGGGCCAGGTCTCTCAGGAACAGGTCGGTCTCCTCTTTGTCGTAGCGGAGAACCATCTTGTCCTCTTTCACGAAAGCGCCCTGCGCGAGTTCTTTCTCCTGGGAGAAAGGGAGCATCTTGCACCGGAGCACAATCTTGGACAGGTGCCCCACCGTGATGGCGTCGTCGGAATCGAAGATGAAGCAGTCGTCGCTGCGGAGGTTCTTGGTAATCTTGAACTTGGCGGCGATGTAGTTCTCCATCTTGTGGTCGTAGCGGTCCAGATGGTCCGGCGTGATGTTGGTGATGATGGCGATATCCGGCCGGAAATCGTAAATGTCATCGAGTTGGAAACTGCTGATTTCCAGTACGTAATAGTCGAAATGCTCGGTGGCCACCTGGTAGGCGTAACTCTTGCCGATATTGCCGCCGAGGCCTACGTTCAGCCCTGCGTTCTGCAGCAGGTAATAGATGAGCGAGGTGGTGGTGGTTTTGCCGTTGGAACCGGTGATGCAAATCTTCTTGGCCGGGTCGAAGCGGCTGGCAAATTCGATTTCGGACACCAGATGGATGCCCTTTTCCCGGATTTTCTTCACCATGGGAGCCGTCTCGGGGATGCCGGGAGACTTGACGACCTCATCGGCATTGAGAATCTTCTGCTCGGTATGCTGCCCTTCCTCATAGGGGATTTCCCATTTCTGAAGTTCCTTGGCATACTCCTCCTTGATCTGTCCCTTGTCGCTCAGGAACACATCAAAACCTTTTACTTTGGCCAGAACGGCGGCCCCTACGCCACTTTCGGCGCCCCCTAATACTACTACTCTTGACATAGACTAACGAATCTTTAACAAAGCTAACGTGCTCACTGCCAGTATAATTCCTACAATCCAAAAACGGACGGTAATCTTTGCTTCATGCTGCGGAGGAACCGGCTTGGCAAAAATGACCGGTCCATCGGGCGCCTTCTTGTCCTGATAATGGTGGTGGAGCGGCGTCATGCTCCAGATGCGGGTTCCCACCCCGTTGCGTTTCTTGGTGATCTTGAACCAGGTGCGCTGCATCAGCACCGACAGGCTTTCGGCGAAGAAGACACCGCAGAGGAGGGGAATCAGCAGTTCCTTCCGCATCAGCACGGCGCTGACGCCGATGATGCCGCCGATGGTGAGGCTGCCCGTATCGCCCATGAACACCTGGGCGGGGAAGGAGTTGTACCAGAGGAAGCCGACCAGCGCCCCTACGAAGGCGCTCATGAAGATGGCGATTTCTCCGGACCCCGGGATATACATGATATTGAGGAAGTTGGAGTCGATGAGGTTGCCCCCCAGCCAGGCTATGATGCCCAGCACGACCCCCACGATGGCCGATGTCCCGGCGGCCAGGCCGTCCAGTCCGTCGGTGAGGTTGGTTCCGTTGGAGCAGGCGGTGATCACGAGGACGATCATCAGCACGTAGATGCCCCATTTGGCATACCAGCCCCAGGCCCCCTTCACCGGCGAAAGCCAGCGGTAGTCAAACTCGTGGTTCTTCACGAAGGGGATGGTGGTCTTGGTGCTCTTGACCACGTCTTCCTCCACATACCGGCCGCTGGTGACGGTGGTCTCCGTCTCCAGGGTGCGTTCCACGCTGGAATCCACGGCCACCTTTTCACGGACGACGATGTCCGGGCTCATCCATATGGTGAGGCCGATGAGAAGGCCCAGGCCCACCTGGCCCAGCAACTTCCCCTTTTCGGACATGCCTTCCTTGTTGTGCTTGAACACCTTGATATAGTCGTCGGCAAAGCCCAGGGCGCCGCACCACAGGGTGCTCACCAGCAGGAGGATTACATAGATGTTGGTGAGGTCGCAGAAAAGCAGGACGCCCGAGAGGATGGAAACGATGATGATGATTCCGCCCATCGTCGGGGTGCCTTTTTTCTGGATCTGTCCTTCCAGGCCCAGGTCGCGCACCGTTTCCCCGATCTGCAGGCGTTGCAGGCGGGCGATGATGCGTTTGCCGGCGAACATGGAAACCAGGACGGCGGTGACCGCCGCCAGCATGGCGCGGAAACTCAGGTAATTCATCAGTCCCATGCCGGGGAAATCGACCCCGATGGAATCCAGATATCGGAAGAGATGGTAAATCATTCGGCAAGCAGTTTGAAGGTTTCAGTAACGATTTCCTTTTCGTCAAAGGGGTGTTTTTCGTGGCCGATGACCTGGTAGGTCTCATGTCCTTTGCCGGCCAGGAGGATGGTGCTCTCCCGGGGCGCGGTGAGGATGGCCGTGCGGATGGCCTCGCGGCGGTCGGTGACCACCAGCGATTTGGCCAGGCCCTTTCCGTCCAGTCCGGCCTTGATGTCCCGGATGATGGCTTCGGGATCTTCGGTGCGCGGGTTGTCCGAGGTGATGACCAGCCGGTCGGCCAGTTTTTCGGCCACCTGGGCCATTTCCGGCCGCTTGGTCTTGTCCCGGTCTCCGCCGCAGCCGAACAGGCACACCAGCGTCCTTTCGGGAGCGATGTCACGGAGGGTTGTGAGCACGTTCTCCAGCGCATCCGGCGTGTGGGCGTAGTCCACGATGACGGAGAGACCCTTGGGACCGCGGATGTTCTCCAGCCGGCCCGGAGCGCTCTCCAGGCGGGACAGGGCCACCAGGGTTTCGGTGGGGTCGGCCCCCAGGCAGACGGCGGCGCTGTAAATGGCCAGGAGGTTATAGGCGTTGTGCCGGCCGATGAGGCGGCACCAGGTGTCGGTTCCGTCAATCTTGAGCAGCATCCCGTCGAAGTTCTGCTCCAGGATGCGGGCGGTGTGGTCGGCCAGTCCCTGTACCGAGTAGGTAACCACTTGGGCCTTGGTATTCTGCACCATTACGGAACCGTTGCGGTCGTCATCGTTGATGAGGGCGACGGCCTCTTTCGGAAGCCGGTCGAAGAACAGTTTCTTGCAGCGGAGGTACTCGGCGAAGGTCTTGTGATAGTCCAGATGGTCGTGGGTGAGGTTGGAGAAGATGCCCATGGCAAACTGCAGTCCGGTGACGCGGTCCTGTTCCACGCCGATCGAACTCACCTCCATGAAGCAGTATTCGCAGCCGGCTTCCACCATGCGGGAGAGCAGGCTGTTGAGCGTAATGGGATCGACGGTGGTGTTCTCCGTTTCCAGGCGCTCCTCTCCGACATAGTTGGCGATGGTGGAAAGAAGGCCGCAGGAGTAGCCGAGGCTGCGGAACAGATGGTAGAGCAGCGTCACCGTGGTGGTCTTTCCATTGGTGCCGGTGATGCCCACCAGGGTGAGTTTTCCGGAGGGGTGGCCCCAGAAGGCGTCGGCCGCGAGGGCTACGGCCTTCCGGCTTTCGGCAACCTTTACGAAGCAGATGCCGGGACGGGCCGCTGCGTCTTCCGGAATATCTTCACAGATAACGGCGACAGCACCTCTGTCCAGAGCCTGCGGGATGTAGGCATGGCCGTCGCTGGCATAGCCCCGCACGGCGATGAACACAGCCCCCGGAGTGACTTTCCGGGAGTCGCTGCAGACCGACGTTACTTCCACATCGGCAGAGCCCTGGACAGAGACCGTATCAAAGTGCTGTATGAGTTCGCTCAGTTTCATTATTTCAAGGTAATTTTCACGGTTTGTCCCTTTTCGTATCGGCTCCCGGCGGCGGGGGACTGGGCCGCCACATGGCCGGTTCCGCTGTACTGGCAGTTCAGGCCCATGGATTCCAGCGTAAACAGGGCGTCCTTGAGGCCGAATCCTTTCAGGTCCGGCACATGGCCTTTTTCTGTCTCGATTTTCCTTTCCATCACCGGCACGCTGGCCGAGGGCTTGAGGGTCTGGTCCCATTCTCCGTCCAGCGCGTAGAGTTTGTCCACAATCTCGCGGACGGCGAGGGCCGGCATCGTGCCGCCGTAGAAACTCTTTCCGGACAGATAGGAATACACGGTGACCAGGATGGTATATTTGGGGTTCTCGACGGGGAAGAATCCCACGAAGGTGCCCTGGTTTTTCTTCCGGCCCATCGGGTCGTGGTAGGGATCGGCGCTGCCTTTGCGCTCCTGCGGGGTCAGCACCACCTGCGCCGTGCCCGTCTTTCCGCCCACGGAGAGTTTGGCGCTTTTCAGGCGGGTGGCGGTACCGGTGTTGACCACGGCGCGCAGGGCCCGGGTGACGGTATCGGCCGTGGCGGGGGAGCAGATGCTGCTGTTCAGGGCCGACGGCTCGAATTTCTTGATCACCTTTCCGTCCTTCTCGACGCTCTCTACCAGGTAGGGCTTCATCATGGTGCCCTTGTTGGCGATACCGTTGTAGAAGGTGGCCACGTGCAGCGGGGTTACGCTGATGCCGTAGCCGTAGGCCGTGGTGCCCAGGGTGGTCTTGGACCAGCCCGGTGTGCCGGGACGGTTCACCACCGGCTTTCCGAGGCCGTTGATGTCAAAGTCGAAAGCCTCGCCCAGGCGGTAGGAATAGATGTGGTCGAAGAGTTCCTGCGGTTTCTTGCCGTAGTAATTTTCGGCCAGATAGGTGAATACGTAGTTGGACGAAATCTCGAAGCCGTGCATGACGGAGATGTCCCGGCGGCCGGTTTCCCGCTGGTAGTCCAGGATGTGGACATCCTGCTTGTAGGCCGGGACGAAGCCGTTGTTGGTAGGGATGGTCTGCTCCAGGCTCTTGACGTATCCGTCTTCCACGACCGAGAGCAGGGTGACGGTTTTCATGACGGAACCCTGTTCGCCCACTTCCCTCAGGCACAGGTTTTCCCGCTCCCAGAGGGTGGTCTGCGGGGTGTTGCCGCGGGAGAGGTTCACCATGGCGCGGATGGCGCCCGTCTTGGCCTCCATGATGATGCAGATGCCGGCGCGGATGTCGTCGTTCTCGTTGATCTGGGCGCGGAGGGCCCGGTCGGCGATGTCCTGGAAGTCCACGTTGAGGGTGGTGCGGATGTCGTTGCCGTCCTGCACTTTCACCTGGGCCGAATCCAGGTCGCGGACCCAGCGTTTGTTGTCGGTGACCCGCCGCCACTCATAGCCTTCCCGGCCGTGCAACTCGCTGTCGAAACTGGATTCCAGGCCGATCCGGTTCTGCTCTTTCACATAGCCGATGACGCGGCGGGCCAGGGAATCGTACGGATAGATGCGCTCTTCGTGCTTTTCCACGATGAAGCCGCCGGTATAGGGGCCTTCCCGGAACAGGGGGAAGGTCTTGACCTTGTCCAGGGTGCTCAGATCGACATTCTTCTGGATGCGGAGATATTTGGCCCCCTTGTCACGGCCGTCCAGGATGGCCTTTGCGTAGGCATCGGCGCTCTTGTCCCTGAATTCGTTGCTCAGGTAGGTGGCCAGTTCGCGGGCTTTGGCCCTCCAGGCGCGCTCCAGGCTGTCTTTCCCGAGGTCGATATAGTCCTGCTTGCGCACCGTGCAGTCCATGTAAATGTCATACAGCGGGGCCGAAATGGCCAGGGGCCTTCCGTCGGTGGCGAGAATCTTTCCGCGCACCGGCTGGTCCACATGCTTCTGGACGGAAGGGCGGAACAGGCCGATGACCCTTTCATCCACCGTGTACGTGGCCTGGATGTGGACGATGCGCACCATGATGGCGATTCCCAGCAGCATGAACACCAGGGACAGGAAGAACATCACCACGTGGATTCTGTCGCGGTTTTCGATGGTGTCCTTTATTTCACTCTGTCTCTTGCTCATTTTTTCTTGATGATGGTCGCGGGTTCCTGGGGCAGGCTCAGGTCCACGCCCAGTTCTTTCAGGCGGGCTTCCGCCGCCGATGCGCTGTGCAGTTTCACCAGGGCGGCCTCTTTCTCGGCATAATGGATGCGGAGTTGGTCGATGGCGGCCTGGTTGTCCCCGGCCTTGGTGAGGGTTTTATCTACCTGCAGGCTCAGGAGGATGGTCACCCACATGAGCAGGAACAGGTACATGATGTGCATGTAGTATTTGTCGGCCCGGATCCGGAGCAGGAATTCACCGTTCCGGAGGGCGCGCATCAGGTTGCGGAAAGTGGCCCAGGCGCTTTTGAAACTCATTCGGCCGCCCTCCTTTCCGCTATCCGGAGTTTCGCGCTGCGGGCGCGGGTGTTTCCGGCGATTTCACTTTCTTCGGGGAGGATGGGCTTCCGGTTCACGGCCTCCAGCGGCGTTTCCATGCGGCCGAAGGCATCCTTCTCCACCCTTCCTTCCACGTTCCCGGTCTTGATGAAATTTTTCACCATCCGGTCTTCCAGGCTGTGGTAGGTGATCACCACGAGGCGTCCGCCGCTTCTGAGGCTGCGGGCCGATCCCTCCAGGAATTTTTCCAGGGATCGCATTTCCTGGTTCACTTCGATGCGCAGGGCCTGGTACACCTTGGCCAGCACTTTGTGCTCGGCCCCCGGGGGCAGCATCCTGGCGATGGCCCGGTCCAGGTCTCCCGTCGTGGCCAGCGGGCCCGTCTCGCGCGCCTTGACGATGAGGCGGGCCATGTTGCGCTGCCCGTCCACTTCTCCGTACAGTCCCAGGATGCGGGCCAGGTCTTCCTCGGCATAGGTGTTTACCACATCTGCGGCCGTAAGGGCTCCTTCGCGGTTCATGCGCATGTCCAGCGGGGCCTCCTCGAAGCGGAAACTGAACCCCCGGTCGGCGGTGTCGAACTGGTGGCTGGAAACCCCCAGGTCGGCCAGAATGCCATCGAACTGCACGCCTTCGTGGCGGGCGTAGTTTTCGATGAAGCGGAAGTTGTTGTGGATGAGCGTGAGCCTCGGGTCCTTGGGAGCGTTGGCGATGGCATCGATGTCACGATCGAAGGCGATGACTCTCCCGCCGGCGTTTAAGCGTGAAAGTACGGCAGCGGTGTGTCCACCGCCTCCGAAAGTGGCATCTGCGTATATTCCATCAGGATTTGTGACCAGAGCAGAAACGCTTTCTGTCAGGAGCACAGGGATATGATATTCAGACATTTCGAGACCCTCCCATTATTTCTTGGAAGATAGTCTCGATGCGGTTTCCTTGAACTTCTCGTCGGTGAGAAGGTCGGCCTCTCTTACTTCGGATGCCCAGATCTGAAGTTTGTAGCCGACGCCGCCGAATACTACCTCTTTGGTAATACCTGCACTCTCAAGCAACTGCGACGGGATGTTCAGCCGGCCCAACTTGCCGTCCGGGACAACGGTGAAGACGCCGTCGTTGTACTTGGTCCAAAAGTCAGCGTCTTCGGTATTGAGTTCGGGGTCCAGGCTTTCCAGTACGCGGTCGCTCCGGCGTACCCATTCCTCATACGCGAACACGTCCAGGCAACGCTGCTGGACGTTTTTCTTTACGATGAGGGTCATTTCTTCGGCGCCGCCGCGCACCAGGGCGTCACGGAAAATGGCAGGGAGCACGATGCGCCCCTTGTCATCTACCTTACCGGTGGCTTTGCCGAAGAATCTAACCATAACCCTTGTTTAACTTTCTACTTTCACGCTTGGATACAAAGGTAAGAAAACTTTTCCATTTTCTTACACTTTCTTCCAAATTTTTCCACAAAGTTATAAACATATCAAAAAAACGCCCCGGCACAAGGCTGAGGCGTTCATTTTCAAACGAAAGGGATTACAGTTCGCGGCGCAGGCGGGCTTTGGGAATGTCCAGCAGCGAGCGGTACTTGGCGATGGTCCGGCGGGCCACTTTGTATCCCTTGGCGGCGAGGCCGTCCACCAGCTCGTCGTCGGTGAGGGGGTTGTGCTTGTCTTCGCCGTCCACCATTTCGCGGAGGGCCTTTTTGATTTCGCGGGTGCTTACCTGGTCTCCTTCGCTGTTTTCCAGCCCCTCGGAGAAGAAGTACTTGAGGGGGAAGATGCCGAAATGGGTTTCAATCCATTTGCTGTTCACGACGCGGGAGATGGTGGAGATGTCAAAGCCGGTTTTCTCCGCGATGTCCTTGAGGACCATCGGCCGCAGGGAACTTTCGTCTCCGTCGATGAAAAAATCGTGCTGGTAGTCGATGATGGCGCGCATGGTGCTCTCCAGCGTGTTCTGGCGCTGGCGGAGGGCTTCGATGAACCACTTGGCCGAGTCAATCTTCTGTTTGACGAACGTAGCGGCTTCCTTGTCGGCCCGGGACTGGGACATGCGGCCGTTCTCCATGATTTCGGAGTATTTGCGGTTGATGCGGAGTTCGGGGATGTTGAAACGGGGCATCGACAGGAGCAGTTGGCCGTTCTCGTATTCCAACTGGAAGTCCGGCACCACTTGCTGGGCCTGGTCGTTATAGGAATCGTCGATCTGCCCGCCCGGAGAAGGGTTCAGGTGGCGGATTTCTTCCAGGACGGCCTTCATCTCGTCCTCGGACAGATGGAGCCGGGTCATGATTTTCTGGAAATGGCGGTTCTTGAAGGCATCGAACTGGTCGGACAGTACGCGGATGGCATTGGACACGGCCGGCGTGCGCTTTTTGTCTTCCAGTTGAATCAGCAGGCACTCCCGGAGATCCCTGGCGCCCACCCCGGAAGGTTCGAATTCCTGCACTACCTTCAGCATCTTCTCCACCTCCTCGGCATTGGACTCGATGCCGGCCCGGAAGGCCAGGTCGTCCACGAGGGATTCGATGTCCCGCCGGAGGTATCCGTCATCGTCCAGCGAGCCGATGATGAAAGAGGCCACGGTGCGCTGGTGGTCGGTGAGGTTGCGGTAGCCCAGTTGCTCCAGGAGGCTCTGGGTGAAACTCTGCTTGACGGAGAAGGTATTGTATTCCGGCCGCTCATCCTTTCCCCAGTTGTTCACGTGGAGGTTGTAGGAGGGGATGTCATCGTCCTGCGAGCCGTAGTTCTCTTCCAGGGAACCGCCGCTCTGCTCCTTTTCCTCCACTTCGGAGATGGAGACGTCGCGGGGTTCGTCCTCCCCTTTCTGGGGAGTGTCGTCCAAGACGGGATTGTCGCTGAGGACCTCCCGGACATGCTGTTCCAGGGCCTGCACCGGCATCTCGATCAGTTTGATGGTCTGAATCTGAAGCGGTGAGAGTTTCTGCTGTTGTTTTTGCTGAAGTCCCTGTTCGATGGCAGCCATGGCTTAACGCGGATAGTTGATGCTTTCCTTGATGATGAAGGCCGTGGGATAGGCCCCCTTGAGGGAGTTGAAGATGCGAAGGGCTTCGTCCTTGGAACGGAAATCTCCGATGCTCACCTTGTAGTTGGGGCTTTCGAAAGAGCGGTAAACGCCGGTTCCGGGGAACTGTTTCCGAAGAACCTGCTCAATGCTTTCGGACTTGGCACGTGCCTGGGGACCGTTGTCGTAGAAAACACGGATGCGGTAGCCGCTGATGGGTTTCTGGGCGTTGGCCTGCGTGTATTTTTCCAGGGCCTGGCGCACCGGGGCGCTCTGCTCGACCTGGATGCCGGAGCCCAGGACGGAGAGGATGCTCTTGCCCACCAGGGTGGAATCTACCGGAGCGGTACGGGTGGTATCCTGTGCCTGCAGGGAAATGTTTCCCAGCAGGAGGACCGTGAGTATGAGAAGAATCCGTTTCATAACTTACTTTTTGAATTGGGAGATGTCCAGGTCCCGGAAAGAGATCGGAGTCCTGAGCACACCGTTTTTCTTGAGGGCGCCTTGGATGTCCACATCGGCCTTGAGGCCTTCCAGGGATCCTTTGCCGGCAATCAGAAGCACTTCCAGGAGGGAGGCGCCTTCATCCAGGACGACCGTGCAGGGGAGTTCGTAGGTTTCCTCCGTCTTTCCTTGCAACTCCAGGGGACCCGTGGTGAAATGGGCGATGGGCTTTTCGTTGTAGCGGATGGTTCCTGTCACCTCCTGGACGGCCACGCTGCGGGCGGGATTGTTGATTCCCAGGAGCAGTTTGGCATCCACCGACCGTGCCGACGTGGGGACGATGTACGCGATGCCCACGTTGGTGATGGCAATTTCCTTCACCTTGGACAGGCCGCAGGAGCAGACCAGAAGGGCCGCTGCAAGAAAGATGCCGATATGCCTGAATGCTTTCACAGACGCAAAGGTAGTGAAATTTTTTTATTCGCAGATAAGGGTGGCCGATGTGCAGTCCTTCACCTTGACCTTCACATAGGTGCCGCACTTCCGGTCCAGGGCCGGGAATACGCACATCATATTGTTGGACGCACGGCCGCAGAGTTGCGCCGGGTCGCGTTTGGACGGGCCTTCCACCAGCACTTCCACTTCCCGGCCGATCTGGGCGCGGTAGCGCTCGAGGGACTTGCGGTTCTGGAGTTCGATGATCTCGTTCAGGCGGCGGTTCTTGACATCGGCCGGAACGTCGTCGGGGTAATTCCGCTGGGCGAGGGTTCCGGGACGCTCCGAATAGGCGAACATGAAGGCCCAGTCGAAGCCCACTTCCTCCATGAGACTGAGGGTTTGCGCGTGGTCCTCTTCCGTTTCGGAGCAGAATCCGGCGATGACGTCGGTGGTGAGGCCGCAGTCCGGGATGAGGCTGCGGATTTTGGCCACGCGCTCCAGATACCACTCCCGGTCGTACTTGCGGCGCATCTTCTCCAGCATCCGGGAACTGCCGGACTGCACCGGAAGGTGGATGTGGCGGCAGATATTGGGATGGGCGGCCATGGTTTCGATGACCTCGTCGCTGATGTCCTTGGGATGGGAAGTGGCAAAGCGCACGCGGAGATCCGGGCCGATGGCGGCCACCATTTCCAGCAGGCGGGCGAAGTTCACGCTTTCATCGGCGCTCTTCCAGAGGTAGGAATCGACGTTCTGCCCCAGGAGGGTCACTTCCTTGTAGCCCCGCGCATAGACGTCGCAGGCTTCGCGGAGGATGGAGTGGGCGTCGCGGGAGCGCTCGGCCCCGCGGGTATAGGGAACCACGCAGTACGAACACACGTTGTTGCAGCCCCGCATGATGGAAATGAAGGCGGAGATGCCGTTTTTGTCGGTGCGGACCGGGGTGATGTCGGCATAGGTCTCGTCCCGGGAGAGGAGAACGTCGATCTGCGGCTTGTCGGGGGTGATGGCTTCCAGCAGGCGGGGGAGGGAGCGGTAGGCGTCGGGCCCCACCACCAGGTCCACTTTGCCGGTATCCAGGAGTTTGTCCTTCAGGCGCTCCGCCATGCAGCCCACGATGCCCACCAGGACACCCGGACGGGCTTTTTTCTGCTGGTTGAATACCTCCAGCCGGCCCCAGATGCGCTGCTCGGCGTTGTCTCGGATGGAACAGGTGTTGGCCATGACGAGGCCGGCTTCTTCCATGCTCTCCGTGCGCTCGTAGCCGGCATCCCGGAGAATGGCAAAGATGACTTCGGTGTCATTGACATTCATCTGACACCCGTAGGTTTCGATATAAGCTTTATTCATAGTGAGGGGGTCCGGCTATCTTTTGCCGCCGTAAGCCAGGTCTCCGGCATCTCCGAGGCCGGGGATGATGTAATTGTGGCTGGTGAGTTCCTCGTCGATGGCCGCCACCCAGAGGGTGTATTTCCCGTCCAGTTTCTGCAGGAGCTGATCTACGGCGTAGCGGCTGGCCACGGGGCACACCATGTGGATGGTGGCAGCCTCTCCGCCTTCTTCCTCCAGTTTCTGGAGGGCGCTTTCCATGGAAGCGCCGGTGGCCAGCATCGGGTCGGCCACGATGAGGGTTTTGCCCTCCAGCGAAGGGCAGGTGCAATAGTCCGAGTAAACCTTGAAATAATCTCCCTTCCCGTGTTTGCGGTAGGTGGAAAGGAAGGCGCTCTCCGCCCGGTCGAAGGCCGTCAGGAGCCCGTTTTGCAGGGGCAGGCCCGCCCGCAGGATGGCGGCGATGACAAGGGGAGTGTCCGGGGTGGAGACCCTGGCTACGGCCAGCGGGGTGGTGACATCTTTTTCCGTGTAGGCGAGCGTTTTGGAAAGCTCGTATCCAAAAACAAATCCCACTCTTTCCAGATTGGCCCGGAAGCGCATACTGTCCTTCTGGATGCGCGCATCGCGGATCTCTGCCATGAAGGTGTTCAGAACCGTGTTGTTCTCTCCAAGGTTGATAACTTTCATATCACTGAGTTTTGAGACTACCTTACAAAGATAGGAAAAATTTATTTTCCCACCCTTTCTTCGGAGAAAGAATAGAAGGAACCTTCGGCCACGTCCGGGCACATGTCCAAAATCTTCAGGGGGACAAGATACCCCATAAAAACGGAGCGTTTTTTCTTATTGCTCCAGCAGGCGGCCCAGCAGGAAATCCATTCCGTTTTTGGAGAGTTTCATCACAGTCTGTGCACCGTCCGGTCCCTGTAAAGTGCAGGTCTGTTCCTGCGGGTTCAGGCGATGCACCTTCCGGATATTCACAATCGTGCGGCGGTCGGCTCTTGCAAAGCAGTCCGGCAGGCGCCGCTCCAGGGAAAGAAGGCTTTCCAGAATCATTTCTTCCCGCTTGAAGGTGACCAGGGTGGCATAGTTTCCATCGGCCCTGAAACCGGCAATCTCATCGGCGGGAACGAACAGCAGGCTGTCGCCCGATTTGAAGCACAGCCTTCCGGGATCCGATCCCTGCAGGGTGGTGATTTTTGCAACGGCCCTGGCGATGGCTTGTGACAGTTCTTCCTTGCCGATGGGCTTGACCAGATAGTCTACTGCCGACAATTTGATGGCTCCCAATAGGTATTTTCGGTCCGAATAGGCCGTGGTAAAGATTACAAGGGGCAGGGGAATGCTCCGGCCGAGTTCTTCCAGCAGAGACAGGGAATCTTTCCCGTTCAGCTGGATATCCAGGAAGAGAAGATCCGGCCGGTTGCGGAGGATGCTTTCCCGGGCTTGTTCGTAGTTCTCGCACGCATCGGTTATTTCCAGAGTGGCACGCCAGTCTTCCAGTTTTGAGAGCAGAGAGAGTCTGGGCAGACGCTCGTCTTCTACTACGATGGTCTTGATCTTATCCATGGTCCTGTTCAATATCGGTAGTCTTCTGGAATCCAAATGGTGAAGCGGGTTCCTGCCGGCCGGCCTTCCCCGTCGGTAAGGTCGGCCACCTGCTGCACGATCCGGTACCGGTTGGTCTTGTTATACAGTTCAATCTGCTTTTGAAGGATAGCGAGTCCCTGCTTGGTGGAATATCCGCCGGAGCGGGCTGCTTCGGCTCTTCCCACACCGTCATCCTGCACACTCACAAGGATACCGCCGGCACCGTCCCGCGGCTGCCGGCATACGGTGATGTCGATTTTCCCGGCACCGTCCTTGGACGCGATGCCGTGTTTTACGGCGTTCTGGCTATAGGTGTGTAGCAGCATGTTGGGCAGCATCAGGGATGGATTGACATCAGAATCTACATGGATGCTGTATTGCAGCCGTTCTCCGAAGCGCAATTTCTCCAGTTCCAGGTACGTGCGCACGTAGTCCACTTCCTCGGCAAGGGTCCGTGCGGGCCGGTCAATGTCCAGCAGCGTCTGATTGGTGAAATCGGAGTAGAGTTTCAGGTAGCGGGAGGCCTCGTCGGCAGAGTGGTTCATCACGAAATACTCTATGCTGGAGAGCACATTTGCGTGGAAATGGGGGATGGCCTTGAGCCGGATGGCGGAGAGTTGCAATTCTTTCTGTCTCTTCTCCCGTTCGAGGGTCTCCATCCGCTTGCGGCTCCGGCGTTGTTCGGATTTTCTGGCTACCCACCAAATCAGCAGCGAAAGGATGACGACGCACCCCAGAAGCGCCCATCCCCGCCGCCACCAGGGCACAGAGGCTTGGATGAAGGTGGACTGCTGACTGTCGAAAAGGAGATTCTCCGGCCGGAAGGAGGTCACTTCTTCTAGGCCGGCCAGCCAGAGCGTGCCGTCTTCACTTTCTGCCATCGGCCCCATCAGCGGCTCGATGGCAGTGAATCCGTTGCCGGAATCGAACCAGTGGACATCTCGGGCATGCAGGTCTCCGTCCATGCGCGCCACCAGGAGCCCGTCAATGGCCGCAACTGCCAGATACCCGCGCGGAGACAGGTGGACGCTGCGGATTTCGTGGCCTGAAAGGGTGGGTTGCACTTCCCGGAGCGGATAGACTTTTCCCCGGGAAACGACGAAGAGGGAGTCTCCGAGGGCAAAACAGACATTCCCCTTCCCATCCGACGACAAGGCGGTGATGACCTGGGCCGACGGCGTGTTTTTCATTTTGTAGACCAGGGCTTCTCCCTTTTCGGTGCGAGTGAGGCGGTACAACCCGGGGTTACCGCTTACCCAAAGTTGTCCCTGGCCGTCATCCACAGCGCACCATGGATGATCAATCTCCAAGCTGAGCGTGTCCAGGTTGCCGTTTTCCGGGTTGTAGGTCAGCAGGCTGTTCCTGGTGCCGACAATCACCAGCGCTCCCATTCTGGATACGAAACGGTAGTTCTCCGGCGGAAGTCCCAACCAGTGCAGGCCTTTTTCACCGACGGAGGCCACATCTGCGTTGCCGGCCATATAGACCTTCCCGTCCACGACCGCGGCGCCGGAGGCATAGAAATTCCCCTCCTGTCTGTCCAGCAGTTCTCCGTCCATGAGGACGCTTCCGTTCAGCGTCCCTTCCACGAGATGTCCGCCGGTGAATGCGATGGCACGTACGATGTCGTTCCTGTCGGTGAGTCGGTGGTTGACGATGTGTCCCTGAAAGAAGCAGTAGACACCTTGATAGGTGGCTGCCCAAAGCCGGTCCCATTTGTCGATGAACAGGTTCTTGATCAGGTTGAATCCCGTGGCGAGCTGCTCCATCGGCCCGCCGGTGAGGCAGTCATAGCGCCAGAGCGTGTGGGAATCGGCTATGATGAGTTGTCCCTGGGAGTTCAGGCGGGCGGAGAGGCCATAGTCGGGGGCCTCGAAGGTATGAGGGCAGAGCAGCCGGAGGCTGTCCCCTTCAACGGTGTACAGGCCGTCGCCCGACAATGCGATCAACTGTCTTCCCCGCCGGATGAGGGAGAAGACGTCTTTTTGGGTCCCGATTTTCCGGGTTTTGCCCCCATCGGCCACATAGAGCCCTTCCGGGGTGGGGATGAAGACGCCCAGGGAATCCAGGTACAGTTTCCGGTCCGGGGTCATTTTGTCCAGCAGGGGGGATTCCAGTACGCGGACCCTTCCGCCGGCCTCCAGGTGAAAGAGGACCCGGCCTTGCTCCCGGCGGTCTTCCAGCAGCACATATCCCGGAGGAAGGTCGGCGGAATTGAAGTTGTTCAGCAGCATCCGCCCCTCCGGGTCGATGGGTTTCATGTCCAGTTTTTCTCCCCGGAAAGTCCATTTCCTTACGAATCCGAAGGCGCTCACCTTTCCCTCCGTCTCCTGGAATGCGACAATGTTCTCTCTCCTTCCGCCAAGAAAGGGAGTCATGGTACGTCCGTCATAACGGACGAAGCCGGACAGGGTGCCTATATAGATATAGCCGCGGGTGTCCTGCCAAACAGTCTCTGTCTGCATCTGGGGCAGACCGTCGGCTGTGGTGAAGCGCCGGTGGCTGATACTGCTTTCTATGGCCGCCCCTGCCGCCATAGCCGGGAAGGAGACAAGGAGCAGTCCCGCCAGCAGGTATCGTAAACACTTTTCCATTGTTGCAAAGATAGGTAAATTGTATCATTCTTTTGTTGTATCCGGCTGTGTGTCAACTGCTTTTTTTTCGTTCGTCCAGAAAACGGGGCCGTTCGTCAATCCGGGAGGCCGTTTCGTCAAAAGGGGGCTCGGAGCAGGGGAACAATTGACAGATTATCCATAGATTTATAGTCGGAATGCTTTTAAACAAAGTGCCTATGGAACAGAAAAAAATGTTGTACGAATGTCCGGAGTCCGTTCCTGTAGAGATGGACACGGAGGTAATGCTGGTGGTTTCCGGAGATCCGGAACCTTTCGGCGGGCTCAGGGATGATTTTGACTGGGTATTATGGTAGGAGGAGTGTATATGAAAAAGTATTGTTTTCCTGTATTGTCCGTGCTCATTCTGCTGGGCGCGGCGGCCTGCAACAAGCAGGCGGATGTGGATGCCACTGAACCGGAGGAGGCTCCGGAACCCGGAAAGACCCTTGTCTGGGAAGTAAGCGTACCGGCCAGCAAAGGCGGGGACGCGGCAACCAAGGCGCTGGCCTTTGACTCCGGGAATATGAAGGTGCTCACATCTTTTGAGACGACGGACAAGGTGTATGTCTACAACAAGACGCGGGCTTCGCTGGATGCGCTGTGCCTGAGTCCGGATACCGATGGCGCTTCTGTCAATCTTCAGGGCTCCCTGCAAGGGGAATATGCCGTTGGAGATGTCCTGGAACTGCGTTACTGTCCCTATTCCCCCTTTGGGGGCGGAATCTTCGATTATGAAGAGCAGACCGGCACTTTTGAAACCCTTCGGGATTTTGGCGTGGCTACGGTCAGTGTTACGGCTGTAGATGAAGTGAACCGGAAGCTCACGCTGGAGAACGCCCATTTCACCAATCCCTACAGCATTTTCCGTTTCACTTTTGTGGATGCGGAAACGAGCGCTCCCATTCCCATCCAGTTTCTTTGGATCAAAACGGTCATGGGAAATCTAGTATTCAAGGACAGCCCGGACGGTACGCGGGAGTATTATGGTGAAATGGCCGATGGAAAGATCCCCAGAGAGGTCTTCCGCAGTAATTCCACCGACCCCGTCTGGTTGTCGCTTTGTTATGAGGCCCCTTCTGTGAGTCCTGAGACAGATTGGATGGCATTTGCTATTCTGGATGATGTAAATAAAATCGTCTACGACATGAGTAAAATGACGGATGGCAAAATCACGAATGGGAAGTTTTATACTCCCACCATTGCAATGGTACCGCTCCCCAAGCCGGAAGTCACCCTTACAGGAAGCGCGAGTCCCGTAGAACCTACTCAGATTTCAACTGGTTTATACAAGTTGTTTTCAGACAACTATTATTATTATGAGAATCCTGGCCTGGATATCACTATCAGTGGAGATGGCGACCAGTGTCGTTTCCGGTGGAAAGACAGTGCATTGGAACCCGAAGGGGCCACTGTACGTTTTTCCGGAACTTCGTACGGTATGCCGCAGGGCTTCACCACTACTCAAACAGCGTTTATAGAACACCTTCACCGTGGCCCGCTAACCCTTGTCGTGGATGGACAGACCAGAATTTTGGGCGCTGCAGAGCATCCTGCCATTCTGGTGGACAAGATGTATGGGGAGGTGGTTTTCAAAGGAAATGGAACCCTGATTCTTGATCATGTAACCAATTCAATTGGAACTCAGGGAATTATGACAGCTGATGGCGCAGGAACTCCCAGTGTCGGAGTACCGCTCAATGTACACGCTGCTTCCGGCTATTCGCTTAGTGTCTCCGGTGTGGACAACGGTGACGGTACCGGTACCTGGACCTATGTGGTTGCAGCGAATTCCGGAACTTCAATACCCGGCATACCCACCTTCCCCAATGCCGGCGATCCCTTTAACAGCTAAGCACAAGGAAAGATGAAAACGAAGAAGACATATCTGAAAATGGCCGCCCTGCTTATGGTTGCAGCCGTGGCAGGTTCCTGCTCCAAATTACAGGAAAAAACCGTATTCACCCTTACAGCCACCCTTTCTCCCCAGGAAGGTCTGCTCACACGCAGCATTATAGCCGATACAGGCACCGGAATCGCTACAACTTGGGAAGTAGGAGACTATATCTGGGTATCTTATGATGACATTCATTCCAATTCCGAAGCCAGAGGCATCGTGACGGCCGTGGACGGAAGTGGCAATGCCACCGTTTCCGTAGAACTGACAGACCCCAAGGATGGCGGCAGTGTCTTGTTCGGTTTCCCTTATAAACATTGGAAAGAAGGAAAAGGATTGCAGGAAGAGGTTCAGAGAGGAACGCTGGCGGATATCAATGAGAATTTTATGGCGGTTTATGGATATGGAACGCTCTCTGTTTCAGGTGGTTCCGTGACTATTCCCGCCGGAGTTACCATGGGGGCCGATAACTGCATCTGGAAACTCTCTTTCACCGACGGGACGACCGACATTACCAACAAGATAAACCAGCTTGTTATCAGTTTCGGTCCTTATGACGAGTATACGGTAGAACCGTGGTATCCATATCCGGATGCCATCTATGTCTCTTTATATCCGCAATACGATTCGCCCGTAACGATCACGGCCAGGACCTATCCCACCACCTATTCCACTTCCAAAGCCAGCATTACTCTGGTGGAAGGCAAGTTTTACTGTTCCGAGGGGCTTGTCCTGACAGCGTTGTAGTTTACAGCAAGGAGACAGCTTCCAGCTCCCTGGCAATCTGGTGCAAGCCGGCCTCGATCTTTTTCGCCTGCGCAGCGGAAATGTATGTGTCGCCGGCTTTGTAATGGCGCATCAGGCTGGGGGATATACCCACCCTCTCGGCAAAGCGGGATACGTTCAGAAATGAGAAAGCGTTGAACAGGGCCGACACATCATATTTGTATTCAAAATCAAGGTTCTCCAAGTCGTCCGGAGACCGGGTGCCGTCTTCTGCATACATCTGCCTTGCCTCATCGATGGAATTCATAAGATCTTCTTTTGCTTCTTTGACGGTTTTGCCTGCCCCCCAGATGGTGGACTTGAAATTGGTTATCACGGCGCTGTAGCCGTTTTCGTCCTTTTCAATCAAGACATGTGCTTTTCCCATATTTGCTACCTTAATTGTCTTCAATCTGTTTTAAAAGTTTCCGCATCAGGCCGGGTTTAATTTCTTCAGACCCATGTCTTCCGACCTGCATTTCATCCTCTCTCCCGGGCTTCCTGTAAATATCATGTCTTTTCCCATGACGATAGAGGGACCATCCGTTTTGCATTGCAATCCGAACCAGTTCGTTCCATTTCATATCCGGTGACAAATATAGCGCAATTATGTGATATATCCAATTATTATTTTCCCACCCTTTCTTCGGAGAAAGAATAGAAGGAACCTTCGGCCACGATGATGTGGTCGGTGAGGGTGATGCCGACCGCGCCCAGGGCTTTGCGCAGGAGGTCGGTCTGGAAGATATCGGCCTGGCCGGGCAGGGGGGAGCCGGAAGGGTGGTTGTGTACCAGGATCAGATGGCAGCACTGTTTCTCGATGGCTTTCTTGAGGATCCGGCCGATGTCCAGCGGCGTATGGTCCATCGACCCCGAAGTGATCATTTCCCGGCCGATGATATAGTTGGCCTTGTTCAGGAACAGGACCCAGCATTCTTCGTGGTCCAGGTTTTTGAGGGTGGGGAGCATGAGTTGGTAAACCAACTGCGGAGAGGTGACGGAACGCTTGTCGATGACGGATGCCTCTTCGAAGGCCCGCCTTCCCAGTTCCAGGGCGGCGGCGATGCCGATGGCCCGGGCTTCCCCCACCCCCTTGTGCGTGACGAGCCGCTCCAGCGGCATGGCCCCCAGCAGGGACAGCCGCCCCTTGGCGCTGACCATCAGTTCCTGCGCCACATCCATGACGTTTCTCCCTTCGGTGCCGCTTCCCAGCAGGATGGCCAGCAACTCGGCATTGGAGAGGGCCTTCGCGCCCCTGAGGCGCATTTTCTCCCGGGGCCGCTCGTCCGGGCACATGTCCAAAATCTTCATGGGGACAAGATACCCCATAAAAAAGAAAAACAACACAATCGGAAAAAAGATTGTGTTGTTTCAGGTGTCGATTCGCTGTTTTTTACGATTCCTATTGGATGAAAGCGACGATTTCGCCCTTCTGGACCTGCTCTCCCTGCTTCCCGAGGACGGCGACCACAAGTCCGTCCACGGCAGCCACGACATCTTCGATGCCATAATATGTCTGCACGTGGCCGATGACCTGCCCGGCCTTCACTTTCTTTCCGGTGACCGGGGCCTTGGAGGCGTCGTCCACATCCACTTCCCAGAGGAGCCGGCCCTTCACCGGGCACTGCACGGGCGTAGCCTTGGGATAGCGCTCCACATACTCCTCGATCTTGAACTTGGGCATTTCCACGACCGGCCGTTCCACCACGATGGGGGCGCCGGCTTTGGCCTTGAGTTCTTCCAGTTCCTTGTTGAAGCGCTCCTTGGCGATGCCGCTCCGGTAGTCCCGGTACTGGCGCTCATGCATGGCCAGTTCGAAGAGTTCTTCGTCGTCCTCTCCGTAATCCCAGCCTTCCTCGTCCATCATCTTGCGGAACTTCGGCAGTTCGTCCGGGTAATTGTCCTGCGGGTTTCCGGTGCTGAATTCCAGTCCCTTCTCCTTGGCCAGGGCCACGATTTCCGGTGCCAATTCTCCCGGGAGTTTGCCCATGTGGCCCAGGATCATGCCCCAGGTGTCCTTGTCGATGGTGGTCCAGCGCGGCTTGTCGTTCAGCATGTTGAACAGGTTCATCAGGGCCGTGTTCTTCACATACTGGCTGAACGGTGTCACGAGCGGCGGGTAACCCAGGCGGGGCCATACGTATTCCACTTCTTCGAACAGTTTCACCATGAGGGTGTCCAGGCTCATTTCCGGACGGCCGTGCGCACGCTGGGCGGCGTTGATGGCGCCCTGGAAGCCTTTGAGGTCGGCCATCATGGAACCCATCATGCCGCCGGGAAGGCCGCAGCCCACCAGCAGGGAGGTCATCAGTTTGTTGCTGGGGTTGATCCAGTAGCCCAGGAAATCGTCGATGAACTTCTGGGTGAGGCGGCGTACCTCCATGTATGCGTCCATGTTGAGGTCTTTCACCAGGAATCCGTCGCAGCGGAGCATCTCCCGGATGGTGATCACGTCCGGATGTACCTTGCCCCAGGACAGCGGCTCGACGGCCACATCCAGATAGTCGGCGCCGGCACGGGCCACTTCCAGCATGGAGGCCACGGAAAAACCGGGGCCCGTGTGGCCGTGGTACTGCACCTTGATATGGGGATACTTCTTTTTGATGTCGGCCACCAGTTCTCCCAGCACGTTGGGACGGCCGATGCCGGCCATGTCCTTGAGGCAGATCTCATCGGCCCCGTACTCCACCACTTTGTCCACGATGTCCATGTAGTAGGCAACGGTGTGGACGGGGGAGTGTGTGATGGAAAGGGCCACCTGTGAAATCATTCCGCCTTTCTTCGCTCCGATGACGGAGCCTTTGAGGTTGCGGTGGTCGTTGAGGCCGCAGAAAGAGCGGGCGATATCCGTGCCCTGCTTTTTCTTCACCTTGAACATGAGTTCACGCACATCCAGCGGGACGGGGTTCATGCGGAGAGCGTTGAGGCCTCGTTCGAGCATGTGGGTCTGGATGCCGGCCTTGTGGAAGGGCGCCGTCCAGGCGCGTACGGCCTTGTTGGGGTTCTCGCCGAACAGGAGGTTCACCTGCTCGAAGGCACCGCCGTTGGTCTCTACGCGGTCAAAGCAGCCCATGTCGATGATGGCGGGCGCCACTTCTGTCAACTGGTCAACCCGGGGGACGTATTTTCCGGAACTCTGCCACATATCCCTGTACACCAGGGAGAACTTGATTTCACGTTTTGCCATAGTCGGTTTATCAGTATTTGCGTGAACGCAAAGATAGGAATTATAATTGAAAAATTTTGGAAAGAAAGAAAAAATCCTTACATTTGCAGTCCCAACATGGTGGATGTAGTTCAGCTGGTAGAGCATCGGATTGTGGTTCCGAGTGTCGTGGGTTCGAGCCCCATCATCCACCCCACAAAAAAAGCAGCCTTCGGAGGCTGCTTTTCGGGTTTCTTTTAGACCCCTTCTACAGGCGATTGAGCGTGTAGGTGTTCTTCTCGGCGGTTTTCTTGTCGGAACTCAGTTCGTAGAGCGTGACGGTGAGGCGGTTGTATTCGCCGGTTTTCATGATTTCCGTGAGCGGGATGCTCATGACGCCGTCTTTTTCCTTCAGGGCATCCTCGTTCATGAGGGAAGGATTTTCCCCATTGCCGTCGTGGAAGAGATAGAGGTGGATTTCGCTGCCGGAAGTCTCCCACCAGGCCTCGATCCGGTGGGCATAATTGGAAGCGGGGTTATAGTAATAGGAGTAGAACAGGTTGAAGTAACCGCCGCCGATGCCGCTGTCTTTGACCGTGATCGGATCGGTGGGCTCCTGGTCCAGTTCGGAAAGATTCTTCGGAGAAAGGATTTCGACGGGAAGGATTTCCTTCAGGACAATCTCCATTTCACGGTTCTGGATGTCGCAGAGGATGTAAAACCGGCTTCCTTCCTGTTTCCAGTTTTCGTTCCCCGTCTGGTTTTGCACCACATGAAGGGTAACACCCTCGTCCGTGATGAGGGTTTGCTGATAGGAGGTGGCGAAATCCTGGTAGTTGGTGACATTGAAGGTGCTTTCCTTCAGACAGGAGGTCACGGCCGTCAGGGAAAGGCAAAGGAGAAGGGGGAAAATAAACTTTTTCATACGTTTTTGGGTTTGCGGCCGGTGGGCCTTGCAATTAACTGGATGTCAATGTCTTCTATGGTATAGCCACGGAATTTGCGCCGCTTCATGTGCGCATTCACGAGGCTTTGGAGTTCATCGTCCATGATGTCGCGGAAGGTGTGGTTCTCGCGGTCGTACAGATGGATATGGTGGGAGGTGTTGATGTCGAAGAACATCTTGTTGGTGGCCGACAGGCGCCGGCTGTAGATTCGGAGGTCGGCCAGTTGCGAGAGGATGTTGTACACGGACGCCACCGTTACCTTGGAACCGCGGCTTTCCAGCAGTTCCCGCACCATGTCGGCCGATGCGTGGCCCAGTTCCATCATCACTTCGTGCACGGCCAGGCGCTGCCGCGTGGCCTTGAGGTTGTGCCGGCGGAGTTGGGTCCGGAATTCTTCCAGGGTGGAAGAGGGATGAGGGGCGGCGATCATAGGCTGGGGTGCAAAAGGGCTTGGGCGTTGGCGATGGCGGCGGACGTGATGGTGGAGCCGGAGAGCATCCGGGCCAGTTCCTGTACGCGGCCCGCTTCGTCGAGGCTGCGCACCGACGTTACGTCGCCGGATTTGGAGACCAGATAGTGGGCGTTGCCCTTGGCGGCCACCTGGGGAAGGTGGGTGATGGCGAAAACCTGCATGTCGGCCCCCATGGCGCAAACCAGGGAGCCCATCTTGTCGGCGGTACCGCCCGAGACGCCGGTGTCGATTTCGTCGAAAACCAGCGTGGGCATACGCTTGAAACGGGCCATGACGGCCTTGAGGCCGAGCATGATCCGGGACAGTTCACCGCCGGAAGCGGCCTTGGCCACGTCGGAAGGGCTGTGTCCGGTGGAGGAGAAGAGGAAGCGTACGGCGTCGTGGCCATCGGCCCCGGGGGCGCTGTCTTCCAGTCGAACCTGGAAGAGGGCATGGTCCAGGTCCAGGGCATGCAACTCCTTCAGGATGGCTGCGGCAAACCCCGGTGCGCCTTTTTCGCGGAGGCGGTGCAATCGCTCGCCGCTCTCCGAATAAAGGCGGCTTTTTTCTTCCACGGCCTTTTTTGCCCTTTCCACTTCCGATACCAGTTGCGTGGCATCCGACACGAGGCTTTCCAGGCGGTCTCTTTGCTCAATCAACTCTTCCACCGTTCCCACGCCGTGCCTTTGCATGAGTTCGTACAGCAGGGAAAGGCGGTCTTCCACTTCCTGAAGCCTTTCGGGCGAAGCCTCCGTGCGCTCGTTCACCGCGGCCACCTCGGCGGCAATGTCCTCCACCTCCAGGCGGGCCGATGTAAGCCGCTCGGCCAGGGTGCCCATTCCAGGAATGAAGGCGCTGATTTTCTCCAGTTGCCTGGCGCTCTCGCGGAGACTTTGCGAAAGGCTCTCTCCGTTTTCGGGAGACAGGATGCCTTCGGCGTTGCAGAGGTTCTCCTTGATCTCTTCGGCGTGGGAAAGTTGCTTCTGCTCGGTTTCCAGGGCTTCGATTTCGCCTTCCTGCAGGTGGGCGCGGTCCAGCCGCTCCCAACGGGCGTGGTTGTATTCCTGCTCCTCCCGGGCGCGCTCCAGCCGCTCCTGGAGCGAGGCCAGTTCGCGCCGGCTTTCCAGCAGGGCGGTCCAGGCCCGGTTGCAGTTTTTGCGCTCCGTTTCGGCGCCGGCCCACAGGTCCAGGGCTTCCATCCGGAAGCGCTCGTCCGAAAGCCGCAGGGTCTGGTGCTGGGAATGGATGTCCACAAGGCGGGAGGCAAGGTCCTGGAGCACGCTGACGCTTACGGGCTCGTCATTGGCGAAACTCCGGGAGCGGCCGCTTTTGGCCACGGTGCGGCGGAGGATGAGGCGGTCCCCTTCGGCGGGAAGGTCGGCCTGCTCGAGAATGCTCCGGATTTCATCATCCAGGGCGAACTCGGCCTCTACCACGCAGTTGTCTCCGTGCGGGCCCACCATCGAGGCGTCAGCCTTGGCTCCGAGAACCAGCGATAGGGCTCCGAGAAGGATGGATTTTCCCGCTCCCGTCTCTCCGCTTATAATGATAAGACCCTCCGGAAACCGTGTTTCCAGAGAGCCGATCAGAATGTAGTTCGAGACGGAAAGGCTGTAGAGCATAGCCTATTCTCCGCTAGAGATGTCGATGGGGTTTTCGTTTTGGGCCTTGCGGTAGAACAGTTCTCCGTTCTCGAATTCCGCGATGGCTACGAGGTCCGGCTTGGGCTGGCGCTCATAGTACTTGGAGATTTCAATCTGCTCCTTGTTTTCGAAGACCTCTTCCATGGTGTCGCGGTCTCCGCGGAACTCGTCCAGTTTCTTCATGAGTTCTTTCTTCTCGGCGACGGCAATCTGGTTGGCGCGCTTATAGAGAATCACCACGGATTCGTAGATGTTGCCGGTAGGCGCGGCGAGGTTCTTGATGTCGCGCGTAATGGTGTTTACAGGGATTTTCTTCTTGTTATCCATTGTCAAAATTTTGTTGTATATATATGATACCCCGTGGGGAAACAACAAGTTTCAATTATTTTCTTTCCCGATGATTTTCTGCACCTGGCGATAGACCCCGTCCAGTTCCTTGCGGTAATGGGACTCGGGATATTCGCCGATGAAATTGAGGTAGTCGTCCACGAAGGTGAGATAGCGTTCCTTCTGCTTCTGCCAGACGCTCAGGCGGGCATAGTGGTACGCCGACATGGCGGTGTAATAGAGCACATCCTCCCGGTAATTGTTATTGGCGTTGTTCTTGAGCACGTTCTGGAGTTTGATGCGGGCCGACGGATACTGTTCCATGAGGTAGTACTGACGGCCGGCCTCGAAGTCTTTGCGGTCCAGGCGGTCCTGCAGGTCGGCCAGCATTTTGCGGCACACCTCCATGTGGATGTCGTCCGGTGCGCTTTCCCGCATGTATTCGGTGATGTGCGACATGCAGGTGCGGGTGGGCGTCTGGTCCAGTTCCCAGCGGTAAGTGGCACGGTACAGGCAGTCCAGGCGGTAGAAGGCCGCGTCGGCAGCGAAGGGGCTGCGCGGGAAATTCTGCACGAAACGGTCAAAGTTGGATTCGGCCGTATAGTAGTCCTTGTTGCGGTAGTTGGACAAGCCCCAGTAGTACTGGACCGTGTCGTCCCTGGCGGTGCCGCTGGTGAGTACAGCCATCGATTCGAACAACTGGGCAGCCTTCTGATACTTCTTTTCGTTGAACAGTTCCATGGCGACCTTGTACTTGGCATCCACGTCGTTGGAGGACAGCAGGATTTCGTACTGGCTCTTGCAGGCGAAAAGGCTCAGAAGAAGAACCCCGAGGGCTGTGATTTTGCGTTGATTCATGGTTTTATGCGTTTACGTGCTCCAAAAGGAATTTTTCGGCATCCTGGGCGGCCATGCATCCCGAAGCGGCAGCCGTGACGGCCTGGCGGTAACGGGAATCCTGGACATCTCCGGCGGCGAATACCCCGGGAACGCAGGTGCGGGAACTCTTGCCTTCGGTGAGGATATAGCCGTTCTCGTCCAGTTTGAGCCAGGGGGCGAAAAGGGCCGACGCCGGCGTGTGGCCGATGGCCAGGAAGAATCCGTCGATGGCAATATCAAAAACGGTGCCATCCTTGCGCAGCAGGCGGGCGCCGGTGACGCCCATCGCATCTCCCAGCACTTCCTGGGTATTGCAGTTCCAGAGCACTTCGATGTTTTCGGTGGCGAGGACCTTTTCCTGCATGATCTTGGAGGCGCGGAAAACGTCCCTGCGCACGATCATGTACACTTTCTTGGCCAGGCTGGCCAGGTACAGCGCCTCTTCGCAGGCCGTGTCACCGCCGCCCACGACGGCCACGGTGCGTTTCCGGTAGAAGAACCCGTCGCAGGTGGCGCAGGCCGATACGCCCGCCCCCTTGAACTTTTCCTCGGAAGGGAGGCCCAGATAGCGGGCCTGTGCGCCGGTGGCGATGATGAGGGTTTCGGCCTCGATTTCTTTCTCGGCATCAATGGTGATGCGGAAAGGGCGGCTGTCCAGATTGACGGCCGTCGCCGTTCCCTGGCGGATGTCGGCCCCGAAATGACGGGCCTGCTGCCGCATGTTATCCATGAGGGTGTTGGCATCGACCCCGTCCGGAAAACCGGGGAAGTTTTCCACGACGGTGGTGGTGGTAAGTTGTCCGCCGGGCTGGATTCCCTCATAGACCACGGGGGAGATATTGGCACGGGCGGCATAGATGGCGGCCGTAAAACCGGCGGGGCCGCCGCCCAGGATCAGAGTCTTTACATGTTCCATAGGACGTTCGTTTTATTTCTGCAGGACGGTGGAATAGTCTTTCTTGAAGACGATGCGGCGCACGGCCACGTTGTGGTGGTTGCCGTTGCCGTCGGAGTCGAAGAGGAAGTCCGTGTGGAGCCCGGAGCTCCTTTCGTGGCCCAGGCGCTCGGGCCAGGCCATGCCGTAACGGGCGGCGCGGACGATGAAATAACGGGCGGTGTCATAGCCCTGGAAGGCAAACTGGGAAGGCTCCGTGCGGAACAGGGCCCGGTAGGCCCGGATGAAGCGGTCCACTTCGTCGGAAGAGTAATCGGCATGATAGGAAGTGGAGATGTGCAGGGAGGCATCGTGGTAGGCGCTGCCTTCGATGGTGTCAAACGTACGTACCTTGGAAGGGGCATACATGACGATGTCATAGCCCTTGCCCAGCATGATGCCCAGGTTGCGGACCACGTCGCCGATGAAGGCTTCGCTTTCGGAGGCGACCACCACGCGGTTGGTCCCTTCCTTCGTCATGGTTCCGGTAAGGATGGCGGGGATGCCGCGGCCTTCCACGATGGCGTAGTTGAGAATGTCGTAGGTGAGTTCCCGGCGGGCGAGGGCGCTGCGGATGGCAACGGAAGCCGTGACGCTGCCGGCACCCTTTTCGGTGATCAGGATAATCTTGTCGTCATCCTCCGCATCCTCTTTCACCCACTGGCCCAAGTCGTCATACTGGTTGTCCACGGCGGTGGGAACCTGGATGAAGTTGCGGTAGAAAGTGCTGAGGGAAGAGGCCTTCTGGTCCAGGGGGGAGATCACGGGGACGCGGCCGTCCACCCTTTGCAGAATGGCTTCCAGATCCCTGGAGGCGACGGGACCCAGGACAAAGTCGCTCTTGACGAGGGCGTCGACGGGAGGCATGCCGGCCGTGAGGTCATATACATGGGCCTGTACCTTGAGTCCTTCGGCTTCCAGGTCTTTCAGGGCCAGGAGCACCCCGGAGTAGAAGTCCATGTTCAGTTCGCTGGGGTTGCCGGTGGCGCGCAAGGGGAGGACCAGCGAAAAATCCACCACGTCGCGGGAGCGGAGGTTCAGAAGGTCCGTGTCGGAGACTTCCGGAGCCTCAATCTCCTGGGCCTGGACCCGGTTTTCATTATTTTCGGGCTCCACCGTTTCCACCTCATCGGGCTTGTCGTCCGCTTCCGCTGCTTCCGGCTGGGGGGCGGGGACTACCGTCTTCACGGGAATTTTCAGCACCTGGCGGGTGCTGAGTTTCTTGCTCCTGAGGTCGTTCAGTTCCATGATATCCTTCACCGATACGTCGTAACGGCGGGCGATGTCCTCGATGTCCTCATACCATTTGACCGTGTGCTCCGTATAGGAAGAGGTCTCCGCCTGCTTCTGGTCGGTGCTTTCCACGCTGCTTTCCGGAGCGGCGTTTTCATGGAAGGGGATAAGCAGGATGGCGTTTTTCTGCAGCCCGGTTTCCCGCAAGGAGGGATTGGCCTCGTAAAGGGCCTCTTCCGTGACACCATAGGCCTTGCTGATGCTGTAGAGTGTCTGGCGTTCCAGCACGACATGGGAAAGATAAATCTTCCCGTTTAACTTCACCTTTTCCTTGGAAACGGTGACGGGGGTGGGAACATATTCCTGAGCCAGCGCTGCACCGCAGCCCAGCACCAGAAGCGAAGCAATCAATGTAATGAGTCGTTTCATCTTATTATTATTATAAGGTGGCGGCAAATTCAGTCAGGCGGGTGCAAAAACGGTCCCAACTGAGACGGTCTTTTTCCTCGCCGATGGCTTTCCGGCAACTTTCCTGCAGGGACGGATCGCCGAAATATCGGTCGATTTCCCGGCGGATGGCCCGGGCCGATGCTTCCGGAGCGACAATTCCCGTGCCACGGGCGCCGATGGTGTCCTTGAGACCGCCCACGTCGGTGACGATCATGGGTACGCCGAAGTGGCAGGCGATGGCGCTGATGCCGCTTTGGGTGGCGCTCCGGTAGGGGAGGACGGCGACATCGGCCACGCTCCAGAACTTTTTCACTTCCGAGTCCCGGATATAGTCCGGGAAAACGTACACCCGGTCTTTCCCGGGGAGGGTGTCGATGATTTTCCGGTACTTGTCAAAGGAGCCGTAAGGCTCTCCGGCAATGACCAGTTGGTACGCTTCCGGAAGGTCCCGGAAGGCCTCCAGCAGGATATCCAGGCCTTTGTAGTCCCGGATGAGGCCGAAGAAAAGAAGGGTTTTCCGGGAAGGGTCCACCCCGAGGAGCCGGGCGGCTTCCCGCCTTTCCATCCGCGGGCCGAAATGGGCGTAGATGGGGTGGGGCAGGAGGATGTGGGGCGCCTCCGGGCGAAGGGCCAGAAGGTCTCCTTCCACCTGGGCCGACATACTGACGAATCCCGTGCAGCCTTTCAGGAAATACCGGGTAAGGGGCCGGTCGAACCAGTGGGCTTCGTGCGGAATCACATTGTCCAGCACCACGACGCTCTTGCAGCCGCAGTGGCGGGCGACATATCCCAGGGACGGGGCGAACCAGGACATCCAGTATTTCATGACCAGCAGGTCCGGTTTCCAGGCCCGGATGGCCCTGGCGGTCCTGATCCAGGTAAGGGGATTGACGGTGTCCAATAAAGCTTCCGCCTGGACGGGGACGGCCTCGTCTTCCGGGGTTACATACTGTGTCTTGCCGGGAAAAAGGAGGCCGGGATACTGCCTGGAGAAGGAATAGGCACGGGTATCATGACATTTTCCCAGTCCTTCCAGCATGCTGGCGTTGAACTGGGAAATGCCACCGCGTAGCGGGTAGAAGCTTGAAAGGATCGCGATTCGCACCTTTATTTGCTTTCCTGTTTGGTCTTGATGTAAGCGGCGTTGAGGCCGGCGAGGAGTTCATCGGTGATGTCCAGTTTGGGGTCTCCGGCCACCACGGGCGTGGAAAGGATTCCACCGGCGGTAGCGAGGATGAGGGCATACCGGTGATCGGCGTTGAACTCAGTCACGTACTCGGCAATGGCGTTGGCGATCTGGTTCATCATGACCTGCTGCTCTTCGGTCATTTCCTGCTGCTTGCGCATGGCGTACTGCTGGTATTCCTGCTGTTGCTGCTGGAGTTTCTGGTACTGGGCCTGGGCGACGGAAGTGGTGAGGAGGCCCTTGTCCACCTTGTTCTGGAATTCGTTGGCGTCTTTCTCCAGTTTCTTGCCGCGGCGGTCGATTTCGGCCTGGATGCCGGAGGTCTTGGTCTCGAACACGGAGTTGAGGTCATTGGCCATATCGTAGCCTTCCATGATCTTGTCCATGTTGAAATAGACGATGCTGCCGGCGGCGGCAGTGCTGTCCGTGGCGGCGGCGGCAGCGGGTGCTGCGGCCTGGTTCTGATTGCAGGATACGGCGGCAGCCATGAGGGCTGCTACGCCAAATGCGATAAAAATCTTTTTCATTATCGTTGTTTTAAAATTAAATACCAGTAAAGGTTGCAAAGTTAGTCATTTTTGCGGATTTCCCCAAGATAGGCCTGAATTGTTTTTTCGAGCCCCATGTACAGGGCGTCGGAAATGAGGGCGTGGCCGATGGAAACCTCGTCCGTCCAGGGAATGGTACGGATGAACCAGGCGAGGTTTTCGAGGGAGAGGTCGTGCCCGGCATTGAGGCCCAGACCGGCCGACCGGGCGGCCTTTGCGGTTTCCAGGTAGCGGGCGACGGCGGCCTCCCGGTCCTTCGGATAATCGGCGGCGTAATCGGCTGTGTACAGTTCCACGCGGTCGGCGCCGCAGAGGGCGGCCCCTTCTGCCATGCGGGGGGCCGGATCGATGAAGATGGACGTGCGGATGCCTTTGGTGTGGAAGGTTTTGCAAAGGTCCGTGAGGAGGCTCTTGTGCTCCAGGGTATTCCATCCGGCGTTGGAGGTGATGGCGTTGTGGCCGTCCGGCACCAGGGTCACCTGGTCCGGGACCACTTCCAGCACGAGGTCAACGAAACTCTGCACGGTGGGGTTCCCTTCGATGTTGAATTCCGTCCGGACAAGGGGACGGATTTCCCGCACGTCGGCATAACGGATGTGGCGCTCGTCCGGGCGGGGATGGACGGTGATTCCCTGGGCTCCGAACTTTTCGCAGTTGAGGGCCGCCAGGGTTACGTCGGGAATGTTTCCTCCGCGGGCGTTGCGCAAAGTGGCGATTTTATTGATATTGACGCTGAGTTGGGTCATGATTCTTTTGTTTAAGTTCGACAAAAATAAGGAAATTTATGAGAAATGTGTTAATTTTGGCGGTTGATTTTATTCTGACGCATGAAAATAGGATACTTTATTCTCAACGACGATTTGCGGGAAGACCCCCGGATGCATTCCCTGATGAAGGATCTGGAGTCGGCCACTTTCCAGTTGTATGAGATTCATACCAAGTCGGATGTCCAGCCCGAGACGGACCTGGTCCTGTCCATGGGCGGGGACGGCACGTTCCTGTCGGCCGCCCATGTCGTGGCCGATATCGGCCTTCCCATCCTGGGCGTGAACTTCGGCCGCATCGGCTTCCTGTGCGAGAACCGTCCGGAAGCGGTGGGCAAGGCCCTGATGGAGGGGGATTTCCGCATTGAATACCGCACGGTCCTCAATGCCACGCTCAAGGGACCGGAAGCGCGCCGCACCATCGGCATGCTCCCTTATTCGGTGAACGAGGTGGCCCTGCACCGCAGCGGATCGTCCGTCCTCGGCATCCATGTGAGCATTGACGGAGAGCCCCTGCCCACCTATTGGGCCGACGGCCTGCTGGTGGCCACTTCTTCCGGCTCCACGGCCTATTCCCTCAGCGTCGGAGGTCCCATCTGCATGCCGGACACCAAAGTGCTGGTGCTGGCCCCTATCGCCCCGCACAACCTGAACGTGCGCCCGATCGTCCTTCCGGAGACGGCCAAGGTGGATATTTCGTTCGAGTCCCGCGACGGCCGCGCCACCATGTCCAACGACAACCGCGTGGTGGAAATTCAGCCGGACTGGTCCATTCATGTGGAGATGGCACAATTTTCGCTTAAACGTATCCGTCTCGCCGAGTCCGGTTTCGTGAAGGCGCTCACTTCACGGCTGTTCTGGGGTGAGGATATGAGAAACAACGGATAAAGTTCCTTTATGAGCAATATACCACAGCACGTATCCATTATCATGGACGGGAACGGCCGATGGGCCCAAGCCCGCGGCAAAGAGCGGATTTTCGGTCATTTCGAGGGTGCGGAAAGCGTCCGGGCCTGCCTGGAGGCCGCCGTGGAAGACGGGGTGAAGTACCTTTCCCTCTATGCTTTCTCCGAAGAAAACTGGGCCCGTCCCGAAGCCGAGGTGAACGGCCTGATGGAACTCCTCATGAAATACATGCGGCAGGAACTCACCAACATGATGTCCAACCATGTCCGCTTCGTGGTTCTGGGGCACCGTGAGCGCCTCAGCGAAAAGGTGAACGCCCTCATCGACGAAGTCATGGCCGCCACGGCCGCGAACGGAGGCACAACCCTTGTGGTCTTCCTCAGCTACAGCGGGAAATGGGATATTCTGCAGGCGATGAAAAAAGCCGCCAGGGAATGTTCTCCCGAGCAGTTCCAGGCCATGGAAATCAAGGATTTCGACCCCTATCTCGTCACCGCCGGCATCCCGGATCCGGACCTTCTGATCCGCACCTCCGGAGAACTCCGCATTTCCAATTATATGCTATGGCAGACGGCCTATACGGAATTCTACTTTACGGACACCCTGTGGCCGGATTTCCGGAAACCGGAATTCCGGGAGGCCCTGGCCGAATATGCGCGCAGGGACCGCCGTTATGGTAAAGTCAAATAAATTGTCTATATTTGCAGGATAAGTTTTTACTCGAATGAATTGTAGACGGATACTTTGCGCTGCTTTGCTGCTTCTGGGGGGAATCACCCTCCGGGCGCAGAACGTGGGCGGCAGCATAGAAATCGACTATAACCGCCCGCAGAAATACATCGTGGGCGGTGTGAGCGTGGAAGGAAACCAGTATTTCAGCGAGCACCAGATCCTTCAACTTACCGGTCTGCAGGCAGGTCAGGAAATCACGGCCCCCGGAGAGGATGTCACCGGCATCGTCAAGCGCCTGGTGGCGCAGCGTTATTTCGAGGATGTGGCCGTCGTGCTGGACTCCCTGAACACCCAGGCCGACACCGCCTGGTTCAAAATCTGTGTCAAGGAACGTCCCCGTGTATCCCGCTGGACTTATTCCGGCGTCAAGAGCGGGGAAAGGAAGGATCTGCAGGAACGCCTGAACCTCCGTCCCGGCCGCGAGTATTCCGACTATGTGAAGAAGACGTCCATCGACATTATCAAGCGTTACTATAAGGAAAAGGGCTATCTGAAGGTGGACGTGGACGCCCAGGTACAGCGCGACACCATGATCCGCAGCGCCATCCGCGTCAATTTCGCCGTCAACAAGGGCCGCAAAATCCGGATCAAGGACATCAATTTCTACGGAAACACCGATGTCAAAGCCCGGAAACTGGCCAAGAACATGAAGGATACCCACGCCAACACGTGGTATAACCTGTTCAAATCCAAGAAGTTCAAGGAAAAAGAGTACCAGACCGACAGAAAGACGGTGCTGGATGCGTTCAACGAAGCCGGCTACCGGGACGCCCGCCTGGTGCGGGATTCCGTCTATTTCCTGGAAGACGGAAGGCATCTGGACATCGACATGGTGTTCGACCAGGGCCGCAAATACTATTTCCGCAACATCACCTGGACGGGCAATTCCGTCTATCCTTCCGAAGTCCTGAACAACATTCTTCAGGTGAAAAAGGGTGATGTCTATGACGTGGTGACCATGGACAAGCGTCTCCATGGCGGCGGAAAGGAAAACGAATATGACATCTCCAAACTGTACAAGGACAACGGCTATCTCTTCTTCAACGTTACGCCGGTGGAAATCAACATCCAGAACGATTCGGTGGACGTGGAACTCCGCATCGCGGAAGGAAAGCCCGCTACCCTGAACGAGGTGATCATCAACGGCAACGACCTCACCAGCGAGCGTGTGGTCCGCCGGCAACTGTTCACCCTCCCCGGCTACCTGTTCAGCCAGAGTGATTTCGAGCGTTCCATCCGTGAAATCGCCTCCATGGGCCAGTTCGACCCCGAGGCCATCATGCAGTACGGCAGCGGATACAACATCATCCCCAACCAGATGAACAACACGGTGGACGTTATCTACAATGTGACCGAGAAGCCGTCTTCGCAGTTGGAACTGTCCGGCGGTTGGGGCGGCAACACCTTCGTGCTCACGGCCGGTGTGAGTTTCAACAACTTCTCCACCCGCCGCATGTTCGAGAAGGGCGCCTGGCGTCCGGTCCCCCTGGGAGACGCCCAGAACCTCGCCTTCCGTTTCCAGACCAACGGTAAGTACTATACCAACATCAGCGCCAGTTTCACGGAGCCTTGGCTCTTCGGCAAGAAACCTACTTCCCTGAGCATTTCCGGCTATTATTCCAGGATGACGGACTCCTACCTGGCCATCGGCATCCTTTCCACGGACAAGATGTTCGAGGTATTCGGTTTCAATGCCGGCCTGGGTACGCGCCTGAAGTGGCCCGACAGTTACTTCGTCCTGTACAACAACCTCAGTTGGCAGACGTACAAACTTACCAACTGGACCAACAGTTATTTCGCTTTCAACGACGGTATTTCCCACAACCTCAGTTATACACTTTCGCTGTCGCGTAATTCCTCCGACCAGCAGATTTATCCGCGTACCGGTTCGGAATTCTCCGCTTCCCTGCAACTCACCCCGCCGTACTCGCTCTTCCGCAAGTACACGTACGAGAATGGGGTGAAAAAGGCGGTGGACAGTTGGAAAGACGTCAACTACGATGATTGGACGGCCGCCCAGCGGTACAAGTGGATCGAGTACCACAAGTGGAAATTCAACGCCACCGTCTATACCAAACTGGTGGGTGACCTCGTGCTCATGACGCGCGCCCAGTTCGGCTATCTGGGCTACTACAACCGCAACTGGGGCTATTCCCCGTTCGAGAACTTCCAGGTGGGTGGTGACGGTATGTCCGGTTACATGACCTACGGTGCCGAAATCATCTCCCTGCGCGGTTACGAGGATTATTCCCTGACCCCGAGAAAGATTACGCCCTACAGCCGGAACCTGCAGAGTTATGCCGGTAATGTCTATGACAAGTTCACGGTGGAACTCCGTTATCCGGTGGTGCTGCAACCGCAGTCAACCATTTATGTCCTGGCTTTCCTGGAAGGCGGTAACTGCTGGAGCGACATCCGGGAATTCAATCCCTTCCAGATCAAGCGGAGTGCCGGTGTAGGTGTCCGCGTGTTCCTCCCGATGATCGGCCTGCTGGGTGTCGACTGGGGCTATGGCTTCGACGACGCTACCAACGGCGGCAGCCAGTTCCACTTTGTCCTGGGCCAGCAATTCTAATCGGTATGGTATTTGAAAGCATAGGTCCTCTGAACGGAACGAAGAAATAATTGAAAACAAAAAAAACTATTAGTGATATGAAAAAAATCTTTGTTATCGCCCTTGCGGCATTTGCCAGCTTAACCGTATCTGCCCAGACTATCGGCAAGGTGAACTTCAATGAACTCGTGATGCTTATGCCCGAGATGGACGCTGCCCGCGAAGCCATCGCCGCTTCCCAGAAAGAGGCGGAGGAAACCTATTCCGCCATGTTGGAAGAATATCAGAGCAAGGCTTCCCAGTATCAGCAGAAGCAGTCCACCTGGACTGCCGCCATCCGTGAAAGCAAGGAGCGCGAACTGATGGAAATCCAGAACCGCATTCAGGAATTCCAGCAGTCCATCTCCCAGGAACTTCAGCAGCAGCAGGCCCAGCTTACCGCTCCCATCCAGGAGAAGGCCAACAAGGCCGTAACGGAACTGGCCAAGACCAAGGGCATCACCATCCTGTTCGACTTGTCCCAGGCCATCTACTTCGATGAATCCAAGGTGGTGGATCTTACCGCCGACGCCCGCAAGGCCCTGAACATCCCTGCCGACCGCACCCTGGAATCCCTCCAGGCCCAGTTGCAGGCCCAGGCCGAAGCCGCTCAGGCCGCTCCCGCCAAATAGGGATTCTTTCGATAGAGGGGTCTCCCCTCAAAATCATAAAAAAGGGGTTCTGCCTGGCAGAACCCCTTTTCTGGTAGTTTCAGGCTGTCGCCTAGATCGTTCCCTGCTCGAGCATGGCGGTGGCCACCTTCATGAAGCCGGCGATGTTGGCGCCCTTCACATAATCTACGCTGCCGTCCGGCTGGGTGCCGTACTTGACGCACTGCTCGTGAATGCTCTTCATGATGAAATGGAGTTTTTCGTCCACTTCCTTGGCATCCCAGGAGATGTGTTCGGCATTCTGGGTCATTTCAAGACCGCTGGTCGCAACGCCGCCGGCGTTTACGGCCTTGCCGGGAGCGAAGAGGATTCCGTTGTGCTGGAAGAAGTGGATGGCCCCGGGCTGGCAACCCATGTTGGACACTTCGCAGCAGCACCAGCAGCCATTGGCCTTCAATTCCTTGGCATCCTCCTCGGAAAGTTCGTTCTGGAAAGCGCAGGGGAGAGCGATGTCCACGGGAATGCTCCAGGACTTCTTGCCGGCGGTGAACTTGGTCTGGCCGGGGAATTTATCGGCCATGTCCTGCACCTTGTTGCGGTTGGAGGCACGCATGACCAGCATGTAGTCGATCATTTCCGGCGTGATGCCGTCGGGAATTTCGCAGACGCCGTCGGGACCGGAGATGGCGACCACCTTGGCGCCCAGTTCGCGGGCCTTGGTGGCAGCGCCCCAGGCCACGTTACCGAAGCCGGAGAGGGCGACCTTCTTGCCGACGATGGTCTTGCCGGCTTTCTCCAGCAGGTGCTGGGTGAAATACAGGGCGCCGAAACCGGTGGCTTCCGGACGGAGGATGGAGCCGCCCCAGGTGGCACCCTTGCCGGTGAGGACGCCGGTGTTGTACTGGCGGGCCAGTTTCTTGTACATGCCATAGAGGTAACCGATTTCACGGCCGCCCACACCTACGTCACCGGCAGGGATATCCTGGTCGGGGCCGATGCAGTTCCACAGTTCCAGCATGAAAGCCTGGCAGAAACGCATGATTTCATCGTTGGACTTGCCTACGGGGTCGAAGTCGGAACCGCCCTTGGCGCCGCCCATCGGGAGGGTGGTAAGGGCATTCTTGAAGGTTTGTTCGAAGCCCAGGAATTTGAGCATGGAAGGCGTAACGGCCTTGTGGAAACGGAGACCTCCTTTATAGGGACCGATGGCACTGTTGAACTGGATGCGGTAGCCGGTGTTGGTCTGAACTTCGCCCTTGTCGTCGATCCACGTGACGCGGAAGGTGAAAATGCGGTCGGGTTCCACCAGACGTTCCACGATCTTGGCTTTTTCAAATTCGGGGTGCTGGTTGTACACATCTTCGATGGATTCCAGAACCTCCTGAACGGCCTGCAGGTACTCTTTCTCCAGCGGGTACTTAGCCTGAAGGCGTGCCATGATGTCAGTCGTTTTCATTTTGCAGAATGGTTTTTTAGCGTTATGGTTATAAATAAAAAGGAATTCACTTTGATTCCGTTACAAATGTAAAGAAAAATTAGGATTTTCCAAAGGATTTTATCAAAAGATTCTTTTATTTAAAATAGGTGTTTTGTCAAGATAAATGATTAACTTTGCAGGCTAAACTGATTAAACAAACCTTATGAGAAAATTCTCGATCGCGCTCTGCCTGGCAGCCCTGGCCCTGGTATCCTGCGAACCCCGCCGGTCCAAGGGTGCCCAACTGCTGGAGAATTATGCGCTGGTGACCATTCCTGCTCCGGACCTTTCAGGAATCACCGACAATGGTAAGGAGGTTCTCAACTTATATCGTTTTGCGGCAGACCAGGCCGACGCCATTTACTGGGAGCAGAGTTTCGGCTCCAAGGAAACTTTCGCCCATCTGGAAGATCCGGCCGCCCGCACTTTCGCCGAGGTGAACTACGGCCCCTGGAACCGCATCGACAAGCAGCCGTTCCTGGAGGGCTACGGCCCCAAGCCGGCCGGCGCCAACTTCTATCCCGCGGACATGACCGACGAGGAATTCGAAGCCCTCAAGGATTCGGCCAAATACAGTCCCTACACCCTTATCCGCCGCAAGGAAAACGGTGCCTTGGAGACGGTTTGGTATCACGATGCCTATGGGGACCAGGTGAAAAAGATGGCCGACCTTCTCCGTGCGGCCGCCGATATCACCATCAAGGCCAGCGTGCGCAACTATCTGCTCAAGATGGCGGACGCCCTGCTCACCGACGATTACTATGAGAGCGAAAAGGCCTGGCTGGAAATGACCGACAGCAAGATGGACCTGGTGATCGGCCCCAACGAGACCATTGACGATGAACGCTATGGCATCAAGGCTTCCTACGGCGCCTATGTGCTCCTGAAGAACCTGGACCGCACCGCTACGCTCAATGCCTTGTCGGCCCGTCTTCCGGAACTGCAGGCCTCCCTCCCCGGAGACGCCTCCTATCATTCCTTCGTTCCCGGAACGGAGTCCAACATCTTCTCCTGTGATGTCCTCTATTACGGCGGTTACACCAACGCCGGTTACAAGGTCATCGCCATCAATTTCCCCTATGACTCCCGCGTCCAGGAAGAGTTCGGCACCCGCACCATCCTGTTCGACAATATCATCCGTGAGAAATTCAACCGGACCGTGTTCCCGGCCGGCATGCTCCTGTTCGAAGGGGCCGACCAGGCCCATCTGGACGCCAATGCCTTCTACTGGAACATCGTCTTCCGGGAGGTGGCCAAAGGCCTGGGCGTGAAGGAGACCGTCACCGGCAAGGGAACGGTCATCGAAGCCCTCGGCAACGAGGCCCTCACCCTGGAAAAGGCCAAATCCAACGTTCTCGGAGCCTACCTGTGCGCCCGCGAGGTGGAGGCCCACCGGGTCGATGCCCTCATCATGAAGCAGGATGTCCTGGCTACATTCGTGGCCAACGTGATCCGTTCCACCCGCTTCGGCTTTGGCGACGCCACCGGTCGCGGCAACCTGATTATCTACAACTACCTGGCCGAGCAGGGAGCCATTTCCCGCAAGGCTTCCGGCAAATATGGTATCGACTATGAAAAGACGGAGCAGGCCATCGCCTCCCTCGGCGCCGAAATCCTGAAACTGCAGGCTACCGGTGACCTGGCTGCCGCTACCGAATTTGTGAACAAATATGCCTTTGTCGCCTCTACCATCAAGGCCGACATCGTCAATCTGGAACTGGAAAAGATTCCTGTAGATATCCGTTTAGCATACGAAAGATAAAGTATCAATATAATGGCTAAGAAATTTAACCTCAAGTATTGGGTGTTCCTGCCGCTTGTGCTCGCCATCACCATTTTCCTCTGGGCCGTGCCCGTTTCTTTCTTTGGAATCGATGCCCTGACCGTAGTCCAGCAGCGCGTTATCGCCCTGTTCGTGTTTGCCGCACTCATGTGGATTTTCGAAATCATCCCCAACTGGTCCACGTCTCTGCTGGTCATCGTAATCTCCCTCCTTACGGTATCCAACAAGGGTATCGGCCTGTTTTGTGACCCTCAGTACGGTACGCTGGTCCCTTATGCCCGCATCATGTCCTCCATGGCCGACCCTGTGGTGATGCTGTTCCTGGGCGGTTTCGTACTGGCCATTATGGCCGAGAAGTACGGCCTGGACGTCACCCTTGCCAGGGCCCTCCTGAAACTCTTCGGCACCAAGCCGGAAATCGTCCTGCTGGGCTTCCTCATCATGATTTCCGTCTTCTCCATGTTCATGAGCAATACCGCCACGGCCGCCATGATGCTGGCCCTTCTCACTCCGGTGCTCTCCAAACTCCCGGCCGACGATAGGGGCAAGGTGGGCCTGGCCCTGAGCATTCCGGTGGCCGCCAACCTCGGCGGTATCGGCACGCCCATCGGCACGCCTCCGAACGCCACGGCAAAAGGCGCCCTGGAGCAGGCCGGCATCGACGTTTCCTTCGGCGAATGGTGCGTACACATGATCCCTTACGTGCTCATCATGATTCTCATCGCCTGGGTGCTCCTCCGCCTGTTCTTCCCCTTCAAGACCAAGAAACTGGTGCTGGAGATCCCCGAGAGCAAGCAGAAGAAGGACTGGAGGCTGTATGTGGTATGGATCACCTTCGTGGGCACCATCCTCCTGTGGGCTACGGAGCAGATCACCCATATCAATTCCAATATCGTAGCGCTCATTCCGCTGGGTGTCTTCACGGCTACCGGCCTGTTCGGCAAAGAGGAGATCAAGGAAATCAACTGGAATGTGCTCTGGCTCGTAGCGGGAGGTTTCTGCCTCGGTTACTGCCTGCAGGACACCGGCCTTGCCAAGGTTCTGATCCAGGCCATTCCGTTCGGCAGCATGTCCGTCGTCCTGGTCCTGATTGTGGCCGGCCTGGTCTGCTACCTCCTGTCCAACTTCATCTCCAACTCCGCTACGGCAGCCCTGCTCATCCCGATCCTTATCGTGGTGGCCAACGGCATGGCCGACCCCGCCGCCGCCAATAACGCAGAATTCCTCGCCATGGGCGGCACCTCCGCCATGATCATCTTCATCGCCGTGTGCGCCTCCATCGCCATGCTGTTCCCCATTTCCACTCCTCCGAATGCCATCGCATCGGCCACCGGCATGGTGGAAACCAAGGATATGACCAAGGTGGGCCTGATCATCGGTCTGATCGGTTTTGTCCTGGGCTATTTCTGGCTCACCAAACTCTTCCCGTTTGCCTGATGCAAACGGGAAGGAGGGCCTTCGGCCTCCGAAGTACCTCCGGGAAAACAAGTTAACGATTATGAGAAAAGCTTTATTCATCACATTGGCAGCGCTGCTCACGGGCAGCGCCGCTTTTGCGCAGGCCCCCGAAGAGAAGCCTGCCCATTTCAAGTTCTACGGTTTCATTCGCAACTATCTGGTGGCCGACAGCCGCGCCGTGAGCGCCGGTACGGAAGACCTCTATTTCTACATGCCCAAGGACATCTCCATGAAGGATGGCTATGACCAGAATGCGGGCTTCAACTGGCGTTTCCTGTCCTTGACCACCCGCCTGGGCCTGGATGTGTCCGGCTACAAGTGGGGGAGCATGGGCGTTTCCGGCAAGGTGGAGGCCGATTTCTACACCCTCAGCGGTTCCACGCCCATCCTGCGCCTCAGGCAGGCCTTCGTGAAACTCAATTGGGACGACAATCCCGTGACGCTCACCTTGGGCCAGGCCTGGCACCCCATGGCCGCCGACATGCCGCACATGAACAACCTGGAAACCGGTGCCCCGTTCAATCCGTTCAACCGCAGCCCGCAGATCACGGCCGACGTGAACCTGGGTTCCGGCCTTACGCTCACGGCCAGCCTGCTGTACCTGAACCACTACCTGCCCACCGGTCCTGCCGGCAAGAGCAAGGATTACTACAAGTACGGCCTTCCGGAACTGTATCTGGGCCTTTCCTACAAGAGTTACGCTTTCCTGGGCCGGGTAGGCCTGGACATGACCAACATCCGCCCTTACCGTACCCTTACCGACTGGCGGGTGCAGGACGGAGGCGGTAAGACCATCGAGGTGAAAAGCCTCATGACCACCTTCTCCCCGTTCCTGTATGCCCAATATACCAAGGGCCTGTTCCAACTCAAGGCCAAGACCATCCTGGCCCAGAGCGGGGAGCATCTGAACCTCCTGTCCGGCTATGGCGTGCATTCCTTCAACCAGGACGGCACCATCGAATACACCCCCATGCAGGACTGGGCCTCCTTCTTGAGTTTCTCCTATGGCAAGAAGTTCCAGGTGATGGCCATGCTGGGCTATATGAAGCAACTTGGCACTACCAAGGACCTGGCCGACAATCGCATGTGGCTGAACACTTCGGCCGACACCAAGATCCAGCAGGCCTTCCGCGCCACGCCCACCGTGGCCTGGAACCTCGGAAAATTCACGATTTCGCTGGAATACAACCTCACCGCCGCCGAGTTCGGAACCGGCGACTTTGACAGCCGCGGCCTGCAGCGGCTTCCCGCTCCCGGCGCTGCCGCGGCGTCGCCCCACTGGGTGCTGAACCACCGTTTCATCTGCATGACCAAATTCAACTTTTAAGACCGAACGCCATGGGAGCATTTCACGCATATGCTCACCATCCCATGTAACAAAACAGCCAAGAAAATGCTATGAAAATGCCGTTCTAACGCAATAGAATGGCATTTTCTTTCTCTATCCCCCATACGCAATACGACTATTTCGGCATTTTTGTTCAGCTGTTTTTGCGGGCTCCGCCTCAGCGATGTCGAGGAACTGACCTGGGGAAAAATCAAGACGAAAGAGAAACTGTTAATGCCTGCAAAAGGAAGGCCGTGGATTTGATTCCGGCGCTATAGCCGAAAAAAAAAGGAAGCTGCACAGAAAGCAGCGAACTTTGTATCCGTAATTTAAAATCTTTCAGCATTATGATTTACGGATACATCAGGGTCTCTACAGACCGGCAGACGCTGGAAAACCAGCGCTATGAAATCACTGCATTTTGTCAAAAGGAGCATCTCGCCGTCGGCGGATGGATCCAGGAAACCATTTCGGGCACGCGGGCAGCGAACGAACGCGAGCTGGGGAAACTGTTGGAGCGTGTCGGGAAAGACGACCTTATCATCTGCGCCGAGTTGTCGCGCCTGGGCCGCAGTTTGTTCATGATTATGGATATCCTGAACACCTGCATGGAGAAGGAGTGCCGCGTATGGACCATCAAGGAAGGATACCGCCTGGGAGACGATATCCAAAGCAAAGTGCTGGCCTTTGCCTTCGGGCTGTCGGCCGAGATTGA
>JAFSMS010000018.1 GCA_017447815.1 Bacteroidales bacterium | reverse complement strand
TGAAGACCTGTTTGCCCCTGACGGAGCAGCAGACTATGATGCCATGATGGCTGGCATCGGCCAGGACCAGCTCAGGCTGGTTGGGCCGGACCTCATCTACGGCCGCTTGTTCGACAAGATCGGGTTCGGGACTGTCCGGACGTCTGACAACGATATCTTCAAGAGCCTAGTAGTAACGCGGCTATACCGCCCTGGAAGCAAGTTGAAGACGCTACGTTACATGGCCTACTTCATGAACAAGTACTACGATGAGGACAAGATCTATCGCTATCTGGACGAGCTCTGTTGGAGGCCGGAGACCAAGCGCAAAGCCAAAACATACGATGTCAAGCACGATGTTGAACAAGTAACCTACGAACAGACCAAACGTGTTCTTGGTGGCACTGTAGCCGTAGTCTTCTATGACACGACCACGATGTACTTCGAGTCCCGCGAGGACGACGTCCGTATCCCAGGCTGGTCCAAGGATGGCAAGAATGCCAATCCGCAGGTGGTTCTGGGTCTGTTGGTCGGTCCAGGTGGTAATCCGATAGGGTACGAGATCCATCTCGGCAACACCTACGAGGGCCATATGATGATCCCCATCATTGAGAAACTGCAGCAGCGCTTCGGCTTTCCCAAACCCATCGTAGTGGCCGATGCTGGTCTGCTGAGCAAGGAGAACATCCGCGACTTGGAAGAAGGTGGTTACGAGTACATCCTCGGTGCAAGGATACGTTCTCAGAGTGAGCAGTTCAAGGAGAAGGTAGCAGGACTGGGACTGTCCAACGGGCAGAGTACCAGCATACAACTTACCAAGGCCAGGGGTATGGTTGTAACGATGAGCGACGCTCGTGCAAGGAAGAACGCTGCTGAGCGTGAAAGAGGTCTCAAACGGCTTGAAAAGCGCTTCAGGACAGACAAACTCACGAAGGACAAGCTGAACAACCGTGGGTACAACCGCTTCCTCACGATGTCAGGGGACGCCTCCATCAAAATCGACTACGACAAGGTTGCAAAAGATGAACGCCTGGACGGTTACAAGGGGTACACAACCAACAGTACGCTATCAGATGACAGAGTCATTGAGGAATACGGATACTTGTTCATGATAGAGAGGGCCTTCCGCTTCTGCAAAACCGATCTGGACATCCGTCCGATGTCTCACCGACTCTTCAACAGAATCGAAGCCCACGTTTGTATCTGCTTCATTGCCTATACAATCATGCTGGAGTTGGAACGCATCCTCAAGAGCGCCGGATCCAAGATATCGCTGGATAGAGCACGCTTCCTTGCGGAGAAGATATACCAAATTGACTATGTCAATCCGTACGACAACAAGCGCAAGTCGGTACTTCTCCACACCAAGGAGCAGCCCGAAGTCGCCGAACTCCTCGACATCATCTCAGCAAACTGCTGAAATGGGTGTCCCATTGCGGAAAACAGGAAACACTCTACTTTTTCAGCGGCCTCCTTCTGGGGCCTTCTGCTTGTCGAGGCGGCAGGGTTTTTGGCCCAAAAGGCAGTTTTGGCTGCCGCCTCGTTCTCCCAATCGGCCTCCTACGGCCCTGCAAGGCCTATTCGCTTGTCGAGGCGGCATCGGCTTAGGCAAGGCAACTCCACGGTCATCATGACTGACCGCGGTCGGTGACGTTACTCTGTCATCCGAGGGGACCACTATGTGCGAAAATGCCCCTTTTTGACAACACCCTGCCACACTGATGGACCGGTAGACTCACCCATAGCCGCATAACGGCATCCCGGAGACGCTTACTTTGTTAAAAGTTCTCGTTCCAAAAAACGAACGAGAACTATCAATTGCTTATGTCCATCCCTGCATCCGTATACTCCCGCAGGCATCAAACACCCATATTCAAGCCTTGTCCAGGATTGCCCGTACTTTCTCCTGTGGCAGGTGCGAAATACGAACCATCTGCTCCATAGACAATCCGGCAGCAGACATCTCGTGCACCATCTCGGCCCGTGCCTGTTCCAGCCCCTCGGCCAGTCCCTGTTTCCGGGCGAAGTTGTTTTCCGCAATGCGATCCAGTTCGGTTCTCATGATCTGTGTGACTTGCATTTGTTTGCTTACATCCATCCCTGCATCCGTGAACTCCTGAGGGCAAAGATGCAACAAGCGACAATTCTTTATAGCGCCTGAATGTCTTCGGCACTGAGTCCTGTGGCCTGCTGGATAATGGACAAATCAACCCCCAACTCCTTAAGGCTCTTGGCAGTCTGCCGCTTTTCCTCGGCCCTCCCTTCGGCCCTTCCTTTGGCCTCGCCACGGGCCAGGCCCTCGGCCAGGCCCTGTTTCCGGGCGAAGTTGTTTTCCGCAATGCGGTCCAGTTCGGTTCTCATGATCTGTGTGACTTGCATTTGTTTGCTTACATCCATCCCTGCATCCGTATACTCCCGCAGGCACTAAATACCCATATTCAGCTCTTGTCTAAGATTGCCCGTACTTTCTCCTGTGACAGGTGCGAAATACGAACCATCTGCTCCATAGACAATCCGGCAGCAGACATCTCGCGCACCATCTCGGCCCGTGCCTGTTCCAGCCCTTCGGCCCTTCCTTCGGCCCTCCCTTCGGCCCTTCCTTTGGCCTCGCCACGGGCTAGGCCCTCGGCCAGGCCCTGTTTCCGGGCGAAGTTGTTTTCCGCAATGCGGTCCAGTTCGGTTCTCATGATCTGTGTGACTTGCATTTGTTTGCTTACATCCATCTCTGCGTACTCGCTGGCCTTGAAAAGGAGCGGGAACAAATCGTCCGTAAACTCCCGCGGGCACTCTGCGAGTTCTTTCATGTACTTCAAACTATAGGCCAGCTGTTCCAGCGTGCTTTTGCATTTGGCTTGTTCGCCGAGTTTCGCATCCAAACGACCCAGCTCCAGATACACGAACTGCAGCGACTCCGTCATCACTTCTCCCGTTCTGGGGGAGCAGATACAGTAGCGGCTCACCAAACCCTCTTCCAGCACGTCTGCATGCTCATGGCCGATGGCGAAGTTCACGAAACTCACCACATAAATCGGCAGCAGACCGTAGTCCATCGGCTTGGCTTTCCCCTCGTGGACGTCCCTGAGTTTCTGCTCCAGTTGCATCCGGATGGGGAAGGAGGCGTAGCACAGCATCCGGTCGGCGTAACTGTCCTGCTGCAGGCCCTGCATCTCCACGATGAACATCTCACCGGTGTCTGAGGTACATACCGCATCAAAATTACTGATTTTATCGGAAACCGCCAAACCGTGCTGCTCGGTGGGGCGGAATTCCAGGTGGGAGATGCGCCTGCCGGGCAGCAGCACTTCCAGCATCCGGGACATGAGTTTTTCGTTCCCCGGGGTGAAGATGACCACCTTCCAGGCGTCATCGTTCAGAATGTTTGCATATCTTGCCATAACTCAAATGTTTATGGCTGCAATAATATACAAAAAAATCCGGACAAATCGTTCAAAACGTAAATACTTTCCGAAATGTTTTTTACGATTGACAAAAGTTTTGCTGCTACGCCGGCATCGTTGGCGTCACAACGTTGGCATTGGCGTCACGGCGGCAACGTTTTAGGCCAAAGGGCAGTTTTAGTTGCCGTCTCGGTTGCACAATCGGCCTCTCAGGTCCCTGCAAGGCCCATTCGCTTGTCGAGGCGTCATCGGCCGGTGCCCTCCTCCGGCCCTTGCGCCCGCAAGGGTGGCTGGCAACCCATTGTGAACCAATAACTTACGCACAATCCTCTGCGCAAAAAGCGCAGAGGATTACACGCAACACGTTGATTATCAGCGAGATACCTGCCACCCTTGGTACCAGCAGCAAACGTTTTTGGCCACAAACGCCCCCTACAAGACGCAACCACGGGCTTCATCGGCCGATGCCTTCTTTCGGCCCTTGCGCCCACAAGGGTGGCTGGCAACCAATTGTGAACCAATCACTTACGCACAATCCTCTGCGCTTTTTGCGCAGAGGATTACACGCAACACGCTGAGTATCAGCGAGATACCAGCCACCCTCGGTGCAAGCAGCAAGCCTCCATCAGCCAGTAGCCCTCACAACCATGCCCCGCCACCGTACCAGCAGCAAGCCTCCATCAGCCAGTAGCCCTCACAACCATGCCCCGCCACCGTACCAGCAGCAAGCCTCCATCAGCCAGTAGCCCTCACAACCATGCCCCGCCTCGGTACCGGCAGCAAGCCTTCCCCGGCCGGCAAGCCTCCATCAGCCACAAACACCCGCCACAAGACGCTCCCACGGCCATCATCGGCCGATAAACCCACCCTCACTCCCCGCTTTGTGTAGATTGTCCGAAATTTTTCTTATATTTGGAATATGAAACACTGTCTTGTTACTGTTTTTCTTCTGCTATGCGCCTTCTCTCTCCGGGCGCAGGACAATCCGTATGAGATTGACGACCGCTGCTTCCAATATTTCGAGCAGTCGGAAGCGCTGGTGGGCAAACAAGGCTTCGAGCCTGTCAATGAATTGCTTCTGCAATCGGCCCGGGAGGCGGGAGACAAGAAAGCGGAGACGCTGTACTACGTGAATGCCCTGAAGCATATCGCCAAGTCTCCTTCCACGCCGGAGAACGACCAGAAGGTGGACCAGGCCTTCGAAACCCTCAAGCAGGCTGCCCGGGAAAACGGTTATCCGCAGTACTTCTATTTTGCCTACCAACTGGCCCAGAGTTATTATTACAACAACCACCAGCGGGAGCGCGCCCTTTCCCTGGTGAAGGAAATGCAGCAGCAAGCCCTCCTGGAAGACAACGCCTTCGGCCTCTGGACGGCCGACAAGTACCTGGCCTCGCTGTACATCGTCGGCGGAGACTATGTGAGCGCCAAGCCCTACCTTATCAGGGCCCTCAAAACCTGGCAGAGCACCGAAGATCCCACCGTCCGCCGCCAGTCGCCCACCCGCCTGTACTGCGACCTGGCCGATGTCTATCCCATTGGCGCCGATTCCGTGCACGTGAACGTGGATCTGGCCGCTCGCTATGCCGCCACGCATCTAGATTCGGTGCGCGTGTGGTACTACCAAGCCCGCCTGGCCGCCCTGGACGGGCAGGACACCTATTACCGTGAGCTGCGTGACAATTGCCTGGCCGACAATCGTTTCCACCAGGTGCGCAATTATGGTCCGTCCTTTTTCTCGCTCATCGATGCCGTGCTGGACGGCTCCATCACGGGCCGGCTCGACGACGTGATGGCCCTTCCCGCCTTCCGGGAAATCAAAGTGATTGCCAACCTGTGCGAGCGCCGGGGCTTCGAAGCCTTCGCCTTCGAGGTGGAGAAAGGGATTGTGACCCGCATGGAAAGGATGCTTTCCCAGACCAACCAGAGCCGCCTGTCGGAACTGGACGTGAGCATGGGTAAGGCCGCCCTCAGCGCCGACCTCGCCACCAAGGAAAGCCAGATTTCCCGCATCACCCGACTGCTTCTGATTTTGCTGGTCATCCTGCTGGCCGTCGTCGCCATTTTCCTCTGGAGCAACATCCGGTATCTTAAGAAAAAGCGCGCCCGGGACAAAAAGCACATCGTCGAACTGGAAGAAGCCAACGAAAAAGTACGGCTGGCCGACGCCGCCAAAACCCGTTTCGTCCAGAACATGAGCCACGAGGTGCGCACGCCCCTGAACGCCATCGTGGGTTTCTCGCAGTTGCTCTCCCTGCCGGACGGCACGCTGGAGCCGGCCGAGAAGGAGGAGTTCTCGCAGCATATCGTGAACAATACCAAGATGCTCACCATGCTCCTGGACGACATCCTCAATGCATCGGCCATGGACAGCGGCAATTACCGCATCACCTATGAGGAAGGGGAGATGCACTACATGGCCCAGGCGGCCATCACCAGTTCCGAGCACCGCCTGCAGCCCGGCGTCAAACTGTACTACGCCCCGGAGGACGCGGCGCCCTTCCGCTTCACCACCGACCCCCGCCGCGTGCAGCAAATCCTGATCAACCTCATCACTAACGCCTGCAAGCATACCGAGAAAGGCGAAATCAAAGTCACCGGCTCGCTCACCCGGAGCCCCGGCTACGTCACCTATGCCGTCACCGACACCGGTCCCGGCATTCCGCCCGAAGATGCCGAGAAAATCTTCGAGCGTTTCACCAAACTGAACGAATTCGTGCAGGGCACGGGCCTGGGCCTGAGTATCTGCCGCGACATCGCCGGCCGCATGGGCGCCAAGGTGTTCCTGGACACCTCCTACACCGAAGGCGGCTCCCGCTTCATTTTCCAAATTCCTGTCGAACCTCCTAAAACCGCATAAAATGACACCCTTCTACGCCCAAGACCACGACTATTCCCAATACAACGTATTGGCTGTGGACGACATTCCGCTGAACCTCCTGCTGGTGCAGAAGATGCTTTCCCGCTTCAATTTCCAGATGCGAACGGCGGCCAACGGCCAGCAGGCCCTGGATGCCGTTGTGGCGAAGAAACCGGACCTGATTCTCCTGGACCTGATGATGCCCGGCATCGACGGGTTCGAGGTAATCCGGCGCTTGAGGGCCGACCCTGCCAGCGCCGACATCCAGATTGTGATTCTGAGCGCCCTCAACTCCAATGAGGACATCGTAAAGGGTTTCAATGTGGGGGCCAACGACTTCATCATGAAGCCCATCATCATGGAAAAACTGCTCTCCTGCGTGGTGACGCAGATGCAGATCGTCCAAAGCAAGGCCCGGTAAATGCGTGGAATGAGACGGCTGCTCCTGCTTGTGACGGCGCTCCTTGTCTGTCGGGGCGCCGGGGCGCAGATTGTGAACCGCCTCCGCGTCGATCAGGACACCTTCCTCCGCTACGCCTACGGCCGCATGCAGCAGTTCAATCCCGCCAACCTCGCCCTGGCCGATTCGCTCTACGCCGCCGGGCAGGCGCAGGGAAACTTCCGCTACAAGTGCCTGGCCCTGTCGCTGGAAATGCCCGTCCGCTTCGCCCGGGGAGAGTATGAGCGCATGGACGAGGTGGCCGCCGAAGTGAAAGTGCTCCTGGACGGCCGGAAAGACCTCCGGGAATTCTATTTCCCCTTCCTGCACGAGTACTGCGAGTACCTGGTACATATCGGCCGGTCGTCGGACGCCATGCTGGAGGCCCGTGCCCTGGAGCGCCTGGCCCTTCAGGAAAAAAAGTCCCTGGGACTCATGTACTCTTACCGCATCGTCGGCCTTATCCAAAGTTACCGTGACAATTCCTTCCTGGCCATCCAGAACCTGGAAAAGGCGGTGAAATACTGCCGCGAGGCCCGTTCCGAGCAAGACCTCCCCAACATGTACATCCTCCTGGCGCAGGAATGCGTGAAACAGGGCGATTTCCCCCGGGCCGAGGACTTCTGCCTCAAGGCCGAGGAATATGCGGGTTTCTTTCCGTCGGTGCGGCTCAAGGCGCAGATGACGCGCGGTTATCTCTACTACGTGAAAGGGGACCAGGCCGCCCTCTGGAAGTGCTATGAGGCCCTTGTGGCCGACCCTTTGTACCGCGTGCAGGCCGATGCCGACAGCCGCCTCGGCCTGGACATCCTCTACTACCGCTCCCGCGGGCTCCTGGAAGAGGCCCTTGTCAAGGCCGATTCCCTGGGCACCCGCCGCGGGCAGTTGGAGCATCGGCAGGGCATCTATGCCGACATGGGCTCCTTCGACCGGGCCTATGCCTCCCTGTCGGCCCTCATGACCGAAAAGGACTCCATCTATATCAAGGTCCAGAACGAAGACCTGGCCATCCTGGATGCCGAGATGAACAACGCCCAACTCCGGGAAGAGGCCCAGCGCCTGAAGGCCCGCAATCAACTCACCATCCTCCTGGGCTTCCTGGTGATGTTTGCCATCGCCTTCGCCGCCATCCTCCTGCAGCAGTGGCAGCTCAGGGAAAACCTGGAGCAGATGCGCCGCAAGAACAACGAGGCCCTAGTCGCCCGCCGTGCCTTCCAGAAGGCCATGGACGCCCGCGAGGCCGAGAACGACTATAAGATCAAAATCCTGCAAAACCGCACCACCAACGTGCTTACCGATTATGAAGATTTCCTCAATAGTTAAACGCCACAAAAGTGAACTGGCGGCGCTGCTGCTCTTTGTGGCAGGCTCCGTGCTGGGCATGTTGGGCCTCATCCAACGGGTGCCCCTTGTCGTAGGAATCCTGGGCATCGTGATCCTGGCCTCCGGGCTGTTCTACTTTTGTATCCGCTACACCTCCGAAAAGGTGTACAAGGAATACTACAAAGACAGTTACGAGATTGAGCACGACACCATCGAGGAAGAAATCCTCAAATCCATGCGCTACCACCGCTACCAGGAAGCCGTGCTGGGCCGATACGAGAGCGCCTGCCGGGACCTCGGCCTCGTGGACGAGCAGAAAGACTGGCTCCTGGACCTTCTGATGGCCGAAAAGAACAAAGTGGACAAACAGTTGGAGGCCGAAGGAGGCGGGCACATTTAGTGGCCGTATGGAAAACAATTCTGAACCACGCTTGTCTTTTTAAAATTTTGTATTATATTTGTATAGGAGATTGCTTCTATGCCGCGGTTTTGGTGTGGAATATTGTGTTTTTTATTAACATCTTGTCTCCATCAGGAACAGCAAAACAGCGAAATTCGGCCGGGAGACCCGCTCCCCGCTTTTGCGGTTACGATGGACGACGGCACCCTCCTGCACTCTTCCCGGCTTTTGGGTGCCCCTTCCTTGATTCTTTTTTTCCATACGGGCTGCAGCGATTGCCGGCGTACCATTCCGCTGGTGCAGCAGGCCTATGAAAGATTCGGTGACAAGGTTCGTTTTGTCGCCGTTTCCCGTGCCCAATCGGCCGGGGAAATCCGTTCCTGGTGGAAGGAACATGCGATTTCGCTCCCTTTTTCCGCCCAGAGTGACGAGTCTGTCTATCATCTTTTTGCCACTTCGCGCATTCCGCGCATCTATATTTCAGACGCCGGGGGCATTGTCGTCAGATGTTATGACGACAATCCCTGCCCCGGCCTGGAGAATCTGATTCAAGATTTGGAGGAACTTCAGCCATGACTTCACCCATCAGCGTTTTGAAGCGTCATCATCAGATGCGCGAGAATACGGCACTGGGCCGGCAGCGCCTGATTTTTTTCGAGACCACAGCCGTGTTCTCGTTGCTGTTGACCGTGGCCTCTTTCTTTTATCAGCCCAAGAGCGTTTTCGTCATATCGGCAGACGTTGCTTGCATGGCCCTTACCCTGGGCCTTTTGGCCCTTTATGTTCTCCGCTATCTGAATGTCAAGGACGTTTCCGTGTCACTTTCACTGATCCTTCAGGTCGAAATCAGCGTGCACATGCTATTCCTGAGCACCCTGGGCACCACAAGCGCTTCCATCCTTGTGCTTCAGGACGCTTTCCTGTCCCTGATGCTGATCATGATCCTGCTGGTGACGCTTTTCACCTATACCCCGCTCATCCTCAGTCTTCTTTCCTTCATTACGTATTTTGCCTGTGTCGTTATTGCCGATTCTGCGGTAGTGACTGCATTCTTCCCGATTTATATCGTGATTCTTTCGGGCGTGGTCTTTTTCGATGCCATGGCTGCGCGGGGCGCCAAGGAAATCGTGGAGGAAAATGTCATCGCCAAAAAAGAGCTGCGCGAGTTCGTCCGTGTCACCGGCCTTTCGCTGGAAGACATCGAGGAGATTGTCCTTTTGTCCAAGAAGGGTGCCACCAGCACCGAGAGAACGCGGGAGCTTCTGAACCGCATGGATGCGCGCCTGCGGGATAATCTTGTTGGCGGGGTCCTGGCCGTGAAAGCCCAGAATGACAGCTCGCGCGACAGGCTGCTGGCTGCGTTTCCCAATCTGACGCCTACCCAGATCAGCATTTGCCAGTTGATCCTTCAGGACAAGAAACTGTCGGAGATTTGCCGTACGCTGGGCAAGACCGAAAACAATGTCAATGCGCAACGCTCCAAGATCCGCTCGTGCCTGAACATCCCGCGGGAGGTGCCTTTGAAGGAGGCGCTCACCGAGCAGTTGGGGCTCTATCTGGAAGCGGAAGCTACAGACAAGAAGATGTTCTCGGGGAAAAATACAGGAATTTTTAATTTTACTTCCCCCCTAAGTTAGCCTACTGCATAAATACAAGTGCTTGATTATCAATCATAGCGACCCTTAATTTTCCATAATTTTTATTAACGAGGTATAGGTTTTTAAAAATTTGGATTAATAAAATCTTTGCCTATCTTTGCGTTGTCACGGATGTCCGAAAGACGTGAATTTATGGTAAGGATGAAATCAAGACAGAATCTTGCAGGCTTGGCAATCCTGTTGTTTTTGGTGTCAATGCCAATGGGCGCCCGTGCCCAGACAGCGGGGATGAAGACCAACCTTTTGTACGATGCCACGGCAAGCATCAATCTCGGTGTCGAACTTGGGCTGTCGCAGCGGCTCACGCTGGATGTCTCCGGCAATCTGAACCTTTGGACCTGGAAGGACAACAGGAAGTGGAAGCACTGGCTGGTGCAGCCGGAGCTTCGTCTGTGGACCTGCAACCGTTTCGCCGGTCATTTCTTCGCGCTGCATGCGCTGGCCGGCCAGTTCAACTTCGGCGGCATCAAGAACAACATCAAGCTGCTGGGAACGGACTTCTCCGTTCTCACCGACCAGCGCTTCGAAGGCTGGGCTTTCGGCGGCGGCCTGGGCTATGGCTATGCCCTTCCCATCGGCAAGCACTGGAACCTGGAGTTCGAACTGGGCCTGGGCGCCATTTATTCCATCGCCAACGGTTTCGAGTGCGACGTGTGCAACCGTCCCACCGAATCCGACATCCGGAAGCTTCGTCCCGCCCTCACCAAGGCGGCCATCAACCTGGTATACCTTTTTTAACACATGGCGGATATGAAAAGAATTGTACTTACCCTAGTGCTTCTGGCCGCATCCGCTTATGCGATGCAGGCCCAGCAAATCGAGGATTTGGAGCTCAAACGCCTGGGAGACTGGATGTTGGTGAAGATGGAGATCGGCCTGGCCGATGCCCTGCCCGGTGCCAACCGGACCGTCGTCCTCACCCCGGAACTGCGTAGTGACCAGAACCGGCTTTCCCTCAAACCGCTGGGCATCTACAGCCGAAACCAGTGGTACTATTACCAGCGCATAGGCAAGAAAGCCGGCGAGTCCCCGGAGGAGATATCCCTCCGCAAGGGCAAGGCGCCCGCGGTGTTCAACTATGAGACCATGGTCCCGTACCGCAGCTGGATGGACGGCGCCGAGCTGTTCCTCCTCCGCGAAACCAAGGGCTGCTGCGGGGAAGAGAAATCCCAGTTGCAGGAGCGCCTCCTGGCCGTTTTCCGGGACGAGACCGTCGTGAAAACCCGCGTGGACACCGTCTACATCGACCGTCCCGTCTACATCGAGAAGGAAAGCCGCACCCGTTCCATCAACGGCGAGGCCTTCATCGACTTCCCCATCGGGGAAACGGTTATCCAGCCTTCCTACCATGCCAACAAGAAGGAATTGGCGGACATGAGGGCCACCATCGAAAGTGCCATGGCCAACCCCGGCTGGACCATCCGCAAGATCTGGATCAAGGGCCATGCTTCGCCCGAGGGGCCCTATGACAAGAACGAGGCCCTGGCCAAGGGCCGTACGGAGGCCATCCGGGACTATGTGGTTTCCCTCTGCCGCCTGGACGGCAGCCTGATGTCGGTGGAATACGAGGCCGAGAACTGGGAGGGGCTGCGTTCCTTCGTGGAGGCATCTTCATTGCCGCACCGCGGGGAGATCCTGGAGATCATCGACGGCGACCGTCTGCCAGACGACAAGGAGTGGATGATCAAGAGCCGCTATCCGGATGACTGGAAAATCCTGCTGCAGCAGTGCCTGCCGTACCTGCGCCGCACCGACTACCGGATTGACTATGATATCAAGGAAAACAATTAACAAACAATATAGTTTTAATTATTAAATCTTTATCATCATGAAAACCAAGTATTTACTGATTGCAGCCCTTGCCGGCCTGGCGCTGGTGGGGTGTCAAAGGGAGCAAGCGATTGACTCCGGAGATGGCGATGTCAACCGCTATGTCGCTTTCGAGATTGTCACGCCGGTGGATGTGAAGGGTGCGGAAGTTACGCCTGGTGCGGGCAATAATGATAATTATGCCGCAACGGTAAAGGAAAGTGAGATTCGTAACATCCATTTTCTCTTCTATCGTAATGGCGTTTATCTGGCAGAGGGTAAGACGGTTTCCCCTGGTGACTTTACCTTTACGCCTACTGCGGATCCTGCTCTTGTCGGTTCCGTTGAGCGGAAGTCCAGCAAGGTGGTTGTGGTGTTGGAATCCACGGGAGCCAAGCCTACGGAGGTTCTGTGCCTGGCCAATTTCAGCAATGCTGACATGGCCCGTATTGGCAAGCAAAATCTCTCGGCCGCGCTGGATGTCATCAATGATTTTGGTGCTGGATCCGGTTCTCATCGCCATTTCTACATTGAAGACGGCGGAAAGAAATATTTCATGATGTCTAATTCCGCTTATATTGCTGGTGATGCCGTCGAGGCTTATCCCGTCATGGAATACAATATAAAAACCTCCGCAGCTGAAGCCATCAGCGCAGAGTCGGATGCCCTTAACATTTACCTGGACCGCATTGCTGCCAAGGTGAATGTGAGCTATAACATTACCAACAAGGATATTACTGTTGGAACCCATAACTTTGCCGTTGAACTCAAGTCCTGGGGCCTGAATGCCGTGAACCGCAAAACATATTTTGTAAAGGAACTGGGGGACTGGAAAGCTGCTGACTATCCCTGGATGCATATCGGTCGTTCCGGCGACGAGAAATTCCGCATTTCATGGGCCAAGGATCCCAACTTCAGTACGGCTGACCCCACCACCCACCTTAATGATTTCCCGAATAAGGCAGAGGGCTATTCCAACCATGTTGGAGGACAACTTTATTATTATACCATGAATGAAGTGCTGAACCACGGCTTCAAGAAAATCAGCGGTAATGCCATTGTCGACGACGGTACTGTCGTGGAATACTCCCAACAGGATATCGAAAAGCGCTTCTGCCTGGAGAACACCTTTGACAATACGCTGGCCGTCAATTTCCGTCGTGTGGGCTCTCATGTACTGGTTCTTGCTCAGGCGACCATGGACGGTGCCGTCAAGGATTTCTATAAATACAATGGTTCTTATTATGCCGAAGATGATTATCTGAATCTTGCCCTGAGTTCGGTATCTGGTTTTCAGACCGATTACCTGTTCTTCTACAAGGATGGTAGCGTTTACAAGCAGATTGACAAGGTCGACCTTAAAATTGCCAAGGCTGTTATCAGTGGAGACAAGATTGTGGAAACTAATGGGAATTCTGATGGCTATGTTTCCGTATTTCTGAGTACGACGGGTGCATCCAAGACCTGGTACACCGTTCCCGCCTCTTTCGTGGGAACACCTACGGACGGCGACGTAACGGAAGATACGGGTTCTGCCAAACTGCTTGAGGCTATTGCAACCAAAGCGATTGAGCGGGCCAATGCCTTCAAGAATGGTTTCATGTACTATTGCGTGCCTATTGAGCACTACAATCCCTTGAGTACACCGGTTGAAATGGGCATGTACGGTGTTGTTCGAAATCACCTGTACAACATCACCACCGATGACATTACTTCGCTGGGCAAGGGCATCTATGATCCCACCGAAATAATCGTTCCCGGTGACAAGGCTGAACTATGGTATCTGGCTGCCAAGGTTAACATCAATGCCTGGCATATTGTCAAGCAGACGGTTAATCTTTCTGAATAAAGTCTTTTTCATCCCGGAGGGGCTGACCCTCCTCCGGGGTGCCAGGCGGGGGCACACGCGCCTCCGGAAGCATGACAGTATGAGAATTGGAAATACCATAGTATGGGTGATAGCGGGGCTCCTTTGTCTGGGCTCCTGCCGCTCGCTGGTCTATGACCAGGGACAGGATGTCTGCGAGGTGGCCGTCCGTTTCAAGTACGAGTACAACATGAAATTTGCCGACGCCTTTCCCAACGAGGTGCATTCGGTGACCATGTTTGTCTTCGATCCGGTGACGGGGGCCTTTGTGACCAAGGCCTCGGATTCCGGTAAACACCTGGACCAGAACTACTACATGACCATTCCCGGCCTTACCAAAGGCCGCTACGACCTGGTGGCCTGGTGCGGCCTGGCGGACAGCGATTTCACGGTGACCGATCCCAAGACCAAGGAGGAACTCTTCTGCCGGATGAACACCCTCACCAAGGCGTCGGAATATATCGACACCGACCCGGGAGCCCTCTACTATGGCTATGCCGAAAACGTGCAGCTGGACATCCTGCCTCCGGGCTCGGTGAATACCATCGTAATCAGCCTGATTAAGAACACCAACAACGTGAAGGTGCTGCTGCAGGCCTTGAATACGGGCGCCCAGCTGACTCCGGAAGAGTACGACATCACCATCGGAGACGACAACGTCCTTCTGGACTGGAAAGACGAAGCTTCCAAGCCGGTAGACGTGACTTATTCCCCCTGGGACAAACGTCAGGGCATGGTAGAATATGACGACAATGAAACTTATCTGACGGCCGTGGTGGCCGAGTTTACCTTGAACCGCCTGTTCAAGAAGGAAGACAAGAAAACCATGCTTTCCGTCATCGACAAGACCACGGGAGAGAAAGTAATCCATATTCCCATCGTGGATTACTTCCTGCTGGTGAAGGGCAATTACAACCGCGAAATGGGTGACCAGGAATATCTGGACCGCCAGGACGACTACCAGATCACCTTCTTCCTGGACAACACCCACGGCTGGAGCATTGCCGCCGGCATTTTCATCAACGGCTGGCACGTGGTGCTGCAAAACAATAACTTGGATTAAGTGAAGGGGCTTTTCCGCATATTGTCCGTCTTGCTGGTCACGCTTGCACCAGCCTGCACAAAAGTTGTGCAGGAGGATGCGTCACAGACCGTGACTTCCGGTGCAGTCCGGATGAATCTGGATGTGAGCGTGGCCGATTACACCGGCTGGGAGCAGGCTCCGGTGCTCACCAAAGCCGACTTTGTGGCCGTGGATGAGGCATATCGCTATGCCGGTGAGAATACCGTGGACGGGAATAAGCTGCTTGTCTACGTGTTTGATGCCTCCGATGCCTATAAGACGGAAGCCGGCAAACTGGTCTTTGACCCGAGTCTGGCCGTGCAGATTTGCGACGGTAGCGTAACCATCGATCAACAAGGCTTGGTAGGCAGCATCCGCCGCCTCGAATTCACCGCCCAGGCGGCCACCTCGCTGGCCGTGCTGGTGCTGGCCAACGTGGACGATGTGTCGATGTACAATTCCGTCGGCAGCAAGGGGGACAAGATGTCGGACGCAATTTCCACGCTCCGCACGGAAGCCATCAAGCTCATGACGTTCAATAAAGATGCGGCCTATGGCGAAACGGTGCCCATTCCCATGTGGGGCTGGAAGCTCTTCGGGGACCTGCAGGGCGAGACAGACCTGGCGGCTGCGAAACTGGCCAAGGGCCTCAAGTTCTACCGGAATATGTCCACGCCGCTTACGAAGACGGGCTTTGCCAGTAGCGCGGCCGTGGATGCCTATTATGCCAAGGGTTTCGTGGCCGATGAGGACCTGATCCAGCTGCAGCGCCGGCTGAGCCGCATCCACCTGTACACTGTCAAGGGAATCAGTGGTAAGAAGGACATGACCATTTTGTCGGCGAAGGTGAACCATTACTACAGCAAAATCGCCCTGGTGCCCGGCAACTTGTCGGATATTACACCTTTCGATGAGGTTTCCCCTGTGGGTTCCCTGCTCAAGAATACGGTTGATTTCCGGGAAATCAGTACGGGCCATTGGGTGGCCTATGTGCCGGAAAGCAAGGTCACCGCTCTGGCAGGTACCGATGAGGAACCTTACCTTACCCTTGAAGCCCAGGTGGACGGGACGACCCGTACATACTTATATACCAAAGAGAAAGTTACGGTGAGCGACCCTTCGGACGCCACCTTGCCGCGCGACTTCCATTACGCCATGCCCTGGTTGCGCTTCTGTACGCAGGAAGCCAAGGTGGACGTCAATGGTGATCCGGTGGCGAAAGGGACTTATTTCAATTTGATTGGCAACTATAGCTACGAATGGGTGGCGGCGGGAATTGAAGAATGAGAAAGCGGACGTTCATATCGATGATGGCTGCACTCATCCTGGCGACGGGGTGCGTGTATGACACGCTGGCTCCGGAAGCTGGCTGCGAGCGGGGCAAGTATTACCTGGCCCTGGTACTGCATCCGCAGGGAGAGCGCGGATCGGCCACCAAAGCCGGCGAAGGTTCTCCCAGTGCTTTTGCCAATGCTGCCCTGTCGGAAATGCTCATCGCCCATGCCGATGTCTTCTTCTACGATGCTGATGGCAGCTATTTGGAAAAACACCATTTGGTGGGCCTGGAATACAACACCGCCACGGGGAATCCTTCCGTGGAGGCGCAGACGGGTTATCAATTGATTACTCTGGACCATCGGCCCTACCGGATGCTGGTGGCAGCCAACCTGCGCGACGAGGACGTGACGGCCCTCACGGGCAAGACTGTGGCCCAGGCGCAGGCGCTGGTGTCGGACATTGCCTGCAAATGGGATTCCTCCCTAAGTGTAGACTATGAAGTGGACGGCACGCCCGGCTCGGCCACCGTCAATCCTTTCCCGATGACGTCGGGTACCTGGTTGTCCAATGCCGGACAGGTCATCTCTGATGTGGCTGTGCCGGAGGCGAGCCTGAAAGAAACGGCGGCGAAGGCCGCGGCAGCGCCCATGGAGGTGTATATCGAGCGCCTGGCGGCCAAGGTCACGCTGCGCCTTTCTGCCTTGGAATACAAAGTGCCCGCCGTTACCGCTGTCAACAATATTTCCACCCGGGTGGAGGTATTGGGCTGGGGATTGAACGCCACCAACAAGACCGCTTATCTCTTCAAAAACATCCGGACATCCTGGGGCAGTGATTTTTCCTGGTCCTGGAACAGCGCGGCCCATCGGCGCAGCTACTGGGCGCAGGACCCCAATTATGACAGCGGAAGTTATCCGGTAAAGGCCGCCGATATTACGGCAGGCGACGCCCTGGATTATGTGTCTTACAATGGCCTGGGAGGGTCTCTTGTCCTGGACGGCAGCGGCTATTACAGCGGCAGCCTGTATTGCCGCGAGAATACGGCTGACGGGCCGTATCTGCCCCTGGCCGACGACGCATCGGCCACCCTCTATTCCCGCATTACCCATGTCCTGGTGAAGGCGAGACTGGTGTTCAGCCTGGCTTCGGGGACCGATTCGGAGGGATACACCACGGCCACCGACATCTATCGTTATAACGGGATCTTCTATGCCACGGAGGCCGATGCCCTGGCGGCGCAAACGGCCTACCCCGGTGGAACGGTCGAGTGTTTCAAGAACAAGATTATGTATTACAAGATTCCCGTGGAGCATCTGAACAACGATGTCCCTGCTAGCGGAACCTCTTATAATACAGGCAATTATGGCGTTGTGCGCAATCACAATTATACCCTTACGGTTGAGGGGCTTTCCGGTATCGGCACCGCTGTTCCGGACCAGGACGAGCCCATCGTCCCCATCCGTACGTCGGGTGAGTATCAGTTGTCGGCATACATTACCGTGTCGCCCTGGCGGCAGTTTGTGCAGGAATTTGTGTTTGTGGATCCGTCCGGAGCCATCCAGACCAATGGCCAGCAGATAGAAACATGGACGGATACAAGTGGTTGGTATGAATAGAAGAATAACATATATGGCGGCGCTGGCCCTGGCAGTCCTTCTCTCCTGCAGCAAGACGCCGGAGAAAGACGGGCTGTTACAGGATGACCGCATCCATTTTGGCGTTTCTACGTTCCAGGGGCCGCTTACCAAGACGGCTTACAGCGGGGAAATCGTGGGGGGATATGAGCGTATCAACTGGCGGCCCGGCGTGGACAAAATTCGTGTCATCTCCAACGTGGGCGTTACCAAGGCGGGGGACAAATCGGCCGACTATACCGTAGTGGCCAATGCCAAGACCAACCAGGCGGGCCTTCGCCAGAGTGAAGCCGAGGTCGATCCCGTCACTTCCGGCAAGGACCTTTACTGGGAGCCTTCCACCACCGACCATTATTTCTTCGGCATGTATCCGCTGCCGGCCGATGATGGCGATTTTGCCCTGGGTACGGAGAAAAAAACGGCGGTGATCAAGGGGGGTGTCCCGTCTGTCCAGACGGCCCTCAGCCGTTCTGAGACCACTTCCGCTGGCATTACCACCTATGAGTATCTGCCAGATATGACCAATGCCTACATGTATGCCGGTGCCAAGGTGGGTGGGCAGGATGTAGGGAAACAGAAGGTGGAGTTGCTGTTCAGGCCGTTGTTCAGCGCCTTCAAGTTCGTTATCAAGGCGGGGGATACCGCTTCCCGCAGCTACAAACTCAAGCGGCTTACCCTGACTTCCGCTGACGGAGTCGCCGGGTCTGACCTGTACGGTGATTTTACCGCCGAAGTGGGTTTGCAAGATGGCCTTACCGGAGATATTCAATCCGTGCAAAAGTCTTCGGAGGGCCGCAGCATTTCCATGGACCTGAACATGAGTGAGACGCTGGCTGACAATACGGTGATTGCCACGCTTCTCGCACTTCCCGTGGACCAGACCTGCCTAACCGTGGTCATTACATTTGAGGATGATGCAGGGAAGACGCGTCTGCGGAAGCTGAACCTGCAGGTCAAGACAAGCGGAGAGTGGTATCGTTTGCCGGCCACCCGGAAGCTCATTGTAAACATGAACCTGGTGGATATCGAGTATATCTTTGCCGTAACCCAGGAATATGGTCAGTTCCATCCGGAGGGAAGCGCTATTGACGACTATTATCACGTTTCCAGCTATCGTAAGACTTACAATAAGGCACTGGACAAGGACGAATACGAAGCCTGGCCCTGGGATGCCGTGGAGTACAATACAGGAGAGGGGTGGACGACATCCAAACCAGCCTGGTTAACTCTGGAAGCCTATACCGGTGACGGCAAGGCCCCCACGGGAGACCCCGTGGATCCCTCGACGGCGGTGGTGGATTATGATGCCGAGGTCGAGGCGACCTACGATCTTTCCGCAGATGACGTTTGGCTGAACCTGGGCAACACTACGCCGGAAACGGCCATCGACCTCAGCAATTATGATTTCCTGACGCAGTTGGCCTATCCGGGCCGAACCATGCAGGGGACGCCCTCCGATACGCCCTACGAGACGGCCAACTGCTATGTGGTGTCCGGGCCAGGCTGGTACAAGATTCCGATGGTCTGGGGCAATGCATACCAGCAGGGGACGATTAACACCAAGGCCTTCAGTCCAAATATTGGGGGCAGTTACATCGCGGGACAGTTCCTGGCAGCAAACTGGACTTGGCTGTCTAAACCCTGGATTACCCGCGATGATGGAGATAACGGCATGGGCCTGAGCTGGTACTGTTATCCGCACCTGGTATGGCAGGATGTTGAGGATATGGTGGATGTGCACGGGAGTTTCTCGTACGAAGACCATTACCTTTATTTCAAGGTTGACAACCTGTCCAACCGGGCAGGAGGAAACGCGGTCATCGCCCTGGAAGACGCAATTGGAAACATTATATGGAGCTGGCATATCTGGGCCGTCCCCGAGAGCGTCCTAAAAACGCAGAAGGTGTATTATTGGCTGGACCCGAAGTATCAGGAAGTAGGTTCTGTCCCGGCAAATACGACAGAGCCGACGAAACTGGCCAATAACGACATGCTGGACTTGAATCTGGGTTATGTGGCCGGCAAGCCGCCGCGTTATTGCCGGGTGAAATTCAGGCAAAAGACATCGGGAAATGAGGCTATCGTGGATCTTGTACAACAAGGGGACGCGTCCACGGCCAGCGCGGTCCATTACCAATGGGGGCGGAAGGATCCCATGTTCAGCGTGGGAGGGGATCAATCCAAGAATTTCGCCAAAACAATCTATTTCGAAGACGGGACAATCACGAGTTCGGAGATCCTCCCCACGTATAATACCGGCTCTCAGGCATATTGGGATTGGCCTTCCAACTATATTCCGGAGACCATGGCCTATCCTTATACGCAATACACCATAGACGCCAGCGGTCCCTACACCTGGTCGGGGGAACGCTTTGACAACCTGTGGGATGCCAACGTGACGCATTATACCAAAGAATCTACGGAGCATTTCGACGGTTACTATGTCGCCAAGACGGTGTATGACCCCTGCCCTCCGGGTTTCAAAGTGCCCAACGAATATGCCTTCACCGGCTTCAACCTCAAGGGTATGGATGCCAATGTGGTTACGGACGCCGAGAAGGCGGACCCCACGCTGGTCATCAACGGGCTCCGTCCCAGTTTCTATATCAACGGAGACTACGGCGACGGCCAGCCCTTCGGCAGCCAGGGGATGTTCCTGTACTGCGACCCCCGGGACAAGGACAACGGAATCATGTTCTTCCCGGCCCTGGGACGCCGCGTAGGATTCGGAGGGGATGCCGGCAAAATCAGCGGCATGTATGAGGAGGCATTGTATTGGACGGCTGCGCCTTTCTATGATGATGCGCTGTATGCCCGTACCTTCACCATGCGGCGCAGCATCACCGACTTGTCCACCACGATGGGCTACCCTCAATGTATTCCCGTCTATACAGTGGCAGCGGCGCCGAACACCATTCCATATTCCGGCTTCCTTCGCGCTCACGGCTGCCAGGTGCGCCCGGTCCGCGACCGCTACGAGGATGCCGGGAATATTCCATTTGAAGTTACCTATATTACTGCCGGTTCGTTGACCTATGGAGGATCTTTCTCGGCAGGAAGCATTTACTTGTAAAGATGAAGAGAGTCCTAATATACAGCTTTTGCGCACTTGTGACCGTGGCTTGCTCAAAGTTTCCCGAACAGCAGAATGAGCTGATCGGGAAGGAGATCCAGTTTTCCACCAATATAGAGGAAAGCGAGCCCGACACCAAATTGGTTCTTAAGTTTTGGAATAATTGGGTGTATCCTGAATGGGAGAACGACCAGGTGAAAATCCTCAAGTATTCGTCTTCCGGTGCAAGTGACGAGGCTGTGTATACATACAATACATCAACTTATCAATGGTCTTCGGCGAGCCCTTTACGCTGGACTGAAACGGGACCGCACGATTTTTATGTGGCATATCCCTCCAGCACCAAGATTATTCCCGTTTCTACGCCGACAGTGGGTGAAAACCCACGGGGTAGGATTGAGGCCGAGATTACCCGCAACATGTCCAATGGCGACCCAAATAAATTTTACATGGTGGGTGCCACGCATTCTGATGCCCCGGAGGTTCAAAAACAGTTTTACATGACCCCTGCCGTGTCGGTATTCCGTATCACTGTAGAAAACAAGTATGCGGCAGACTTACGGATTGCATCCGTTCAGGTAGTTGCCTGGGATGAGCCTTATTGGACTTCGTCCTCGAATCAGATGTATATGTACGGAAAGTATTATGTGGATATCGAAGGGATAGGAGACGGTTATGGTTATTATGCGCCATCCGTTTCTTATGGCGGACTGGTGGAGACCCCGCCTTATAAGTCCCTGCAGCCTTCATATGCCAAAACCATGAGCATGAACGAGAAAGCGTCCTTTACGTTCTATGCCATCCCCCAAAATTATAAGCGCCTGGCGGTTACGTTAAACCTTACCGGTGCTATTACAAAATCGCAGCAGATTAACTTTATCAATACTTCCAACAGCAACGCGGGTTTCGATCCGTTCAAAAAGTACGACCTGAGCGTTACGCTAAGATAGTTCCCCTTATGGGAACGATTGGTAATACACGGTGTAACACAGGAGACACAACAGGGTAAGCACTCAGGGCCGGCAAGTCCACGTTCTTGCGCGGAATCAGCACAATGTCCGCAAAATTGTTCAGGGCCGACTGGGAGTTATACTTTTTTATGGGAAGAATGCCTGTCAGGTACACGCCGACGAACACATCATTGGCATTGACGCTCTTGAACATGCTGCGGAGCCATCCAACATACTGGTCCATCACAGAAGTCTCCGGCGAAAAAACAAAAGCCGATGGTCCGTTACGGGGTAACGGTGCCGGTGACCTTTCGCCTTTCCTTTTTTGGGTCCATTGGGGAATGCCGATTTCTTTCATGCGAGTTGGTTTTTTTGTTAATTACACAAAAAAGTCGTATTTTTGCATTGTTTTGCGTTATTATTGTTAGCGATGACAGGCCCGATGCTTCGGAAATTGAAGTTGTCCCTGCTCGGATTGACGGTGAGCGTTTTGGCTTTCGCGCAGTCTGCGCCGCAGGGAATTTCTGTCCGTACCAACCTCCTTTGGGACGGTGCGGCAGAGCCCAATCTGGGCCTTGAGTTTCCTATTGGCAAACGTTTATCCCTGGGTTTGGATGCCGGGCTCAAGAGCTGGCCCCGCTGGCTGTTCTGGGACACCGACAACATCAACAATCCCCGCCACTGGCGCAATTTCGCCATTGTTCCGGAAGTCCGTTTCTACCCTGGCCGGGTGTATCAAGGCCTGTTCCTTGGGGCCGATCTGGTCTATACCTACTTCAATGTGGGCAAAGTGTCCTTTCCGCTGGGCCTGTATCCCGAAACCCGCGACAAGCGCCTGCAGGGCGATTTTGTGGGCCTCGGCCTTTTCGGCGGCTATTCCTGGTGGCTGGGTGACCATTGGCGGCTGGAGCTGGAGGCCGGTGTAGCCGCCGGTTACGCCGGTTACGGGAGTTATCGTTGCGAGCACTGCGGCGACAAGCTGGCCGACGAATCCAAGCCTGCCCTGGTGCCCAAACTGGGCGTGAATGTGGCCTGGAACCCCGTGAAACGCCCGAGGGAATGCGATGTTCCCATCCCGCTCAGGGAAGTTCCGGAAGAAATGCCTATGCCGGACCCCGTGGAGGATCCCGGCCCCTTCCGTCCGCAGCTGGCCCCCGTGGAACCGCACCGCGGTGCCGTGGACTCCGTAAAAACGCCTTTCCTTCTGCATATCGGCGATTTTCAGCCTTATACTCCGGATCAGGTGCTGCGCAAAAAGCGCGGCATGATCAAGGTTTACTACCCCCAGGGGAGCAGTGCCCTGCGGACGTCGTTCGAAGAATCCGGCCGTTTGCGCGACAACCAGCCCGCCCTGGATTCCATCGTGAACATTACGCGCATGATCCTATCCGACGATATCTCCAAGGTGGAGAAGATTCAGATTGTGGGTTTCTCTTCCATCGACGGCGGCGAGCCGGCCAATGAAAGGCTGGCGCTTGCGCGCGCCCGGGCGCTGCAGGAGTACGTGCAAAAGCGCACGCAGGCCCCCTTGCAGGCCTTTGTGGTGGAGAACGGGCAAGAAGGCTGGGCCGAGTTCAAGGACATGCTGGAAGACCTTCTGCGGGAAACCCGCCGGGGCGTGGCTACCGGTTTCACCACAGGGGAACTGGAAACGGCCGTCGGCATTGCCGGAGCGCCCACGCTGGATGCGGCTCACAACCGCCGGAAGGAGCTGGAGCTTAAGAAACACTCGGCCCTGTGGGGCAAGATCAAGGAAAAGGTTTTGGGCGATCAGCGCAATTCCGGCTATGTGCGGGTGTATGTGTCGTGGGTGCCGGACAAGGCGGCCGACGAGATCAACGGGGCCATCGGCAGGATCAACGCCGGACAGGTGGAAGAAGGGAGGAGGGCCCTTTCGGCCATGGACGACGCCCGTGCGCGGGATGTCCTGAAGGAACTGGACGCCCGGCGCGGGGCGTATGAAGAGGCCGTGAGCCTTTACAGGGCTTACGAGGGCGCCCTGGCTCGCCGGCGGGAAGCCGCCGCAGCGCGCCAGGAGGCTTTGGACTGGAATGCCATGGCCGGGGCGCACAATGCCGCGGTGCTGGAGTGCGAGAATGGGAAGAAAGATTAACAATAAAAACCTTCCGAAACTTCCTTCTGACCCCCCTTTGCATTTCTGAAATTTTGTACATGACTTTGTACAAAATCGGGCACTATGCAAGTAACCACCATCTCCGGATTCCGGGCCAATATCAAGCAATACTATGATCATCACCAAAGGGGACACGGGTGCCGTGCTCATCCCCCTGGAGAAATACAATCGGCAAAAACACCACGGAGACGGCAGCGGCCCCTTTATCGGCGCGTATGAAAACAAGCCCCGGGGACGGATTTTCTACCTTCCGGACGAAGACCGGTTCCAGAGGCCAAAGAACTTGTGTTAGAGGAGTTTGACCTTTCAGCACAAAATACCGTCTTCGAGTACGCCATCCACTGGGACATTGGCCACAGTTGGTGCTGATTACTGCACCGTAAAACTCACGCTGGCGGTATTGCCCTCGTCGTCCACTACGGTGAGGCTGTGTTTTCCCGGGGCGGGGGCCAGGCGGAGTTCGTGGATAAAGCGGGTTTCCCCTACATAGGTTTGGTCCAGATGCCACCACAGGGTAGCGTCGGCCTTGTGATGGGCCGCACGGAAAACGGCGCCTTCCACTTCGCCGCTCATTTGCCGGGGGAGGTAGAGGGTGCTGCCGGGGGAGGGGTAGATGAACTGAATGACGGTGTCGGTGCTGGCGGTTTCCCCGGCCCCGGTGTATTCCGGGTGATGGGGCTTGTAGAACCACTCCATGGCGGGCGGCAGCACGAAGTTTCCGTTTTTGTGATAGGGGCAGGGGTCGGTTTCCTCTCCGGCCGATGGAATGAGAATGTCCTCCGGATCCGGGCAGTCCGGCCCTGCCAGGTAGCCTGACTCCCGGCACACGCTGGCCCAGACGCCTTCCGCATCCAGCGATTCGCCCGTTTTCTTGGATGCGGAGGGTTCCGGGAACCAGCCTTCCGAGGCGGGGAGAAGGTTCAGGAGGTCGAAGAGTACAGGGCCGGCCGCACGGGCGCCGGTGAGTCCCGGGACGCCGTGGCCCTCGGCATTGCCGGCCCAGACGCCAATCGTGTATTCCGGCGTCATGCCCACGGCCCATGCGTCGCGGAAACCGTAACTGGTGCCGGTTTTCCAGGCGGCTTTTCGCACGCTGCGGATCAGGCGCCAGTCCAGTTCATCGGGCCGATTTACCTCCTTCAGCGCCTCGAACATGTACCACAGCGCCACCGGATTCCAGTCTCCAGGGGCAAAAAGGCTCGATTTTGCCCCGCGCCCGCTATATTTTGCCGTTCCAGGGGCAAAAAGGGCCGATTTTGCCCCGGGCTCGTCATTCTTTGCCCCTGGCTCGTCATTATTCGCTCCGCGCGGTTCGCCGGAGGAGAAGTAGCTGCGGACCAGGGCGCTGTAGGCGGCGCTGATCTGGTCCAGCCGGGCCTCTGCCCCGCCGAGGATGAGGGACAGGCCGTACCAGGCGGCGTCGTGCCCCAGGGTGGTGAGGCCGGCTTTCTGCAGGAGGGCGTGGAATTTGGGCACGCCGTACTCCCGCAGGAGGAACACCGACGGTACGTTCAGGGAGCGGGCCAGGGCCTCGGAGGCCGGGACGGCGCCATAGAACTGGCGGTCGAAGTTCTGCGGGGCGAATCCGCCCAGGTTCACGGGCACGTCAGGCAGCAGCGTCCGCGGCAGAATCACCCCTTCCTGCAGCGCAGCCGCATAGAGGAAAGGCTTCAGGATGCTTCCCGTGCTCCGGGCCGATGCCGCCACGTCCACCTCCTTCCCGGGCCGCTCCCGCTCCGGCGAGGAATTGCCCACATAGGCCACCACTTCGCCGCTGCGATTGTCGATGACCAGGGCGGCCATGTCGGCCACCCCCTCCCGGGCCAGGTCGTCGGACCGCAGGTTCACGGCCGATTCCACCGCTTTCTGCAGTGGCAGGCGGATGGCGGTGCGCGTCCGTTCCCCGCGCGGGCAATGTTCTACGTAATGGGAGGCCCACCCCGGCAGGGGGAGCGGCGCATCGGGCAGTTCCTCCGCCAGGGCCGCCTCATAGGTGTCGGCGTCGATGTCTCCATGCTCCAGGAGCCGTTTCAGGAGGCGGTTGCGTTTTTCCTGCAGTTGCTCCCGGTTGCGCCCCGGGTGCATGGAGGCCGGGGCATTGGGCAGCACCGCCAGGGTGGCCGCCTCTCCCCACGAAAGTTCGGAGGCCGGCCGGCCGAAGTACCGCCAGGCGGCGGCTTCCAGGCCGACCACATTGCCGCCGAAGGGCGCGTGGGCTGCGTAGAGAGCCAGAATGCGCCGCTTGCTGCAGCGCAGTTCCAGCCGGGTGGCCTGCACGGCTTCGATCATTTTCTGCCGGAGGGTGCGTTCCTTTCCGCGGGAAAGGCGAATCACCTGCATGGTGAGGGTGCTGCCGCCGCTCACCACGTGTCCCGCGCGGGCATTGTCGATGGCCGCCCGCACCAGCGCCGCCGGGTTCACGCCCGGATGCCACCAGAACTGGCGGTCTTCAAACTGCACCAGGGCGGTGGCAAAGCGGCGGGGGACCGTATCGGCCGGAGGAAAGCGCCACTGGCCGTCCTCCGCGATGCGGGCGCCCAGCAGTTCTCCTTCCGCACTTTCCACCACCGTGGAATACACCGTACCCTTGAATAGTTGCCGCGGCAGACAGAACAGCCAGCCCAGCAGCAGCGCCCCGGCCAGCCCCCAAAGCACCCCTCGTGCACGAAAACGCCCCTTTTGGTGCACGAGCCTGCCCAAAACGTCCCCTCGTGCACGAAAACGCCCCTTTTGGTGCTCGGGAGGCATGGGCTTATCGGGTGACAACGGCGGTTCCTGCCTCGGTGGAGGCGTTGAGAGCCGGTTCGTACATGGCTTCACACACGACGGCGGGCATCACGTAACTGCCTTCGTAAGCGGCGCGGAGCCCCACGCTGAAGGTCTTGTACCGGCCGGCCGGCAGGGCGAAGAACCAGTTCACCCGGTCATCCCGGATGTCCTTGTGGTCGTAGCCCTCGCTGCCGTCGGCCCCGCCCGTCATGCGGTCGTTCAGGATTTCCCAGCCGGACGGGATGCGGAGGCTCAGGGCCAGTTGCTCCAAGTCTTTCCCGCCGAGAAGCGAAGTCACTTTTACCGTGGCGGTGAAACGGGTGCCCTGCTTCAGGGATGCGGGCGTCACGGGGGCGCCGTCCTCGCCGGTATAGGTCACTTCCACCTTGAGGCCGTTGCCCCGGGCCTTCATGGGCTCGCGGCTCACCCGGCACAGGGTGCCGTACAGCGTGCCCTCGGAGAGGTTCTTCACGGATTCCTTCGCGGGGGCGGTCAGGCTGCTCTTGGCGGAGGACAGCGTCTGTCCGTCCACATCGGCCTTGACGCCCTGGACGGGCACTTTGTCATAGAGGATGCCGTATGCAATGGCGGCGAAGGCGGCTTCCTGCGTGGAAAGGCTGCGTTCCGGCAGGGTTTCCGTTGCCAGCGACAGGGCCTCGGTGATGCGGCCGGTCAGCACCAGCGCCTGCAGGGCCATGTAACGGTCCCGAAGGGCTGTGCCGAAGGTGAGGTTGTAGGGCTCGTATTCCGGGAAATCGCGTCCTGCCTCGTTCAGAAGGCCTTCGGCAAGCGATTTCTTGCCGCTCACGGCATAGGCCGATGCCAGGATCCAGCGGGCCTGGGCGCTCAGCCGATCCGACTCGCGGAGGCGGTTCATGCCGGGCTGCGAAGAGGCGCCGGCCACCGCCAGGGTGTACAGGCGGAAGGCTTCGTCCTGCTGGGCGAATCCTTCTCCGGCCGCCACGCGGAAGTTCTTGGAGGTCTTCTGCTGATAGGCTTTCCAGGCTTTGAGAACGCCCTTGTTCACTTCGATGCCGGCGGCTTCGGCTTCCGTGAGGAAGAGGCCGGCCATGGAGGAAACCCAGGTGCTGCTCTGCGGTCCGCTCCAGTAGGTGAAGCCTCCGTCAGAAAGTTGGCGGCCATACAACTGCTTCACGATGCCGGGCAGAAGGGCTTTGGCCTCGGCGGCATCGGCCTCGCTCAGGAGCGGCATCAGGTGCAGGAGCGCAAGGCCCCGGGCACTGAGTTGCTCCCCGCAGTCGTACGGGTAATCCCGCATTTGGATGTAGAGGCTGCGGGCGTCGAGGGCCGGGAACCCGGAGAGTTGGAGCATGCCCGGAGCCAGTTTCCTGGAAGCGCCGGGAGCAAGGGAGAAGTTCTCGGCCAGGGTTATTTCGGCATGGGGGTTCCGGATTTCCAGGGAGATGCTTTCGCCGGCCTTGTGGCCCGCAGCGCTTGCGCTCACCTTGATGCGGGCGGTGCCTTCGGCATCCTGTGCCTTCATGGCGAAGTGGATGAGCCGGTCTCCCTTGGCTTCGAATTTCACTTTCCGGGTGGTGGGGCCGGTGAAGGTCACGGGACCTTCGGCCTGGATGGACACCTCGGCCTCGTTCACGCCGTCTTCCATGGCAAAGACGTTCACCGGAACGGCCACTTCCTCGCCGGTGCCCAGCACGCGCGGCAGGGTGGTCACCAGCATGAGCGGGTTCTGGACGGGGACGGTCTTCTCCGCATTGCCGAAGGCGCCGTCGTGACCGGCGACCAGCATCACACGCACGCTGCCCACGTACATGGGAAGTTTGAGTTTGAGCACGTCGGTGCCCTTGAGAAGGGTCTTGGGCGCGAGGGTGAGCACCACCGGGTTGAAGCGGTTGTCCTTCCGGGCGCTGCGGACGGCATCCTCGTCACCGCCGATGGCGGCCAGCGGCGAGAAGCGGCCGCTGAAGGCGCCGATCACCTGGTCGTAAAGGTCCCAGGTGTTCACGCCCAGCGCTTCGCTGCGGTACATCTTGGCCCACGGGTCGGGCGTCTTGAAGGCGGTCAGGTCCAGCAGGCCTTCGTCCACGATGGCCAGGGTATAGGTCATGGGGCGGCCGCTCTTTTCAGACACCTTCACGGTGAATTCTTCTTCCGGGCGGATCAGTTGGGGCAGGCTCAGGACCGGCTCCAGATGGCTCTCGGGATTCTCCACCAGGATGCGCTGCACGCCGTACAGGCGCAGCGGAAGGTCATTCACCGCAAAGCCGTAGGGCTGCAGGAGCGTCACGTGTACATAGATGTTGGGCGCCATGGAAGGCTCTACGGTAAAACGCCAGGGCGTGTCTTTCTCGCCGGTCGGCACCCATTCGCGGCGGATTACGCCGGCGGCGTTCTCCAGGGACACCAGGGCCCGGCCGCCCTTGGCGGCGGGGATGAACACGGTGGCCGTTTCCCCGGCCTTGTACTGCGGCTTGTCGGTGGACAGGCGCAGCATGGTGAGGGATTCGGGATCCTGGCGGCCTGCACGGCCCTCATAGTCTCCCCAGTCGGCCGTGAACGGGCATCCGCTCACGTGGCCGGACTGTTTGTCGCGCACCAGGATCAGGTAGCGGCCCCAATCCTCGTCGCTCACCTTGAAGGAGATGACATGGTCTTCGGCCCCGGAAGTGAAGGTGCCGGAGAGGATGGTCTTCACGGAATTCCCGCTCACATAGGCGTCCAGGTCGCTTCCCGGATTGTCCCACCACCAGTTCCAGCCGGTCTTGAACACGCGGTATTCCACGGCGTGCCCCTTGACGCGCTTGCCCTGGGGATTCACCACGGCTACACGGAGGCTGTGCTCCTTGCCGGTTTCCAGGAAGTCGCCCTTGGGAAGGCGGATGCCCACGTAGGCGCTGAAGGGGGAGAAGGGGATGGTTTCGGTGGTGAAACTCTCGTCGCCGCCGGGCTCGGCCACGGACGTGACGATGAAGGCTTTCAGCATGCCGGGAGCCTCCTGGGCATCGGGCAGCACAACCCGGGCGCTGCCCTTGCCGTAGGTGTCCAGCGTGGTCTTATACAGTTGGAATTCGGCCTTGGTGAAGTTGGACGAAGGGTTGTTGAAACGGTAGTCGGCAAAGTCCTTGAAGGGGCTGCCGGTGGTTTTCCAGAGGGTCATTTCGGCCCTGGCCGGGCTGAGAGAGGCCGCTCCGCCGGTGAGCCAGGAGGCCGATACGGGGAGGGTTACCGTGGACCCGGCTTCCAGCACGGCCGGATATTCCGTGTTCACTTTGAAGCGGTTGGGCTTGATGGTCTCGATGTGCAGCGTTTTATGGAAACTGCTGCCGCCCACCTTTACATAGGCGTTCCAGTAACCGGTGGGATCGCTTTCGCGGGTGGAGATGTCAAAACTGTAGAATCCGTCGGTGCCTTTGCGCACCATGCGGGTATAGAACTGACCTTCGGGGGTATAGACTTCCAGGGTGGCGGGGTGGTCTTCCGGGAGGGAACGGCCCTTGTCGGAAAGGATCATGGTAAGGTGCACCGTGTCGCCGGGGCGCCAGACGCCGCGCTCTCCGTACAGGAAGGCCTTGATGCCCTGCTGCAGGGCCTCGCCGCCCACATCGAAGCGGCTCAGGGCACGCTCGTTGCCCCCCGTCACTTTCAGGTAGGCGGTGCTGCCGCCGGCCTTGGCCACCACCGCGAAGGGCTTCCGGGCAATGTCCAGGGTGACCATGCCGTCCTTGTCCGTCTTCCCCTTGCCGATGCTCTGGAGTTGGAAGTCAAAGACTTCGATATCGGCCCCGGGCGTAGGGCTGGCCGAGATGAGGTCGGTGGCGGTGATCCAGATTTGCCGGCCGCCGGCGTATTCTGCCATGAGGCCCAGGTCGCTGGCCATGAGTTGGACGGAAGGGAAGCGGTCGCTGTCCATATAATAGGAAGGCTTGGACGGGTCGTCGGCTTCCTCCCAGTTGTAGGTGTCCCAGTCGTAGTCGTTGTCCCAGTAATAGGAGGAAGGGACGTCCCAGACGGCTTCATCCTCGGCCGACGGCTTGCCGTCCCGGGCCGACGGGCGCAGGAGGGCCTCCCGGCCGCCCCACAGGCTCTGGTCCAGGCGGAAACTGAGGCGGATGCGGTAGATGGCGCCGGGCTCCTTCTTCAGGAGACCGCCCAGGTCGATGCTGTGCTCGTTCCACTTGCGGAGGTCTTTGGACGCGTCCAGGGGAATGTCTCCCTTATACACGAGGCGGCCGCTGCGGCGCAGGCTGCTGCTGCCGTCGAGGTCGTTGTCCTGCAGGAACATCAGGACATTCTTCTCGTAAATCTTGATGATGCGCACCTCCACGGAGTTCAGGTTCACCGCCCGGAAGGGGAGGATGAGCCGGTTCTTGTCCGGAAGGATGCTGCCGTCAACGAGGAGTTCCACGGCCGGCTTGTCTTCCTGCAGGGGGAAGGTGCGGGTCCATTCCTTGCCCAGGGTTTCGCCCTCGGCATTTTTGAGGGCGGCGCCCAGGGTGAGCTGCATGTCGGCGTTGCGGCCTTCGAAGAACACGTTGACATTCTCTCCATCGGCCTGGATGTAACTGCGCGAGACGCCGGAAAGTTCCACCAGCCCTTTCTTGTTGGCATTCACGGGCGCCTCGCTGAAGGTAAGGCCGATATGGTCTCCCTCCAGGCGGCAACTTACCACGTGGAAGCCTTCCTGCTGCGCTGCGGGCTCGGCTTCGGGCTCGGCGACGGCCTCTTCCCGGCCCTTCACCGTGATGGCGAAGTCAAAGGTCTTGGGCGCGCCGCTCACCAAATCTCCCAGCAGGAAGGACACCTGGTAGGTGGTCCCTGCCTTGAGTGCCCCCTCCTCGGGAACGAAGGAGAGGTCCGAAGGCGAATTCCACAGCGCATGCCCCTTGAGCGAAGGGGAGATCTTGATCAGTTTGCCGGGATCCGGCAGCATGCCGTCCTCCCCGGGAGTGACATCCTCCGCGAGTTGCAGGCGGATGACGGCGTCATCGGCCACAATGCCGCCTGTGTAAGCCTTGATGTAGGAGGCGAACTCCTCGGCCGAGGGAGTTTGGGCCTGTTTTTTGGGGCCGCAGGCCACCAGGGTGACCAGGGCGGCCGCCAGAAGAAGAACTTTACGCATTTTTATAACTTTCAAAACCGGCGATGAATCTTTGCATTCCGTCCAGCAGACGGGTCCGGGGGCAGGCGATGTTCACTCGCATGAAGCCTTCCCCGGCGGCTCCGTAGATGGAACCGGGGCTCAGGGTGAGCTGCACCTTCTCCTGCAGGTATTTTCCGAAGCGCTCGCTGAAGCCTTCCAGGGGCTCGCCCGGGCGGAGGGCGGCGCGGCAGTCCAGCCACATGAGGTAGGTGCCCTCCAGCGGCGGTATGTTCACCTGCGGCAGTTCGTCCTCCAGGAAACAGGAGACGGTGCGGGCGTTGTGGAAGAGGTATTCGCGGAGTTCGTCCAGCCAGGCCCCGCCCTTGTCATAGGCCGCCATGAGGGCCGTGACGCCGAACACGTTCACGTCGCAGCACTCGTTGTCGTTGATGGCGCGGTCCATCCTGGCCAGGATGGCCGGGTCTTTGGCATAGATGTTGGCAATCTGGATGCCCGCGATGTTGAAGGCCTTGGTGGGGGAGATGCAGGAGACGGAATTCAGCACGTACTGCTCCGGCAGGGTGGCCCAGGGGGTGTAGTCGTGTCCGGGGTAGGTGAGTTCGCAGTGAATCTCGTCGGAAATCACGAAGACGCTGTTCCGGCGACAGATTTCCGCCATCAGCAGCAGTTCTTCGCGCGTCCACACCCGGCCTGCGGGATTGTGGGGATTGCACAGCAGCAGCACCCGGGCTTCGGCCGATTTTTTCTCGAAGTCGTCCCAGTCCACGATGTAGCGCTTGCCGTCGAATTGGAGCGGATTGTCCAGTTGGATGCATTTGTTGTTGCGGATGGCGGGGAAGAAGGCGTTGTAGCAGGGCGTCATCACCATCACTTTGTCCCCGGGGACGGTCATGGCCTTGATGGCGGCGCTGTACGCGGCGATGACCCCCGTGGTGGGGACAATCTTGTCACGGGTGATATCCGTCCACCCGTGGCGGGCGGCGAACCATCGGCCGATGGAATCGAAATAAGCGTCCGGAACGAGTTCGTAGCCGAATACGCCGTGGTCCAGCCGCTTTTGCAGCGCCTGCTGGATTTCCGGTGCAATCTTAAAGTCCATGTCGGCCACCCAGAGGGGCAGCGTACCGGGATAGAGGTCCCATTTTACACTTTCGGTACCCCGGCGGTCCGGGCAGTTGTCGAAGTTGTAGGTCATCGTGTGTTCGGTTTTTTACAAAAATATGACATTTTTTTAAAAAAAGTAGTAATTTTGCGGCTAAATGCGATGTTACCCAAGATTGAATTATTTCTGCTCGGTGTTACGTCGGCGGCCGTTATGTCGGCACACCCCAGAAACATGGACAAAGGGGTGGCTTTGATGTTCCCTATGTACCAATCTGTTATGGGATGCGGCCGTGATGCAAAACCTTGGCGTGGAAAGAATGGATAATAAAATAACAATATAGGATATGAAACGGAAACTATTTCTTTTGTTGATTCCTCTGCTTGCAGTCCTCGGCTGCCAGCGGGATTCCTTGACAGGGGATGCCGGGAACACGGATGTGAATGCGCGTTTTGTGTTCAATGTATCCACGGCTTCTACGGCTACCAAGCAGGGAAGCACGTCCACCCAGACCGGGGAAAACTTCCGCGGGATTTCCGACGCCATGCTGATGACCTACAAGTTGGACTCCGATGGATCCATCCTCTCCGCCGATGCCACCGCCGACCGTGTATACAACCTCTCCAGCCTCATCAGTACGGCCAATACGCGGCGTGTCCTGGAGATGTCGCTTCCGCTGAATACCAACACCATGCTGCTGTATGGCCGTGCGCCGGAGCCCGAAACTGCCAATTACGGGGAGTATGGCCATTTGGACAATTTTAGCATCACCAACCTGGCAGGGTCTACCAATATCCAGCTGGGACGCCGCCTGTCCGATGCCGACTACACGGAGTTCCAGAATCTTGAGAAGCTGATGGCGGGGATGTTCACGCTTATCATGAATACTACGCTGAAGGGAGAGACGCACCATAGTGACATTTCTGCGGACGAAACCCCGGACAATGGAAGTAACAAGTATAAGTATTCTTTTTCCGGAAACAGTACTACTTACAATGCGACAGACGCCAATCCTGGTTATCCCAATATCCGGTGGAGTGATTATAACAACTCGGATGGGAAAAGCCCGCTGAGCGGACAGAATCTTTATCCTCTGGAAGAGCAACTGAAAGCGCTTTATGTGGAGATGACAACCATTCGCAGTGACAAAGGCGAATTGCGGGCCGGCTCCGGAGAAGCCTCTAAACGCATCATAGCCGACCTTTGGTCCGTCATCAACGCCATCCGCTGCGCAGACCCGCTGTGTCCCGAAGAAGCCATCGCCAAGTATTTTGCACAGCAGGTGCATGTGCGGCTTTCCGCCATTTTCAATGCAACCGTTCCGGAAGCTGGTGGTACGGTGACGGTTACAAGTGTCAAAACTTCCGCGACTGCGGCTACCACGCTTAATGGAGACTTGGCGGTAAGCTGGCCTACGGAGGATGGAAATGCAACTTATAAACCGGGAGATGTTACATCGGACCAGTTAGGGAAGCTGAATGATTTCCCCTTCAATTTCCATATCCCCCGCGGAGCCTCCTATGTGGCGTTTGATAATACCACCAAATGCTTCTATTATCCCCAGGCCTTCAACACCAGTGCCGTGGGCGGAACGCCCTCCGAAGGCGGGGCCTATAATGCCACCAGCTACTATTATCCTTCCGAGCTGCTTTATTTTGGAAACAGCCCCCTTCGCGTATCCAACAAGGAACACAGCGTGAGCGATTATTCCCTGACAACCATTTCCGACTGGTATAAGGACGAGAACTGGTCGGCCGGCACAACGGCCGATCCGGACTGGAGCAAGAATGCCCATGTCTTGTCCTCGACCCGCAGCGTGGCCCTGCAGTATGAAGTCAATTACGGCGTGGCCATGCTGGAAACCAAAGTGGCGTACGCCGGGGCAAACCAAGTTCTTGAGGACAACCGCAATGCGGTGGTCAAGATGTCAGACACGAATTCCAATGAACCCAATAACAAGATTGTTGTCGATGGGAATTCCTTCAAGCTGACGGGCATCATCATCGGCGGGCAGTATAGGAACGTGGGATGGGATTATCTGCCCTGTGTGGCCCCCGGGGAGAACAAGAAAGTGACAGGCTTTATCTATGACAACGCCATTCCGGAGGAGGCCTCGGCCATTCCTGTGAGTGGGACCAGCGGCTCCACCTATACGCTGGTCTTTGACAACTTCGCCGGGACGCTGGGTACAGACGGGATTTGGACACCATCCGCTACCGGGCAGGAAACCGTTTATGTGGCGCTGGAATTCCAGAATAATTCCGGGCGGGACTTCTATGGCAACTGCAATCTCATCCGCAAGGAAGGATACTTTTATCTGATCGGGGCGCTTACGGCTCCTAAAAAGACCAGTGGAACGTACGACAAGGACGTTATCTGGCCCGCCGATGGCAAAGCCGTGATTCCTCCTTACACGTTAGCGGGGAAGTCCCAGGAGATTCCCCGCGTTTTCATCCAGGATTATAAGACCACGGCGACGTTCAAATTAGGCCAGTATTCCCTTCAATATGCCTATCTGACGGTTCCGGACCTGCGGGCCACTTCCATGACCCTGGGCCTTTCCGTAGATATCCAATGGAGCGACGGCCTGCTGTACAACGATGTCATCCTGGGCGGAAATACACAAGTAGAATAATAAAAAAACACACGATATATGAAACGATTGATCAGCTTTTTCGGAATGGCGGCTTTGCTTTCCATGGCCGCCTGCCAAAGGGAGAACGAGAATGTCGCAACGGACAATCCCAATTACGACCCTGACACCCAGACGGTGAAGACAGAGTTCGTCCTGAACATTTCCACCTCGACGGGCAAGGACACCAAGACCTCGGCCGAATACGTTCAGGAGAACGGCGTTTTCCTGGGATTGGATGCCGCCCATCTCCTTACCTATACGCTGCCTTATACAAGCGCCGACACCAAGAACACCGGCCATTTCTTCTATACCCCGGTTTACGGGGGGGAAGCCGTGGAGGCCAGCCGTGACTATAACCTGGGCGCTTTGTTCCCTGCGCAGTCGGTTACCACGAAGAAGTCTTCCCGTACGGTAGAGCTTTCCCTTCCCTTGGGAACCAATGCCGTCATGCTTTATGGAAAGGCGCTCAAGTCCTATTCGGATGACCAGCAGGGCAAGATTACCATGGACGGGGACCCCAAGGACCTCACCACGCTTTACTATCGCCTGACCAGCCGTCTCCAAAGCCAGAACGCCTTTGATGCAGGAGCTTTCGTTTTTTCCCGCATCCTCAATTATTTCCTGGTGGCCGGCCTGGTTAACGAATATTCCGGGTTTTGGAACAATCCGACGGGAACCGAGGATAAAAGTTATGCCATCTGGTATCCTGTGCCGGACTCAACGGTTGAACTTCCTGCGTTGAGTGGCGTGGCCGATAAGGAAACAAGAACCGTGGGCGGGGTCACTTACACCTGCTACAAGGGCCAGGTCTCCTGGCGCCAGATGGGCAGAATGTATGAATACGACCACGATGACAAATCGGATACGCACTCCTACGATGTAGTGAAGACGGCTAACGGTACGCAGTTTACCATGTCGGCTTTGACCGAGGTGCTGGGCGACGCTTACTATCAGCTTACGACCGTCAAGAAACAGGGCACTACGCTGAAGGAGCTTCGTGCCGGCAGCGCCCAGTCTTTCTTGCGCACCGTTCGGGACCTTTATGCCGTGGTGGAGCGTTGCGCCGGTGCCGAGCCGACCGTTTGGGAAGAACAGGTGACCAAGCTGCTGGCGCAGGAACTTAAGGAACGGATGGATGTTTATTTTGTCATTAACAGCGACGGCAATCTGGACTTTATCCGCGGGACGGACGGAAATGTGGTGCTTAGCGGTACCAGCGGCCTTCTTTCCAAATTGGAAACGCGTTGCTCTCCCAGCGAATGGTCCCAGTATGGAAGCATTGTCAACAGTAATCTGGATGAGGCGTATTTCTCTTCCTATAACCAGCCCGGTTTCCCGGTGAATGTCGGCCTTCCTTTCGGCGCCGCCATTCTTGACATGAACAAGGGGACCGACAATACGGATAATAAGACCCAGGGTATCGATGCCTTCTATTATATGACGGATATTCCGGCCTATGGCTTTGGCACCAGCACTTTCCCCATCGCCAACTACCGTTATCCCGCCGAACTCATGTACTTTGGCAATTCTCCCATCCGGGTTAGCGACTCGTCGAAGAAGGCTTCGGAGTATCCGGCTACCGTTACGGCATGGAATACCGAGGGGCAGTGGACAGGATGGACCAGTACGGACGCTGCCGTTTCGTCATCTACCCGGGCCGTGGCCATGATCAACAACATCAACTACGGAACGGCCCTGTTGGAATCTACCGTGAAATATGGTTCCGGTGTCACCGCCCTTCTGGACAACAATTCCACCCTTCATTCCGGCGAGGAGGACAACAGCATTCCAGTGAGCTCCGGCAGCGGATTGAAGGTGACGGGGCTCATTGTGGCCGGACAGGCCGATGAAGTGGGCTGGGATTATGTCCGCCGCCCGGATAACGGCGCATACGCCGCCATGTCCTGGAATGCCGCTGATACCACTTTCTCTGGAGGAAGCTTTGATAAAAACAAGTTTGACAAGATGATATACGACAAGGTGCTCAATCCCTTCTATGTCGGAGCCGATGATCTTGTGTATACCATGGTGTGGGACAACTATGATGCTACAAAGTCTCCTTCCCAGCAGGCCGATGTCTATGTGGGCCTGGAACTGCTGAATGATACCGGTGAGGACTTCTGGGGAGAGATGAACCTGGTGCGCCAGGGCGGCACGTTCTATATTCTGGGCAAACTGGATTTGTCCGATGCCATCAAAACGGCCCAGAGCACCAATGCCGCGGCTTTTACCGACTTGAGCCGCAAGTATTACTACTATCCGCCGTTTGACCCTGCTACCGGCGCCACCGTCAATGTCCCCCGCGTTTTCATGCAGGACTATAAGACAACGGCGAACCTCATCATCGGCAAGGATGCCCTCAAGCATGCTTATGTAACCCTTCCGGACTTGCGTTCCAGCCAGGTGTCCCTGGGCTTGTCCATCGATATGGCCTGGACCCCAGGTCTGGCCTTCGATGTGGAAATGGGCAAAATGGAGTAATCTTTTCTCGTGAGAGTCAGATTCAGACATATCTTCTTCTTTCTGGGGCTTGCAGCCGTAACGGGCTGCAAGCTTGTGGATGAGGATATGTCTGACTGTGAAACGGATTATACGCTTGACTATGAACTCCGCCTGGTGACCAATATGACTGCGGAGCTTCAGACCCGGCTTTCCCTGGCCGCCGATGTCAAAGTGGCTACGGCGCTGCAGTCCTATCTGAACGGCATTTTTACGGACTTTGCGCATGACGTGGATCTGAATTTCTATGACGTGGTGGAGGACGAGGCCTCCGGGGACTCCCTGCGGCTGCATCATGAAGCCCATGTCATGGATGCCAACCAGAGCAGTTATACCCTCTATATTCCCGTCCACCGTTACATGCATCTGGCGGTGGCCAATATAGAAGACAACGGGGTTGTCAGCCTTGAAAACGGCAATCTTTGCCATGGGGCGTCCTTGACGCAGGGCATTCAGGATACCCTTCCCTGCCAGAAAACCGGCCTCTTCTCGGCCCGCCTTCCCATGGATATCAAAGAAGGGGAGGACCAGGAGTTTAATGTGCGCCTGTTCATGGCCAACTGTGCATCGGCACTGGTAGTGGACACCCAAGACTGCCCCATACGGGACATGCGTGTGTTTGCCGACGGTTTTGCCACGGATTTCAGCCTCTGCGACAGCGTTTATCATTTCCGGCATTCTCCCAAGATAAGGGCCGACCGGGTGGAAGTGAAAGATTCGCCCGCCTTGTGTTTTGCCACGGTCAATTTCCCTTCGCGGGATGTGGAGCCGACAAAAACCGTTATCCAGATAGATAATCCCGACGTAGAGGAAACTTCGGAAGGGGCGCTGTGGCGGTATTACGTATATGTGACGCTGCCGGACGGTACGGTGACAGAATCTATCCTGGGAGTTTTTACGGCATTGCCGGCTGGGTATCTCAAGATTATAAAAGTTAAGGTGTTGGATAATGGCGCCGTTCAGACCAGTGACCCGCTGGTTGGGGTGAGCGTAACGCTGGATTGGGAACCGGGACAAGAATATGTTGTCCCCTTTTAGACATGGACTTTTTTAGGCAAACGGCATTTTGGGGCATTCTGACGCTCCTTTTGCTTTCGACGGCTTGTTCCCAAAAGGAAAAGCTGTCGGAATCGCCGGCCCATGCCGTCTCCGTACAGTTGGGATTCCGGCTGGGGGAGGATTCGGGCCGTCCGGGTGTAAAAGGTGCCGTGGTGGACATGACCAATCCTTCCCATGAAAAGTGGGGGATCGGGAATATCCGCATGCTCGCCTTTGAGTCGGGGAACAGTACCGCTTCCCTGAACTTGCCGACAGGCCTTCCGGAGCTTCGGAAGGCAGATCTGGTTGGGCCGAATGCCCACTTGTATAAAAGCGCCGACGTGTCGGTACCCCTCCGTACGGCGTCCGTCTTGATGTACGGAAAGGCACTGCCTTTGTCCACCAGCGGGAATGCGGTGAATGACAAGCACATCAACGGCTCCTTGCTGGAAAGCGGCATGGGACGGGAAACCGCGGCCATCCGCTTCTCGCCGGAAGCCATTGACAATGGTGCCGCACACGAGGAAGCCGCCGTGCTCCTGTCTGTGCTGAATGCCATCGGCTTTGGAGAGGCGTATTCGACCGATTGTTATTATTACGACGGTGAGAGCTTCATTAAAGTAGACGGAGGAGTGTCGCTAAACTGGGATATGTCCATTTCCGAACCGGATTTGAAGCTGATGTACCGCTACCTTTCCAATGACGGCGAACTGATGGCAGGAGCGGGAGACAAAGTGGAAACCCGGCTGAACACCCTGTATAGCCAGTTGTCGGCCTACAAGAGCGAAGATACCCGGCAGTACAGCGTTTCGGTAAATGGCGTCGAGCGCCCGGCCTACAATTCCAATCAAACCCCTATTCAGTATAAACAGTTGTACAATGGCTTGCGGAATGTGGTGAAGGCTCGTTTTAAAAACAAGTATCTGCAGATCTCGGCTAAAGGCGCCGTGACTTTCCTTTCCGACGAGGTTCGGACCTATCCCGAATCCCTGGGCCTCCCGGCCGGGGCAGCGACCCTGCGCTGGACGTCTGTCGGCTTTGTATCTGCCGTAGCCGATGGTTTGGACGGGATTCCGGCCCTCAGCCGTTATGTTTACCCTCCGGCATTGTATTATTACGTGAGTTCCCCCATTCATACTTCCGATAAGGATATGAGCTCGTATTATACCGACATGTATGGCAATTGGAACGATATCGTGGGGAATTACCGTCTGGGCACTACCGTGTCCAACAATACAACGGCGGTGGCCGTGGACCTACCCCTGCAATATGCAGTGGGAAAGCTGAAGGCTACGGTGCAGGCGAGATCTGACAAGCTGCAGGACCGGGAAGGAAATCTGGTGGCGGTGGGGGACGGGTCTTATTTCCCGGTGACCGGCATTATCATCGGCAAGCAGTATCCGCAGTTTTATAATTTTACGCCCGACAGTTCCGGTGAAGAGTGTTTTCTTTATGACCGGGAAATATCGGGGGTGAACTTTTCCACGGACAAATCGGAACCCATTCATACCCTGGTCCTGCCTACGCCGCAGGAGGAAGCGGTGTATTTCTGCGTGGAGATGCAAAACAACAGCGGCAGTTTGTTTTATGGGGCCGAAGGCCGGATTCTTCCGGAACAGAAATTTTATCTGACCGGTAAACTGGAGATTCAGCAGGACAAGAAGAAACAGTTCCCCTCCGTTTTCATGAGTGACTATGAGACCACCATCCATTGTGTCGTCTCTTCCCTGGAATGGGCCCACAGTGCTGTACCGGACCTTTCCGTCCCCCTTGTTTCCCTGGGCGTGCAGACGCAGATCAACTGGATCGTATCAACGGGAACATCTGTCGTGCTTGAGTGATGCGCATGCGAAACTTCATACCGGTCTTGTTGCTGGGGTGGCTGTTCACTTCCTGCGTTTACGACGCGTATGACCCCGGCCGCTGCATGGATGCGACACTGGATATCACGGTGGAGTTTCCCGCTGTCCCCGTGCTGAAGTCGGAGGTGGGGGAGGTCCCCGGTTCGGCAGCCGAAAATGCCATCCATGACCTTAAAATTTGGGTCTATACCTCGGATGACCACCATGCGCCTGTCACCTCCATGACGGTAGACGCTTCCGAATTCCCTCCGGCAGGAGGGGCCCGGCGCTATGCCTTGCATACTTCCCGGACATTTGCCGCCGATCCGCCCCTGGTAGATGTCTTTATCCTGGCCAATGCCGCTTCCATCGGATGTAATCTGAAAACGGCTGATACCTGGGAAAATGTATCCAATACGGAGATTGTGTCTTCTTGGGCCGACGTGCATGATGCCGTCATCGGGGCGGGTTATTTCGGGGTGGCATCGCCGGTACATGCCGTTCCGGAGGGTGGTCTGCCCATGAGTGCCATGGCACAGAGCCAGACGGTGAGCGGTAGCGAACCCTTCCTGGGTCTCAATCCGCTGGCTCTAACGCGGGCTGTTTCCAAATTCCGCTGGGTTTTCTCCCAAATGTCCTTCAATTCCAGCAATCCGGAGGCGTTGGCACAGATTTCCATTGACAAGATTACACTTGGCGGAGGCCAGATTCCAAAGCAGGAATATGTATTTACAGAGGGGAGTACAGGGATTGTCCCGGGTGAGTATGACCCCAGTCCTTTTGTCCTTACCGGCCCTTGGACCAACCTTCCGTCCAGTTCCACGCCGGAGCGTTACCGTTATGTGAACCAGGATGCCCTGACTTATGAAAACCTTCTTGCCGAAGGGGTGGCTTTGGGCGAACTGAGCCATTTTGACGGAGATGTGACTTATTTCCGCGAAAGCGACCTCCAGCTTACCGGCCGCATTGACTACTCGGTGACCAAAGCCGGTGTTACGGAGCAGAAATACAAAGATTTTTCCATGAACGCGCCGGGCGATTTTGCCCGGAACCATATTTGGACGCTGTACGGATACTTTGTGCGGGATATGAGCCTGCAGCTCTCCGTGGGCGTGCTGCCCTGGGACAAGCAATTCTATAGCATCGATTTTTCGGATGCCGCCATCTGGGCCGACCCCAAGTTCTATGTAGAGGAGAGCACAGCCTTGGCTGCGGAAACCAAGGATGGTTACCGGAACATCTATGTAAACCGCAGTAGTCCGGTAGTGGCCTATGCTCCCATCAAAACCCCGGTGGGCGGAAAGTTGTATATCCGTACCATGGGACAGGACGATTTATTTGAGGTCACCCCCTCGCCTTTCGGGGTTATCAATCCGGACGTTCCCGTCAAGATTACGATCGGCGCGTCGGACAAGACCGGTTCGGGCTCCATAACCCTCAAGTTTGTAGTGGAGGCCGGTGGCCGCGAAATGCTGGCCGACAGCGAACTCATTGACACCAGATACCGTTTTATCTTGCCATGATGCGACGCCTTTCATACAGTTTAGTATGCCTTTTGATGATGGGAGGGCTCTTTTCCTGTTCCCGGGAGGAGGAAAAGGCCTGGGACGGCCCTGTCCTCAAAATGAATGTCTGGTGCAGGAACACGGTGGAAACAAGGACGTCCGTGGCGGGAGACGAATCCCGTAACGAAAACTTCATCTCCAGGGTGGACTTTTACTTTTACCCGGGGGAACAGACTTCTTCGGCGGCCAGCTATCATTTCTACCAGGAACCCAAAGTCCAGGGCAACGCCTCTTTCCTGAAAGAAGTGACATCCGATCTGGTAAATACAAAGATTTTTCCGGTGAGCCCCGTCCAGTATGACAACACTTTGGTCTTTGCGCTGGTCAATGCGCCCGAATCGGTGCTGAGCACGCTGGGGGAATATCCTTCGCTGGACAAAATCCTGGAGACAACCGTTACGACAGACTTCAGAAGCCAGGCTGTCCAGGACCTGTTCATCATGACGGGAAGTATCGTCATCTCCCGCCGGGACGAAATTGTGGTGGCCGACGGTACCATCGAACTCGAACGTCTTGCCTGCAAATTGACGGTGGGACTGAAGGTGAAAGACTATGTGGATATCGTGGATGCCTCGGATCCTGAGAAAGTGGCCCGCTGGCAGCCCATGCTTAAGGGCATGTCCGTTTATCTGGTGGATGGCGTGGAAAATGCCTCCCTGGGAGGTGAAGCCTCCACTCCTTCCTATGTCAATTACCGGGAGTATGCCAAGACTTTTCTGGATCAGGATACGGAGGATCCCATTGACAAGCAGGGGGAGTACTATTTTACGGAACCCGTGTACATGTATCCCCAGCATTGGACTTACGGTTCCACCGAATCTCCGGAAAAAGAGCCTTATATCAAACTGGTCATTCCCTGGCACCGCCTGGATTATGGAGGATACACAGGAATCCAGAAACAGTTTTACTATAAGATTCTTATTCCCGAGGATGTGCGTGCCGACTACAAAAAGCGCTTTGCCAGCAACAACTGGTACCATATCAATGTGGACGTGAGCATGCTGGGCTCGGATACCGACGATGCCAAAGTGGCCCTCCAGGAGGGGCAGCTATATATCGCATATTGGCAGGACAAGGACGTGGTAATCAAGCATGCGGTGGTGGGCAATGCCCGTTACCTTTCCGTGAACCGGGAAAGCTACGAACTGAATAACTTGACGACGGTGGAGATGGGGTATACCTCCAGCCATCCTATCACCATCAAGGACATCAGCGTCACCCGCCCCTATTACGGAACCGGCAATGTGAACACCACTGCTTACGGTGCCACCATCAAGCAGAATGATAAAGGAGATAAATATCTGGATTATAGCGAGGAACAGCGGAAGAAACTCAACGGCAACGAGGAGTGGTTGCAGGACACCGGTACGTCCGTCGTCTATACGCATACGCTGAACAATGACTATACCCAGAGCAATTTTGACTATTCCCCTTATACCATCCGTTTTACCATCGCCCATCTGGATCGGCCGGATGACACGCGCTATCAGCATACCATCACGCTTACCCAGTATCCGGGCATTTATATCGAGGCTACGCACAACCCGGATGCTGCGGACAATTCGCATTACGGATACGTTTTTGTCAATGGCGGCCAGCTTAAGATGAGCGAGTTTGACGCCCTGTACCCTTCTACCGGCTATGTCCATGACAATAACTGGCGTCTCGTTCATTACCATGAGGGCGGTAAAGACATGTTCAAGATTAACGTGACGGTGCTGCCTTCGGGATCATCCTTCGTGATTGGCGATCCCCGTTCCCCTGACATCAATAACCTGGGGTATGATGATTTCGAGAAAGGTGCTGCCATTGAGGGGGGGACACGGAGCTTGAAGTGGTATCATCCTACCGATAATACTCCCCGTACCACCAACATGCTGGCTCCCAGTTATCGGCTTACCTCCAAGTTCTATACGGGCATTGAGAAGGACGGCGTTCCTTTCAAGGAAGCCCAGTATCGCTGCGCTTCCATCCAGGAAAACGGCTTTCCGGCCGGCCGCTGGCGCCTGCCCACCTGGGGCGAGATTACTTTTATCTCCAATCTGTCGGCCAACAAGGTGTTTGAAGTGCAGTTTTCCAACGGAGGCTATTATTGGGCGGCGGACGGAAGGGCCATTTATGTGGATGGTTCTACAATTAGGGAGGCGACGGAAGCCCAGCTCTACGGCAGGCGGCGCATTACCGCAGAAGGCATGCAGCCGGTTTGCCTTATGCGTTGTGTATATGATGCCTGGTATTGGGGCGATGAACAAGTTGATATTGCAACCCCTGTATGGGGAGATGCTCCCCTGAGGGGAGATACTGAATGATGAGAAAGGCGTTGTTTTCCATAGGGGCCTTGCTGGCGCTTCTGTCCTGTGTTCGCGAAAGTGAGGAATACGGGAGGGGGGGGGCTTTCCCCGAAGGGGCCCCGGTGACCGTTACATTTACCCTTAACGACATGGCGCCTGCCGCCGCCGGGACCAAGGCACTGGGAGAGAATGTGGAGCTTACTTCGCTGCATCTGGCGGTGTTCGGCAGCTCAGGTTATCTGAAGGAGTATGTAACGGCCACTCCGGTGAAAATGGCGGAGAAGAAGGTCTATACCATCGAGTCTGGGAGGTCACCCACTCAGGTGGAGGTGCAGGTGGACCAGTATACCTTCACCGCCACCCTGTCCCTCACCGAAAGCAAGCGTTATGTGCACCTGATTGGCAATGGCCCGGATGTGCTGGATTTCGGTTACGACAACCAAGTCCTGCCCTCGTTGTTGTGCTCGGACGGCGGCGCTGTTTTCTGGCAGATGATTGAATTGCCCAACGGCATCCGGGCGGCCCAGGATGAACAGTTGCGTTACCTGTATATTGACGGGACACCCCATAAGGATGGCGATACCTTCAACTTGCCTTTCAAGCCTGACCAAGCTACGTCCGATGCCTTCAACAATACCGTAGACGGTGTGAAGAAGGGCATTCCCATGATCCGGAACTGGGCCAAGCTGGAATTGTCGGCTGCCTCCGGCTCGCATTTTACGCCCTACAGTTTCGTGGCGGTCAACGTGCCCCGCCAGGGAACATTTGTTCCCTATAGTGGCTCCCGAAAAATCATCAATAGCTATCCCACAGGCTTTATCACCGATTATCAGGACCTCTCCTTCACGGATTTGGACGAAACCCTGGAGTATGCCGCCAACTTGCCCTCTTCCGTATACTTCAATACCAGTGTTCCCAACCGTCTGGAATTTGAAACCCCCAGCGGCTGGGCCGTGGATGTCTGGCCCCCCCACGCCGGTACCCGGGATGACCCCAATCCGGGTTTCTATCTGTATGAACGGCCTGTCCCTTCCGACGAGATGCTTCCTACCTATGTCATCGTTTTCGGCCATTACAAGAATGACGATGACGATTCCCAGGCTGCGTATGAAGGTGATTATTTCTATAAGATAGACCTGATGGAAGGGGACCGGTATTATCCCATTTACCGGAATTTCAAATACGAAATCGAAATACTGAACATATCGGCGCCGGGCTTTGACACACCCCAGGCGGCCATGCTGGCGGCCGGCAGCGGGGACGTGTCCTCCAATATCAATGCGTCGGCCCTGCTGGACATTTCGGACGGTACCCGCAGGCTGGTCATCCGTCCCTCTCTGGACATGTTCTTCACCGAAGCGCAGTCCCAGGTGCAGGTTTTTGCCGCTTTCTACAGCAATCTCGCACAGTCTTCTACGCCCGAGACCACCAATTGCTTCTCCCTGAAGCTGATGGATCCCGACGATGGCAACGTGGATCCAGTGATTATCGACCCTGTCATCGGACCGGCCGCGGACGAAAATGGCTTCTGGCCCATCACCTTCTCCACACCTGCTCCCGCCGCCTATCGTCGGTCACAGACCCTGCGGGTAAACGCCACATCTGACGGCGTGACGATGTACCGGGACATTAGCGTTACCGTCCAGGGAATCCAGCCCATGGAAGTGGTGTGCCAGAATTCCTCTATTCCGCGCTGGCAGGGGAGCCCCCAGGTGGTGGATATCCTCATTCCCAATGGCCTTCCCCGCGCCATGTTCAGTTCTCCGCTGGATTTTACCATAGAGGCCGAGAATCTGACCCTTACTCCTGATAATTCCTATACGGACAATAGCCTTCCCGTGGTGAGCGGAACGTCTATTATTAAGGACTATGCCGGGCAGACGGTCTTCCAGTTCGTTCGCTCGCTGTCTTGGACGGAATACCGGGCCCTCCCGCTGTATACCGACAGCAATGCTGTCACCTGGCGTCGTATCAGCTGCTATTTCAAATCCAATTGCGACGAGAGCGCCACCAGCGTGTGGGTGTCCAACCCGTATTTTACCAAGGCATGTGACAGTTTTGTCAATCACAATACCTTTGGCAACGTGAAGTTCACTACGTCCATTCCCCTGGAGGCCGACGCTGCCGTGAAAGTGAATGTCTCCGTGCCGATGATGGGGGATGACTATCCCCAGGTGCGCCTGATTCTGAAGAATCTCACGCCGGCCGGGTCTGATCTGGTTTCGGACAATGATACGGAGCGGGAAGATGATTACTTGTGGACGCCGACGGCGGAATCCACGGAATTGTCTTTTTCCACCGGTGTGGATACAGGTGACGTGTCCCTGGAGCTTTCGGCTGTGGACGGCTCTCTGGAATCGCTAAGCCTGAAACCCTGGAAGTTCAGTTCCTGGGAATTTGTGGCCGGACGTAAAATGCTGACCAACACCAGTAACTGGTCCAATGTAATCCGGGGGCATGTGAACAAAGCCGGAAAGCAGGCCCTCTTCGGATATATGGACGATCCGGATGCCCCCGATGCCCCCATCACCATCAAGAATTTGACCAATCTTACTGTGAGTGGGCTTCCCAAAACGTATGCTACCGTCCCCTTTGTCCCCCAACGTGTGGGCAGCTGGAAACCCTATCACCAGTTTGACATGAGCTCCAAGAACGGATCCCCTGCCAGCTTTACCATTTCGTCCGTGGGCTATGTGGACTGTCCCGTGACGGCCAATTGCTTCAGCGGGGATTTGACCCCTCTCCTGGCCAATACCGACAACGTGTTCCGTCCAGGTAACAGTTACAAATTTACAGTGGACAATCCCACCTATACGGTCTCCCTGTGGAACCGAAGCTGCAAGGTTAGTTTTGACAAGATTTCCGCCATCCAGTCCATGGACCCGGCCGGTATTGTCCTGGATGCGGGCGGAGAGTATAAGATGACGGTCACAAGCCAGACTTCCGGCTTCGAACTGGTTCAGATTGCCATTGATTACCTGGCTGATTACGACTGGTATGGAACCGTACAGGATATGATGCCGGCTTCTATTGTCTCGTCAACGAGCGGCAGCTCTGTCATCCGCTATCTGGGGAACAGAGCCACCCAGATTGTCGTCATCCCCACCGGCGGCATCACGGAAACCACCATCACCCTCAGGGCTCCATCCGACCATCCCATTGTCATCACCGGGATCATCCCGCTGACCTTCAAGGGCACTCTTAGTGACTGAGGAAAAAGCAGAGTAATTCCTGGCCAAACACCGACAATTATTCCATAAATCAATTTTTTTCTCATAAATAGTTTTGGATTTCGGAATTCCTGTGTATCTTTGTGGCGTAATGAAGACGGAATGAGAATTGTGTCACATAGGAAATTGAGGGAGTTCTACCAGTCGCCGGGTAAAGAAGATTCGGAAGTGGCGCTGGAAAGATGGTATGAAATTGCCGAGGCGGCCGAGTGGCAGAATTTCGCCGAAATGAAGGTCGACTTTGGAAGTGTGGATGCCGTGGGAAACCAGCACTATGTCTTCAAAATCAGAGGGAACAAATACAGGCTGGTGGTAGTGGTGAAGTTTGTGATGGGATATGTATTTATCCGTTTTGTCGGCACCCATGAAGAATATGGCAACATAGATGCAGCAACGATATGAAAAAGAGTTTGGAGCAAATGAGATATGAGTACGCGCTTTCGCGGGTGGAAGAACTTCTTCCTCTCGTGGGGGAGGATACACCGGCCAATGACCCTCTGGCCCTGGAACTGGCCATCATGTCCGACTTCGTGATTGCCTATGAGAAAGAACATTTCCCGATAGGGAAACCAACGGTTTCGCAGATCATTCAATTGTCTTTGGAAGAGCAGGGGATGACGCAACGGGACCTGGCCAAAAAGATTGGTGTAAGTCCAACCCGCATCAATGATTACGTCACAGGCAGGGCTGAACCCACCCTGAAGGTAGCACGCCTGCTGTGTGCTACTCTTGGCATCGCTCCGGCCTTGATACTGGGGATGTAGGGCTGGCCTTCTGCCATCTTGTGAAAAAATTCGTACCTTGCAAGGCCATGGCGGCGAAGATGCTCTGTGCCTATTACGACAATTCCTGCGACTCCAGGGCGCTGTTTGCCGGATCCGGACGGCGTAGCCCCCAACGATCTCACCCCACGCAGTGAATGCTGCAATTCCCCGGAGCTTTGATGTTCTGGTCCAGAATGACTTCGCCGATGCTTCCGGCGCATACAAAACCGCTCCTGGGGTTTTTCACGGAAGGGATGTGCCCTTTCACGGTGGCCTGCACGCTGCTGTATTCGAAGGCGAGGTCGGCATCGGCCTCAAAGGTGCAATCCTCCAGGATGAGGTTCTCACAGTAGCACAGGGGCTGGGTGCCGCCGATGTGGCAGCGTCCCGGGATAGAGGTCCCATTTTACACTTTCGGTACCCCGGCGGTCCGGGCAGTTGTCGAAGTTGTATTTCATAGCGCGATAAACTTACTGTACTGATTTTACAAAAATAAGCAAAATTTACTAACTTTGCGCCCGCTATGGAAATAATCAAAGACCAATATTTCGAGGGGGAGAGGCCCCTCTACTGTAAAAGAGACGGGCTCAGGCTCGAAAATGTGAAAATCGGCCCCGGGGAATCTTCCCTGAAAGAGGGGGCTGGCATCGAGGCCGTTCACTGCGAGTTCAACGGAAAATATCCCTTCTGGGAGTGCGACGGATTCACGGTCCGCGACAGCGTTTTCCGGGAAGGCGCCCGTGCCGCCCTGTGGTACAGCCGAGGCTGCAAAATGTACGACACCCTGGTGGAGGCTCCCAAGATGTTCCGCCGCATCTCGGACGTCTGTCTGGAAAACGTGCGCATGCCCATGGCCCAGGAAACCTTCTGGGACTGCTCGGACATCAGACTCCGCAATGTCTATACGGCCGATGCCAACTACATCTTCATGCACTGTGAGAACATCGACATCGACGGCTATGAGTTGCACGGCAACTATTCTTTCCAGTATGTGAAGAACGCCGTCATCCGCAATGCCAACCTCCAGACCAAGGACGCCTTCTGGGAGAGCGAGAACATCACGGTGTACGATTCCGTGATCAACGGAGAATTCCTGGCCTGGTATGCCAAGAACCTGCGCCTGGTGCGCTGCCGCATCGGCGGCACCCAGCCCCTGTGCTACTGTGAGAACCTCGTCCTTGAGGACTGCACCTTCGAGCCCGATGCCGACCTCGCCTTCGAGTACAGTTCGGTCCAGGCCACGGTGAAAGGCCACATCGTCTCCGTGAAAAACCCGCGCTCCGGGCGCATCCACGCCGATTCCATCGGCCAGGTCATCCTGGACGGGAACATCATGGCTCCCGGCAATTGCGTGATTGACTGACCCACCTGCCGCCTCGTTTTCGGGGCGGCTTTTTTTGCCTGCCAAATTGTCAGTTTCCGGACATTGGCACAGCAGTTGATTCAACAGAGCCGTCCGCCTGTCATTCTGAGCGCAGCGAAGAGTCTCCGGACAAAACGAAACAGTTAAAAAACACACAATACTATGCTGAAACCGTTAGGAACAAGAGTGGTGATCGAGCCCAAAGAGGCCGAGACCATGACCGCCGGGGGCCTTTACATCCCGGACAATGCCAAAGAGAAACCGCAGCAGGGTGTCATCGTGGCCGTCGGCCCGGGCGCCAAGGACGAACCCATGGAAGTGAAAGTGGGCGAGACCGTTCTTTATGGCAAATATGCCGGCACCGAGGTAACCGTGGAAAACAAGAAGTACCTCATCGTCAAGCAGTCCGATATTTTAGCAATTCTGTAAACTATGGCAAAAGAAATCAAATTCAATACTGACGTGCGCGCCGCGATGAAGGACGGCGCCGACGCCCTGGCCAATGCCGTGAAGGTAACCCTCGGCCCCAAAGGCCGCAACGTGGTCATTTCCAAGAAATTCGGTGCTCCGCAGATCACCAAGGACGGCGTAACCGTCGCCAAGGAAGTGGAGTTGGAGGACGCCTTCCAGAACATGGGCGCCCAGATGGTGAAGGAAGTCGCTTCCAAGACCAATGACCAGGCCGGTGACGGTACCACTACCGCTACCGTGCTGGCCCAGGCCATCATCAACGTGGGCCTGAAGAACGTGACGGCCGGCGCCAATCCGATGGACCTCAAGCGCGGTATCGACAAGGCTGTCGCCGCCGTGGTGGAGAACCTTCAGCAGCAGAGCCAGCCGGTGGGTGACGACTACTCCAAGGTGGAGCAGGTGGGTACTGTATCGGCCAACAACGACGCCCAAATAGGCAAACTCATCGCCGACGCCATGGCCAAGGTGAAGAAGGACGGTGTCATCACCGTCGAGGAAGCCAAGGGCACCGAGACCGAAGTGAAGGTGGTGGAAGGCATGCAGTTCGACCGCGGCTACATCAGCCCTTACTTCATGACCAACGGCGACAAGATGGAAGCTGTCCTGGATGACGCTTACATCCTCCTTACGGACAAGAAAATCTCCAACATGGAAGACCTCATGCCCGTCCTGGAACCCGTTGCCCGTGAAGGCCGCAGCCTCCTGATCATCGCCGAGGATGTTGAGGGCCAGGCCCTGACCACCCTCGTGGTGAACCGTCTCCGCGGCACCCTGAAGGTGGCTGCCGTGAAGGCTCCCGGCTTCGGAGACCGCCGCAAGGAAATGCTGCAGGACATCGCCATCCTCACCGGCGGCGTCGTCATCAGCGAAGAGCGCGGCTTCACCCTGCAGAACGCCAATGTCCAGATGCTGGGCAAGGCCGAAAAGGTGACCATCACCAAGGAGAACACCACCATCGTCGGCGGTGCCGGCGACCAGGCCGCCATCAAGGACCGCGCCGACCAGATCCGCGCCCAGATCGAAACTACCAAGAGCGACTACGACCGCGAGAAACTCCAGGAGCGCCTGGGCAAACTCGCCGGCGGCGTGGCTGTCATCTATGTCGGTGCCACCACCGAGGTGGAGATGAAGGAAAAGAAGGACCGCGTGGACGATGCCCTCAATGCAACCCGTGCCGCTGTGGAGGAAGGTTACCTGCCGGGCGGCGGTGTGGCCTACATCCGTGCCGCCGAGGCGCTGAAGGGCCTCAAGGGCGAGAACGAGGATGAAACCACCGGTATCCGCATCATCGAGCGCGCCATCGAGGAACCCCTCCGCCAGATTGCCGCCAACGCCGGCGTGGAGGCTTCCGTGATCATCAACAAGATTCGCGAAGGCAAGGGTGACTTCGGCTACAATGCCCGTACCGACGAGTACGTGAACATGTACGAGGCCGGTGTCATCGACCCCACCAAGGTAGCCCGCGTGGCCCTGGAGAACGCCGCTTCCGTGGCCGGTATGTTCCTCACCACCGAGTGTGGTATCGTGGACATTCCCGAACCCGCTCCCGCCGCTCCCGCCATGCCCGCCGGCGGCATGATGTAATCCCCTCGCATGGTGGTGGCTGGTAACAGCCTCTGAATCAATGTTTTACGTATAATCCTCTGCGCAAAATGCGTAGAGGATTATACGTAAGTTGTTGTGGCTCAGGGAGTTGCGAGCCACCTCTAAACGCCATTTGGAAGGGTGGCAAAAAAAAGTTATTTTTGTAAAAAATGTATTTATTATGAAACGAATCTTGGCGTTTTCGCTCCTTCTGGGTCTTTTTGCCTGTGCGCAAAAGACGGAAACTGTTACCTGGGCCCCTTTGCAGGACCATATTCTCAGCCGGTGGGCGGCCGATGTCGATCCCCTGAACCCGCTCCCGGAATATCCCCGCCCGCAACTTGTGCGTACGGACTGGCAGTCCCTCAATGGCCTGTGGGACTATTCCATCGGCCCCAAGGAAGGGGAACAGCCGGCCGCCGAAGGGAAGATTCTGGTTCCCTTCCCGCTGGAAAGCGCCCTTTCCGGAGTGGGCAGGCACATCACAGACAACGACGCCCTCTGGTACAGCACCACATTTACGGTTCCCCGCAAGTGGAAGAAGAATCAGGTGTGGCTCAATTTCCAGGGCGTGGACTGGAGTACCGAAGTGTGGCTGAACGGGCAGAAGGTCGGTTCCCATACCGGCGGCTACACGGCGTTTGCCTTCAACATTACCCCGTATCTGAAAAAAGGCAGGCAGGAACTTGTTGTGAAAGTGCTGGACGGCACCGACAATGACGAGCAGCCCCGCGGCAAGCAGGTGTCCAAACCCAAGGGAATCTGGTACACGGCCGTGAGCGGTATCTGGCAAAGCGTGTGGCTGGAGCCTACGCCCACCCAGACACACCTGACCAACTACTACGCCGTGGCCGATGCGGGCGCTGCGTCCTTTGCCATCGCGCCTGTGGTGGAACAGCCCCAGGACGGTGATGTCGTGGACATCCGCCTGCTTTCCGAAGGCAAGGAAGTGGCCCGGGCATCTGTCCCTGCAGGGCAGTCGGCCCGCCTGACGCCCGAGAATCCCCGTCAGTGGTCGCCGGAAGATCCCTTCCTCTATGACATCGAGTTCACCGTTCAGCGGGACGGGAAGCCTATCGACAAGGTACAGGGCTACGGCGCCCTCCGGGAAGTGAAGGAGGTGACGGACGAGGCCGGCCATAAACGCCTGGGCCTCAATGGTAAGCCGTATTTCCAGTTCGGCCCGCTGGACCAGGGCTGGTGGCCCGACGGCCTTTATACCGCCCCCACCGACGAGGCGCTCCGCTACGATATCGAGCAAACCAAGGCCTTCGGCTACAACATGATCCGCAAGCATATCAAGGTGGAGCCGGCCCGCTGGTATTATTGGTGCGACCGTCTGGGCATCCTGGTCTGGCAGGATATGCCCTGCATCACCGACAGCCGTCCCGGCCGATGGGAACAGCACACCTGGGCCACGCCCGACGACGACGCGCGCCTGACGGAATCGGCCAAAAAGACATATTATAAGGAGTGGGCCGAGATTATCAACCAGCAGCAGGTGTTCCCGTGCATTGTGGTGTGGGTGCCCTTCAACGAGGCCTGGGCCCAGTTCGACACCTACAAGGTGGTGGATTTCACCAAGAAGACCGATCCTACCCGTCTTGTGAACTCTGCCTCCGGCGGCAATTCCTATCCGGAATGCGGCGATATCTTCGACAGCCACAATTATCCGGACCCGCACATGAAGTTTACCTCCGAAGGCAAGCAGATCGATGTGCTGGGCGAATACGGCGGCATCGGCTGGCCGGTTGAAGGCCATCTGTGGCAGCCCGGCGGCAACTGGGGCTATGTGAAGTTCCAGAGCGGCGAAGAGGTCCTGGAACAGTATCGTGAGTATGCGCAGCAACTCAAGGCCACCATTGCCGATGGCGTGAGCGCCGCCGTGTACACCCAGACCACCGACGTCGAGGTGGAAGTGAATGGCCTGATGACCTATGACCGTGAGGTGACCAAAATGCCGGCGGCGGAACTTTACAAGATCAATCGTGAGGTGATTGAGGCCCTCTAATCCGGCTCAAAACTTTATAAAATTTTTATAGAATTGAGTATTAGCCCTTTACGAAAAAAGGCAAAAAAAAAGTTGAAAAATTTCATCAAAAAAATTTGCCAGTTTCAAAAAAGGTAGTACCTTTGCAGTCCCGTTCGGAAACGAGCGGGATTTTTACGAAAAACGATCATTGAAAAGACTGAAAGGAAAGTACAAGCAAGTACCGGAAAAGTGTAACACTTTTCAAACTAAACGAGCGTCAGTTTCTTAGGAAACGAAGGTCAAGGACAAGCTAAGCATTATAGAATATACAATGAAGAGTTTGATCCTGGCTCAGGATGA
>JAFSMS010000017.1 GCA_017447815.1 Bacteroidales bacterium | reverse complement strand
GGTTGCATGACGGCTGCAAAAAACGCCAAAAATGCCGCTGCCGTGCCTCCATGGGGCACCGAACCATGCCACCTTGCAAAGTCCTCTGCCGCCTCGACGCGGAATCGTCCTTCCATTGCCTTCTGTTTGTCAAGGTGGCAAGGTTTTTGGGTCGATGGACGGTTTTGGTTGCCGCCTCGGCTGTCCAATCGGCCTTCCACGGCCCTGCAAGGCACATTCGCTTGTCAAGGCGACATCGGCCGGTGCCTTCCATCGGCCCACGCGCCCGCAAGAGTGGCCGATAAACCATTGTGATTCAGCCACTTACGTACAATCCTCTGCGCAAAAAGCGCAGAGGATTGTGCGTAATACGCTGAGTATCAGCAGGATACCAGCCACCCAATACACCTACCCGATACACCCACCCGATACACCCACCCAATACACCCACCCAATACACCCACCCGATACACCTACCATAAACAAGACCGGCGGAAAGCGGGCTGCCCGCAAGCAACATCATCCGGCAATTGCGTCGGCCACAAGTCACACCACCCAGAAACGACCTCAGCCACGGGCACGGCGGCAAAACGAATCGGCCGCAGCGACGTTTGGGACTCCGGGCTTTTTTTTGTACCTTCGCAAGGTTAAATGTATTGCAGTCATGGCAGAAAAGAAAGACCGATGGATCGTCAAAAATCTGGCGGCGGCCGCCGTCTATGTGGCGGCGCTGCTGGTTGTCATCGCCGTAGGGCTTAACCTCATTACCCGGCACGGGAAAACGGTAACGGCTCCGGACTTCACCAACCTGACCGTACCCGAAGCCCGCAAACTGGCCGCGGAGGGCCAGGTACAGGTGAAAGTGGTGGACTCCGTGTTCGTGAGAAGGCTCGCGGGCGGCGTCGTGTACCGGCAGCAGCCCAAAGCCGGTGCCAAGGTCAAGAAAGGCCGCAGCATTTTCCTCACTATCAATTCGGTGGTTCCCCGCAAGGTAGTGATGCCCAACCTGTACGGCTACTCCGTATCGGAAGCCCGGGCCGAACTCCAGAACCGCGGTCTGGACCTGGGGAAACTCACCTATGTGAAAGACATCGCCACCAATACCGTCCTGGCCCAGACCTGCGAAGGCAGGGAAGTTAAAGCCGGCGCCCTGGTGGTAAGCGGCTCCAACATCGACCTGAAGGTGGGCGTAAGCGACGATCAGAACAGCACCACGGTCCCCCGCCTCATCGGCATGAAGTATGTGCGCGCCGTAGATGCCCTGCATGACCGTTACCTCAATGTCGGACGCGTCCGCTTCGACGAGGACATCCGCACCTATGCCGATTCCATGAACGCCGTGGTGTACAAACAGGATGCACTGGGAGAAAAGAAGCCCCTGGGCACCACCGTCGGCCTACGCCTTACGCTGGACACGGCCAAACTGCCGGCGGAATAGATTCTTCGCTTCGCTCAGAATGACAGAATGGGAGAAAAGGCCCGACGTTGTCGGGAATGAAGAAACGGCCGGGAATGACGAGATGTTCGAGCACTTCCGGATTCTTGTGGACAAGGGTCAGGAACCGCTTCGGGTAGATAAATTCATCGCTTCGCACCAGGAGGACACTTCGCGCCACCGGGTGCAGCAGGCCATCAGGCTGGGCTACGTCCTGGTGAACGACAAGCCCGTGAAGGCCAATTACATCGTGCGGCCGCTGGATGTGGTAAAGTTCGTGATGCCCTACGAACGCCGCGGAACGGAGATTCTCCCGGAAAACATCCCCCTGGATATCGTATATGAAGACGACGACGTACTGGTGGTGAACAAACCCGCCGGCATGGTGGTGCACCCCGGCCACGGAAATTACAACGGGACGCTGGTAAACGCCCTCGCCTGGTACCTGCACCTTTCCCCCGACGTGGAAGACGAGCGGATGGGCGTGCTGGTACACCGCATCGACAAGGACACGTCCGGCCTTCTGGTGGTGGCCAAGAATCCCGCCGCCCAACTCAACCTGGCCGACCAGTTCTTCGTCCACTCCATCGACCGCATCTACACGGCCGTGGTCTGGGGCAATATCCAGGAGGACGAAGGAACCGTTTCCGGCACCATCGGCCGGGACCCGAACGACCGTCTGCGCTTCCGCGTCTATGAAGACCCCGAAAAAGGAAAATGGGCGGTAACGCACTGGAAAGTGCTGGAAAGATACGGTTTTATCACCGTGGTGGAATGCCGCCTGGAAACGGGACGCACCCACCAGATCCGCGTACACATGTCTTCCATCGGCCACCCCCTCTTCAATGACGAGCGATATGGCGGGGCCGAAATCCGCCAAGGCACCATCTATGCCAAATACCGGCAGTTCATCCAAAACTGTTTCGCCCTGTGTCCCCGCCAGGCCCTACATGCCCGCACCCTGGGGTTCACACACCCCACCACCGGGCAGCGCCTCCATTTTGAGGCTCCCCTTCCGGCCGACATGGCCGCCCTTATCGAAAAATGGAGGAACTATGTGGGCTAGAACGGCCGACGGCCGCCGGGACCGCCGCCGCCCATGCGGGCGCGCATCTGCTGTCCGGCCTTGCCGAAGTTGCCGAAACGCCAGGTGAGGGAAAGCATCACGTATCGGCCCAGGGTGTTGTACAGCACTTCCTGGTGATAGTTGGCGGTATCGCTCACATTCAGGTTCTTGGCCTTGTCCAGAATGTCGTAGGCCTTGAGGCTCAAGGTTGCCTGGCGCTTGAAAAGCGGCATGGAGAAACCGGCGTTCCACACGAACTGGGCGGGCGGAGCGGACGTATAGCCGTTGTACCAATTGTAGTTGGCATCGGTGCTCAGTTCGATGCCCGTTTCGCCGATGGTCCATTTGAAGGAGCCGCTCACCTGGTTGCTCCAAGTGGCCGCCACGGCCTCCTGCACGGTGTACCAGGGCTTGTTGAAGCGCGTGCGGCCGCTCACGATCACCTCGACATGGTCGTTCCGATAGGTGGCGCGAAGGCGCTCCGTAACGCTTAGGGAACGGGTGTCATTGGCCAGGAAATCGCGGGCCCACTTGTCCGAATTGTCCTCGAAATAGTACTGGTGGAATTTGGCGTAGTCGAAGTTGTCTCCCGTCCAGTAGTCCGACATGTCCAGATTGGCTGCGCCGATGAAACTGCCGCTCTTGGAGAAACTCACATTGGTCATGTTGGAAACGGAGAAGTTGCTCTTGGCGATGGGCGCATTGATCATGACGCGCGCACTGGCATTATAGGTGTTGGAGCCGTTCACCGGGAAGGAATACTGGCGGCCGTTCTCATCGTACCAGAGGGCGCTGGTGATGGGATTCTGCACCAATCCGCCTTCCAAATGCAGGCGGGCCGTGAAGAAAGTCTGCTTGTTGGAATACTCCACGTCGGACCGCAGGCTGTGGCTGAAGTACGGCGTCAGATAAGGGTTACCCAGGGACATGGCCAGCGGGTTGGAATTGTCCAGGACCGGATTCAACTGGCTGGTGGAAGGCTGTTCGCTTCGGCCCCAGTAGAACAGGCGCACATTGGAATTTTCGGTAAAATCGTAGAACAGCATGGCCCGCGGGGAGAAATTCCAGCGCTTGTCGGTGTATTCCTTGCCGTTGGTATAATTGTAGGTATTGGTGGGAATGGCCGATGCACCCAGTTGTCCGCGCAGTTTGTCGTTCTGGTACATGAACGCGGCGCCGATATTCTGGTTCAGATTGCGGTTGGTAATCTTGTTGCTGTAGGTTTCGTCGTAAGTTTCGGCCGTATTCTTGGCGATTTCAAGAATATCCTGCGAAGGCGTCCAGCCCGCAAAGCGGGAGGCGTCCGTGAGCAGATTGTACACATCCTTCACGGTCTCGTTCTGGGCCCAGCGGATGGTGTAACTGCCCTCCAGGTAGAAATTGTTGCCCAGGGGTTCCGTATATACCAGGCGGCCGCCGACGCTGCGGCCCTTGGTACTCTGGTCGATGCGCTGGTTCACAATGGAAGGGTCGGCCGACGGGACGCCGGCCTCGTCGAACTTGGTGTTGGTCAGCGACTGATTATAGCCGTCCAGGCTGTTGTTGGACACATTCCAGTCGATATTGGCCGAAAGGGTCCGGCCCGGCATGCCCAGGCGCTGGCGGAAAAGGAGGAAACCCCTGGTGGTAAAGTTCTTGTTGTCTCCTGTATTGTTGGTGAAACCGCTGTTGGTGCGGTTGTCCTGGGTGTTTTTCCAGGTGTCAAAGACCGTTTGCTGCAAGTATGAGCCCCGGCCGAAGTTCACCTGGGGCTGGAAGAGAATGGAGGTATTCTCACTGAACTTATGCTCCAGGCGCATACCAAAACGGTGGCCGTCCGTAAAACGGTGGCTGAGACCGTCCGAATCGGAATAGAGCGTGCTGCCGTCGGTCATATAAGTTTCCTTATAACTGTCCTGCGTGACATCCACGATGGAGCCGTTGTACAGGTAGTTGGCCCCAAGGTCCATTTTGTCGTCAAAGAGGTCGAAGTTGCCGTTCACACCGCCCATCCAGGAGGTGGTGATGCCGTTGGAACGCCCCCAGCCGCCACCGCCGCCCATACCCATCATGCCGCCGCCCATGCCCATGGAGTTCATCATGCTGCCGCTGAGGTCGTTGAAGCCGCGGTTGTTGGTGTTGTTGGCATTCAGGATAACGCTGATCTGGCTTTTCTCGGCAAAGCGGCCGCCCATGGCGGCGCCCTGCCAACGCGGCGTGTAGGCGCCTCCGGGGGAAGGAAGATCCACGCCGCCGCCGGCCATCACATTGCCGAACAGACCGTTCATCATGCCCTTCTGCACGGTAAGGTCGATGACCGTCTCCTCTTCACCGTCGTCGATGCCGGTGAATTCGGCCTGCTCGCTCTTCTTTTTCACCACTTTCACCTTTTCGATGAGTTTGGCGGGGATATTCTGCGAGGCCAGTTGGGGGTCGTCCAGGAAGAAGGTTTTTCCGCCGATGGTGATTTTGGAGATGGTTTCCCCGTTGGACGTAATGGTGCCGTCCTCGGACACCTCGATGCCGGGGAGTTTCTTCAGGAGGTCCACCAGCATATTGTCGTCACTGATTTTAAAGGAAGAGGCATTGTACTCCACCGTGTCCTTCTTAATGACCACGGGGTTGCCCACGGCGCTCACGGAAGCGGCATCCAGCACCTGCCGGTCCTGCTCCAGTTTGATGACGCCCAGATCCAGCGACATATTGATGACCCGGAGGGCATGCTCATAGGTTTTATAGCCCATCAGTTCCGCCTTCAGCGTATAATTGCCCTGCCGCACCTTTTCCAGGGTGGCATGGCCTTCATGGTCCGTAAGGGTGTATTTGGGCTGGCTCTGGCCTTTTTCCGGCGTGATGGAAACGGTGGCAAAACCCACGGGCTCGCCGGTGGCGGCATCCTGGAGTTGCAGGGAAATCTTGTAATTCTGTGCGTTGACGGTCACCGCAGCCAGAAAGGCCGCAACGGCCGTAATCATTCTTCTTACCATTCTTTTTCGTACTAACCAACCTTTGACACCTTCCCGGCGTAAAAGTTTAAAAATTTATTTAGAAATTCTTTCCGGATGCTCCTTCAAGAATTTTTCCCATCCGCCTTTTGCCCCGGCCGATGAAATGGGGGAAGAAGTTTCATAGTGATGGCACAGGGCGATGGCAAGGGCATCCGTAGCATCCAGATGCCGGCTTTCCAACTTGACGCCGAGGGTTTTCTCCAGCATCAGTTGCACCTGCTCCTTGGAGGCGGCCCCATTGCCCACAATGGCTTCCTTGGCCTTTCTGGGAGCATATTCGGCGACGCTTTCCACCCCGTATTCCTTGGCGGCGAGGATGGCCGCTCCCTGCGCACGGCCCAGTTTCAGGACCACCTGCGCATTCTTCCCGTAGAACGGGCTCTCGATGGCCAGTTCCGTGGGATGATAACTTTTGCACACCTCGCTGATGCATTCGTAGATGGCCTGGAGTTTGGCATAGGCGTCGGCCTCCTTGCGAAGGTCCAGCACCCCCATGTCCACGTACGAGGGTTTCCTGCCCTCTACGCGGATAATCCCGAAACCCAGCAACTGCGTTCCCGGGTCGATGCCCAGTATGATGCGTCCGTTTTCCATAAGGCCCACAAAGTTACAAAACTTTGAATCATTTGACGCAAAAAATGTTAAGCGGAAACAATTGTTGCAGCAAAGGTAACATCCCTTGCAGGATGGGCAGGCACATAATACCTATATTTGCGGCAGGCGAAAACCACCGCCTTCCGGACACGGAACTAACAACCATTATTATATGTTCAAACTAAAATCTATTTTTGTATCGGCCCTTCTGCTGATTGGCTTCACCGCCTTTGCCCAGCAGATTACGGTTACCGGTGTGGTAACCTCGTCGGCCGACGGCTACGGCGTCATCGGTGCCGCAGTCATGGAAAAAGGTACGGACAACGGTACCATCACAGACTTCGACGGCAACTTCACCATCACGGTGAAGGAAGGTGCCGTCCTGGTCTTCTCCTCCATCGGTTATTCCACCATTGAACTTCCCGCTCAGGCGCAGATGTCCGTGGTCATGGACGAAGACGCCCAGCTACTGAATGAGGTAGTGGTAACCGGTTATACAGTCCAGCGCAAGGCCGATCTGACAGGTGCCATCTCCACGGTGAACACCGACGATCTGGCCAAGCAGAACGAGAACAACCCCGTCAAGGCCCTGCAAGGACGTGTTCCGGGCATGAACATCAGCGCTGACGGCAGTCCTTCCGGAGCAGCCACCGTGCGTATCCGTGGTGTGGGAACCCTCAACGACAACGACCCGCTGTACATCATCGACGGTGTTCCCACCAAAGCCGGCATGCACGAACTCAACGGTAACGACATCGAGTCTATCCAGGTTCTGAAAGACGCCGCCTCCGCTTCCATCTACGGCAGCCGCGCCGCCAATGGTGTTATCATCATCACTACCAAGGGCGGCAAGGAAGGCAAGATAAAAGTGGACTTCGACGCCAGCGTGGCCGCCCAGTCCTATGTTAACCGCATGCAGGTGCTCAATGCCGAGGAATTCGGCCGGGTTATGTGGCAGGGCTATGTGAACGATGGCCTGAATCCCAACATGAACGCTCTGGGCTATGTCTACGACTGGGGCTACGATGCCCAAGGCAATCCCATGCTGAACAAAGTGATGATGAACAAATACCTGGACGCTGCAGGCACCACCCCCGCCAGCGACACGGACTGGTTCAAGGAAACCACCCGCACCGGTATCATCCAGCAGTACAACCTCTCGCTGAGCAACGGCTCCGAGAGGGGTAACTCCTTCTTCTCCGTTGGTTATTATAAGAACGACGGTATCATCAAATATTCCGACTTCTCCCGTCTGAGCGCCCGTATCAACACGGATTATAAACTGCTGAAGATTGGCGACAAACACATCGTGACCATCGGCGAACACTTCACCGTAAACCGCACCTCCGAGGTACAGGCTCCCGGCGGATTCCTGGAGAATGTGCTCCAGTTCAATCCCTCCATTCCCGTGTACACCACCGATGGAGAGTTTGCCGGTCCCGTAGGAGGCTATGCCGACCGTGAGAACCCTCTCGCCCGCCTTACCCGCAACGCCGACAACCGTTATTCCTACTGGAGAATGTTCGGTGACGCCTATCTGAACATCAACCCGCTGAAAGGACTGAATTTCAAGACCACCTTCGGTATCGACTATGCCCAGAAGGAGCAGCGTATCTTCACCTATCCCGTCACGGAAGGCACCGTGGCCAATCCCACCAACGCCGTGGAAGGCAAGCAGGAGCATTGGCTCAAATGGATGTGGAACGCCATCGCTACCTATAACCTGGAGATTGGCAGGCATCGCGCCGACTTCCTCGCAGGTACGGAGATCAACCGTGAAAAGGACACTTGGTTCAGCGGAAAAGCTTATGACTTCGCCGTCCTGAATCCCGATTACATGTGGCCCAGCTCCGCAGTGGGAGAGGCCGAGGCCTATGGCGGCGGCGGCGGATTCACCCTGGTATCCTTCTTCGGAAAGGCCAACTATAATTTCGCAGACCGCTACCTGGCCAGCGTCACGGTGCGTTACGACGGTTCCAGCCGATTCGGCCGCAACAACCGCTTCGGTCTGTTCCCGTCCGTCTCCCTGGGATGGCGCATTGACAAGGAACCCTTTATGGAGGATGCCACCTGGCTGGAGAACCTGAAAATCCGCGCCAGCTGGGGTCAGACCGGTAACCAGGAAATCGCCAACGTAGCCCGCTATACGCTGTATGAGAGCAACTACGGCGAGGCCGGCTTCGGCGGCCAGAGCTATGGTACCAGTTATGACATCGAAGGCACCAACGGAGGCAAGACGCTGCCCAGCGGTTTCAAGCGCAACCAGCTTGGCAATGACAACCTGAAGTGGGAGACCACTACCCAGACCAACGTCGGTTTGGACTTCGCCATGTTCAAGAGCGCCCTCTACGGTTCCTTCGAAGCCTACTACAAGAAGACCACCGACATTCTGGTGTACATGCCCGGTATCGGTGTGATGGGTGAAGGCTCTTCCCAGTGGATCAACGCCGGCGCCATGGACAACAAGGGTCTGGAATTCAATATCGGCTATCGCGGAGAGGCAGGCGACTTCCAGTACGACCTGGCCGGCAATATCGGCACCTATAACAACAAGGTGACCAAACTTCCTGATACCATCGCCGCAGCAGGCACCTTCGGCGGAAACGGCGTAGAAAGCGTCGTGGGCCATCCGATGGGCGCCCAGGTTGGCTATGTCTATGACGGCATTTTCAAGAGCCAGGAAGAAATTGACAACCATGCCACCCAGAACGGTGCCGGCCTGGGCCGCATCCGCTGGAAGGACCTCAACAATGACGGCATCATCAACGAGAAAGACCAGAAATGGATTTACTCTCCCGTTCCGGATTTCACCTGGGGTCTGAATATCTACCTGCAGTACAAGAATGTGGACCTCACCATGTTCTTCCAGGGAGTCCAGGGTGTGGACGTCATCAGCGACTTCAAGAAACAAACCGACATCTGGAGCGGCCTCAACATCTCCAACCTGAACAAGGGCCGTCGCATCCTGGATGCCTGGAGCCCCAACAACATGTCCTCCAACATCCCGGCCGTGAGCACCATGGACAACAATAACGAAAAACGCGTCTCCTCCTATTTCGTGGAAGACGGTTCTTTTGCCAAACTGCGCACCATCCAACTGGGTTACAACTTCTCCAAGCGTGTCTGTGAAACGCTTCACATGAGCCGCCTGAGAGCTTATGTATCGGCCCAGAACCTGTTCACCATCCGCAGCAGCAAATTCACCGGCGTGGATCCGGAGAACCCCAACTTCGGTTATCCTATCCCCATGAATGTAACGATGGGTATCAATGTTTCCTTCTAATGCACAACAGATTATGAGAAAGTTTATTTCCATCCTATATATGGGCCTGGCCTGCTGCATCGTCCTTTCCTGCAACAAGCTCCTGTCCGAACAGGTCCCCCAGGCCACGCTGAGCGACGAGCAGGTGAAAGACCCTGCCAATGCAGAGGGCATGGTGGTGGCCGCCTACGCCATCTTCACTTCGGCCGAGGATATCAACTCCTCCTTCTCCATGTGGAATTTCGACGTGCGCTCCGATGACGCTTACAAGGGCGGCAACGGCACCAGCGACGGTGACGTATTCCACCAGCTCGAAATCCAGCAGGGTGTCCTTACCACCAACTGGAACATCAATGACATGTGGGTCCGCCTATACAACAGCCTGTCCCGTGTAAACAGCGCCATCGCCCTGCTGAACGAGTGCGACGACAGCTTCGCCATGAAGGAACAGCGCCTGGCAGAGATGAAATTCCTGCGCGGCTATGGTCACTTCCTCCTCAAGCGCCTGTACAAGAACATTCCCTTCGTCGTCAACCCCAACCTCACCTATGAGGAATACAACGAACTGTCCAACACGGCCTATTCCAACGATGAAGGCTGGCAGCTCATCATAGACGATGTGAAGGAGGCCTTTGACGTACTGCCTGCAGTGCAGGCCGATAAAGGCCGTCCCACCAAGGCCGCAGCCGCCGCTTTCCTGGCCAAGCTTTATCTGTACAAGGCCTACCGCCAGGACGATCCCAAGTCCAACAAGGTGACCGCCATCAATACCGAAGACCTCCAGAAGGTCATCGAGTACAGCGACCCCAAGTACTACGCCAACTACGACCTGGAAGAAGACATCCACAACAACTTCCGCCCGGAAGAGATGTACGAGAACGGCAAGGAGAGCATCTGGGCCATCCAGTACTCCCGCAACGACGGTTCCACCTACGGCAACCTGAACTGGAGCTACGGCCTTATCGGCCCCAGCATCGACAACGTTACCGACGGAGCCTGCGACTTCTACAAGCCCAGCCAGAATCTGGTGAACGCCTTCCGCACCGGTGCCGACGGTCTTCCTTTCCTGGACGGCTTCAATGAGAAGGACTACAGCTTTGGTGACAATGCAGACCCCCGTCTGTTCCTCACCGTGGGCATGCCCGGCCTTCCTTACATGTTCAACAAGAACTTCATCCAGGACGAGACCAAACAGTGGAGCCGCGGCAACGGCCTGTACGGCTACTACATCAGCCTCAAGCAGAACGTGGATCCCGCCCTCGTGGGTGAATACCTCATCAAGGGTTCCTACTGGGCCTCTTCCATGAACCGCATCGTCTTCCGCTATGCCGATGTGCTCCTGGAGCGTGCCGAAGCGTATGCCCAGCTGGGCGAAAGCGGAAAGGCCATCGATCTGGTGAACCAGATTCGCAGGCGTGCCGCTTCCTCTACCCAGATGTTCTCCGATTATCCTTCCCGCTACGGCGTCAAGATTTACGCTACGCAGTATAACGGAAACTATGACAACGCCACCACCATCAAGATTGTGAAGATGGAACGCCGTCTGGAGATGGGTATGGAGTGCGAGCGTTTCTTCGACCTGGTGCGCTGGGGCGACGCCGCCACCGTGCTCAATAAGTATTATGCCGAAGAAGCAGACAACTGCACCATCTATAGGGATGCCAAGTTCACGGCCGAAAAGGACGAGTATCTGCCCATCCCCGCCTCTCAAATCGCCGCTTCCAACGGCCACTATACTCAGAATATCGGCAATTGGTGATAATCAACGACGCATACCATGAAACACAAATTATTCTATATCGCAGCCGCATTGCTTTGCCTGGCAGGCTGCACCAAGAAAACAGCAAGCGACCTCAAACTGGGTGGTGACTGTCTCATCCAGACCATCTCCCTGGACAATTTCGAGGGAACCATCGACCTGGCCGCCCGCAGCATCGTGGTCCGTCTTCCGGAAGTCTATGCCACTTCCTCGATGGAAATCACGGAACTGACCCTGTCCAACGGCGCCACCTGCAATGTTGTTAAGGGCCAGAAACTGAACATGGACGCCGCAAAAGGCATCCACGTGAGCAACGGAGACGCCTCCATCGACTGGACGCTGAGCGTCCTTCATGACGAGGCCCGCATCCTGCACTTTGTGCTGAACGACATCTACACCGGCACCATCGACCAGGAAGCCAAGACCATATCGGCCTTCGTTCCCAAATCGGAAGGCATCAATGCCCTGGTACCCACCATCGTCATCAGCCAGAACGCCACCATTTCCCCGCTTTCCGGCGTACCTCAGGACTTCACCGAGCCCGTACAGTATACCGTAACCAACAACTCCGCCAAGAGCGTCTATACGGTGAACGTGACAGCCATCGACAAGCCCAAGGCCCTGTTCATCGGCGAGCCCGCCAACATGAACGACCTGGATCCCGAGGCCGGCGCAGCCTGCCAGTGGATGCTTTCCAACGTGCCCGGCGCCCTGTACACCAGTTTTGCAGACTTTGCAGCCGGTACCGTGGAACTGGATGAATGCCGGATTATCTGGTGGCACTTCCACATGGACGGCGGTGTGGACGGTCACGACAACTTTGTGGCCAAGGCCCCTTACGCCCTGGAAGCCGTGAACCAACTCCGTGCCTACTATGAGAACGGCGGAGCCTTCTTCCTCACCCGTTATGCCACCAACCTGCCTTCCTTCATCGGCGCCACCGGTGACGATGAGTGGACCACCCCGAACAACTGCTGGGGCCAGAACGAAGACGGCGCAGAGCGCTGCTGGGGTCCTTGGGACTTCAACATCTTCGGTGGTCAGAACGAGCATCCGCTGTATGGCGGCCTCATCGCCGGCGATGACCCCAACAAGGTTTACTGCACCGACAACGGTTACCACATCACCAACTCCACGGCCCAGTACCACATCGGTACCGACTGGGGCGGCTACGATGACCACGCTGCCTGGGAAGCCCGTACCGGCGCCAAGATCCTGGGCGTAGGAGGAGACGGAGCTGTCGTGGCCTGGGAATATCCTGCCAAGGACGGCAAGGGCGGCATCATCTGCATCGGCTCCGGCTGCTATGACTGGTATTCCTACATGTTCGAACCCGAATATGAGGAGCACTTCCACAAGAACATCGCCACGATGACGAAGAACGCTATTAACTATCTGACCAAGTAGAAGTTATGAAAACATTTTTCCAATACATCACTTTAGCCGGCGTGGCCCTGGCGGCCACCCTGGCCTGCACCAAGGAAAACTATGGTGATGCGCCCAAACCCTGGGACGAGACCGCGAATTACTTCGCATCGACCGATGAAAAAGGCTTCAGCACCTACTATACCCCGGCGATCGGCCGAGTGGGTGACCCCATGCCTTTCTACGACGGCAAGGCCGGCGAATTCAAGGTACTATACCTGCAGGAGTACGACAACAATGCCACCTATAACTTCCATCCCATCTGGGGCGTAAGCACCAAGGACGGCGCTTCCTATGCCTCCCTCGGAGAAGTCATCCCTGTGGGAGCCTCCATCCTGGAGCAGGACGCAGCCATCGGCACCGGCTGCTGCGTTTACAACGAGGCTGACGGTCTGTACTACATCTATTACACCGGCCACAACGGCAACTGCACCAACCGTGAGGTTATCCTGCGGGCCACATCCCCGGATTTCACCACCTGGACCAAAGACCTCCTTTGGGCCATGAAGGGCGATGATTTCGGCTATTCCAAGGAAGACTTCCGCGACCCCCAGGTGTTCAAGGCCGATGACGGCAAATGGCACATGGTGCTTTCCAGCAACCTCAAGTTCGCCGACTTCGTGTCCGACGACCTCAAAACCTGGTCTCACGTGGGTTCCTTCAACATGGTCTGGGACCGTATGTGCGAATGCCCGGACGTGTTCAAGATGGGCGACTGGTGGTACTTCATCTACTCGGAAGGCTACCGCGCTCCCTGGAGCCGCAAGGTCAAATACATGATGGCCGATTCCTGGCAGGGGCTGAAAGACTGCTTCGGCGATCCGGGCGCCCACTGGCCGCAAGACATGCACGAGGGTGTGCTGGACAGCCGCGCCTTCTATGCCGGTAAAACCGCTTCCAACGGAACTGAGCGTTACATCTGGGGCTGGTGCCCCACCCGCACCGGCGCCACCATCTTTGACCGCAACGTCAACGTGGGTGCCGCCGGCGAGCCCAACTGGTCCGGAGCTCTGGTCTGTCACAAGATTCTCCAGAAGGCCGACGGTACCCTCACCCTGGGTGAAGTGCCGGCCATGGCTGCGAAATACAACCAGAGCAAGACCGTGAAGGTGATGGCTTCCAACGGAGCCACCCTGAACGGGGTCAACGGAAGCCTGAAAGGAGACGATGCCTATATCCTCTACAACCGCCTGGATGCCCACAACCACCTTTCCTTCAAAGTAACCACCTCCAACAATTGGGACAAATTCGGCATCTCCCTGGTGCGCGGAACGGATTCCAAGAAATACTACACGATGGTGGTGAATCCCGAATGGGAAGACGGCCGGAAAGTGAACTTCGAAGAGGAAGGCGAAGAAGGCAAGCACTTCATTGAAGGAATAGACGGCTATAATTTCGCCCGACCCGCCAACAACGAGTACAAGATTGATATTTACACGGACAACTCCGTGGTGGTGATGTACATCAACGACGTATGCGCTTACACGCAGCGTATCTATGGAATACAGAAAAACTGCTGGAGCATCAACAATTACGGAGGAAGTATCACCGTTTCCGATCTGGCTGTGACCCTGTATTAAAAGTCTCGTTTTTTAGCTATATTTGAAGCATGAAACGTCTTTTGACTCTTTTGGCTCTGATGCTCCCGGTTTTTTCCGGGGCTCAGAGCCTTACTGTCTCACATTTGAGTGAAACACACACCTTGGTTCAAGTGAGCGGGAACGACCGCTATGTCCTCCTTCCCGTTCAGGAAACGGCGCAGGAGGCGGCTGTGAAGGTGTTGTCCAACGGCCGGGAAGTCTATAAGGCCAACGTTGCCCTGGCCATAGACAAGACGGACTATCTGGTGCCGCTGGACCTGGCCCCCTGGGCGGGCAGCAGCATCCTCCTGGACATCAAGATGACCCAGGGCCGCGGTGTGCGCCGGGACCCGTCCGACGATGTGTGCTGGGCCGATATGGCCACGGCCGCAACCGTTGACCGTACCAACAAGGAGAAACAATACCGTCCCACCTACCACTTCTCCCCCGAATGGGGTTGGATGAACGATCCCAACGGCATGGTCTATAAGGACGGTGAATGGCATCTGTTCTACCAGTGGAATCCTTATGGCAGTTTCTGGGGCAACATGACCTGGGGCCACGCGGTCTCCAAGGACCTGGTGAACTGGGAGCCGCTGGGGGCCGCGATTGTGCCGGACGCCCTGGGAGACATCTTCAGCGGCAGTGCGGTGGTGGACAAGGACAACACCGCCGGCTTTGGCAAGGATGCCATCGTGGCCATGTACACATCGGCCGGAGACAACCAGACCCAGAGCCTCGCCTACAGCAACGATGGCGGGCGCACTTTCACCAAATATGCCGGCAACCCGGTGATTGTGGCGGAAGACACGCCCGATTTCCGCGACCCCAAACTGTTCTGGGACAATCAGACCCGTCAGTGGAAGGTGGTTCTGGCCGCCGGTCAGGAAGTGCAGTTCTACAGCTCCCACAACCTGAAGGACTGGACGTATGACAGCAGTTTCGGCCTTTCCTACGGCAACCACAACGGTGTATGGGAATGCCCGGACCTGATCCGCCTGCCCTTCGAAGGCAAGGACAAGTGGGTGCTCCTTCTGAACATCAACCCCGGCGGCCCCTTCGGCGGCAGCGCCACGCAGTACTTTGTGGGCAGCTATGACGGGAAGACGTTCAAATGCGACGACCTCCCCACCACCACCCGCTGGATGGACTACGGCAAGGACCACTATGCCGCCGTCACCTGGAGCAACGCTCCGGAAGGCCGCACCGTGGCCATCGCGTGGATGAGCAACTGGCAGTATGCCAATTCCGTCCCCACCACGCAGTTCCGCAGTTCCAACTCCGTGCCCCGGGACCTCTCCCTCATCCGCAAGGGCAAGGAAGTAATCCTGAAGAGCACCCCGTCCAAGGAAGTGGAAGCCCTGCGCGGCAATCCGGTGCAGCACACGCTTGCCACCGCCCCCGTGGAGCTCTTTGAGACGCCCATGAAGGCCTACGAGATGCTTATCCGCTTCAACCTCCAGAAGAAGGAAGGCGCCACCCTCGTCCTCTCCAACGAGACCGGCGAACAGGTGGTCTTCTCCTACGAGCCGGAGTCCCAGACCTTCTCTATGGACCGCCGCGGCAGCGGAGCCGTCAAGTTCTCCAAGAAATTCGCGGCCGTCACCACCGCTCCCACCCAAGTAGGAGGCAAGATGGAGTTGCGTCTTCTTGTGGACAGCGCCAGCATCGAGGCCTTCGGCCCGGACTTCTGCATGACCAATCTGGTGTTCCCCGCCTCACCCTACAATATCCTTAAAATGTACGGCAACACCAAGGCCGACGTAACCCTTTATCCCCTAAGCAAATAATGAATAAAAAGATACAACTGATACCGGTGATGCTGTGCTTCTTCGCCATGGGGTTCGTAGACCTCGTGGGCATCGCCTCCAACTATGTCCAGGCCGACTTGCAGCTCAGCGATTCCGCCGCCAACATCTTCCCCTCCCTGGTCTTCTTCTGGTTCCTCATCTTCTCCGTTCCCACGGGCATCCTGATGAACCGCATCGGCCGGAAGAACACCGTGCTCCTTTCCCTGGTGGTGACGGTGGTGTCCCTGGTCCTCCCCATCTTCGGAGAGAGCTACGGGCTCATGCTGGCCGCCTTCTCCCTGCTGGGAATCGGCAACGCCCTCATGCAGACCTCGCTGAACCCGCTCATCACCAACATCATCAAGGGTGACAAGCTGGCCAGCACCATGACCTTCGGCCAGTTCGTGAAGGCCATCGCCTCCTTCATGGCCCCTTATATCGCCATGTGGGGCGCCACCGCCGCCATGCCGTCCTTCGGCCTGGGCTGGCGGGTGCTCTTCCCCGTGTACGGTGCCATCGGCATTCTGGCAGCCCTGCTGCTGGCCCTCTCCCCCATCGAAAGGGAGCAGGTGGCCGACAAGGCTTCCGGCTTCGTGGAGTGCTTCAAGCTGCTGGGCAAACCCATCGTGCTGCTGAGCTTCCTGGGCATCATGTGCCATGTGGGCATCGACGTGGGCACCAACACCACCGCCCCCAAACTCCTGATGGAGCGCGTGGGCATGAGCCTTACGGAGGCCGGCTTCGCCACCAGCCTGTACTTTATCTTCCGTACAATCGGCTGCCTGAGCGGCTCCTTCATCCTCTCCAAGTTCAGCCACCGGAAGTTCTTCCTGGTGAGCGTGGTCCTCATGGCCCTTTCCATGTGCGGCATGTTTGTTGGCCATAGCAAGGAAATCCTGTACGCAGCCATCGCCCTGGTGGGCTTCGGCAACTCCAACATCTTCTCCATCGTGTTCTCGCAGGCCCTGCTGGCCGTTCCTCAGAAGCAGAACGAGGTGAGCGGCCTCATGATTATGGGCCTGTTCGGCGGTACCGTATTCCCGCTCCTGATGGGCTTTGCCTCCGACGCAGTAGGACAGGCCGGCGCCGTGGCCGTGATGACGGTGGGTGTGGCCTACCTTTTCTATTATTTCACCAAAGTTCGTAAGTAAGTATGGGTAAATTCGTTATCGGAATCGGGGAAGCACTTTGGGACATGCTCCCCGAAGGAAAGAAACTGGGCGGCGCCCCCGCCAACTTCGCCTATCATGCCAGCCAGTTCGGGCACGAGGCCATCGCCGTGAGCGCCATCGGCCAGGATAAACTGGGAGAAGAGATTGTGGAAGCCCTGGAAGAGCACCGGCTGCCCTACCACCTGGACCGCGTGGAATATCCCACCGGCACCGTACAGGTGACGCTGGATGCGCAGGGCGTACCCCAGTACGAGATTAAGACGGACGTGGCCTGGGACAACATCCCCTATACCAAGGAGTTGGCCGCCCTGGCGGCCGACTGCAAGGCCGTGTGCTTCGGCTCCCTGGCCCAGCGCAACGCCGTCTCCCGGGAGAGCATCGGCCTTTTCTTAGATGCTGTTCCCCAAGACTGCCTGAAGGTGTTTGACATCAACCTGCGGCAGGACTTCTACGGAAAGGAAGTGCTGGAGGAGTCTTTCCGCCGCTGCAACATCCTCAAAATCAACGATGAAGAGCTGGTGGTGATAGCCCGCATGTTCCAGCTTCCCGGCCTGTCCCTGGAAGACAAATGCCGCAGTCTCATCAAGACCTACGGCCTTCAGATGCTCATTCTCACCTGCGGCGTGAACGGAAGCTACGTCTTCTACGAGGGCGGCATGTCCTTCCTGGATACGCCCAAGGTGCAGGTGGCCGATACGGTGGGTGCCGGAGACTCCTTCACCGGAGCCTTCGTAGGTTCCCTCCTTAACGGAAAAAGCGTCCCTGAGGCACATGAGACCGCCGTCAAGGTATCGGCCTACGTGTGTACCCGGAGCGGAGCCATGCCGGCGGTTCCGGATTCCTTAAAATAAGTTTATGGTAAAAAGGCTCTTCCTTCTCATATCAGCCGTACTTCTTCTCTCCGCCTGCAGCGGGGGGAAGAAGTCGCTGGTTATTGGCGTGTCCCAGTGCAGCGACGATATCTGGCGCACCAAACTGAACGACGAACTGGCGCTGGCCGCCCGCATGGACGGCGTAAGCCTCCGCTTTTCATCGGCCGATGACAACAGCTGGCGCCAGATGGAGCAGATCCGGGAATTCGTGAACCAGCGGGTGGACCTGCTGGTTATTTCCCCCAACCAGGCCATCACCATCATGCCCGCCGTGGAAGAAGCCTTTGACGCCGGCATCCCGGTCATCCTCTTCGACCGGAAGATAGAATCCGACAAATACACGGCCTTCATCGGGGCCGACAATGTGGAAGTGGGACGCACCATGGGGCATTTTCTGGCCGATGTGCTGGACGGGAAGGGCCGGGTGGTGGAAATCCAGGGGCTGCAGGGCTCTTCCCCGGCCGATGACCGCCACAAAGGCTTCCTGGAAGCCCTTGCGGAGCATCCGGGAATCCGGGTGCTGGCCGCCCCCTACGGCAACTGGCTGGAAGAATCCGGCTACGAAGCCATGAAAGAACTGCTGGAAGAAGGCGTGCATCCGGATGCCGTCTTCGGCCAGAACGACCGCATGGCCCTGGGAGCCCGCCGGGCCCTGGGTTATCCGGAAGACATCCCCTTCTTCGGGGTGGACGCCCTTCCCGACGCCGGCATGCAGGAGGTGATGGACAGCGTCCTCACGGCTTCCTACCTCTACCCCACCCGCGGAGACCTGGTGATGGAACTGGCCCTGAACATCCTGAAAGGCCGGCCTTACGAGCGGGAAAACCGTCTGGAAGGTGCCTTGGTGGACAGCCGCAACGCCCGCATGTTCAAGATGCAGGAGGATGAGATTGCCACCCAGCGGGCCATGGTGGAAAATGTGAACGGCAAACTGGACCAATTCCTCCTGCAGTACAACAACCAGCGCATTATCATGTGGATGGTCATCGTCTTTGCCATCCTGCTCATCCTCGTGGCCTCCCAGGCCTATTGGAGCTACCGCACTACCCGCCAACTCAAACAACAGCTGGAAGAAAACACCCAGGCCAAGCTGGACTTCTTCACTTCCGTGAGCCACGACCTCCGTACCCCGCTTACGCTGGTAGCCGGGCCCTTGGAGCACATCTTGGAAGACGGGCAGTTGGGACAGCCGCAGAAGAAAAGCCTCCAGATGGTCCGCCGCAACGTGGACATCCTTCGCCAATTGGTGAACAACATCCTGGATTTCAGAAAGATAGAAAGCGGCAATATGCCGCTGGAAGTGTCCCGCTTCAATTTCCCTACCGCCGTAAAGGAGTGGATGAACGGCTTTTCGGGCTCTACCCGGACTCTCCGTTATGAAGGGGAAGACACGCTGATGATTGAGGCCGACATGCGCCTGCTGGAGCGCATCCTCTTCAACCTGCTGGGCAATTCCATCAAGCATACCGCCCAAGACGGCACCATCACCATATCCGTCCTTCGGGAAGGGCAGGAAGCCGTCCTGAAGGTGGAAGACAACGGCGAGGGCATCCCCCAGGACAAGCTTCCGTATATCTTCGACCGATTTTACCAGGCCTCCGAACCGACCTCCGGAACCGGAATCGGCCTGGCGCTGGTCAAGGCTGTCACCGAACTCCATGGCGGCACCGTCTCCGTAAGCAGCGTCCTTGGGCAAGGAACCCGCTTCCTGGTCCGCCTACCTTTGACACAGAAAGGTGCCAAACTGAAGGAGAGCGAAGATGCCGGCGCATACACCGAGACTTTTGAAGAAGTTTACTCCCGCGAAGACCGCTCCCGCAGCGAAGCCGCCCGGCGGGTGACGGATACGGACCGTCCCTCCATCCTGGTGGTGGATGACAATGCAGACCTGAGGCACTTCATCGCCTCCCTTTTGGAAGGAGACTACCGCATCCTGACCGCCTGCGACGGACAGGAGGCCCTGGCAAAAGCACTGAAGGAACTGCCGGACCTGGTGGTCAGCGATATCATGATGCCCGTGATGGACGGCCTCAGCCTGTGCAAAGCCCTGAAGGAGCAACTTCCCACCAGCCACATCCCGGTAATCCTGCTCACGGCCAAATCGTTGGAGGAGCAGCGGGCGGAAGGTTACGATTCCGGGGCCGATGCCTACATCTCCAAACCCTTCAGCGAAAAGGTGTTGCTCTCCCGGATCGGCAATCTTCTCAAGAGCCGCATCCTCCTGAAGGAGCACTATTTGGATACCGGGGAAAGCGCCGCCGCCAAACCCCAGGAAAACGACTTCCTGTCCCGTTTCCGGGCCCGTGTGCAGGCTCATCTGGCCGATGAAGACCTGAATGTGGAGCAGCTGGGCTCCGAGCTGGGCCTGAGTCGCGTCCAGCTGTACCGGAAAGTAAAGGCCCTCACGGGCTATTCGCCGGTGGAACTGATTCGCATCACCCGCCTTAAAGCGGCCGACAACCTCCTCAAAACCACGGACAAAACCGTGGCGGAAATAGCTTACGCCGTAGGTTTTGCCACGCCGTCCTATTTCTCCAAGTGCTACAAGGAACTCTTTGGCCGGCAGCCCGGCGAGGTGCGGTAGTTTTTGGACAGAAAAATTTGTGATTCTGAGAATTATTCGTATCTTTGCAGTCCATTTTTTGAGATGACCGCTAAGCTCTGTCAAGACCTGCCGCAAAGGGCAGGCGCTTACGGCCCAAACTTTTAACAAGTTTTTGTACAATGTACGCAATCGTAGACATTGCAAGTCAGCAGTTTAAAGTAGAAGCTGGCATGGACATCTTCGTGAACCGCCTCGCTGCGAAAAACGGAGAATCCGTAGAGTTCGACAAAGTGCTCCTCCTGGACAATGAGGGTGCCGTGAAGGTCGGTACTCCGTATGTAGAAGGAGCCGTTGTGAAGGCCACCGTCCTGGACGACGATGCCAAAGCAAAGAAAGTGCTCGTATTCAAGAAAATCCGTCGCAAGGGTTTCCAGACGCTCAATGGCCATCGCCAGAAGCTCACCAAGATCCACATCGACGCTATCGCTTAACTTTTAAAGGAGAAACAGATTATGGCACACAAGAAAGGTCAATCCAGTTCCAAGAACGGTCGTGAGTCGCATTCCAAACGTCTCGGCATCAAGAAGTTCGGCGAAGAGGTCGTAAAGGCCGGTAACATCATCGTGCGTCAGCGCGGTACCGCTCACAACCCGGGCCTGAACGTGGGCATGGGTAAGGATCACACCCTCTACGCCCTTATTGACGGCACCGTCAAATTCACCCGCAAGCGTGAAAACAAGTCCTATGTTTCCGTACTTCCTCTGGAGAACTAAGACATGTTAACTCTGAAACTTTTGCGCGAGTCTCCGGATTTTGTAATCCGGAGACTTGCTGTTAAAAACTTTGATGCCCGGGACATCGTGAACAAAATCATCGTCCTGGACGACCACCGCAAAGCGCTCCAAACGAGCAGCGACGCCCTTCTGGCCGACCAGAAGAAGGCGGCAGCCGCCATCGGCCAACTGATGAAAGAAGGCAAAAAGCAAGAGGCGGAACAGGCCAAGGCAGAAGTTGCCAAACTCAAGGCCCGTTCCTCCGAACTGCTGGAAATGGCCGATGACAACAACGCCAAACTGCAGGAGCTGCTGTATCTGCTGCCCAACATTCCCTGCGCACAGGTTCCGGAAGGAAAGGGCGCAGAGGATAACGTTGTGGTGAAGATGGGCGGTCCGGAGGTTATCCTCCCCGAGCATGCCCTCCCCCACTGGGATCTTGCCAAGAAGTATGACATCATCGATTTCGACCTGGGTGTAAAAATCACCGGCGCCGGCTTCCCGGTCTATAAAGGCAAGGGAGCCCGCCTGCAGCGTGCCCTCATCAACTTCTTCCTGGACCGCAACACCGCGGCCGGATACAAGGAGGTTGAGCCGCCCGTGATGGTGAACGCCGCATCCGGTTTCGGCACCGGTCAACTTCCCGACAAGGAAGGCCAGATGTATTTCGCCAACGTGGACGGCTTCTACATGGTTCCCACCGCAGAAGTGCCCGTCACAAACATCTTCCGTGACGTAATCCTGGGGCCCGACGATTTCCCCCAGAAACTCACTGCCTACACGCCCTGCTTCCGCCGCGAAGCCGGTTCCTACGGCAAGGATGTACGCGGCCTCAACCGCCTGCACCAGTTTGACAAAGTGGAAATCGTGCGCATCGAAAAGCCGGAGAACAGTTATGCCGCCCTGGACGAGATGATCGCCCACGTAGAGAGCCTCGTGAACGCCCTGGGCCTGAAGTACCGCATTCTCCGCCTCTGCGGCGGGGACATGAGTTTCACTTCGGCCATCACCTATGACTTCGAACTCTGGAGCGCCGCCCAGGGACGTTGGCTGGAAATTTCCTCCGTATCCAATTTCGAGAGTTTTCAGGCCAACCGCCTCAAGTGCCGCTACAAGGACGAGGAAGGCAAGATGCAGCTTGCCCACACCCTGAACGGAAGTTCCCTGGCCCTGCCCCGCGTGGTTGCCGCCCTGCTGGAAGACAACCAGAAAGACGGTTACATCGAAATTCCGGAAGTTCTCCGTCCCTACACCGGCTTTGACCGGATCGACTAAACTTCGGCTGATCGTTAAACTACTGTCAATCATCCACTTACGTACAATCCTCTGCGCTTTTTGCGCAGAGGATTGTACGTAAGTAACTGTCTTTCAAGGGATTACTTGTCACCCGCGAGGAGTTCCCGGAAACGGACCATTCCCTTGGTGGCCACGTCGGAGATCAGGGTGACGCGGGGGTCGGCGATGGGGACCGGTTTGGGGTCGATCACGTAGATGGGACAGTCGTTGGGGGCATAACGGTAGAGCCCGGCAGCCGGGTACACCTGCAGGGAACTGCCTACGATCAGGAGGATATCGGCCTGTTCCACCAGGTCGATGGCTTTGTTGATCTTGGGCACGGATTCCCCGAAAAAGACGATGTGCGGACGCAACTGGCTTCCGTTCGGGGCCAGGTCTCCCAAATGGACGGCATCGTACCCCACGTCGATGACCTCCGCCTCCGATTCGGTGCGGTCGTAGAGGCCGTTCTCGGGGCGCACCTTGGTGAGTTCGCCGTGCAGGTGAAGGACATAGGTCGATCCGGCCCGCTCGTGCAGGTTGTCCACATTTTGGGTGATCACGCTCACCTTGTAGTCTTTCTCCAGGTCGGCCATGGCCAGGTGGGCGGCGTTGGGTTTGGCGTCCTTGAGTTGCGCCCGGCGCTGGTTGTAGAAGTCCAGGACCAGTTTCCGGTTGCGGTACCAGCCTTCAATGGAGGCCACGTCGTTCACGTCATACTGCTCCCACAGGCCCCCCGTGTCACGGAAGGTGGCGAATCCGCTCTCGGCCGATACGCCGGCGCCGGTCAGAATCACAAGTTTTTTCATTGCGGTATCTCGAAATAATACTTTTTCACCCAGTACTCGAAGAGCGGATCCATCAGTGACGGCGTGTCATTCTCGTCAAAGACAAGCACTTCCTTTTTCATCAGGGCATCCTTCACGCGCTTGACGTTGGCCGACGAATTAAGGCCGTATTTCCGAATCACATCGGCCGAGGAGAAACGGGTGACACCGTCCACCGTAGCCCGAAGGAGGCTCACCTGGTGGGTGGTGAGGCTGTTCACGATTTCCTTGAAATGAGGCTCGTGCATGGACACCAGGTTCTCCAGCGCCTCCACGAAGACGGGCTCCATAATATAGCCGCGGCTCATGGCATCGCAGATGGCGCAGAAGTGATTGATATACCAGAGGTTTCCCCGGAAGAGGCGGCAGGCGCCCAGGATAAGGTCCTGGTTCACCACTTTGCCGCCCGCCAGGAAGCCCCGCTGGACGTGTTCGGAAATCTCGCGCTCTTCGGCCGGAGAGATGCAGACCCTTTCCACAACCCGGTGGAACAGGAGGCTTCCCTCGAAAATGCCTTTCATGGCGTTCACCCCGCTGCCGCAGAAGATGAAGGAGAAAAGCCGATGGTCCCGCTGGTCCCGAAGCACACTGTCCAGCGGCCGCAGCAGCACATCCGGATTGTCCAGAAGGCTCAGGCACTGGAATTCGTCGATGATCAGGATAAAACGGTCATTCCGGTCGGCGGAGAGGCGGAAGGGCATCCGCAGCATGGCCAGGATGTCTTCGGCATCCAGGTCCCAGCCCAGCGACAGCACCTGGCCGGTTTCGGCATAGGTGCGGGGGTCGAAGACGAAATGGGTGCCGCCGAGGTATTGCTGCGTCATTTTCATGTACTCTTCCGGCACAGACGCAACCATCCGCATGAGGGTGGAGCCCAAGCGCAGCAGGAATGCCTCCGGCGTACGGATATTCAGGGCCGACAACTGTCCTACCGTGAAGGACTTGCCGCTCAGGCGCATATTGAACAGCGTCTGCTGCACCAGTGACGTAATGCCTGTCTTGGGCGGCTCGTAAATGGTTACATGCTCTCCCTGGGAAAGCAGATTCCCAAGGAGAGTGACGTCGCTTTTACGCCCGATGAACTGTTTTCCGGTTACATACTGGGCATATGGGAAGGGGGTGTCCATCAGAACAGCGGACTCTTAAGGCCGATGGGAAGCAGGATATTGCAGAGCCACAGGCCCAGGCAGCACAGCACTGCAACCACACACAGCCAGCACCAGAACCGGCGCCGGGCGGCCTTCTTGCGTGCTTCGGGATCCACGGCCGTGAGTTTGGGGTATTTCGCCAGGGACGTGAGGGTCTTTCCGAACTTCACGCTCACCAGCGAGGCGGCGTTGATGGCCCATCCGTTGGCATTGAGCACCGGACCCAGGTCGCGTTTGCGGAGTTTCCGCCAGGCGATAAACATGGACGGACCGGAGATCAGGAGCATAATCACGGCGATGATCAGGAGAGCCTGCCAGAGCGTGATTCCCTTCAGGGCGGCGGCAATGCCGGCCAGGGCGGCTCCGATAAGGCCGAGGGCCATGCCTACGGCGGCAAAGATGCCGGCATACTTGGCAATGTCGAACGGCGCGGCGGGAGCCTTGCCGTCTGCGGCGGTACTCGTGGCCGTCGTGAGACCGGCCATGGATTTCTCATTCTTTTCGGCCGCTTTCTTGTCAATGCGGTCGCTCACCATGCGGGATACCTTTTTGTAAGGGGCCCAGAAGGCCTGGCGCACGGAGATGGGGTTCTCCACGATGGCCGTCACCTTGGCGGTGTAGTCGTTTCCTTCGCGGTCATAGAAGACGGCGTTCTTGCCCTCGCGCAGACCGTCCACGTCACCGTCGGTGAGGACGGCGGCGATGTTGAAACTCTTGCCCAACTTGGCGCTGTCGCAGGCGCAGTACAGGATGTACATGCCGCTGAGGGAAGCGATTTCCGGAGAGGGGCCTGCCACCTTGACGCAAAGGTCCGTGCTGCGCTGGTCGATATACAGGCGGCCGGCCTGGAAGATGGCCTTGTGGTCCGGATCGTAGAAATCGGCCAGGACCACATAGTTGTTGAGGAAGCGGTAGAAGTACTTGTTCAGGCGCAGGAGTTTGTCCACTTCCTCGATGGAAAGGGCGTTGGCCTCCTCGGCCTTGTCTTTTTCCAGCAGGGCCAGAAGGACGGCCTTTTTGTCTTCTTTCAGGACAGCCTCGACGCAGTCCAGCCCCAGCCCTTCCACGAGGGTGCCTTTCTTGGCGTCCAGCCAGGCGGTATAAGGGGCGAACCGGTCCAGGATACCGGCCCAGTCACTCTCGTCGATGGACTCTTTCCGGATGCCTACCAGGGCAATCACATTGTCCACGGCGGCCTTCCAGGCGGGGTTCACGGCTTTCAGGTTCAGTTTTCCGTCAGCGGCAGGCTTTGCGAGCGGCTGCTGGCCGATTTCCTCGGAAGCGGCCGAAAGGTTCCCCTCGATGGCGGCGATTTTCTCCACGTTCACGTCCACGGCGCCGGCAGCGGCGGCATCGAAGCCGATGAGGCGGCAGCGCATGAAATAGTCGGCCACCTTGTCCTTCAGGGCATTGACGGCGGCAAGGGCGTCGGCCGTCTTGTCTCCGAAGGGGAAGACCTCCTTGGTGCCGGCCTTCTGCCAGTCGGCGTATTCGGCGCAGGCGGTGTAGAAGGCTTCCACATGGTCGGCCGTGATGCCGGGAACGCCGCTGCGGTCGGTGGCCGAAGCGATGCCGGCAATGGTCTCGATGAGTTTCGCGGTGGCCTCGTCATCGGCGCTTGCCGGGGTGATGATGCCGTCTCCGTTGAAACGGGTCTCGGCGAAAATCTTCACGTTGTCGGCCGTATCTTCCAGGCCGATGGAATCTTTCTCCAGTTTGAGGTTGGTCAGGATCTGCTTGGCCGAAGAGAGAAGACGGGCTCCGTCCGGATCGTCGGTATTGAACTCCGAAAAAGCGAGGACATCCCCTTCCTTGAGCAGTTCGTCAGGGTTTTTGAGGACGCGGGTGAGCCACTGGGCGGTCTTGATCACCTCGTCCACACGGATCTTGCCGTCGGCATCCACGTCAATCAGTTTGAGGGTCTTGGCATCGAACTCCAGGCCTTCGACAGGGCAGCTGAGTACGGTCCACATCTTGCGGTCCAACTCTCCCAGATGGCGGATATCTTCTCCGCTCTGGATGCTTACACGGACGGCTCCGCCAACGGAGGCGAACTTCCAGGGATAGGTTTCGGGGGTCTTTTTCATATCAGTGGCTTTTAGATAACATTCTTGTTACCACAAATATAAGAAATTATTTTGTGCATTTGCAATTTTTTTCTACCTTTGCACTCCCAAAAGAAAAAAGGAGGTGTAAAAGCAATGATCATCGTACCCATCAAAGAAGGCGAAAACATCGAAAGAGCCCTGAAAAAATTCAAGCGCAAGTTCGAAAAGACCGGTGCCGTCCGTGAGATGCGTTCCCGCAAGAACTTCGAGAAGCCTTCCGTGAAAAAGCGTGTTGCGCTTCAGAAGGCCATCTATGTTCAGCAGCTTCGTCTCAAAGAAGAGCAGTAATTGCCTGAGCACCTTATCACAATAAGAGACCGACTCCTGTGAGCCGGTCTTTTTTTTCTCCGTTTCTGTACCGGACGGATGACCGGCCTGACGCCTGAACGGGGATCCTGCAGAAAAAAATTTTGCCCGGAAAGCGGAGAATCACTAACTTTGCCGCGATAGACAATTCATTCTTATGAAGCACATTCTTCTTTCCCTGGCCGCCCTGGCACTGATTGCCTGCGGCTCTACTCAGACCACCACCCGCACAGAGCCTGTGGTACCGGTCTCCAGCACCGAGAGTCCCGATGCCCCCGTCGTTTATTTCACCTCCGATATCAGTCCCGAAGGCCTTCTGAACATCTACAACGCCCTGGGTTGCAAGCCCGAAGGCAAAGTAGGCGTCAAAATCAGCACCGGCGAATCGTCCAAAACCAACTACCTGCGTCCGGAATTCATCGCGCCGCTGGTGAAGGCGGTGAACGGCACCCTCATCGAGTGCAACACTGCCTATGGCGGGGCCCGCATGAAGACGGAAGATCACCGCAAGGCCATCGCCGAGCGCGGTTTCGAGGCCGTGGCTCCGGTAGATATCATGGATGAGGAAGGCGATATCCGGATTCCCGTCCTGGACAGCAAGCACATCCAGTACGACATCGTGGGAAGCCATATCCAGCATTACGACTTCGTAATCAACCTGGCGCATTTCAAGGGCCACGCCATGGGCGGATTCGGCGGCGTTCTCAAAAACCAGAGCATCGGCTTCGCTTCCACCGCCGGCAAGTTCTACATCCACTCGGCCGGTGAATCCTCCGACCACTGGATCACGGCCGAGCAGGACCCCTTCCTGGAGTCCATGGCCGCCGCCGCCCAGGCCGTCGCCAACTATTTCGGCAAGAACATCGTTTACATCGACGTGATGAACAACATGTCCGTGGACTGCGACTGTGACGGCAATCCCGACAAACCGCGCCTGGCCGATATCGGCATCCTGGCCTCCACCGACCCGGTGGCCCTGGACAAGGCCTGCCTGGACCTCGTGTTCTCCTATCCTTCCCGCAAAGGCGATGACGCCAAACCGCTGCAGGAGCGCATCAACCGCCAGCACGGTACGCACATTATCGACTATGCCGTCTCCATCGGACTCGGCAAGGCCGATTACCGTATCGTGAACATCGACAAATAATCCAGTTCTGCCAGCGCAGTTGCAAAAGGTCGGTTTTCAGTAAGCCGGCCTTATTGCAAATATGGTCTATATCGGTACGGAAAAATTATTATCTTTGTAGTCTATGAGCGACTATATTGTATCGGCCCGGAAGTACAGGCCGGATTCCTTCGAAACCCTGATCGGCCAGGACACGATTGCCAGGACGCTGTCCAACTCCATCCGGAGGGGGCAGTTGGCGCATGCCTATCTGTTCTGCGGTCCGCGGGGCGTGGGCAAGACCACCACGGCGCGCATTTTCGCCAAAATGATCAATTGCATGAACCCCGGGCCGGAAATGGAGCCCTGCGGGCAGTGCGAATCGTGCGTGAGTTTCCAGGAAGGCCGCTCTTACTGCATCCACGAACTGGATGCCGCTTCCAACAACTCCGTGGAAGACATCAAAACGCTCATGGAACAGGTGCAGGTGCCCCCGCAGGTCGGACGCTACAGCGTGTACATCATCGATGAGGTCCACATGCTGTCCCAGGCCGCCTTCAACGCCTTCCTCAAGACGCTGGAAGAGCCCCCGGCACACGCCATCTTCATTTTGGCGACAACGGAGAAACACAAGATTCTTCCCACCATCCTGAGTCGCTGCCAAACCTACGACTTCAACCGCATCAGCATTCCGGACATGGTGCGGAACCTTCGCGGCATCGCCACCAAGGAAGGAATCACCATCGACGACGAATCCCTCCATGTAATCGCTTCCAAGGCCGATGGAGCCATGCGCGACGCCCTCACCATTTTCGACCAGACGGTGGCCTTCTGCGGCACCGATGTCCATTACGAAGACGTCATCCGCAACCTCAACGTCCTGGACTACGAATACAGTTTCCGAATGGTGGATGATTTCCTGGGCGGAAACTACGGAGACGCTTTCCTCACCCTGGACGAGATTTTATCGAAAGGCTTCAACGCCCTGCACTTCGTAGGGTCCCTTTCCAGCCACCTGAGAAACCTCGTCGTGGCCAAGACCGGCGGGCTGGAACCCCTGCTGGAACTCCCGGAATCGCTCAAGAAACGCTACGCCGAGCAGGCCTCCCGCTGCACCCACCAGTTCCTGTACGATGCCCTGGGCATCACCACCGCCTGCGAAACCGCTTACAAGGCGGCCGTCAATCCCCGCCTCCACATCGAGTTCGCCCTTATGCGGCTGAGTTACCTGGTGCAGAAGCCTGCGGCCGAGCCCAAACCGGTCGCCGAGAGCCCCAAACCGGTCGTAGAGAGCCCTAAACCGAGTCCCAAGCCGGCCGTAGAAAGCCCCAAACCCGCCGTCGAAGCCCCTGCTCCGCAGGCAGCCCCCCGCCGGCGTACGGCCAAAACCGGATCGGCCCTGTCCATGAGCGCCATCATGGATGAGAAGAAGGAGGAAGAGGCACCCGCGGAAACGGTGGTCCAGGGCACGACGCTGCCGGAGGACGAAACCATCCGCATGCAATGGAAGGAACTGGCCAAACAATACACCGACCGTCCCCGCCTCGCCAGCATGATCGCCAACGGAAAAATCGACGTCCGGGAAGCCGACGGCGTAAAAATTGTAGATTTCTTCGTGCTCAACGAAGCACAGAAACAGTGGGTGGAGGAAAAGCTTCTCCGCGAACTCGAGAACAAGATCCGCGAAATGCTCTCCTGCCCCAGGGTGAATATCCTGGTGGAAGTGACGCCGGTGGAAGAATCGGCCGAAAAAGTGCCCTACATGCCTGAAGAAAAGGCGAAAGACCTGATGGAAAAGAACCCTGATGTCCGCGCCTTCGTGGCCGACTTGGGCCTGGATACAAAATAAAGTCCCTCCCCCGAGGGGAGGGGTTTCGGGAGGGGGTTACGTTTAACTATTAATGTTTCATATTATGAAACTACGTGCCGAAAAACTGGTGAAGAAATACGGCGTCCGCACCGTGGTGAAGGGCGTTTCCATGGAAGTGCAACAAGGAGAGATCGTGGGATTCCTGGGGCCCAACGGCGCCGGCAAGACCACCAGTTTCTACATGATTACCGGACAGATCAAGCCCAACGGCGGCCGCATCTTTCTGGACGATGACGAGGGAAACACCGTGGAAATCACCGAACTTCCCATGTACAAACGCGCCCAGAAAGGCCTGGGCTATCTGCCGCAGGAAGCCTCCGTCTTCCGCAAAATGTCGGTCGAGGACAACATCCTGTCCGTGATGGAGATGTCGGCCAGCACCAAGGACATGACCAAGGAGCAGCGAATCGCACGCATGGAGCAGCTCATCGACGAGTTCAACCTCTCCAAAGTGCGCAAGTCCCTCGGCATCCAACTCTCCGGCGGTGAAAGGCGCCGCTGCGAGATTGCACGCGCCCTGGCCGTGGATCCCAAGTTCATCCTCCTGGACGAACCCTTCGCCGGCGTGGACCCCATCGCCGTGGAAGACATCCAGTACATCATCGCCAAACTCAAATACCGCAACATCGGCGTCATCATCACCGACCACAATGTCGGCGAAACCCTGGCCATCACAGACCGCGCCTATCTGCTGTACGAGGGAGTCATCCTGCAGGCCGGCACGCCGGAGGAGTTGGCTGCCGACGAAGATGTCCGCACCAAGTACCTGGGATCGGGCTTTGTCCTCAAACGCTCCAAGTCCGTGGAACGCGCCCGTGCAGAAGTTGAAAACGGAAAATAAAGTTTGGCACACCTCTTGCAATTAACTGAATCAGGTTAGTTTTAAGTTGGTTTAGTTAATAATAGGAAAAGAGAAGGGCAGCCGTGACGGTTGCCCTTTCTTTTTTGTATGCAAATGGCTGTTAAAGTGCCTCCAGCGCCTTTCCAACCGTGTAATCTACCGGCAGATAATACTTGTAGAAAGCGTTCTCGCCCAGTTTGGAGTAGCGGGCGATGAGGGCACGCAGCTGGGGCAGCAGATAGGCCTCCGTCCGGTCCCATTCGGCCTCGGTGCAGGGAATGTCGTCCATCTTCCGGGCATAGGCCGGGAAATCCACCTCCAAGTTGAGGGAAGCAAGGAAGGCATCCATTTCCCGGTAGGTTTCGATGGCCGACAGCCTGGCGGCGTGCCGGTCGAAGATATGGGAGGCATACCGCATCTGGGTGGCCTTGCGGTTGCATGCGATGAAGAAATTGCTGGCACGCGTCGTGTCCATCGGCACAAAGACATCGGGCATGATTCCGCCGCCGCCATAGACAAGCCGGCCTCCGCGCGTATGGTGCACATCCGTGGTGTCCAGGCGGACGCTGTCGGCACTGAACACCTCTCCGTCCACGTAGCGGTTATAAATGTCCCGGCTGTAACTGTCGTAGGGCTTCTGGATGCATCGGCCCGAAGGCGTGTAATAACGGGCTACAGTGAGGCGGATGCCGGAATTGTCGGTGAAGAAGAACGGCTCCTGCACCAGGCCCTTTCCGAAGGAACGGCGGCCTAAGACGGTGCCCCGGTCGTTGTCCTGCACCGCGCCGGCGAAAATTTCGCTGGCCGATGCCGAATTCTCGCTGATCAGGACCGTCAGGCCCATGCTCTGGAACGCGCCACGTCCGTCGGCCTTGAAGACTTCACGGGCACGATGGCGGCCTTCGATATAGACGATGGTGTCCCCGGGCGAGAGGAAATCGTTGGACAGCAGAAGCGCCTGGTCCATGTAACCGCCGGTATTGTCCCGGATATCGAAGATCAGGTGCGTCATCCCCTGCTCCATCAGTTTGAGCGTAGCCTCATGGCACTCCTTATACGTGGTGCGGGAGAATTTGGCCAGCCGCAGGTAGCCCACGCTGTCCCGGATCATGAAGGAGGCATCCACGCTGTGGACGGGGATTTTCCCGCGGGTGATCTCGAAGGGAATCTCCTCCCTGCCACGCCGGACCGTGACCGTAACCTTGGTCCCGGAAGGGCCCTTCATCCGACGGACCATGCTGTCCTGCGGGAACTTGACACCGGCTATCACCTTGTCGTCCACCTTGAGGAGACGGTCTCCGGCCATCAGGCCCACCTTCTCCGAGGGGCCGCCGGGAATCACTTCCAGCACGATGGCCGTATCATTGGGGACATTGAACTGGATGCCGATGCCTTCGAAATTGCCGGCAAGTTCCTCCTCGGAGGCCGACAACTGCACCGGAGGCAGATAGACCGAATGGGGGTCCAGCTTGGACAGGGCAGCCGATACGGCGGCTTCCGTCATGCCTTCCTTGTCCAGGGTATCGACATAGTTCTTCTCGACGATTCCCAGAATGAGGTTGAGTTTTCCCCAGTCCACCCGGCTGAGTTGGTTGATATGCCGGCTTTCCCGGTAACGGACGGCAAGCAGCGTGAGGAGGATGCCGATCAAGACACCCAGCAGCACCTGCAGGATTTGTACATACGTTTTTTTCATGGCTTACTGAGCCTGTTCCACCTCGATGCCGGCCCGTTTCAGAAGGTCTATCCCGTCCGTGAGCCGGTAGGCGTCGCGGTACACCACGCGCGTGATGCCCGCCTGGATGATTAATTTGGCACACTCGGCACAGGGAGAGGCCGTGACAAAAAGCGTGGCGCCCTCGGAACTGTTGCCGCTTTTGGCTACCTTGGTGATGGCATTGGCCTCGGCATGGAGGACATAGGGCTTGGTGACGCCGTTCTCGTCCTCACAGACGTTCTCGAAACCCGAAGGGGTTCCGTTGTAGCCGTCGGAGATGATGGTGCGGTCTTTCACCAAAAGGGCGCCCACCTTCCTGCGCTTGCAGTAGGAATTCTGGGCCCACACTTCGGCCATTTCCAGGTAGGAGTGATCGAATTTCATGATTTATCTCTGATAAAGGTAACGCTTGATGCTGCGCTTGGGGGTGCGCTCGAAGTCCTCGGGCATCAACTCGATCTTCTTGATCTGCGCATAGCCCGGCAGTTCCTGGTTGATGGCGGGAAGCATGTCCGTGATGTTCTTCTTGAATTCGCTGCGCGTCATGCCGTCCAACTCTCCCTGATGCCAGTCGGGATAAATGAGGGCCGTGAGGCCGCCGTCATCCTCCACCACGAGGGAATCCACCACATAAGCGAAATTGTTGATGGTGGCCTCCAACTCTTCCGGATAGATATTCTGGCCGGAAGGGCCCAGGACCATGCACTTGGACCGGCCCCGCAGGAAGAGGTAGCCGTCGGCATCCAGGACACCCATGTCGCCGGTGCGGAACCAGCCGTCCTTGGTAAAGGATTCCCTGGTGGCATCGGGATTCTTGTAATAACCCAGGCACACGTTGGGGCCTTTCACCTGCACCTCGCCGGGGATTCGCCGGGGATCGTCCGAGTCGATGCGGATTTGCATGTTGAGGGCGGCCCGGCCGGCCGATCCCACCTTCACCTTGTCCCAATGGGCATAGCAGATGATGGGGGCGCATTCCGTCATGCCATAGCCCACCGTGTAATGGAAACCGATCTTGTGGAAGAATTTCTCCACCTCCGGGTTGAAGGCGGCGCCGCCCAGGATTACTTCCTCGAACCTGCCGCCGAAGGCGTTGGTGAGTTCCGTGCAGAAGCGCTTCTCGATGGCCCTGTCCAGCACGGGGATGCGCATGAGGTACTTGATCTTGTTCTTGTCCATGAGGGGCTTGAGTTTGGTCTTGTACACCTTCTCGATCACCAGCGGAACGGCGATGATGATGTCCGGATGGATATCCCCGAGGGCCTGCATGATAATCTTGGGACTGGGCACGCGGCTGAGGAAATGCACATGCATGCCGATGGTCATCTCGAACAGGAACTCGAACATCATGCCGTACATATGGGCCGTCGGCAGCATGGAAACCACGTTCATGCCCGCCTTGAGCATGGGGCATGCATCCTCCCTGGCGAACTGGATGTTGGAGTAGAGGGCCCGGTAGGGAATCATCACGCCCTTGGAGAAACCGGAAGTCCCGGACGTGTAATTGATGATGGCCAGTTCTTCGGCGCTGTCCTCATAGTAATTGAGATCCTGGGGCTCGAAGTTGTTGGGATAGCGGTGGCCGAACTCCTCGTTCAGGTGCTCCCGGATCTGACGGCGCTCTTCGCTGTCGGCATACAGGAACTTGAACGTGTTGATTTGCACCACGACGGAAAGGTCCGGCATCTCATCCGGGACAAGGCCTTCCCAGATGACCTCGTCCACGAAGAGGACGCGGGCTTCGGAGTGGTTGACCAGATAATGTATGTTTCCGGGTTTGAACTCGTGCAGGATGGGGACAGCGACAGCCCCGTAGGTGATGGCAGCCAGGAAACTGACACCCCAGTTGGCCTGGTTCCGGGAACAGATGGCCACTTTGTCTCCCTTGCGGAGACCGCACTGCTCGAAGGCGATGTGCAGTTTGGCGATGCGGCGGGCCACGTCACGGTAGGCCAGGGTCATTCCCTGGTAATTGGTGAGGGCCGGCCGGTCCCAGTTGCGGACGAAACTGTCCTGAAGGAGTTTGTTGACAGATTTGAATTCCATGTGTTATGGCAGGTTTTAGTTCAATTTGAAGTCTCGGGTCCGGCCGTCATAACACTCGGCCGAAATGCCCTTGGAGACAGGTTTGATTTCTGCGTCGGGTTTGATCATCTTGCCGCCTTCCTCCCGGGTGAGGGCCTCTCCCCCTTCGAAAGGATAGATGAGCGTGCGGACCGAAGTGCGCACCGCCCAGTAACGCTTTCCCCTGGTCTCCACCAGTTCCGGAAGGTTCTTCACCGTCTCCGGAGCCCGGATGCCCTTCCAGCCCTCCGGCTTCTGGCCGTGAAGGTTGTAGCGCTCCAGGGTGTTGTCGGTATGGAGGACCATGACGGTGTAGCCTCCCGCTCCGGTGAAATCGTATGCGTCCGGCCCCAGGAGCACGGGTTTGGGCAGTTTCACGGGGAAACCGTTCACCCAGTGGCCCAGGCGGTCCAGCAGCCACAATTTGTCAGAAGAGCAGAAAAGGAACTGTATTTTCTTGTTGTTGTAATAATCGATGCTCTGCACGCGGCCGCACAAGTCCTCCTTGAAGGGGATGCCCCATACGCCCTTGCCGCTGTCGTCATTGAGGCAGACGGACTTGTGGGCGTTCTGGTACAGGTAATTGGTTTTTCCGGTAGTATGGTTGATTACCGGGAAAAGGCCGGTGGGAACCACCACGGTGGTATCCCGCTCCAGCACCTGCACCTTGGTGCCCTTGAGCACCCGCGTTTCCACGCTCAGGCGCAGGGAAGGACGCTCACCGGAAAGGTCCAGCGAAGCCATGGCGGGCGCAAAGCCGGCCCCCCGCACGAAATGCTGCAGCGGCGCGGCGATGTTGCCGGCAAACAGGTCGGCCACTTTCTCCGGGGCATCGGAGAAGGACGTGTAGGCCACAAAACCGTCCGGCACACTGACGGAAGCGTCCGAAAGCCTGTCCTTGAGACTGTACTCCAGGAAGGCAGCGTCCTGGAAACAACGGACGGTGGGCATGTCTGCGAATATGCTCCAGCGGGAGCCCACCGAGGCGCATACCGTGTCTGTCACGGCGAAACGGCTGCCCAGAATCCCTTCCAGGAAACCCCGGTACGGATTGGACGTTTCCTGCCCCAGTTTCAGGTCCTTGGCCGAGCGGACCAGAATGGCATCGTGCACAATCCCGTCTTCCATCCGGAAGTTCACCCGGACCACTTCCCTGGGCTGCAGGGAGCGGAACCACTCCTGGGGAGACTGGGGCCTTCCGGCCTTCCCTTTCAGGAATTTCTCATAGGTCTGCAGGCGGGCGCATCCGTCCTCGAAAGTCCGGCGGGCATTCAGGAAAGCGTCGGCATCGTTCACGGGGACCGAGATGGCCGAACAGGTAAAATAGGGCAGCACGTCCGGGAATTCGGGATGCCCTGCCGGCGTTCCGGCGTAGGCGTAGAAATAACTGGCGGCCGCATCTCCGGGAAGGGCGGTGCCCTCCAGGATGAGATGCTCCCCGTCCAGTTCCTTCAAGCCCCAGGCACTCCATTCGGTGAGGTCCTTCACGAAGGACGCCCAAGGCCGATAGGCGGTGCCGGCATAGACCTGGGCCAGTTTTCCGGCCTGGGTATGGGGAAGCAGCAGCACGGCGGGACCGGAGACATGACGTACGAGGTCTTTCAGGTGACGGGTGCCCAGGATGGAGGTTTCCTCCTCCAGGTGCCGCACGGCTGCATTGATGAAGGTTTCGGAGCGGGAAGCCAGCAGGAAGCCGCCGAACTGGCGGGTCTTGAGACCGGCGCGGGCGGCGATGACCAGGCTCAGGGAATCGGGCAGGTCTGTCTCGATGGCCACAAGGGGAACCAGCGAGCCGCTGTTGTGAAGGGAAACGGCCATGCGGTGACGGCCTTCCGCCGACAGGAACTCCATGAAAGCGGGGTTCTCAGGGGCCACGATGCCCTGGACGAAGCCGGTGGAATCGGCCAGGACGCGGGCGGCTTTGGCCGACCCGTCGAACACGAGGACGGCATTGGCATCGGAGGGAATGGCTTTGAGCACGGACCAGCCGGCGGGAGCCACGGCCGCAGCCGGGGACTCTTCGGGACCAGTTTTATACAGACGGATGACGGCCAGGACGATGCCCGCCATTAGAAGTGCCAGCGCCGCAACGGCTACAATGGTTGAACGTTTTCCCATATTATGCAAAGTTAATCATATTTTTTGATTCTGCCGACAAGTTTTTGACCGATAATCCATGCGCACGCGCGTAATGCGCGATTTGCGTACCAAAAGACCGCAAAATATGGCAGCCATGCACTCTTTCTTTTGTATCTTTGTAGTAACTGGAACTAATAACGCCCGTTTTGATGAAAATCCACCTCACCGGGCTGCTTGTCGTTTCGATGGCAGCCATCATTTCCTGCACGGGGACGGACAATAGCCCGCTGTCCCAAGTCCATGTGTTCAACGGAACCGCCCTCCACGGACACACCTATCCCGGAGCCACCACGCCCTTCGGCCTGGTGCAACTGAGTCCCGACACGCGCATCGCCGGCTGGGACGGATGCTCCGGCTACCACTATTCGGATTCACTCATCCTGGGCTTCAGCCATACGCACCTTTCCGGTACCGGCTGCGCAGACCTCGGAGATTTCCTTTTCACCCCGGGTCTGGACAGCGTGGCGCCCCTTCCCCTGGACCACAAGAAAGAAACGGCCGTCCCCGGATACTATAAGGTCGATTTTCCCCAGGGCATCACCGTGGAACTCACGGCCACCCCGCGCGTAGGCGTCCACCGCTACACGTTCACGGGGAAGGGCGAAAGGCTGCTGCTCCTGGATGCCGTCCACAGCATCGGCGAAGGCACCAAGGCCGAAGCCTGCAGCCTGGAAGCCGCCGGTGACCGGGAAGTGAACGGCTACCGCCACGTCGTCGGCTGGGCGGAAGGCCGCGACATCTACCTGTCGGCCGCCTTCTCCGTCCCGTTCGAAAAAGCCGAAGAAAGCGGGAAAGGGAAACTGCTCCTCACCTTCCCCGAAGACATGGGCGAACTCGTGGTCTATGCGGGGCTTTCCGGCACCGGCGTGGAAGGAGCCCGCGCCAACCGGCTGGCAGAGACGGCGGAACCCGGCTTCGGCCGCATCCGCGCCCTGGCCACGGCCATGTGGGAACAGTCCCTGGGCAGCATCCGCGTGGAAGGCGGCCCCACCCGGCAGTTCTATACCTGCCTGTACCATACGTTCAAGGTGCCCAACCGCATGGACGACGTCAGCGGCCTGTACCGGGACCACATGAACCGCAACAAAACCGTCCAAAACGCTTCCCACTTCTATTCCACCCTGTCCCTCTGGGACACGTTCCGAAGTTGGAATCCCCTCCAGACCCTGATCAATCCCTCCCTGGTGGGAGACATGGTAGTGAGCATGCTGGACATGTTCGACTGCACCGGGGAACTTCCCATCTGGCCCCTCGGCAACCGGGAAACCCAAACCATGATCGGCTACCACAGCGTTTCCGTCATAGCCGACGCCTGGCTCAGCGGCATCCGCAGTTTCGACGGAGAGAAAGCCCTCCAGGCCATGGTCTCCTCCAGCAACCGCAACAAAGGGACCAACGTCTCGGACCTGTACACGGAGTACGGCTACATCCCGGCCGACCGCATCAAGGAGTCGGTCTCGCAGACGCTGGAATTCGCCTATGACGACTGGTGCATCGCACGCATGGCCGAATCCCTGGGCCACCGGGACATCGCCGAGGCTTATGACCGGCGCGCCCGCAATTACCGCAATGTTTTCGATTCCTATACCGGCTTCATGCGCGGGCGGAACAGCGACGGCTCCTGGGTGAGTCCCTTCGACCCCATCGCCAGCACCCGCGACTATACCGAGGCCATTCCCTGGCAGGCCCGTTTCTTCGTCCCGCAGGACGAGGCCGGACACACAGCCCTGATGGGCGGACGCGAACCCATGCTGGCAGCCCTGGATTCCCTGTTCACCTATGAGCAGCGCAGCCAGAGCGTCAACATTTCCGACATTTCCGGTTACCTGGGCCAGTATGCCCACGGCAACGAACCCAGCCATCACATGGCTTATATCTTCACCTGGCTGGAAGCCCCCTCCCGCACCCAGGAAATCGTGCGGGAACTCCTCACCACCCTGTACGACACCACGCCGGAAGGCGTCTGCGGCAACGAGGACTGCGGCCAGATGAGCGCCTGGTATGTCCTGGCGTCCCTGGGCATGTATCCGGCCTGTCCCGGCAGCGGCGAGTACATTCTCACGGTACCGCTCTTCCGCAAGGCCACCCTCCGCCTGGGCAACGGAAAAACCCTCACCGTCACAACGGACAACCCCAAGAACCCGTATATCGCCGGCGTCACCCTGAACGGGGCACCGGTGGAAAGGAATTTCCTCCGCTACGGCGAGATCATGGAAGGCGGCGAACTTTGTTTCAAGACATCGGCCACCCCCGACCACAGCCGCGACCATCTGGAGGCCCCGTATTCCATGACCCGGGGCAAACTGGTCTCCACCCCCTCCGTCAAGGAAAACCTCACCCTGTTCCGGGATCAGTCCACCGTCACGCTGGGCTGCCGGACGGAAGGCGCCACCATCCACTACACCCTGGACGGCAGCGAGCCCACCCTCGAGAGCCCGGTCTATGACCAGCCCTTCATCATCACGGAATCCTGCCCCGTCAAGGCCCGCGCCTTCCTGGAAGGCTGGGAGCCCTCCCCCATCGCCTCCCTCAAGGCCACCAAGGCCCATTTCCACAACCCCGTGAATGGCAGCAAGTCCACTCCGGGCGTATGGTACAACTATTACAAAGGCCAGTTCTCCTGCACGGCCGACGTACTGGCCTCCAAGCCGGTTTCCTACGGAACCATGCCGGAGCCCGGCATCGCGGACGCTCCGGACGAAGACCACTTCGGCTATGTGTTCACCGGCTTCATCGACGTTCCCTCCGAAGGCATCTGGGACTTTACCCTGATCAGCGACGACGGCGCCGTGCTGGATATCGACGGCGTACGGGTGGTGGACAATGACGGTTCCCACTCCGCCATCGCCACCTTCGGCCGCATTCCGCTCAAGAAGGGCCTGCACCCGTACAGGCTCATTTACCTGGAAGACTACGAAGGCCAGGAACTTCGCTGGGCCTGGAGGGCCGAAGGCGAAAAACGCTTCTCCCCCATTCCCAAAGAGAACCTGTTCTGCGCTTCCATTCATATTCCCCCTTTAGTTTGCTATTAGCCCATGAAAAAACTGCTTGCCCTGCTTTGCTGCCTGCTGCCCCTGGGCGCCGCCGCACAGATGCCCGTCATCCTGCACTCGCACAACGACTATAACCGCACTGCGCCCTTCTGGGAGGCCTATTCCCAGCACTGCGGCTCCATCGAGGCCGATGTCTTCCTGCAGGACGGCGAGATTCTGGTCGCCCACAACCGCGAGGACCTGTCGGCCGACTGCACCCTCCGCAATATGTACATCGAGCCCATCGTGAAACTGTTCCGTTCCCACGAAGGCCGCATGTGGGAAGACAGTGAAGACCGCCTCATCCTGCTGGTAGATCTCAAATCGGCCGATGCCCTGCCCGGCGTCGTGAGCCTTGTGGAAGAGCACCCCGATGTCTTCGCCTCCGAAAAAGGGGTCCGGGTGGTCATCTCCGGAAATACGCCGGCCCCGTCGGAATTCGGCAACTACCCGTCCTGCATCTGGTTCGACGGCCTTCTCTCCGAAGACTATACCCCGGCGCAACTCGCCCGCGTGGGGATGATCAGCGAGAATTTCCGCGACTACGCCCGCAAATGGAACGGCAAAGGCCGGATGGTGGACGCCGAACTGGAACGCGTCAGGGCCGCCATCGCCAAAGCCCACGAAATGGGCAAGCCCATCCGCTTCTGGGGCGGTCCGGAAGGCACCACCGCCTATTTCACCTTCTGGAAACTGGGGGTGGACATCATCAACACGGACAAGCCCGCCGTCGCCTGCCAGTTCTTCAGCGACTGGGGCAACAAGAACTTCATCATGGGCAGGCACAAGGTGCGCTCCGGCGTCACCGGCACCAAGAAACTGGATGCCGCCACACGGGATTTCTCGGGGTTCCAGAATGAAAAACTGCAACTCACCCGCCGCATCCCCACCTATACGCCCACGTACCGGAACGACGGCTGCAAGAAAAAGATCAAGAACGTGATCCTGCTCATCGGCGACGGCATGGGCCTGAACCAGATCATCGCCGGGGCCTATGCCAACCAGCGGGACCTCACGCTCCTCAAACTCAAGAGCATCGGCCTTCAGTTCTACAACCCCCAGGACGATTTCATCGGCGATTCCGCATCGGGCGGCAGCGCCCTCGCCACCGGCGAACTCTCGTGGACGCGCCATATCTCCTCCAACCATGACGGCTCCGAGGAGTATTCCCCGCTCACGGACTACTTCAAAGGCCTCGGAAAAGCTACGGGGGTCGTTTCCCTGGGAGACGTGGCCGACGCCACCCCGGCGGTCTTCTATGGCCATACCTCCGAGAGGGACAGCACCGACCGCATCACCCGTTACATGCTCACCAGTGACGTGGATCTCATCTGCGGCAGCGGCCGGGACTATTTCGAAGATCCCCGGAAAGACGGCATCGACATGATTGCCGGCACCCGCGCCAACGGTTACACCTACATCACCGACGCCCTGCGGGTGAACCAGACCCTCGGAAAGGTCATCTGCCTGGACAACCGCATGGGCGCCTACGCTACGGAAGAGACCCTGGACTTCCTGGCCGATATCACCAAGGCCTCCATCGACAAGATGGTAAGCAGCTCCCCCAAAGGCTTCTTCCTCATGGTGGAAGGGGCCAAGATCGACTATGCCGGCCACTCCGACTGCTTCCCCGCCTCGGTCATCGAGCAGTTGGGCTTCGACCTTGCCATCGCCGAAGCCCTCAAGTTTGCCGACAGCAACGGAGAAACCCTGGTGGTGGTCACCGCCGACCATGAAACCGGCGGCCTCACCCTCCTGGACGGAGACCTGGAGAGCGGCCATGTCCTGGCCGTGTACAACTCCGACGACCACACCCCCACCGTGGTCCCCGTTTTCGCTTACGGTCCCGGATCCCGTGAATTCACGGGCACCTATATCAACACCGAAATCGCACGTACCATCAAAAGACTGGTCACCAAATGAGAAAGATCACTGCAGCAACCCTCCTGCTGGCCCTTTCCCTGCCCCTGGCGGCACAGGAACTCAAGAGCGGCCCCTATGACCTTCCGTACAAAAACACATACGTGAAGAACATCTTCGTGGCGGAAAACCCCTTCCGCACCATGAAGCAGGAGGCCATCCGGCCCGGCTCGTTCGAACAGGCCCGGAAGGTGCTTCCCGCGCCCTTCTGGGAAGGCCATCAGCAGGAGGTGGACATGTACTGGCACGCCTGGAAAATCGCCGTCGGCAACATCCGACAGCCCCAGGAAGGGTCCGGTTTCGTGTCCCCTTATCTGGATGTCGCCTACAATGGCAACATCTTCATGTGGGACGATTCCTTCATGATGATGTTCGCCCGCTACGGCTACCGTTTCTTCCCCTTTCAGCGCACCCTGGACAACTTCTACGCCAAGCAGCACCAGGACGGCTTCATCTGCCGGGAAATCCGGGCCGACGGGTCGGACTGCTTCGAGCGCTACGACCCCACTTCCACCGGCCCCAACCTCCTTCCCTGGGCCGAACTCCTCTACTACAAGCAGTTCGGAGACATCGACCGCCTGCACCGCGTATTTCCCGCCCTGGTGGCCTACGCCCAGTGGTGGCAGTTGAACCGCACCTGGCAGAACGGCACCTACTGGAGCAGCGGCTGGGGAACCGGCATGGACAACCAGCCCCGCGTCCCGGACGGATACAACCCCATCTTCTCCCACGGGCACATCACCTGGCTGGACACCAACCTCCAGCAGTGGCTGGTGGACGACTGCCTCATGCAGATCGGCTTCTACATCGAACGCTGGCAGGAGATCGAGGAACTGGAAGACGAGATGAAGTTCCTCAAGGCCTGGATCAACGACAACATGTGGGACCCCGGGACCGGATACCTGTATGACGTCCTGCGGGACGGCAGCAGGGGCACGACCAAAGGCATCAGCGCCCTGTGGGCCCTGCAAACCGACGTGCTGGAAAAAGACCGTCTGGACACGCTGGTGGCCCACCTTTGCGACAGCACCGAGTTCAACCGGCCCCACCGGGTCCCTTCCCTGAGTGCGGACAACCGCAAGTACAACCCCCTGGGCCGGTACTGGCAGGGAGGCGTGTGGCCCGGCACCAACTACATGGTCATTGACGGCCTCTGGCGCAAAGGCTACCGGGATCTCTCCCGCGCCGTCGCCGACAACCACTATGGCAATGTGTTCCAGGTGTGGAAGGACACCGGCACCTTCTGGGAGTATTACGCTCCCGAAAAGACCGAACCCGGCTTCATGGCCCGCAAGGACTTCGTAGGCTGGACCGGCCTGCCGCCCATCGCGGAATTCATCGAATGCATCCTGGGCATCCGCTCGGATTATTCGGAAAACCGCATCGAATGGGACATCCGCCAGTTGGAAGCCCACGGCATTGAGCGCTATCCGTTCGGCCCGGAGGGAACCGTGAGCCTCAAAGTGGCCGCCCGCAAATCGGCCTCCGAGAAGCCTGTGGTGACGGTCACCACATCCGTTCCGCTGGACATCACCCTCCTGTGGGGAGAAGGCGAGAGCGCCACTGTCCATGTGGAGAAGAGCGGAAAAATGAAATACTAACACTTATCTACTAAAACCAACAACCTATGTTTATCGGAATTGACCTGGGCGGGACCAACATCCGCGTGGCCACGGTGGAAGACGGCAAAATCGTGCGTCTTCTCTCCGAACCGAGTCTCTCGCAAGGGACTGAAGAGGCTGTACTGGAGCAGATGAGCCGCCTCATCGAATCCGTTCTCACCCCGGAGGTGAAGGGCATCGGCATCGGCGTCCCTTCTGTCGTGGACCGGGAAAAGGGCATCGTTTACCATGTGGTAGGCATCCCGTCGTGGGAAGAAGTTCACCTGAAAAACTTCCTGGAAGGACGTTTTCACCTTCCGGTCGCCATCAACAATGACTGCAACTGTTTCGCCCTGGGCGTCGCCCGTTACGGCTCCCTCCGCCGTGCGAAGGAGACGGTGTGCGTCACGCTGGGAACGGGCGTGGGCAGTTCGCTCGTCGTGGACGGACAACTGTACAACGGGCATAACACCGGCGCCGGGGAGATCGGCAGCATCCCTTACCTGGACAAAGACTATGAATACTACTGCTCCAGCCGTTTTTTCACCGGGAAAGGCACGAGCGGCAAGGATGCGGCGGCAAACGGGCCCTCCCCCCTCTGGGAAGAATTCGGCACGCACGTGGGAAAACTGGTCCAACTGATCCTGTACGCCTTCGACCCGGAGGCCATCGTCATCGGCGGCAGCATTGCCAAGGCCTATCCCCTTTTTGCCGATGCCATGTGGAAGGAAGTCCGCCGGTTCCCCTACCCGCAAAGCGTGGAGAACCTGAAGATTGCCCCGGCCGACGTGGAGAATGCCGGCATCCTGGGAGCAGCCCTGCTGTGCGAATAAAAAAAGGACCGCCCTTTTCGTGAGCGGCCCTTGTTCCGATACGTCCGTAATGACTTACTTGACGTAAGTGGCTTTTACGAAGGGAGCGTTGAGCAGATACTCGGCGCTCTCTTTGAAACTGATGAGGATGTCGTCGTGCTTGTAGCGCTCGATCTCCACCACGAAGTTCTCGAGACCGGCCACATCGGCATTGCGGAAGATGGCGTCAAAACCCACCATGCCGCTCTGGCCCACTTCCCACTCGTCCTTGATGTGGAGCATCTTGAAACGGCCGGGATAACGCTCGAAATAATCTACGGGAGAGGCGTTGCCGATCACAGCCCAGTACACGTCCAACTGGAAGAAAACCAGTTCGGGATCCGTGTGCTCCAGCATGTAGTCGAGCATCACCTGGTCTTCCACCTTCTTGAACTCGTAATCGTGGTTGTGATAGCCGAATTTGAGGCCGGCGGCCTTGCAGCGGCGGCCGATCTCGTTGAGGTAGTCGCAATAGACCTGGAGGTCGTGCAGGCTTTTCTGGAGACCCATCCAAGGTGTCACCAGGTATTCCATTCCGGCTTTCACATGGTCTGCGATGCACTTGTCCCACCAGGCCAGGGCGGCCGTGAAGTCTCCGCTGGCAAGTTCCTCTTCGGACAGGCCGCGGCTCACGTGGGCGCTCAGGACCTTCATCCCGGCAGCCTCCACCTTCTGTTTGAACACTTCGGGCTCGTCACCGTAGATGAGGCCGTCGGCATAACTGGCCGCTTCCACGGCGGTGTATCCCATGGCGGCAATCTCCTTGAGGACATCACCATAATTATCCTTGTTGAGGATACTGCGTGCAGAATACATCTGCACGCACATATCCTTCTTCTGGGGAGCCTGCTCTTTGGGGCTGCATGCGACAAAGGCCATGACGACAGCGGCAAGGGCGAAAAAGACTCTTTTCATAAGCTTAGTCCATCAGTTTGATGCGGATGTTGCGGTACCACACATCATCACCGTGATCCTGGAGGCCGATGTATCCCTCGTGGTTCTCACCGCCGCAATTGTTCAGGAGTTCGAAAGCGAGGGGCCAGTCCTTCTGGGAGAACTTGCTGGCCTGGAGCATATCGGTCCACTGCGGGGTCCACAGATGGTATTCCAGCACTTTCTCGTCGTTCTGGAAGTGTACCACGGTGCCCTTGTAAACCAGGATCTTCACCTTGTTCCACTCACCGTAAGGATGCTGGTTCTGCGGAACGGCCGGAATCATGTCGTACAGGGAAGCGGACTGGCGGTTGCCGTCCACACCCAGCAGAGCGTCCGGATGGTTGGCGTTGTCCAGGACCTGGTACTCGGGAGCGGAGATGTAGATGGGCTCGTAACGGTCGTTGCCGTTCTCATCCTTGGTGGTGACTTCCTTGGCCAGGTAGAAGATACCGGAATTGCCGCCCTTGGAGATTTTCCATTCCATCTCCAGGGTGAAATTCTTGAACTGGTGGGCGAAAATCACGTCTCCGCCTTCACCGGTCTGGCCTTCGCCGGTGCCGGTGCCGTTGAACTTCAGGCAGCCGTCTTCCAGGGTCCAGCGGGAAGGAAGGGCTTCCTTGCCGTAACCACGCCAGCCTTTGGTGGAAGTGCCGTCAAACAGGACGATGAAACCTTCCTCATCCACGGGAAAATCGGCCAGATCGACCTGGGCGGCTTCCACGACCTTGTACTCGGGGACGCCCCCCTTGTTGGTGTTCTTGCAGGAAACTGCGCTCATCAGAAGAGCAGCCATAGCAAAAAAAAGAATAACTTTTTTCATATCGACAGTTAGATTTAAGAATTAGTCTTTCGGCATTTCCGGGAGGGTCCAGCCTTCGCGGAACTTGGGCTTGATGAGTTCGGCCGCGAATTCGTTGGCGTCCACCGGGTCGGTGTACACGTTCTCGAACGTCGGGTGACCGTCGTGGATGGAGAAGCCGTCATGGATCATGGTGCGGATGGTGGCACCCTTCGGGATGTTGGTGAAACGCATGTTCTCACCGTCCCACTCCAGTTCCTGGTTCAGGGCCTGCAGACGCACGGCCACGACACCCATGGCAACCATCTCATTGAAAGGACCGGCCTGGGAGAAGTCGGACACGCAGGGGGTACGGAAATCCGGATGCTCCTTGCAGGCGCGCACCCAGTCCTGCTGGTGGGAGGTCTTCACCTCGCGCAGCACATGGGGAACCTCGGGATTACGGCCGCTCAGCAGGTACGGACGTACGCCGTAGCAACCGCAGATCAGGGTGTCCTTGGTGCCGTGGAAGATAACGCAGCCGCCGGCATCATTGAGGTTCACACCGGCAGGCAGGCCTTCCGGACGGTCCGGGAGGATGCCGCCGTCGGTCCAGTTCACCACCACCTCGGGCATGGCCACCTTGGGCATGTTGTCACGGGCGGGGAAAACGAAGCGGACCTTTTCGGCCTGCGGGCAAGACTCGGTGAGAAGGGCGGTGGAACTGCCCTGTACCTTGGTGGGATAGCCGAGTTTGAGGGCGGCGAAAACGGGATGCAGGATGTGGCAGGCCATGTCGCCCAGGGCGCCGGTGCCGAAATCCCACCAGCCGCGGAAGTTCCAGGGCGTATAGATGGGATGGTAAGGACGCATGGGAGCCGGGCCGATGAAGCAGTCCCAGTTCATGGTCTTGGGGACTTTCTCGGACTTCGCGGGACGTTCCAGGCCCTGCGGCCAGATGGGACGGTCCGTGAAGGCGTCCACGCGGGTGACTTCACCGATTTCGCCGTTCCAGATCCATTCGCAGACCTTGCGGACACCGGCCTCGGAAGCGCCCTGGTTACCCATCTGGGTGGCCACACGGTACTTCTTGGCCAGTTTGGTCAGCAGGCGGGACTCATACACCGTACGGGTGAGGGGCTTCTCACAGTACACATGCTTGCCGGCCTTGATGGCCTCGGCGGCGATGATGGCATGGGTGTGGTCGGCGGTAGCCACGATCACGGCATCGGCCTCCGGAAGGAGTTCCTTGAACATGACGCGGTAGTCGCTGTACTTCTTGGCGTTGGGATACGTTTTGAACACGTGGTCGGCATACTTCCAGTCCACGTCGCACAGGCCGATGATCTCCTCGGTCTTGGCCACCTCGGCGATGTCGGCGGCGCCACGGCCGCCAATACCCACGGCCAGAACTTTCAGTTTACGGTCCATGGGCGGCGGAGGGACGTCTTTCGCCTTGGCCAGAACGGATTTGGGGGCCACGGACAAGCCGATGGCAGCAGCGGTTCCCGCTTTCAGGAACGACCTTCTTGAAATTTCTTTTGACATAGTATCAGTGTTTTGTGTTAGTGTAAGTTTCTATCCAGCCAGGAAGCAGATGCGGTGACTTTCCAGGGCTTCCCCGATGGGGATGGCCACAGGATGGTCCGGGCAGGCAACTGCCTCGATGAAGTCTTCCACGATGTCCAGGTCGGCATTCGAATGGAGGGGAAGGGCGGCTTCCCGTGAGAAATCGATTCTCTCCACCAGGTTCCCGAGACGGTCTCTCACCTCGATGCTGTCGTCCGTGGCAACCAGTTCTCCCAACGTACCCGTGAACACGGTGATGCGGCCTTCCCGGCGGGTAAGGGCATTCATCTCGATGGTAATGAGGATGCCGTCCGTGGCGGTGAGGGTGACCATCTGGCGGTCGGCCACATCGTTGTCACAGTGAAAAGCGCAGCGCCCGAAACGGCCCGTGCGGATTTCCTCCTCCAGCACCTCCTGCTTGGTCTTTCCCTCCGGGATGGGGAAATTGTTGGTCCATACGCCCCGCCGCAGGTACATGTCCACGGCCGAGTAGGAACAACTTCCTTCCACGGGGCAGTCCACGCAGCGGGCGGCGGCTCCGGCGGGAGCGTTTTCCGGCCTGTACCATTCCAGACTGCCGGCGCTCTGCACCGACTTGATGCGCGCCCCGGTAATCCACAGGAGCATATCCACATCATGGCAGCACTTGGAGATGAAGGACGGCGTAGAGGCCGAAGCCTTGTTCCAATATCCGCGCACATAGGTGTGCAGCATGCGGTCGATGCCCACGAACTCCTGATGCGAAACCCCGGTGATCCGGCCGATACGGCCTTCGTCGATCAGTTCCTTCACCTTGCGGTAGAGCGGCATGAAACGGAGCACGTAGCACACGCCCACCTTCACGCCTTTTTCCCGGGCAGCCTGTTCGATGCGGAGACACTGCTCGTAAGTCTGGGCAATGGGTTTTTCCAGGAGGATGTGCATTCCCCGGTCGATGGCCATGAGCGCCTGCTCATAATGGTAGCGGTCCGGCGAGCCGATGATGACTCCGTCACACTTTTTCCCCTTTTCAAAGAACGATTCGGCCGAATCGAAGCAGGCCTCTTCCGGCAGCGAAAACTGCTTCCGACAGGCTTCCCTTCTCACGGCATTGGGCTCCACGATGGCAACCAGTTCCACCAAATCACCGTGCGACTGGAAGTACTTCAGGTACTTGCCAGTCCGGTTTCCAACGCCCACAGCAGCCAGTTTTATTGTCACGAGTTCAGTTAAATATAATATTCTTGTAAAGATAGGGTTTTTATAAGTTTTTTCAAAATCTTTACGGCAATAAATCCAGTTCCCACTGTCCGTTTCCATACGTCCGCCCCTGAATCAGGGCCGATACTCCCACCGGCAGGGACACACGGAGATGATTCCCGTTGCGCCCGACGGAGATGGGTCCGTAAGGCGTATCGCGCACCACCTTCACCCACTCCAGCCCATCGGGGACCTGCGGATCGATGCGCACTTTCCGGCAGCCCGGCTCCAGCGGAACAATCCCTCCCAGCGCCTCATAGAACCAACTGCCGATGCCGTTGTAGCAGTTGTGCAGGCGGCTGCGTCCGCCGTCCCACTCTTCCCAGACGCCGGTGGCGCCCTGTTCCAGCATGTACAGATAGCCGGGGTAGTCTTTCCGCTTGAGGAGAGAGAAGAACCAATCGGCCTCACGGGCCCGGGTGGCCCATTCGGTGAGGACGGGGATGCCCACCAGTCCGGTGGCTAGATGACCGTCATACTGCTCTGCCGTGCGCTCCTTGAGTTTTTCCACCACCGCGGGGACCAAATCCTCCGGCACCGCCTCCACCAGCAGCGGGAAAACCATGTCCACCTGGCTTCCGGACCCGTACAGGCCCGTTTCCGGCCGATAGAAACGGTTATGGACCAGGCGGGACAGTTCCTCGTACCGCAGGCGGAAGCGTACGGCGTCGGCCGGCTCGTCCAGCACCTTCGCCATCTGCTCCAAATCCAGATATACCTGGCAGAGGGCGCAGTTGTTCACCAGGTCCACCGAGACGGGATCGTTCACGTCCACCCCCTTGGGGGCCGCCCAGTCCCCCAGGTACCAACCGCGATACTCCAGGTTGGGCCATTGTTTCAGAAGGCCTTCGACCGTATAGGCATCCACATAATCCAGCCAGTGCTTCATCGCCGGATAATACCGTTCCAGAGGGCGTTTGTCGGCATAGTTCATGTACGTGCGCCAGGGGGCCTGCACCAGAAAACTGCACCAGTAGGGGCCGCCGCCGGCCGTATAGGGATTGGGGGCGGTATGGGGCAGGCCGCCGTCGGGACGCTCGGCATCGGCCCAGGCCTGCAGCCAGTTCAGGTACAGCGGGGAAACCGCCGCCAGGGTTTGCAGGAAAAGGGTGGAAGCATTGCCGTCGCCGCCATAGCCCAGGCGCTCGATGCTGGCGCAGTCCACCATATAGCCGTTGAAGGTAAGGTTCTCCGCCGTCCGCTCCACCAGGGAATAGATTCGGTTGAGGTCTTCATCCGAGCATGCGAAACTGCTCCGCTTCGGGAAATCGGTCCGCATCCGCAGGGCACGGACGGCCAGGGGCTTCTGCGGAAGGCTGTCCAGTTGCACATAGCGGAATACGTGATGGTTGAAACGGTTCAGGAAACGGTCTCCCTCCGCGGCCCCGGAAGAGATGTAAGAATCGTATCCGCAGATTTCGGGGTCCAGGTTGTCCGGAGTGTTGTCCCCGAACAGGACGGGCGTCACATGGCCTTCCGGAAGGCCCGGCAGGGTCACCTCCAGCAGGCCGTTCACCACCTTTCCGAAATCCACCAGGTATCTGCCGGCACCTTTGGCCACAACGCTCACCGGTTCCAGGACTTCCTGGACCATGCAGGGTTCGCACATTTGCATGGAGGCTTTCGTCCCTTCCACCTTCACAACCTCCACCGGGCCCCATTCCGGCTTCACACGGGCGTCGATGATCTCCCCGGCGAACTCGTGGGGACGCCAGGTACCGCAGTCGGCATAGCCGCTCCAGGCTCCTTCCCAGGTGGCGTCCGTCCAGACGGACGGAATGCCGTCCAAGTCCAGTTCGGCCCTGACCAGAGGTCCCTCGAAGGCCGCCCCGAAAGTGGTGGGCTTGTACCAGCCCGACCCGGCGGCAATCAGCAGTTCGTTCCGTCCTTTCCGAAGCAGGCCGGTCACATCATATACCATGATGAGCGAGCGTCTGTCCAATTGCGAGACGGCAGGATTCAGTACCGATTCCGAAACCTTTCTTCCATTCAGGGAGGCTTCGTGATAACCCAGGGAATTCACGTACAGAAGCGCTTGGGACGGCATTTTCTCCAACTCGAACGATTTTCTCAGAAGGGGCGCTCTCCCCTCCCCGGGCACAGCGCCGATGTACGCTCCCTGCATCTCTCCGTCCAACAGGCCCACGCCGAAATGCGCCTTCCCGCTCCAGGCTGACACCTTGCCGTCCTGGTTCCAGACCCGGACCCGCCACCAGGCCTGCTGCCGGGAGGAAAGAGGCGCCCCGCCGTACGGAACCATCACCTGCTCCGCGCTTTCCACCTTGCCGGAACGCCAGAGGTCCGGCCCCACTTCGATCTCGTAAGCCGTCTGCTCCATGGGGCCTTCGCTGAAGACCGTCCAACTGAAATGAGGCTCGGCCGAATCGATGCCCAGCGGCTCCACAAGGCCCTCGCAGCGCATTTCCTGCACGTTGAAAGCGGGCTGGCAGCCGGCGGCGAGCAAGGCGGCCGACAGCATCGAAAACACAATCCGCAAACGTTTCATAATCCCGTTGTTAGAATCTTCTGGCAAAAGAGAGTTCGTCCTGCACCTGGCCTGTCATGATATTGTGTACCGTAATGCGGAGTTTCCCTCCGGAGACCTTGCCTTCCATCACCGTGGGATAATGATTTTCCACCAGCGTAGGGCCGCCGCCGATCAGTTGCGCCCAGCAGCGGTCCGGAGTCGGGGCGAAGTACATATACCGGTGCATGTGGGCCGTGATCAGGACCTGACAGCCGGCCGCATGGAGAAGAGGGCCCCACATCTGCCCGCAGGTGCGCTGCCAGAAGGCATAATCGGCAGAGTACTGCGGTGCAGCGTCATTGGGATACACATCCCCGGGGTTATGGGTAGGGTCGTCGTCGAAAAGGGGAATGTGGCAGAACGCCACCAGATAGGGAGCGGAGGCGATTTCCGGCCGGGCCAGGGCGTCGCGGAGCCAGTTTGTCTGCGCCTCGCGATACTCTTTGCTCTTGAACAGGCCGGCGAAGATGGGATTGGTGTCCAGTTTGTCCTCGGCCGTATCCAGGCCCACCAGGGCCATGTCTCCCAGCCGCACGGCAAAGTTGCGGCCCAGATCCCAGTCCCGCACATCCCGCTCTTCCGGCTGGCGGTACATCCACACCCGCTCCAGATGCCGGTTGGCCCAGCCGCGGGAGTCATGGTTCCCCGGGCAGAACAGATACGGGATACGGGCGGCATAATCCTTCCTTTCTATCGGATGGTCCAGGAAAATACGGATCTGGGCTTCCAGCGTCTCTTCGGAATTGGAAGCGTCTCCGTTCCATACGACGCAGGCAGGCGAGATTTCCGCCACTTTGTCCAGCACCATGCCGAAAGTGTCCCAGCGCGCATGCGTGTCGTTGATGACGCAGAAACTGCCGTCCAGGGCCGAACCCGCCGTCGTAAACGAATAGATTTCAGGGTCTTCCTCGTTTCCCAAAATCTTCATGTCGTATCCGTGGCCGTAATGGATGCGGTCGGCGCCGATACGGTAATAGTAGCGGGTGGCCGGCTTCAGGCCCGTAACCCGCACCATGATGACACGTTCGTCGATATCGGCCAGCCGGTAACCTCCGCAGAGGATTTTCCGGGCGTCGGAGAGGTCGGGGTTCTCGCCCACCAGCACATAGCCGTTGGCCAGGGCGTTCACGGTGAAGGTGACACCGATGGACGTCTCGGCAAAATTCTGCAGCACAGGGGCCGATGCAATCAGTTTCCCGGAAGTCTCTTTCCGCTCTTCGGGCAAACGGCCGACGGCCTGCACCAACTGCGGGGCGCCGGCCGCCGCGGCAAGCACCGCCGAACTCTTAAGGAATGTTCTGCGTTTCATAATCGGATTATTTGGATGTTAAACGAATATCGGCCGATGAAGCCCCCACCAGCACTTCCGGCAAGGCCTCCGGAACCACGAAGCAGCCACGGGACTCACTCCAGTAGCGAAGGTCTTCCCGGCGGAGCGGAACCGTGATTTTCCGGCTTTCGCCTTTCCGCAGGAACACCCGCCCGAAGCCCCTCAGTTCCTTGATCGGGGCCTTTCCCTCGTATCCGGGGATGCGTACGTACACCTGGGCCACCTCTTCGCCGTCGCAGGGGCCTTCGTTTTTCAGGGTGAAACTCACTTCCACCCGGTCTCCGCGGTCTCTCACCCGGAGGCCGGAATAGGCAAAGGAGGTGTAACTGAGGCCGTAGCCGAACGGATAAAGGACAGGGCCTTCGAAATACTTGTATGTGCGCTTTGTGATATCGTAGTCGTCAAAAGGCGGGAGGTCGTCCACGGAGCGGTAATAGGTGAGCGGCAGGCGCCCGGCGGGATTGTAGTCGCCGAAGAGCACCTCTGCCACGGCCGTACCGCCCTGCTCGCCCGGATACCAGGCATTCACGATGGCGGGGATATGCTCCTGCTCCCATTCCAGGGAGAGCGAACTGCCCGCGACCAACACCAGCACCAGGCGGGGATTGGCCGCATGGAGTTCCTGCAGGAATTCCACCTGATAGGCCGGAAGGCCGATATCGTCACGGTCCTTCCCTTCCCGCTCGATTTCGCGGTTGATGCCCATGACCGCCACGACAGCGTCGCAGGAAGCCGCCACCCGGGCTGCCTCCTCCGATTTCCAGGGGACATGCTTCACCTCCACTTCCGGCCCGGCCAACGAGCGGATTCCCTCCAGGATGGACACAGGCTCGCCCACCGGCACTCCGCTGTAGTCTCCGAACTCGCAGGTGGCGGCATTGATGCCCACGACGGCCAGCGAGCGGAGCCGTTCCCGCTTCAGCGGAAGCATGGCGCCTTCGTTCTTCAGGAGGACAATGGCCTCCCGGGCCGCCTGAAGGGCCAGTTCCTTATGTTTGGCACAACCGACCACCGAGGGCGGAATCCGGTTGTACGGATTGTGGGAAGGGTCGTCAAAGAGGCCCAGACGCATCCGGGCCGTCAGGACATTGCGGGCGGCGCGGTCGATGTCGGCCATCGGCACCTTCCCTTCGGAAAGAGCCTTTCGCAGCGGCTCCACGAAGACATCGTCGCCGCATTCCAGGTCCAGGCCCGAAGTGAGGGCCAGGGTGGCCGCTTCTTCTTTGGTCTGCACATAATGATGGCCGCTCCGGAGCAGATCCGGCGCCCCGCAGTCACTGACCACATAGCCGCCGAAGCCCCACTGGTCGCGGAGCACTTTTTTCAGCAGCCAGGGATTGCCCGTGCACGGGATGCCGTTGATGGCATTGTAGGCCGTCATGATAGAAGTGGCGCGGCCCCGGCGGATGCAAGACTCGAAGGCGGGCAGATAGTACTCGCGCATCTGCTTTTCGGAAATGAGCGCATTGCACTCGAAGCGGTTGTGCTCTTCGTTGTTGGCCGTGAAATGCTTGGGGGTGGACACCACTTTCAGGTAGCGGGGATCGTCTCCCTGGAGGCCCTGGACGAAGGCGGCGCCCAGTTCTCCGGTGAGAAAAGGGTCTTCCCCGTACGTTTCCGGGGTACGGCCCCAGCGCGGATCACGGGCCATGTTCACCGTCGGCGACCAGAAGGTAAGCAGGTCGCTGTACTGGGCCTTCTGCAACTCTCCCCTGCCCAGTTCATTCCAGCGGGCGCGGGCTTCGTCGGAAGCCACGGTGGAAACCCGCTTCAGCAAGGCCGGATTCCAGGTGGAGGCCAGGCCGATCGCCTGCGGGAAAACCGTAAAGCGGCCGGGACGGACAATCCCGTGCAGCGCTTCGTTCCCGTGGTTGTATTTGGGAATGCCCAGCCTCGGGATGGCCGGGGCCGTCGCCCTGAGCAGGCCGATCTTCTCATCGGCCGTGAGCCTGCCCAGAAGGTCCTGGACCCGCTCTTCCACCGGCAAGGCTTCGTTCAGGAAGTCCGCAAGGCCGTTTTGGATACGGCGGAACACGGGAATGCCTTCCAGATCGACCGGAATGTCATAGTAGGAGCCGCCGTCGAACTTCTTCCCGGTCTTCACTTCCTCCCATCCGTCGATATTCACGGGAAGATAGACCCGCCAGACGTTGACGCCGGGCTCCGTGACGGGACAGACCAGATAGTCCGGGCCGAACATATATTCCGTTTCCTGCCGGAGGGCCTGCGCATCGCCGGGGAAATCGAAGACCAGCGGCCGCATGAGGGTGTAATCCTCCTCCGTCACCCGGCGGGCACATTCCGTGATATAAGGGAGCAGGGCTTCGCGCCGGCGGATGCAGTCTTCGAACAAGCGGCGCGTGGGGGCCGGATACTCCCACGGCTCCGTACGGCTCATGTAGCCATGCACCCGCATGAAAGGGAGATAGACGCTTGCCTGGATCCAACGGATCATCAGTTCCTGATAGGCCGGGTCGGTATATTGGCCGGACGGGCGGAAGAAGCCGCCGGCATCCATGGTCCACCACGGAAGACCGGCCGCCATCTGGCCCAGGCCGGCCACAATCTGGCGGCGGAAACTCTCCCAGCTTGCCAGCACATCGCCGCTCCAGGTGACGGCGCCGTAGCGCTGCATCCCGGAGAAAGCGCTCCGGGTAAGGATGACGGGCGTCTTTCCTTCCTTCCGGAGCCCTTCGGCCACCGTTTCAATCACTTTCAGGGGATAGACATTGCGGTACAGTTCCCCGGGAACCCCTTCCGGGCCGATGCGGCGGCCGGCCAGGTCGTCGTTCTCCGGTTCGGTGGCATCCTGCCACCAGGCATCAAAGCCCAGAGGGAGCAGACGCTCCCGGAAATTGTTCCAATAGGTATCGGCCGCCTCTTTCCTGAAGAAATCCACCCATTCGGTACCGGGGATGAAAAAGCCGTTCTCCTGCATCTGCTTTCCCACCTCGCAGCCTGGATCCATCTTGGACCACACGGAGAGCATGATGTGCTGCCCCAGCCCGTGCACCTGCTCCACCATGGCGGCGGGATCCGGGTACTTGTCCGGGTCGAACTGCATGGCGTTCCAGCCCAGTTTTCCCCAATACTGCCAGTCCTGGACGATGGTTCCTACCGGCAGGTTCTCCTCATGGAAGCGACGGGCCGCCGCCAGGAGTTCTTCCTGCGTGTCATAGCGTTCCCGGCAGTGGATGTAGCGGAACATCCACTCGGGCATCTCCGGGACATGGCCGCTCAGGCAGCGGAAAGCATGCTGCACCTCGTCAGCCTTTCCGGCGAAAACGGTGTAATCCACCGCCGGGGCGCCGGGAGACCGGAAGGTGGTCTCATCCGATACCCTGCGCCAGAAAAGAAGCGGGGCGGCCCCGCTGGAAACCGTCTCCACCACATGTTCCCCGGCCTCCAGGAAGGTTTTTGCCGCCACGGTGGGAGGCAGCCAGATGTTGGTGTAATCGGCCAGGACCTTCCCGTCCACGGCCAGGTACTGCCGGCTGGACATCTTCTCTCCGCTGTCCAGCAGGAAGGCGTATTCCCCGGCCTCCTGCACTGGAAGGACCGTTTTTCCCCCGGAGATGTCCAGGGATTCGCCGGCCGGATTGAACTCCGTGAGCCCGTAACTGTGCCAGAGAAGGCCGTAGCCCCGGCTGGAGAGGATCATGGGCACGGAAATCTGCGTGTTCACCTGCGTGAGCCGGCGGGTGAGCCCCCGGATGTCCAGATAGCCGTCCTGGAACTGGCCGGTCCCGTAAAGGTGCTCATATTCCGGGGAGAGGAATGTCACGGCATCCGGCTGCCGGGGGCCGGGTTTTTCCTCCAGAAGCACCATGCCGTCCGCGTCCAGGAAACTGAGGGCGCCGGTAGCCTCGCAGTAGCGGGCCTGCATCCGCTCCGTGACGATGAGGATATCGCCGCCGGGCAGCCGCTGCACCCGGTAAGAGGGCGCCGGGGCCTTTTCCGTAAAAATCAGTTCTTCCGGCAAACGGGCGCCTTCCGGGACAAATCTGACCCGCATGGCGTCTTCCCGGAGGGGTTCAATGCACAGGATTCCCCCGTCAAGGGGAATTTCAAGCGGAGAAGGCCGGGAACAGGATGCCAGACAGCCCAGGACCGCCGCAGCCAGGAGGAACTTCTTGATCATGCTTACTGAATTCTTTTAACGCCTTTGGGGAGTTTAACGGTGGTTTTCACCTCGCCGCCGGGCTGTTTCTCATGCCGGACGGAAATGAGGCCCTGCGGGGTGGCCACCGTTCCTTCGGCCCATTCCAGCCCGCCCAGGTGCGGCTCGATACGGACCTTGCGGAAGCCGGGCTCCACCGGCTCGACACCCAGGACATGTTCGCTCAACCAGGCAGTGGGGCCGGAGGCCCACCCGTGGCAGAAACTGTGACGGAGACCCACATAGCACCAGGCGCCGCCGTCGGCATGGATGTCGAATTTGCCCTCGGGGACCACTTCGTCAATCCGTGCGGCATGCTTGGCATCCACGTAGTTGAAGTCTTCCCAGAAGGTGGTGGCGCCAAGATCCAGCATCCGCCCCCAATACGCGGAGATCAGGTCCATGGCCTCGGCGTAATGGCCGCTCCGGGCCAGGGCTTCCAGGAGATAATAGCCCATGAAGGAGGTGAATTTGTCGGCCCCGTTCTGCAGGATGATGCCCGAAGCATCGGCCGCATCCACCATGCCGGAAACCGACAGGAGGGCTGCCGCCTGGCTGTTTCCCACCATGTCGGGAACATAGGTGCGGAGCCTCTGGGCCACTTCCGTGCAGGTAGCCTGTAAGGACGGATCGCCCAGGAAGGAGGCCAGTTCGGCCCCGGCTTCCAGGGCACGGACGCTGAGCGCCTGCAGGCCCGCATGGATGACGTCCGGCTGGTCGTTTGAAGGCCAGTCGATGAACCGGCCGTTTTCATAGGCCTCCCGGTTTCCGTCCATCTGCCCCGCCACCGTGTGGAGGAGGGCCTTCAGGTATTCGTGCTGCTGTTTGAGATAATCCATGTCCCCGTACCAGCAGTACAGATGATGCTGGATGATAATCCACCAGAGCGAATAGGAGCAGATGCCGTTCATCCAGTCCTCGGGGGACGTCTTGTCCCGCACATAGTCCAGGCTTTTGCGGATTACTTCCTGATTCCCGAAGACCGTGTTGGCCGTCATCACCTCCGGATGCATGTCTCCCATCCAGACCAGCCGGTCCCGCTTGACACCGTCCCAGAGATAGTCCTGCATGCACAGATGCACCGTATAGGCACCCGTCTCCCAGATTTGGTTCAGGCGCTCGTCGGAGCAGCGGAAGGTTCCCAGATATTCCAGGTTCCGCATGCGGGAGACGGCGCGAACGGCCAGAAGGCACACGTCCTCCCCGTCTCCGTCCACCAGGTCCACCCGGGCAAAGCGGAAGCCGCTGTTGCCGAACTCCACGCTCCCCAGCCAGGGAAGCGACAGTTCCACGTCCCGGGCCGAATGGTCGTTGGTGGCCGTGGTCCCCGGAGCGTCCACGCTGCTGAGGGCCTCGGTCACGGATTCACCCAGGCACAGGCGCACACGGGCCGTCTTGTGGGAACCGTTGATGGTACGGACAATCTGGATACCGCCCTGGATTTCCTTTCCGAAGTCCAGCAGGACGGAGCCCCCTTCGCGAAGGGTGACCACCCGGCTTTCGTCTGTGCTCACCTGCCCGCAGTAAGGCTGGAGCAGGGCCTCGGCATCCTTGACCGGTCCTTCGGTGCGCACAATGCGCACAGGGGTCAGATATTCCGTCACGAATTCAGGCTTCTCCTGCATGACGGAGCCTTCCCGGCAGCAACATGCTCCCAGAAGGCCCGCCATTCCTGCTATAAGGATTAATTTTCTCATATACAATTACTTTGAAATGCGGAAACGGTAGCCGTAATCCTGTCCGGGGGCAATCCGGTATTCCTTGATGACGGCGGGACCGCAACTGCCATTGCCGACTCCGTTCTGGATACAGTCCAGGTTGAGGACGACTCCGTCCCGGCGGATCCTGTCCAAATCGTTGGCATATTTTACCAGATACAAGTCTTCGTCGGTGTAATGGAGGGCGCTGAAGTCGAAGTCTTCCGCAGCGGTAAAGCACACCGAACGGCCCCCGGCCGACGTGAAACGGACCCAGCGGGTATCGGTGCGTCCGCCCATGGACTGGGTGCGGACATAGTGCTCTTCCATCCCGCTCACCGTGTTCTCATAGATTCCCAGGAAAGCGCAGTCCTTGCGGTCCTGATAATTCTCCATGGGGCCGCGGCCATACCAGGTCAGGTTCTCGAACACGGGGTTCAGCATCAGCCGCAGGCCCAGGCGCGGCAGCGTGAAGTCTTCGCCGGCCGTGAAACGGGCATTCACATCCACGCAGCCGGATGCCTGCACATCGTAAACGAGGGTGTACGGGACCTTCTGCGCCCCCACATGGGCCACGGCCGACACCTCCACGTGGAGGCAGTCGGGACTCTCCTTGGTCCGGAACCACAGCATTTCGGTCTTCGTGCTCACCGACTCGTCCTTGCCGTCGATGATGAAGCGGACGCCGTCGTTGCTGATATAGCGGTAGCCGTTGAACACCGGCCCCTCCACGCCATGAAGCACCTCCTGCCCGTCCAGGCAAAGGCTGGACAGGGAACCGCGGGCCCGGTCGAAACGGACGCTGACGGCGCTGTTCCGGGCACAGAGGAAGCGGTCTTCCTCCGTGTAAATCCGGAGGGGTTCGGCCTGGCTGTTGTCAATGGCCGCAAGACGGGAAGCGGGTTCCCTGAGCATGAACTCCTCGCTGGCCACCACATGGGCGGCGGGCGCCCAGCGGGTCTTTTCCCGGAGCGAAACATACACCTGAAGGGTCACATCTCCCTCGCGGGGAAGTTCTCCAAACGGCAGATCCACCTCACAGGTTTTCCAGGGAGCCGTATCCGGCAGGTCGCGCCGGCCGGCGGCGATTTCCTTCCCTTCCTGCAGCAGACGGTAGGAAAGTTCCATCTCGTTCAGGTTGTATGCCGTATAACGGTTCTCCAGGACAAGGCGTCCGGGAGTCAACTGGCCGATTTTCACATACTGATAGACCTTTTTCACCTGCTGGAGTTTGGGCGTGACCCGGCGGTCGGCCGTTACGATTCCGTTGCAGCAGAAGTCATTGTCGTTGGGCATGTCGCCGAAAGAGCCGCCGAAATAGAGTTTCCCGTCCCCGGCGCCGGGCATCACGACAGCCTGGTCCACCCAGTCCCAGATGCACGCGCCGATCATCCTTTCCGACTTGTTCTCGATGTAGTCCCAGTATTCGGCCAGGTTGCCGATGGCGTTTCCCATGGCATGGGCATACTCGCAGAGGAAATAGGGTTTCCGGGCGCCATTGCGGTCCATGGCTTCCATCTGTTCCAGCGAGGAATACATCTGGGAGTCGATGTCGGCCACGTCATTCTGGCCTTCATAGTGGACGGGGCGACTGTCCAGGGCCTTGACGGCATCGCGTTCGGCCACGATGTTGCAGCCGCGGCCGCTCTCGTTCCCCAGCGACCAGAAAAGCACCGAAGGGTGCAGACGGTCGCGCCGGACCATGCGCACGGCCCGGTCCACATAGGCCTCCTGCCAGTAAGGGAGATTGCTGAGGCTTTGGTTTCCGTGACACTCCTGGTCGGCTTCATCCACGATGTACAGGCCGTAGTAATCGTACAGGGCGTACATCTTGGGGTCGTTGGGATAATGGCTGGTGCGGACGGTATTCAGATTATTGCGCTTCATCAGGAGGATGTCCTCCACCATGGACTCCACCGGGACGGCCTTGCCGTGCACGGGGTGGATGTCGTGGCGGTCGGCACCCTTCAGATACGTGAGCACATTGTTGATATACAGTTTGTTGTCCTTGAACGCCACCTTGCGGAAGCCGTGTTTGAAACTGGTGCATTCCAGGACGGTGCCGGATGCGTCCAGCAGTTCGAAGCACAGCGTGTACAAATAGGGTTTCTCGGCGCTCCAAAGGTGCACGCCGGGCACCTCGATGACGCTGGAAGCCTCGGTTCCGCTGCCCTGGGCACTGCCCACCAGGGTGCCTGCCTCGTCATAGAGGGACACCTTCACCTGACCGCCCTTCCCGCTCACATAGGCGCGGGTGCCCAGGCGAGCACTCCGGAGGTCATCGGAGAAAGCGGTGGTGAAGCGGAAATCGGCCAGATGCGTCTTGGGGCGGGCCATCAGGTACACGTCGCGGTGAATGCCGGCCAGGCGGAACATATCCTGGTCTTCCAGGTAGGAGCCGTCACTCCACTTGTACACCTCCACGGCCACCGTATTGCTGCCGCTGCGGACATACCGGGTGATGTTGAACTCGGCATCGTTGTTGGAACCCTGGCTGTAGCCGACCTTCTTGCCGTTCACCCACACGTAGAAGGCGGAATAGACGCCGTCGAAATGCAGATACACTTCCTGGTCTTTCCAGGAGGCGGGCAGGGTGAAATCGCGCCGGTAGGAGCCCACGGGATTGGGTTCCTTCTCCATGGTGTAGCCCCTGGACGCCTGGATGAAAGGCGGATTGTTGGCAAAGGGATACGTAGAATTGGAATAGAGCGGGGTGCCGTATCCCTTCATTTCCCAGTTGGAGGGAACGTCAATCTCTTCCCAGCCGCTCACATTGAAGGAAGGCTTGTAGAAGTTCTGGGGGCGGCTTTCCGGACGGGCCGTCCAATGGAATTTCCACTTGCCGTTCAGAAGAAGATAACGCGAACTGGCCGTCCGCTCCCAGGGACGGGCATAGGCGGGGTCGGCCTGCATTTCCCGGAGGGAGGCATAAGGGATGAGCGTAGGATGGCCCGGTTCCTTGTTGATGCCGATCACCTTGGGATTCTCCCAATCATTGGAAGAGGAAGTCTTGAGGGTGATGAACTTCACCTGGGTGGCCGATTCCCGGATGACCCAGCGTTGGAGCGGACTGTCGGCATCGGCCTTCACCTGCCATACCTTTTCACCGTAGGCCGCCTCTTTCCGGAGGCCGAGGGCAAAGTTTCCGTCTTCGCGGGTCAGGGTGAAGGTGCCGTCCTTCCGGCGGAAGACCTTCCACTGCTGGTTGGGGTTGCCGGATTCCTCGCCCCACTGAAGGACGGGATGCTCTCCGCTGCCGTCACAGTCCAGTCCCAGGAACGAGTATCCGTTCAGAAGTTGGTACACATCGTTTCCCAGCGGACGCAACTGCCACACCTGAGAGGCATTCCCCGCCTCCTTTTTGGAAAGGAGGACGGGGGTGTCTGTCCGTACGGCGCCCACCACATCCAGCACCCAGCCGTCCGGGGTGGAAATCTCATAACATTTCTTGCCGTCGAACAATTGGGCCTTCGCGGTCACCGCCAGCAGCAGACAGGACAACACAAGTCCGAATCTTCTTCTCATCGCAAGCCGGTCCGTTAAATTTTCAGCGTATAGGTTCCGGCCTTGTAATCCTTTCCATCCAGTTCGCCGGGCAGGGTGACGAAAGCCGTACTGCCCTCGGGAATGGTGAAGGTCCAGATCCAAGTGTCGCCCTCATACTTCCAGGCACTCTTGATCACACCGGCAACGCTCTTGAATTCGGCCTCCAGATGGCCCAGGCGCTTGTCCGGCACCGGATTCAGGTAAATGTGACGGAAACCGGCTCTTTCGGTGTCGGTCATGATGCCGGCCGCACGCTCCCACAGCCACTGGCAGACGGCGCCGTAAGCATAATGGTTGAAAGAGTTCATGCCGTTGGGCCCCATGCCCTTGTCCACCATGTAACTGTTCCAGCGCTCCCAGATGGTCGTGGCGCCGTTGTCCACGGAATAGAGCCAACTGGGGTTCTTCCGCTGGAAGAGCAGTTCGTAGGCGATGTCGGACAAACCGCACTCCGTAAGGGTTTCCATGAGGATGGAGGTACCCAGGAAGCCGGTCTGCAGGCAGTTGCCGTGGTCGGCGAAATTCTTGCGCAGCCGCTCAACGGCCACTTCTGCAGACTCTTCCGTGAACAGGCCGAGTTTGATTCCGAACAGGGTGGGTGTCTGCATCGTATTCAGGATATCCAGACGGAAACGTCCGTCGGGGAACAGGAAGGTTTCGGCAATATATTCCCGCGCCGTTTCGTACATTTCCGCATATTTCTCGAAGTCCTTGTTCCGGCCGGTCGCGGCGGCCATGTCGCTCATCATGCCGGCGTCAATGGCCCAGTAGCAGGCACCCAGATAGTTCCAGTAGATACCGGCCTGGGCACGGGTTTCCGCATCCTTGAACGCACGGCCGCTGCTGCTTTCCAAAGCCTCGTAACTGAGCCAGTCGGCCCAGTTATAGTTTCCATTTTCGGCCTTCAGCGCCTCTGCGTCATACTTGGTCTCGTTCACATGGGCCATGAACTTTTCCATGGAGGCCCAGTTCTCTTCGATGATGGCCGTGTCGCCGAACTGCTTCCACACCGTCCAGGGGACGATGACACCGGCATCGGCCCAACCCAGGCGCATGGTCTCGTTGCCGTACTGGGCATAGGGGGCCACGCCCGGATAGCCGCCCAGTTCGCTCTGGCTGTCACGGATGTCGCGGGTCCACTTGTGGAAGAAGCGGCTGGTATTGGCGAAGAAGGTGCCGGTTTCGGCGAAGACCTGCGTGTCGGCCATCCAGCCCAGGCGCTCGTTGCGCTGCGGGCAGTCCGTAGGGACGGAGAGATAGTTGGAACGCATCCCCCACACCGTATTGGAAATGAGTTTGTTCACGAGTTCATTGCCGGTGGTGAGGGTGCCGGTCTCCATTTCCTGGGAGATGGACGTTACGGGGACGGACGCGATGGACTGGAACTGCACGGGAGCGTCGGTGGTGACGGCGATGTAACGGTAGCCCCAGAAGGAGGTGCGGGGCTGGTACGCCACAAAGCCTTCGGCCGGACCGAAGGTATAAGTGAGCCAGATCTCACCCGGATCCACCCGGAGGTTGCGGCGGTGCGTGCTGCCTTCGGGACCGTCCATGCCGCGGCGTTCGGCGCCGTTGCCGTCGTTCAGGATTTCGGAAGGATAGCAGACAATCTTGGTGCCCTCCGCCGCCTGGAACACGAAGGAAGGCACGGCGGCGGCATTCTGGCCGAAGTCCACCACCAGCGTTTCACCGGGGTTCAGTTCCACCACTTCCCCGTCGGCATAGCGGCGCTTGATGTCCACCACGCCATATTCCACTTTCTCTTTCTCCTCCGACTCCACGGCGCCGGTGACACCCTGCCAGACATAAATCTGGGTGGGACGGAGCCTGAGGTCTTCACGCTGATAGATTTCCGCACCGCAAGTGGGAAGGATCTCGCCCTTGAACTCGGTGTTCACCTCGGGCGTGGAGAGTTTCTCAGGCGTCTCATAGCCCATCGGGATGCGGGCGTCGTACTCCTCGCCGTCAAAAATGCCCGCATGGGTCACAGGGCCGGCAATGCCGGCCTTCCAGTGCTCCGTATCGGTTCCCAGGCGCTCGACGCTGCCGTCGGAATAGGTGAGTTCCACCACGCCGCGGAAAGCGCACTTGAGGCCCTGCATGGTGTTCATGTCCCCGGTGGTGACAATCTTGTCGGCCCACCAACCGGGAGTCACCTGGGCACTGAGTTGGTTCTCCGCACCGGCCTCACAGTTCAGGGCAGGGGTAATGTCATAGGTAAAGGAACGCTTGGTCTTGAGGGCATGCGTGAAACCGGGTTTCAGCACTTCCCGGCCGATCCGCCTGCCGTTCACATACAAGTCATACACGCCCAAGCCGGCCGTCATCCAGACCGCCTTTTTGACTTTCTTTCCGTTCTTGACGACGGACAGGAACCAACTGGCGCCGGGGGCGCTGGTATAACATTCCTGAGCGGGGCCTTTGGACACCGGAGCGTCGGCGGCGGAAATCCACTGCGAGGCGCTCCAGGCTGCATCCTCGAGGGCGGGGACCAGCGGGAGTTCTTCCGGACTCACTTTCCGGGATGTGCAGGCAACCACGGCAGCGGCCATGACTGCGACAGCGAAAACAAGGGAGAATTTTTTCATATCACGTACGTTTTGTTCGTTTCCGTCACCTATTTCACTTTTACGTACAAGACGCCATGGGCCGGGATCGGGTACACGGCATCGGTAGGGATGTCTTTCTGGCGCCAAAGGTCACGGACGGTTTCGGCCTCGATGCCGATTTTGCCCAGGGCTCCCTTGAGAAGGGTGGGCATGGCAGCGTCATTGAGGTTGAAGATACCCACTGCCTTGCCGCCGTCGTAAAGGTCCCGGCTCCAGATCTGCACATTGTCCTCCACCACGTCCTGATGGGCCTGATGCCCCAGGATGTCCTGGTTCACCGCATTCACCTCGTTGTTGCACAGGAGGTTGAAGGTAAAGTCGTCAATCTGGTCCAGCGGGCAGCCGATGAGCATGTTGGACGCCAGGAGCGACCACAGGGAGATATGGGTGTACTGCTCGTCCGGGGTGAGGCGGCTGTCCCGGAGGTTGTTGCTCCAGCCCACCTTGCCCACCACCAGCATGTCGGGGTCGTTCCAGTGGCCGGGGCCGGCATAGGGATGGAGCCCCACCTGCTGCTCGAAGCCGATGCTGTGCAGGGATTCCCACGTATCGGTGATGTCCCCCGTCGTGCGCCAGGAGTTGGCGTCGATATAGGCGCCCCACTCCCACACATTGGCCATGCCGTACTGGCACAGGGAATAGAAAATGTCACGGGGCTGTTCCCGCAGATACTGCTGCATCTTCACGTAAGGACGCAGGTAGGCGGCGATAGAGTGGTCGTTGCTGGCATCGAAGACTTTGCGATAACCGCACCAGTCGTATTTCAGGTAGTCGATGCCCCAGTCGTTCCAGGTTTTGGCGTCCTGCTCTTCATGGTCCAGGGTTCCCAGATAGCCGCCGCAGGTGTGGGACCCGGGGCTGGAATAGATTCCCAGGCGCAGTCCGTTTCCATGCAGCCAGTCGGACAGGGCCTTCATGTCGGGGAACTTCTCGTTGGTGAGGATGGTACCGTCGGCGGCGCGTTCATCCGCCTCCCAGGCATCGTCGATGTTCATGTAACTGTAGCCGTAGTCGGCCAGGCCCCGGTTGATCAGGGCGGTGGCCGACGCCATCACCTTCTCCTGCGAAACGCTGGTTCCCCAGCAGTTCCAGGAATTCCAGCCCATGGGCGGGGTGAGGGCGATCTGCGCGCCCACCTTGAGGGTGAAGGAAGCGCTGGTGCTGCCCTTGGCGTTGGTGGCCGTAAAGACCAGCGGATAATCCCCCTCTTCCTTGACACTGCCGCTGAGAACGCCCTTCTCAGGGTCCAGCACAACCCCTTCGGGAAGGCCTTCCACCTTGTAGGTCATGGGTTTCTCACCGGAGAAGGCCAGGCGGAAAATGACCGGAGAGCCGGGGCGGACACCGAACACCAGCGGGCCGTTGTAACGGGGCGTGGCCGGTGCCGGCGGAGTGAGGATGTAGGGAGCGCAGACATTGGCTTCCAGGAAATCATCGAAACGGTTGTCCCTGTAGGTGAAGACCACGCGGGCGCCCTCCTGGAGGGGCTGGGTGAAAGTGAGGTCCTTCTTGCCGGTGGGGCGCACTTTCCAAGTCTTGGAAGACAGGACTTCGTCCGTGAGGACGTCCCTTATCTGCGCCTCGACCGTCCCGCTGGTCTTGATACGGCTGCTGACGGTGGCCACACATTCCTTGTTTTCACGTTTCAGGGTGAGGCTTGCATAGTCTTTCAGTGCCGGTTTGGTGATGTTGACGGGCTGGGCATAGAAGCCGCCCGGGTCTCCCCCGTTATACACGCGGACAGCGATGATGTTTTCCTTGTCCCAGAGCACCCATTCAGGGGATACCACATATCGGCGGGGCGTATCCCACTTTCCTTCAAAGCCGCCTTCCTCCTTGGGATTGCGGCCTGTCTTCCCCACCAGATGCCCGTTGAGCCAGGTTTCATCGGTGTCGTCGATGGGGCCCATGTCCAGAAGGATTTCCCCGGTGACACCTCCCTTCAGGGTAGAGGGAATCACCACATGGAGGCGGTACCAGCCGTAATTGTTGGCGTTCCGGACGCCCTGCTGGTTCCAGTCTTTATCCAGGGCCAGCACCTGCCAGGCGCTGTCGTCAAAATCGGCCTTCTGCCAGGCGGGGTTGTCTCCCTTGCAGAAGCGGGCCGTCTCAACAGTAACGCATTGGGCGCCGGCTACCTGCGAAAGACCGAGGGCCAGCACCAGCATAAGGGTTGAAAAGAATCTATTCATAACTGTAGGGGTTATAACAGGGTCCAGTCTTGTTCCAGACAACTGACATGATGTTCCGTGATGCCGATCTCATCCATCCAGCGGCGGGTTTCCAGGGTTTTGAGCCAGGTATTCTGGCCGGGCTCCCACACCCAGGAGGGGGTGGGCCAGAGGCAGGCGTGGAAATGGATGGATTTGTAGAATTCCTCGTCGCAGCCGCTCTGCCCGTGATGGGCCATCTGGAGGTAGTCGCAGTCCAGATATTCCTTGTACCGGGCCAGGACGCTTTTTCCGCGGTTTACTTCCGCATCTCCGAGGAACACCACGCTCTTGCTGTCATCCCACATGCGGATAATCATGGACTGCTCGTTGAAATGCTGCATCCCGATACCCATATCCGCCACGCTCAGAATCATAATGCCCACCCCGTCCATATCGAAACGGAGGCCGGTGTGGTGGACGTTGACAAAGTCCGTTCCGTCCATGTAGTCGTCCAGGGCGCGGTAATAGCCTCGGGCATTGTCCGCGCTGGCGGGCTCGCAGTTCAGGAATTCGTCCGGAAGGCGGGAATAAATCACCTTGTCGATGGTGATTCCCTGCGGGTCCCGGAGGATGGTGGCCAGGGCTTCCATGTGGTCTTCGTGCGGATGCGTGATGAACCACTGGTCCACGTGGTTGCCGGCCTTGGCGAGATAGCCGCGCAGTTTGGGGACATCCGTGGCATAGCCGCCGTCCACCATGAACACCTTTCCGCCCCCGGTTTTCATCAGGTACGATTCACCGATGGTGTCGGTGGCCGATGAAATCTGGGTCAGGGAAAAATGACCTTTCTGCCTGGGACCGAAGAGTTCCTTCTCTTTCTTGGTCCAGCCGGAGGGAGCGCAGCCGGAAAGGGCCAGGCCCGCCGCAACTGCTCCCGAAACCTTGATGAAATTCCTCCTATCCATGGTACGTAAATTTCGTGCCATACAAGATAAGAAGAATCCGTCATCGGATCTCTTTTGTTTTCGCCAAAAAAACTTTGAGAAATGACAATCGAATCTCTAATGCGAAATGGCCGAAGCGGGGATGCGAACGAAGTTCATGGAACCGGGAGCCCGCCATCTCCACTCCAAATTTTGCCCTTCATAGTCTTCCAGGTACTTGAGGGTAAAGGCATGCAGGCCCTTTGCCAGGCCGATGAACCCGGTTGCCGTGGAATTGGAATGGGAGCCGTCGGCATTCACGGCCAGGTGACCGTCTATCTCCAGCACGCACCCGTCGTCGCTGGTGATGGCGAATTCCCAAAGGCCCTCCTCCGGGACATCCAGATAGCCGGTGAAGACATAGCCGAAATGGTCCTCGTCCGGTGCGCCCTTGATGGACGGTTCCGGCATCACGCCGCGCGAAACCACCGGGGACGCCACCACATCGGCCGTCATCTTGAAATAGCCCCTGTGATAAGTGTAGCGGCAACCGGGAGCCCGGGAGGCGGGAGCGGCCACGGAAGGATGGATCACCAGCGGGAAAACCCGGCACTCCAGAAGCGGACTGGGTGTCATCCCTTCCTTGAAAGCGCGGGCCTTCAGCAGCACCTCCTCCGCAATGGGGAAGGGTCCTTCATACAAGGCCGATGCCTCCGTGGGCTCGCTGCCGTCCAGGGTATAGCGGATTTCCGCCCCCGGGGTCCGGCTGGAAAGAGAGGCCTGGAAAGTTCCTCTGAAAAAGCGCGGATTTCCCAGGAGGACCGGTGTGGAAACCAGGTCCTCCCCCGTCATGGAATACGGGGCCGGCAGGGCATCCCGCCCATGGAAAGGCTTCTTGGAAAGGGTGAAGGAAAGTTCTCCGCCCTTTACGATATCCGAATAGGTAATAAACTGTGCCTCAACCCTTTTTCCATTCAGACGGACATCCTTCACATAAGCGTATTCGGGATGGTCGGCCGTGATGACAAAGGTTTTTCCTCCGGGAAGATTCAAAGTGATTTTCTTGAAAAGGGGCGCTCCCAGCACAAATTCTCCACTGCCGGGGCATAGAGGATACAGGCCCATGGCGCTCATCACATACCAGGCGCTCATCTGACCGCAGTCCTCGTTGCCGCAGATGCCTTCCGGCGTGGGAGCATACATCCGGTCCAGGATATGCCTCACCCAGCGCTGCGTGAAGGAAGGGTCTCCGATGCAGGCATACAGCCAGGCCGATCCGTGGCTGGGCTCATTGCCATGGGCATACTGGCCGATCATGCCTGTCACATTGCCGTCATCGGCCATGGACGGGTCCAGATACTCATACGTAAAGAGCGAATCCAGAGAGGTTTTCACCGCCTCCCGGCCGCCCATCAGGCCCACGAACCCGCCCATGTCCTGGGGCACATAATGCCTGTACTGCCAGGCCGTGGCCTCGGTGTAATCCCGGGAGCGGCCGGCGGGGTTGAAGGGGCTGCGCCAGTTGCCCTCGGAATCCCGGCCCCGGAAATAGCCGGTGGAAGGGTCCAAGAGGTTGCGATAACGCAGCGCGCGGGCATCATATTCCGCAGCAAGCGCCTGGTGTCCCAGCGCCTCCGCCAAGCGGGCGATGCACCAGTCGTCGTAGCAGAATTCCAGCGTACGGGACACGGACTCGGAGGCGAAATCGCAGGGAATGTAGCCGTACTCGTTGTACCAGGCCGATGCCGGGTCCAGGTTGGAGGAAGCCACCATGGCCTCCAGGGCCGCTTCCCCGTCGAACCCGCGGATGCCGCGGAGCCACGCGTCGGCCAGGACGGAGACGGCATGATAGCCTATCATGCAGTCCGTATCCACGCCGGCCAGGGGCCAGAGGGGCAGCTTGCCGTCCCGCTGAAAGGTCTGGACCAGGCTCTGGGCCATGTCGCTCACCAACTCCGGATTCAGGAGGGTCTGCAGCGGATTCCAGGTGCGGTAGGTATCCCAGAGGGACAGCGTGGAATAGAAGGGCCGCTCCCCCACATCGCTGATGAGGTTCGGGGCCACCAGGGTATGGTAAAGCGCCGTATGGAAATTGGTCCTTTGGGCAGGGGTTCCGCCCTCGATGACTACCTTCCGGAACTGCTCATCCCAAAGTTCATAAGAGCGGCCAGAAACCCTGTTAAAATCCACCCTGGGGGCCTCTGCAAGGCGGTTTTTCCGAGCGTCAAGCGCGCTGGTCTGAGAGAGACCCACCGTAACGGTAACCCCCTTGGTATCGGCCGGGAAAGTAAGGAGGTAACGGTCTTTCCCGTCGGGGATGCAGCTGGTGAAAGGCACGGAGAAACGGGCGCTGAAATAGATTTCCCGGCTGGGGGCCCATCCGGCCACGTGACGGCCGCCTTCCAGGAGGGTATCGGCCACCGCAGTGCAGGAAATATCACTGGGACGGGTTTCGCCGATGTTGTGCCGAAGGTCAATGAGCAGGTGCCGCTCCCCTTTGCCGTAGAAAGCGTAGGAATGGCATCCCGTATGGGGCAGCGCCGTCAGCTCCACGGTAATGCCCGGAAGCACGACGCTGTAATAGCCGGGAAAAGCTTTTTCATCGGCCTTGGAAAAAGGCAGCCGGTGGACCTGGAAGCCCTCTTCGGTGAGCGGAACTTCCCCCAGCAGGGGCGTGAAGAGGAAGTCTCCGAAATCCACGCCGCCGGTACCGCTCAGATGGGTGTGCGAAAAGCCCATGATGGTGCTGTCTTCGTCGTGATACCCGGACGCGGCAATCCAGCCGCCGTTTCGGGTGTCCGGGCTCAGCTGGACCATTCCGAACGGGGCCGTGGCACCAGGATAGGTGTGGCCGATGCCAGCCGTCCCCACAAAAGGATTCACATCATGGAGGGCCGGGACCTCTTCCGAAGAGGTGCAAGAGACTGCAAAAAGCAGGACAGGCAGCAGCAGGGCCACCCGGCGCATTCCTTTTTCCATCATCCTAAAAAACTGTTATTCGCCCAAATCGAGGATTCGCACGTTCCGGATCTTGAGTCCGGAGCCGTGTCCGCAGAAAGAGATGTACCCTTTCTTGTTGAAAAGGCCCGGATGCTCCTTGCCGTCTATCGTGGGCTTGCGGCCGCCTTTGGTAACCTTGCGCACATCGGCATCCGTAATCACCTCACCGTTCACGGTCACTGTGATGTGGTCTCCCTTCACGATGATTTCCTCGGTGCTCCATTCGCCCAAAGGTTTGTGCTTGAGGCGCTTGGCGGGGACAATACCGTAGATGGAGCCGTGCACCTGGTAATCCTTGAGCCAGCCGGCGTACTGCGGGGCATCATGGTCCAGAATCTGCAGTTCGCACATGCCGTGGTAGGCGGCGTCCACGTTCTCGGGGGTACGGATGCCCACGCCGTTGTTCACGCCTTCCTCCAGGAAACAGAATTCGAAACGGTACACGAAATTGCGGTACTGCTTGTTGGTGTACAGATTGCCCGTACTTCCATACAGGGCCGATACCAGGATGGCTCCGTTCACCACGGTATAGCCTTCCTTGTCACCGTGCCACTTGGAAAGGTCGCTTCCGTCGAAGAGCATTTCGAAACCGCGGGCCTTCTCCTCGGCCGTGAGTTCGCTGCGCGGGGCGGGCTTCGCCTCCGAGACCATCTTGCCGATTTCGTCCACGGCATATCCGTCATCGGCCAGGCCGCGGGTACGATACAGGGTGGCGGCCTTCTCGAGACTGCCCTTGAAGTCGTCATAATTGATTTCTTCCTTGCACTGGGAGGCTATCTTGCGCACCGCGTCGGCGGCGGAATAACGCACCCCTTCCGCGCTGTCATCCAGATACTTGCCGGCCAGAAGGAAGCACTTCATCAGGGGCATGTCGGCAATCTTTCCAAGGGCCGATTCCTTGACGGCCGGATCGGAAGCCAGGGACAGCACTTCGGCATAACCCAGCCGCTTCACGTCGTCGTTCTTGCCGAACCTGGAAAGAAGGTTCACGTAGCGGTCCAGGTACTTGTCGGCATCCTTCCCTCCTTCACGGGCGGCAGCGAGCACATCCTCCATCACGGAAGGAATCTGCATGCCAAACAGGGCATCGCGGGCCGATGCGTCTTTCTGCACCACCTCACGGAGTACGTTCGCGGCAGCGTCGGAATTGCCGGCGGCGAGGGCCGGATAGAATTTGTCTTTATGGACAGCTGTAGGGAGATATCCTTTCAACTTTTCCGCCTGTGCTTCAGGCGTTTCCGTATGAAGGGCATAGACGAGGGCTTTCTGGAGAGGCTCCGTGAATTCTCCGGCGGAAGCATCCAGAAGAGCGGCTATTCCGTCGGCCTGCGCCAGGGTGGCCATGCCGTCCAGCGCCTTGGCGGCAGAAAGGTTGCCCGAAGCCGCCAGTTTGAGCACGGCGGGAGCCAATTCGGTCATGTGACGCTTGGGGCAGAGGCGGAGAAGGTTCTCCAGCTGCATTCCGTTCTCCGGAGCATCCAGGGCCTTGGCCACCGCATCGGTCAGGTTTCCTTCAAAAGTAGTGAGGGCGGCATAGGCGGCGCCGGACTTGTCCCAGGACAGGGCGCTCACCAAGGCTTCGGCAGCGCCTTCTCCGCCAAGGATACCCAGCGTCCGGAGAGCGGTTTCTCCCTGCTCACCCGGGACCCGGATGCTGCTTGTCACAAGGGGAAGGGCGCTTGCCGCTTTCTTCACGCCCAGCCAGTTGAGGACATCCGTCTTGGCTCCGTCGGGAAGGGTGGCATAGGCTTTTTCCAGGGCCTTGGCCAGGGCCCCCACATCATACTTTTCCGCAGCGGCCAGGGCGGCGTTGCGATAAGGGCGGTCTCCGGTCTTGAGGGCGTTCACCACCAGTTTCGGATCCGGAGCGGACCGCTCGATGAGCGTTTTCACGGCAGCGCAGCGGATACCGGAATTGGCATCTTTCAGAAGGCCCTTGGCGGCCTTCACGGCCTCCTTGTCGCTGAGATTGTCCAGAAGGACCATATAATCGGCCGGGGACTGGCTCTTCAAGTACTTGGCAGAGGCCTTGCCGCCAATGATGCCTAGGGTCTGGCAAATGGCTTTTTTCTCCTCTCCCTGAGCTGTTTGCGCCCACTGAAGGAGATACGGTTCGGCCTCGCGGAGTCCCCGGTCGGCCACGGCGCCGCAAAGAAGGGTCTTGTCGGCCCCTTCCGTACGGACCAGGTCCATCAGGGCTTTGTCCCCGCCGGGAAGGGCTACCAGGGCCGCTACGGACATGGGGGCGCAGAGCGGGTCGTTCACATAGGACAGATACAGGTCAATGTCGGCTTCCCGGGCCAGCGGATACAACTGCTGAAGGAGGAAGGAGCGGGCCACGGAATCCTCGCAGCGGGAGATCTCCTGTTTCAGGGCATCGCGTTTGGCGGAATCGCCGGCAACTTGTCCGAAGAGGCTTCCTGCCACCAGCAGGAGCGCGGTAAACAGAGTAAATATCTTTTTCATAAGGCACTAAATCATGGAAGCCCAGGGGGCACGCATCGGTTGGTTAATGAGATGGTTGGCGGCATCGTCGCCGATAAAACGCTGGGTGAGCGGGTCGAAGTGCAGGGTGCGTCCGAGGCGCAGGGCGCAGGCACCCATGTTCACCACCGTAGCGCTGTGGTGGCCGATTATCTCATCCAGGGCGAAGTGCTGGCGGTTTTTCACGCACTCCAGGAAGTCGGTGTGACGGGGAGCCGGGTCCGGCAGGGAGTTGATGACGTCCCAGACGTTGGGGATGGTGCACTCGAAGCCTTTGTAAACCTTGCCCAGCGGGCCTTCGATGTACGGAACCTTGCCGGGGCTTTCGTAGCCCTCGCCTTCCAGGATAATCTTGCATCCGTCATCGTAAGTATAGGTGATGCTGCGCCAGGTTCCGACAGCGTCAGGATGCTGAACGGGGGCGTCCACTTCCACCTTCACGGGGAAAGTATCGTCCTTCCCGAGGATGTACTGCACGGGGTCGATGTAGTGCTGTCCCATATCTCCCAGGCCGCCGGACTCGTAGTCCCAATAGCCGCGGAAGGTACTGTGCACCCGGTGCGGATGGTAGGGCTTGTACGGGGCGGGACCCAGCCACAGGTCGTAGTCCAGTTCGGCCGGGACGGGCTGGGGGGTGAGGTCGGTGCGGCCGGTCCAGTAGAACTTCCAGGCAAAACCCGTCGCGCCCGAAATGCGGACCGTCAGGGGCCAGCCCAGCAGACCGCTGGAAACCAGTTTCTTGAGGGGTTCCACCGTGGTACCCAGGCCGTAGAACGTGTCTTTGAAGCGGAACCAGGTGTCCAGGCGGAAGATCCGTCCGTACCGGGCCACGGCCTCCACCACCTTCTGTCCTTCGCCGATGGTACGGGTCATGGGTTTCTCGCAGAAAATGTCCTTGCCGGCCCGGGCGGCCTCCACGGCCATGATGCCGTGCCAGTGGGACGGGGTGGCAATGTGCACGATGTCCACGTTGGAATCGTGGATGAGGTCACGGAAGTCGTGATAGGCGGCGAGGGTGGTGCCAAAACGCTCCTTGCCGGTCTCGACAGCTCGGTTCAGATGGCTCTGATCCACGTCGCAGACGGCTACGAGGCGGCATTTTTCATCGCTGGTAAAGTGCAGGGAAGACATGCCGATGCCGCCCACGCCGATGATACCCCGTGTGAGCTGGTCGCTGGGAGCCACATATTTCTTGTTGCCGCCCAAGGCACCGAAAACGTTTCTGGGCAGGATGGTCGCGGCCACGATGCCGGCCCCCGCCTTCTTGAGGAATGATCTTCTTGAATCAGCCATAGTATATCAGTGGTTAAAAAATTGCAAATACAGGGACAAAGTGCCCAGGAAACGGCTCACCGGCTCGATCCAGATTTCATGGGAGGTGGCGTGGGCCGTCCCGTCCCAGAAAGGCACGTCGTCATGGAGGCAGTCTATCCCTACAGGGATGGCGCCCGCCACATGGCGGGTGGTATAAACGAAGAGCGGAGCGTAATTGTATCCCACCCCGTACATGAGGCTGGAAGAGAAGGGATTGCGTCCCAGCGTCCATTCAAGCTGGGTTTGCACCAGGTCCATGGCTTCCCGGTCATTGAGGAGGGTGGCCGACAGGGCCAGCGCCCATGCCAGCGACAATTGGATATTCGTAGCGCCATGGACAACATGGCTTTCCCAAACCGGGAAAGTACGCATCACATAATGCCCGCTTACGGGCGTTCCGGGCTGTTCGAGGGTTTGTTCACGGGTAAAAAGGCCTGCCGGGAGAAGGCCATAAGGGGCCGACAGTTCACTCCCGGGCTTCAGGTAACTGTCCACATACAGCCGCACCGCCTCTTTCCAAGGGGCCGACCGGTCCGGGAACACCTCCGACAGGGCCGAAAAGGCCAGCATGGAAGCTTCCCAGAAAGCGGTGTGAGGGTTTTGCATAAGCTCCTTCCGCCGGGTTGATTCATAAAAATAGCCCTTCAAGGACATTCCGTCCACCGAATCCTGTTCCTGGCAGCGGAGGAGAAGCTCTCCGAAATGGAGGGCCGCCTCCCGGTAAACCGGCTCTCCGAAGTGCTTATACATGAAGGCCGATGCCACCGCGCCCCAGGACGCTTCCAGATAGGAAGCCTGCTCCCAGCCGGAGGATTCCGCCACAGCCTTCCAATCGGCCTTTGCCGCAGCGGAGAAGGATTCCTTCTCTGCCCCGGAGAGCGGCAGCGTTTCCAGTGCCTTCACAAAAACGGCGACGCCCTGGAAGACCTCCCAGGGGACAAAGCTGGCAGGATAAGCCACATCGTCCACCGTCCCGGATTCGTTATCCGAATAGTAGCGGAGAACCGTCCAAGTTGGATGCCGGCCTTCCGGGAAACGTACTTTCAGAAGCCAGTCCAGGCCCCAGCGCACTTCCTCCTCCATCCGCTCTCGAAGAGCGGGAGGCGCCACGTCCAGGGCGCCCAGAAGGGCATAACAGCCATAAGCCGTACGCCAGAAGCCCTGGGAAAGGTCTCCGGCATCGTGCCAGCCTCCGTTCACCACCCGGGCCCGGCCCTTCCGGAAAGACCGCACATCGGCATGGCACACATCGTGAATGCCTTCCACGGGATAGCCGCACCGCTGGCAATAATAGAAATTCAGGACATTCCAGAGGGGTTCTTCCCAGACAGCCTCCCCTATCGGGAAGGAATTCGACAGGGAATCTCCATACCGGAGCCGGTATGTGCCCGGCTTCCGGAAAGAACTGAAATCCAATTCCATGAAAGAATTTCCTTCGTAGGAAACCGGCCGCGCCGTCCCTTTATAGGCCACCTCTCCCCCTTCGTCCAGCAAGGCAAAACCGCGGGGCTCGCCGGGGCCGGCCAGCGCCACTTTCCCTGCCTCCGGCAGATAGCCCGTGTGGGCATAGGCAAACTGTCCGGAAGGAAGGTCCCAGCCTTCATAATGGTCCGGCACCACTTTCTGCAGTTCCAGGCGGTCCAGGTCAATGGTGACGGATTCCTCCCCCATGGAAGGGTCAAAGCCGGTGCAGGTCTGGCTGAATTCCAGACGAAGGACTTTTTCACGCGGCAGGGCGTCGATTTCCCACAGCACCTGCACCCATTTCCCCTGCGGGATGTCCACATTGGTCTCCCGACCGGGCGTGAGGACGCCGTCGGGAGCATCCGTCACAAGGTTCAGGGCGAAACTGACATTGGGATTCCCGGAAGGATGGATATAAGCCCACAGGGATATCCGGTTGTAAGCGCTCCAGTCCTGAGGCCGGTCGAATTCCAGCGCAACACAGGTCCAGCCTCCCTGCAAGCCCAGGAAGGTTCCCCAGGGAGTACGGTTGGCGGCTAGATATTCCCGGTCCACCAGGGACATCCGGTGCCGGAGGGCCCGGGTGCCGTCTTTGCAATTCTCCCGCGTGTAGGAAAGCTCGGGCTTTCCCTCACGCACCGTCCATCGGCCCTCCTGCTCCATATCATCCAGAAGGAGTGAATCCAGCACTTCCTTCTGTGCCCAGCGGGAGAGCATGGAACGGCTTTCATCCACCGGGAGCGGGAAAGGACGGGACGCCGTTTCCGGGGTCCGGATCACCAGCACCCAGTCCTGTTCGTCCGGTTTGGTGGGCAGGGACCAATAACCGTCGGCCTCCCGGACGGGATTAACTGCATCCCGGGACTCACCGGTCCGCGGATCATACCACTGCGCTTCCACCCCGGGAGCCAGGCCTGAGATGCGCCCGGTCTTCGTCCCCTTTCCATAGAAATAGAGCAGATGCAGCCGGGGCGTACGGGCATAGACGGCGGCACTGGAATCATTCCGGAAAACAGGCGACCCGGGAATGACGGGCGTCAGGTTCCACCAGTCAAAGGATTCCAGCAGATTCTTCAGATGAATCATCTGCCGGGCGCTGGGATATTCCAGGGCTTCCTGCCAGGGAATGGCTTTCAGCTCCGGAGTAATGTGTTCCACTCCGTCGAAGGAGGTGATGTTCATTTCAAAGCCGCTGTGGTAAAGCCAGATATCGGCCGCTCCGTACCCGTAGCCGCAGAAACCGGACAGGAACGAAATCCAGCCCTGGGCCCGCGAGCCGAAGTTCATGGTCCACACGCCGCAATACCTTCCCTCATAGTTCACGGCCGGGCGGGAAGAGAGCCAATAATCGCGGATAGCGTCCGGAGTGGGCGTCTCGTGCAGCGACGGAGACCACTGGGCCGCCCACCAGGAATGGCCGGTGCGTTCGGACACCGGCTCCGGCAGGAAGGCCGATACCCCGTTCCCGTCGGCATGCGACTCTTCCGGCTCTGTCCCGGCCCCGGTAACGCTGGTATTCACCGCGTTTTCCTGATGGCCGGAGAGCGGATGGGAATAAGGGTCCGCGGCATGGAGATACTCCGCTATCTTCACCCATGGATTGTCGGTATAGTCGAAGAAACGGCCGCCCAGCTCGGCGTAGGAGTCATTGTCAATCTCCTGCGCCAGGGTCCAGAGGACCGGGTAGGCCCCGAAACGGGCCACCCAGTAGCGGCAGAGGACCTTCAGGGCCTCGTCATCCGATGCCAGTTCCCGGGTGAGGCTGGTGGGGAAGAAGAACTCGGCGTTCGCATGCACAAGGCCGGCGTCGGCTATGAACTGATAGTAGGCATCGGCCTTCCGGAAGCCTTCGATGTCATCGGCATCCACGTGGCCGTCCTCAAGATGGAAGGGGGCGCCGATGGGTTCGCTCTGGATAACGGTGAAACCCTGCTCCAGGCGGCGCCGGACAATCTTTTTGAAATGCTCGTCGGACAGGTCCTCCGTATACATTCCCCAATGCGTGTCACCCAAGTAGAAAAACGGCGTCCCATCGGCATACATCAGGTATTTCGTGCCCTTTTTGGCCTTTACAAAACCATGCCGGTAGATTTCCAGCGGGCCGCTATATTTCCGGCAGTGGAGCGTCCCTTTCTTCCCGTGGAGGGCAGGGTCGTCGGAACAGATGCTCTTCCAAGTCCACCGGCCGGGCTCCGTAGGGGCGAAGCGCACCACAAAACGGTCTTCCCCATCCCAGAAGGCAGGAATGGTAAGCGTTTGGCCCGAGGTTTTGCTGGAGAACTCCACATCCATCTTCACCCGGTCTCCGCCCCCGGATGCATAGCTCCGGGAGGCCGTGAAACACAGCTCGCTCACCCGCCAGGTCTCGGCACGTTCCCCACAGGAAACGACCGTCAGCGCAACGACAAGTATGACCAGCGCCTTATTCATACTGCAGCTTATAGACAATGAAATGGCATCCGGAACGATGGCTGCGGAACCGGAACGGCGACAGGCGGGTTACACTCCGGCCCTCCGGAATATCCACATGAGAGAAAACCTTGCGTTCCAGCACTTTTCCCTTCTCATCCTGCAACTGCACCTCCAGCCGTACCGTGCAGGCCCCGTCCAGATTGAAGACGACCGGCGTGATGCTGTCCGAGGGGCCATAGACCGTATCCACGTTGTCGCTGGCCGCCCAAAGGCGCTGGAAGGCCATCCGGTTGGCATGGAAGGCCAGTTTGGGCACGCAGAAGGCATCCACCAGGGGCTTCTGGTAGGTGAACATGTTGGGGCCGGATTCCAGCGAACACCAGGAAAAGCCGCTGGTTCCCATCAGAAGCTGCATCTTCATGCTCTCCCAGGCCCCGAAGGCCTGATAGGCCTGGCTCTCCCGCCACTGGTCAAAGGTCAGTCGCGTGCCGATATTTCCGTCCTCGTAATTCTTCTCGTAAGAGTCTATCCGGTACCAGGGCTCCTTGCGGGCCAGGTTCCAGTTGGGCATGCCGATGGATTCCTCGTGCTCGAAGTTATAATAGCATAAATCCTTGGCCTCCAGGGTCCATTTGGCCCAGGGACTGGGCATATTCCGAATCTCGCTCCAGGGATTGTCATACCCCGAATAGGAATCCTGGATACCCCGCGTCATCATCGGATGCATCAGCCAGGGTTCCGGCTCCAGCGGATTCCCTTCCAGGTCCACCGTCCCCTCATAATTGCCATAGTGCGTGGCATTCCAGGCTGTGGTGGGGGAAATGAGCCGGCTGCTGTCGGTATGGGCGATGGCCGGGATGATGGCGGCCATATAGTCCTGCGTCTCGCGGGGGCCGTGGCGGAGGAACCAGTTGGGATGGTTGCCCGCCTCCCACATCACGATGGACGGATGGTTGTACACCTCCCGCATATACACGGGATAATGGCCGATATCCACGTTCCAGCCTTCCCCTTCCCGGGTCCAGGCCGGCGTCTGCCAGATCAGGTACAGGCCCAGCTGGTCGGCCCACCTGGCCAGGCGGGGGTCATTGGTGCCTTCCGGAGACAACGTACGCGCATGGACGTGGATGCGGAGAAGGTTCCCCAGGCGCTTGGCCATCAGGAGTTCCCGCATCAGTTGCTCCGGACGGGGACAGTAAACCGTACGGGCCACCGTTTCCAGCGGCAGGCGGTAGCCGAAAATCTGTCCTCCGCCCAGCACCTCGGGCCGATGGTTCACATACAGCACGCCTTCCTTCTGCTCAATGAGGCGGATGCCGGTGGTGAGGACACAGTCATCGACAGGTTTTCCTTCCGCATCCTTCAGAATCACTTCCAACTGATAAAGCTGCGGTTTTTCCGGACTCCAGAGGGCGGGGTCCTTCACAGCCACATCGTGTTCAATCACATTATCCACCCGGGGACGCAATTCCACGGGGAATTCCTCCTCGGCCACGACGGCTCCCTCTTCCGGGAACCACGGGCTATAACGGATGCAGAGCCGGCCGGAGAAAAAGTCATACCCCTCTCTCCGGAGGGTAATCCTATGATGCTGAACCGCTTCCTCTGCCTTCAGGGAGGCGGTGCAGGAATACACATCCGCAATGCGGTTGGGCGTATCTGTCAGAAGGAGGGATGCTTCTCCCAGAAACCAGCCAAAGTGGTGGTCCGAAGGAGCGTGGAATACCGTTTGGTCGGTGTAGAAAGGCTTCACCTTCACGGCAATCAGGTTCTCCTCCCCGGGATGCAGGTATTCCGCGACATCCAACAGATACGGCGTGCGCCCTTTCAGGACGGCTACCGGCTGCCCGTTGATCCAAACCTCTCCAGCCGGATCCAGCGCATCCAGATGCAGGAACGCCTGTGAGAAAGCATCGGCCTTCAAGCGGGTGCGGAGGTAATAGTCTTCCCCCGCCTGCGAGGCACCGCCATGGGCCGACGGCAAGGTCACCGGTTCCCAGGCCGAATCGTCATACCGGCTTTCCTGCCAGTGAGCCATGGACGGGACGGGCTGGAAGTCTTCCTCGAAAACCATCTCGCTCCAATACGAAGTGGCGGAGTCCTCTCCGTGGCGGACAAAATCATACAGGGAAATGGCGTCTATCGTCGCTTTTCCGGCAAGGGTCAACCCGCAGACAGCCGCCTTCAGGGGCAGTTCCCGCAAGGTTTTCCCTCCACTGGAGAGAAACAGCACGCCATCGGGGACAGAGCCGTAAAGCTCAAATTCCTCAAGGGACGGAACAGAGACGTCTGTGGCCGTTCCGTCCGGATGGGCCAGACTTACCACAAGGCCCCGAGATTCCCCGGACAGGGAGGCTTTCAGGCGAAAACGCCACGCCAGGGGGTCAATGGGTGGAGCGGCCGTGGCACCGTCCAGAACCAGCGCACCGGCTTCTATCCGGGCTCCACCGGCCGTCCAGGCCCGGTGACGGCGCTGAACATCGGCCTCCTTGCCTTTCTTGTACCCCACGGCCCGCCACCGCTCCAAAGGGATGGTCCGGCGTACGGTGGTGAGCGGCTGCGGCTTCATGCGGGAAAGGGCACCGGCCACTTCGCCCTCATCAAAAAGGGGCGTATCCAGCCCCGGGTCTCCCCAGAAGCGGGAAGCGTACCGGGCATATTTTCCCAGCACCTCCACGCGCTGGGGCGTTGTAAACCATTCGGTCTCTCCATGGAAGTCCGTCACGCCGTTCGCGGATGCGTCCGGGGTGAAATAACGCATTTCGAAGGTGGTGGCCGTCTGCGCGGCGGCCGCGGCGGAAAAACCAAGAAATGTCAAAAGCAAGAAGACTCCCTTTTTCATGATATCAACGTTTCCAGATAAAACGGTAATTGAAGCGGCGGTTGGGGGCGGCGTCGCCGGCGAGGAACATGGGGTCTTCCAGCGGTCCGCAGTTGTCGGCCCATTTGAAGTCGAAGCTTACGGCACTTCCGCCCAGGTGCAGGAGCTCCATCGGGATGGAAAGTTCCAGACCGTTTCCGGAGACGGCGTAGGGAATATCGGCCACAGGAGACCATCCGGTGCCGTTCCACGCCATAAGCCGGCCGGGGATTCTGTTCATCACGAAATCGTACCCGTGCCAGCCTGTGGAGGCATCCTGATCGGCGTCCAGAAGAAGGAGCATCCAGTCGGAGCCTTCGGAAGAGGTGATGTCGGCCGTCGTTTTCGCAAAGAAATGCACGCTCCCTTTCCGGTCGATGGCCACCTTGGCTTCGATGATATCGTTTCGGCCCGAAGTGTCGGTATAATGCAGGCCGGCATAGCCGTCGGCATCCCGCCAGGCCGTATCCCCGCGCGTGTCGCGGTAGGTTACCTTCACCTTGTCCCAGTCCTTGAACGAGCCGTCCACCCGGATGATCTGGAAGCCCTTGTTCACCGGAATGGGACGGGCACCTTTGTAGCGGCGGATGTTCCGGGCCATCTGCATGTAATAATTGTCCGTATAGCCGCCCTTCATGGGCTGGATGGTGCGGTTGAACTCGGCATTGTACTGGTCCACAAAGGCGAACGGGCTGTTCTCGCGGCCCAGGAACCAGGTGTCCCCGAAGTTGTATTTTCCGGCCGTCCACTCGTTCCAGTCGTTCAGGTAGATGAAAGGCGGATCCACCGCCAGGGCGTCTTCCCAACGCTCCTGGAAATAAAGGCCCAGGCCGGACAGGCTTTCATCCTCGGGCAGGTCCCTCTCGTTCAGGGCCGGCTCTCCGCCTACCCGCGTCCAGGACTTGCCGACGCCCATGTGGGCCCCGGCCATGCCCAGGGAATGCTGGGCGGGCGTAACGGCGCATTCCTCCACTTTCCCGAGGTGCTTGGAAGCCAGCTCTTCGGGGGGCATCCGCTTCACCTTTTCATCGTCCATGCTATAGCCGAAACTCCAGTTGTCTTCCGTGCCCACATACCGGGGAATCTCGGAATGCTCATGCTCGGCCCCCCAGGCATAATAGCCCCACCACATGTTCCGGAGGGTAAAGAAGTCGAAGATTTCGGCCGGATAGTCATCCTTCTGCGCGGTGTAATTGCCGTTGGCATCGATGGAAGGGTCGGCATTGTACAGAAGAAGGGGCTTTCCGTCCCAAAGGAACCAGAGGTCCTTGTATTTTTCGGCCTTGTAATACCGCTCATAAAGCTGCGTCACCACCTTCACGGGATTGTTGTTGTAGGACCAGAAGGTAAACTGCGGCGTGCGGTTGCCTTCCGCGCGCATCTTCTCCATGGTGCTCAGGAGCAGTTCCCATTCATCCCAGTAACAGACGCCGTTGGTAACGTCCAGGATGAGCACGTCGATGCCGGCATCCTGCAGCATGGAAAGGTCCCGCCGCATGAGCCAGGTGTCTTGGCTCAGGAAATAACCGGCCTCCGGCTCTCCCCAGTGATAGGAACCGTACTTCCACAGCGGATGATGGGCGTCCAGCCGGGCAGACGGGTCCTCCTGCAGGATTTTGGTCACATCCGTATAGGGGCCGGACAGGTTATGATTCCCGGCGCCGTGCCAGGTAATGTAGAAGATGCCGGCAAAGTGAGGGCCCTCCTTCACCGGGCCCACGTCCTGAGGCAGCGGCATCTGCCGTCCCAGGGCATCCGTAGCCACCCAGGTGTCGCTCATCAGGTCCCCTTCCGAAGTCTCCTGCCTTTGCGTACAGGACATCGCGACCAAAAAACACAGACAACTGATTATCAAACTGTTTCTCATAGGCTTTCTATTTTTTCAGACGAATACGGATCAGGGCCACGCTATGGGGCGGCAGAGTGGCCGACACCGCTTTCCGCTGCCGGCTTACCGGCAACTCCTTCTCCTCAAAGTAGGAATGCGGCCGGACATCATCGGAGCACAGAAGCGAAGCCTCCAACACCTCCCCTCTCACCGGGAGGGTAAAGGTTCTGTCCGTATCGTAGGAATCGTTGACCCAGCTTACGGTCAGGACTCCGTCCCTAAGCGTTGCCGCCGTGGAATAATCCCCGTTGCCGCTCACCGGACAGCGCATCCCGTCCTGGTGGGCTTTCAGCAGGGCGAAAACCTGGCCATTGGCGGTAAGACGGCTCCCCTGAGGCGTAATGAGGATGGCACCTTCCCCCACCGGCTGGAAATAACAGGCCAGCGGCATATCCAGCGCATTGCTCTCATTCAGGTAGAAATGCAGCACCCGGGCCGAATAGATGCCCTCGGCCACGCAACTGGGGCGGTTCCAGGCATACCACTGGTTCCATTCGTCAAAGGACATATGAAGCTTTTTTCCGGTCGCATCCAGGCTTTCCCGCATTCTCCGGGCCTGATGGATATTGCCATCGAGCGAGGCCACAATATCCCGATACGTGGTTTCCGTTTCCTCCGGCGTCACAAAATGGCGCCCGCCGGCAGGGTTGGCATAGTGGTGGACAGAAGTGTAGTGCACTTTCTCTGCCATCCGTGCCGCACTGTGCCGGGCCCAGTCGTCATTGGGATAGGGACCGGAAGAACACAGTTCCAGCTCCGGCGAAACCGCCAGCATGGCATCCACATGCCGCTGGGCCAGTTCTGCATAGGCCGATGACCCCTGCGGGCCTTCCATGTGACCATACCCCATCTCGTTGCCCAAAGACCAGAAACGCACGTGATAGGGTTCGGGGTGGCCGTTTTCGGCACGCCTGCGGCCGTATTCCGTATCGGCGGAGCCATTGCAGTATTCCACCCACTGCGCGCTTTCCTCCGGGGAACTCCAAGCCAGGTTCAGCGTCAGCATCGGCTGGGCACCCACCTCCCGGCACAAGGCCATGAATTCATCGGTGCCAATCTCGTGGAAGTCATAGCCCCAGGAAAAGGGCTGCGTTTCTATCTCCATGGCGGCCTGGAGGGGCGCACGCTGGTCCACGGGAAGCAAACCGTCTTTCCATCGGTATTCTCCGGCAAAATTACCGCCCGGCCAGCGCAGCATGCGGGGGCCGATGGCTTTCAGTTTCTCCACCACATCGGCCCTCATGCCGTGGAAATGGCCCTCAGGCAGCATGGAGACGGCACCAAAGACCAGTTCGGCCTGCCGGTCGAAATGATAGCGGATGGAAGCGTCGGTATCGCTGTCAGAGGCCGTCAGGGTGAATTCGCTCACCACCCAGTCTTCGGACGGGGCCAGATTCAGTTTTTTGGAGGCGTACACCTTCTTCCCGAAACGGTCGGTAATATCCACCGTCAGGGTCAAGGGGCGGGACACCCGGGTCACCGTGCGCAGTTCATAACTCTGCCCGGCCGCGACAAACAGGCCATACTGTCCCATTCCGGCCTCCTGCCCTTCTTCCAGATTCTGGATGGCCTGCACCTTGAGCTCATTGCCCCGGTACATGTCGGGGATGCCGATATGGCGCGTATAGGAGGGTGTCTCGTCCGTCAGGTAAAGCACTTTCCGGCCGATACCGAACCAGCCCAGGGCCAGCCCCTGGTTCCGGGACGGCTTGCCGGCGAATTTCCGGTTTTGCAGCATCTGGGCACTGAGGCCTCCGTTCACGGCCGCCCGGGTATGCTCCAGGTTATGTCCGAAAATATAAGGGGACAGCGGCTCCGGATGCCGAAGGTCGATTTCCTGAGCATCGGCCGGGAAAGCAGCCCATAGGGCCGTAGAGCACAAGCAACTGACAATGAGCAATTTGCGCAAAATCGTGCAGGTAAACCAGGCTAAGCTACATTTCATAAATAATTAATTATCAACTATTTATATTCTACGCTTCATTGAACGGTAAAATCATCAAACACAGCCGAACCGCCATCATCGTTTACATTGAAGGAATAGATGGCGGGTCGCACACCTTTCCAATTGGCCCTGTAACAGCCGAAGGGCTCTCCAACCGGTTGGAAGGCCTTTCCGTCCGGGGAGTAATAGAACCGGAAGGATTCGGCCGGAGCGTCATAGGTGAAGCGGAGGAAGGCCGAATGGCCCTTGAGGGCCTGGACGGTGGACTCCGTCCCGTCGTCGGCCGCCAGATAAAGGCTGCGCCGGCCTCCTTCCAACTTGACGCCCAGGGTGGGCATGACCGAGCCCATGACGGAGAGGCCCGCCCGGCAGCCTTCCTCGAAATGGCGGGTATCCAGTTTCACCGTCACGGTTCCCTTGTAGCCAAAGAGCTTCTGGCTCAGGGTATTGCGGGCATCCCGGAACGAGGAAGCCTTCAGGGCGTGACAGGTAAGCTTCCCGGGGTTCTCCGTAAGGGACCACCCTTCCGGAACCGGGTTGTGGTTGAACTGCCACTGGGCACCGAGGGTAGGAGCGGAAAAATCGTCCGACGTGGCCGGGTAGGAGGGAGCCGTCTTAAGACCGGCCGGCTTTTTCCAGCAGTAAACCGGCTCTCCAATCCCGTTCCGGTCGATGTCCACGCCCATCACAGGCCAGTCTTCCTGCCAATGCATGGGCTGCAGATGGACCACACGGCCCAGCACGGGCGTATCCTGGAAGTGGAGGAACCACCACTCCCCTTCGGGGGTATCCACAATGGCTCCCTGATGCGGGCCGTTGATCGGAGTAGAACCCTGCTCCAGCACCACCCGCTTCTCATACGGGCCATAGAGGGAAGTGGAGCGGAGAATCACCTGTACACCGCCGCCGACGCCGCCTTCGGGGATGCTCAGATAGTAGTATCCGTTCATCTTATGAATCTTGGTCCCCTCGGCCACCGGGCCGCGGTACACCACTTCGCCCTCGTCCAGAAGCTGTTTCCCGTCGGGAGACATCTTGTGGAGAATGATAGGGCCGGCACCCCATACGCTGTGTCCCAGATAGGCCTGCCCGTCTTCGTCCCAGAAAGGACAGGGGTCTTCCCAGTGCCACACTTCCTTTACGCAGTGGAGCGGGGCCCAAGGGCCTTCCGGTGTGGGGGCGCTGGTCATGAAGAGGCCTTCATCCGGCGTGCAGAAATAGACATAAAAGAGACCGTCATGATAGCGGATGCTGGGCGCCCAGGAGCCCCCGGAATAACGCTCGTTGGTTTCCCAGCCGGGATAGTCAAAACGGGAATACAAGTGGGTGAGGTACTCCCAATTCACCAAATCCTTGGACTGCAGGATTTGCATGCCCAGAAAATGGAAATCGGATGCCACCATATAGTAGGTATCCCCTACCCGGATAGCGTCCGGATCCGAGAAATCGGCATTCAGGACGGGATTGATATACGTTCCGTTGCCCTGGTCACCCCATCCCTCCTGCCAGGCCGGCACCACGGCGGGCTGCCGCCGGATGCAAGAGGCGGCCAGAAAGGCAAGAAGCATCAGGAAAAGGTTTCTCATATTTTTACAATTATTCAAAGCGGAACCAGTCTATCTCAAAGAGTTCAATCGGACTCCTCCAGGAGCCCCAGTCTCCCGAGAAGGTGAGCCAGAGAGCCTGAGGGCCTTCCTTGACATCCTCCACATCGCATTCCAGGGTAATCCATTCTCCCTTCCCGGCCGGAACGTCCACCGAGGCTATCACCCCGTGGAAGGTCTGGTCCTGGTGGACATTGATGTGACCGCCGGCAAGGGCGCGCACCCGGATGATGAACTTTTTGAGCCCGGAGGGGAAGTCAAAATATTTCCAGGCAGCCTTGCTGCCGTCCAGGACGCCGGCGATAACCTCGCGGTCGCTACGGCCTTCCATCAGGTGTACATGCGGGCCGCCATTGAACAGGCATGCTCTTGCAGCGTCGATGGTACTCTTCGCCGGGATGGGGCCTCCAGCCCCCTGGGAGGTCATTTCCACCTCATTGATGGTGCCGTCCTCGTTGAAGGTGATGGGCTCGATGCAAGCCTTGCGGAGCTTGCTTGAGTGGTGGGTGGAACGGTGGTACAGCACATACCACTGCCCGTTAAACTCCACCACGGAACCGTGGTTGTTCCATACATCGGGGTCACAGCCGCCGCTGTCCACAATCACGCCCTTGTATTCGTAGGGGCCGAAGACGTTCCGGGACATGGAATAGCCGATGCAGGTGGGCATGTCCTGACGGCTCACATCGGCATACACATAGTAATACCAGCCGTCACGCTTGAAGACGAAACTGCCCTCGTGGAAGAAATGCTCGTCTTCCGTAACAAGGCCTTCGTGCAGGGTGGACATGTCCAGCGTGACCATATCGTCGTTGAGCTTGGCCCCCCGGGCGCTGAACTGGTCCCAGAAATAATAGGCCTGTCCGTCATCGTCGATGAACACGCACGGGTCGATGCCCCGGATATCGCCAATCTGCACGCCGTCCCGGTACGGTCCGGCGGGAGAATCTGCCACCGCGACGCCCTCCGTCCATTCCGAGAGGTCGTAGTACATATAGTACTTTCCGTCCTTTTCGACGATGTCGGGGGCATACAAATCGGCATCGCTGTAGGAGACCGCGTCATAAGGGCCTTTGGTGGCCAGTACGTTGGTGTGCAGCGTCCAATGCTTCAGGTCCTCCGTGGAGAGGAGATGGTGATAGGCCGAGCACCACTGGTCCAAGCCCAGGTCCAGCGAACAGGCCACGTACAGTTTACCGCCCATGACCTTGGCGCTGGGATCTGCCATATACACGCCCATCGGGCAGATGGGGTTGTAACCGAATTCCCCGGCCGCAACCGCTTCGCGGCCTTCATGGAGTTTAACAAGCGGTTCCCGGAGTTCCGATTTCGGGGCGCAGGCGGCCAAAAAGGCCAGGCCGACAAGCAGGGATGAAAACTTTTTCATGGGCAGACGGGCTATTCAAAGTAAACGGCCTGGGCTCCTCCGTGATAGGTTGCGTCCACGGCATAAAGCATGGCGGAAGGAGAAAAGCGCTCTTCGTAAAAGCGGTGGCAATGCCCGCAGAGGATGGTTTTCAGGAGAGACTGTTCCTTGAGCCAGGCAATGAAATCGAGCGTGGGTTTGTCGGAGTGCTGCTGGACTTTGCGGTATCGCCATTCCTCCCCGGCGGGATAAGTGACGCCCGGGTCATACTGGGAGGTGATTTCCTCCGGGACACCCGTCAGATAGCCGCAATTGCCGTTAGTAAAGGACAGTTCATCGGCCAGGGCCTGGGGAGTGTACAAAGGCACGTGGCACAACATCACAACGGGAAGGCCCTTCTGCATTTCCTTCTGCATCAGGGCGTGCTGCGCTTCCGTAAAATTGTAATACACATCGTCCAGGGCCACAAAATTGACTCCATTGATCACCCGGCTGGCAAAAGTGAGGTCATTGGGATAGGCGCCCTGCACGGCTTCCCGGCTGTCGTTCTTATAGGCCTCGTCTTCCTTCGCCTCTCCCACATATTTGGAATACTCGTGGTTGCCGGCGCAGACAAACCAGTCGGCCTCCAGCATATGATGTGCACAGCAGTCCAGGTTGGCTTCGGAGACAAAGTCGTACATGTCTCCGGTGTGCATCATATACAAGCCTTTGTCCCGTGCATAGCGGATGGCTTCGTCCAGATAATGCTCTCCGTAGGTCATTCCGCAAGAACGGGACGCGGCCAGTTTTATCTTCCGCTCATCGTCCCGATTGTCGGCCCGGGCAATATGCGTGTCGGAAACGTGGAGCACACCGAAGGGCTTGGAAGCACCCACTTTCACATGAATCTCCTTGACGTACAGCGGCTCCAGCCGCTCCACATCACGGACAATCCGGGAAGGATCCACCGGCGGCAAAACGGGAACGGGGGTCTCTCCCGTCCGGGGGCCGCAGCCCGTAAGAGCCAGCCCGGCGGCCGCCGTTCCGGACACTTTTATGAAATCTCTTCTGTCCATTCTGATAAGGGTTCTATTGTTTGAAAACGTGTTTCACGGCCTCCAGATAGCCATAGCCATACACGTCGTCCGGCTGGAGATAGCTGGTCTCCGTCCATTCGTTCCAGGAGTTGATGGTGATGAGTTTGTGCATCTTGGGGCGGGCGTCCAGCCAGGCCTTGGCCCGGCGCAGGGCCTCTTCAAAGCGCTCCGGCGTGTTTTCCTTCACCACGGCGCTGTCCCCGAAGCGGGGGCTGTTGTCCCAGCCGATGGAGACATGCGGATAATACGGAATGGTGAACTCCGCCTCCAGTTTGTCCCATTCCTGGTAGGCGCGGTTCAGGATGTTCTGGTAATCGTCGTCCATCCAGATGAAGTGACAGAACTGGTAGTGGGACATGCTGTTGAAGCCCAGGTCCCGGATGAATTTGTCCCGGGGCCGGCCGGCCTTTACCTTGGCCTCATCCACGCCGCTGTAGTTGAACTGGCTGTCCCACATGGTGAACTGGAGTTCCAGGTCCGGGAAACCGGCCTTTTTCACCTCCCCACGGAACCAGGCCAGGGCATCCTTAGCGGCTTCCACGCCTCCGATTCCCTCGATGAAGGTGCTCACCTCGTAAATCATGAACACCGGCTTGCCGTCAATCTTGTAGTAATTGGGCTGCTTGAAAAACAGTTCTATGTTCCGCTTGCAGATTTTCTCGAACTCCCCGCGGTTCACTCCCCCGCGGTAAATGATGTTCCCCTCCTGGTGCCCGGAAATACGGGTGTCCCAGTCGTTCCCTACGTTGTGGTTGGCCCACATGAGGTAGAACTGCATCTTGTCCCGGTTGCGGGCTTTCAGGAAACCCTCCGTGAGAGTGGTTTCCATCCAGGGGCGGCCGTCCAGCCAGTACCAGTCGAAAATGAAGACATTCACCCCGTGCGAAGTGGCCTGGTCAATCTCCATTTCCATCACGGCAGGGTCTGCCTCGTTGATATAGCCCCAGAGCGGATGCCGGTCCCATGCGTGGCCGGGAAAACGCTTCTGCATGGTGAGAACGGTTTCCCATTCTCCCATTCCCATGGGCCAGAAAGGCCTCAGACGCGGATCTCCCGCCGCATAGGCAGGATAAAGATAGGCGGCAACATCATAATGCTGGGCTTGGAGCGAAAGGGTGCCCAGCAATAGCAAAAAAGCAAAAAGAACCTTTTTCATAGGCGAAATCATATCCATACAAAATTACCCTTTTTTTGCCTTTTTTGCAATATGGTAACACAGCACCGGGCAATAAGGCAAACGGTCACCGGGCAAAAAGTTTCAGTACCAGGCCGGGGTCGGAGACATCGCCTTCCGTGGCCGCCATAAGGCCGATTTCGGAAATCACGGCGCCGGGGATTGTCAGGCGGTTCCCCTCCACCGTTACCCTTCCGGTGATATCCACGGCTTCTTTTCCGGCGAGATCCTGGGCTAAGACCCGCACACCTCCAAGGGGTGCGGGATAAGTGAGCGTAAGAGAGCCATAGCGGCCAAAAACGCCCACCGGAGACGCTGTAGAGGGGACTTCCACCTCTACGGGGACTTCCTGGAGCACATATTCGCGGCCCAGCGAACGGCCTACCGTAGCCACGGCGACGGCACCGCCAGGGTACCGGCTTGAAAGGACGAAAGGACGGGCGGGGTCCTCGGAGCCCACCTTTGGAAGCGACATATTCCGGCTCACGCGGGCCGGGGCCGATACACGGACGGTGTCTCCCACTTCATGCCGAATCCAACTTTCATCGAAAGCATAAATCCAGCCGTCCTCCAGGATGACGGGGTCCACCGCGAAGGAAACGCCGTCAGAAGCAAACGGGAGGGCGATGCGGTGCCAGCGAACGCCGCGGACCACCTCGTCCAGGCGGCATTTGAGATTGCGCCCGCTGGTGGGAAAGCCGATATCGGCCCGACCGGAAGGAAGGGCTCCCACAAAGGGATGGCGCATGATGCCGATGGCACAGCCGAGGCCGGCTGCGATATAGGGCTCGTCCTCACAGTTGATGATACCCTGGGCCGGAGCTTCAGGGGAATACCGGAGATACTGGGCCACCCGGTCTATGGTAACCGTCTGTGCGGTAATGTTTTCCACATCATAAGTGCGGTATGTGTCGCTGAAGGCGATGAATTCCGGATTCATGGCGTGCTCGATAATCAGCTCGGGAGCATATTCCCGGCCCCACCGGGTGAGCTGCTTTCTCCACTCCCCGCTTCCCTGGTTCTTCCCCCAGTCCACTTTCCAGTAGCGAATTCCCGCTTCCTGCGCTTCCCGAAGCCGCTGCGGCCAGTAAACGCTGTCCGGAACCTCCGGGGAAGTGCCGGCTTTCTCCGCACAAATCCAGCCTCCGAGGCCCTTCCAGCCCAAGCCGGTGAAGCGGTCGGAGAGTGCTTTCAGGCGCTGCGCCGGTTCCCCTTTGAAAGAAGGGAAACGAGTAGTGTCCAGCCGCACGGTTCCGAAATAAGGATTCCCACCCCGCTCGTTCATGTCCCGAGGAATGTCCCAGGAATCGTCCAGGACCAGGAAGAGGTCTTCCCGGATGGCCGGATAAAGGGAAGCCCATCCCTGATAGGGTCCGTCTCCGAAGAAGTTCTCCTCCACCATCTCGGCCCGGTTTTTCACGGGACCGTCCTGATTGGAACGATAGCACTGCAGATTCCAGGTACAAAGATAATCGGGCGCGGAAGAGGGCTTCTCCGGCACCAGATTTCGGGCGCCTGCCGCTGAGGAATAGATTTCCAGTTCCACGGGACCCACGAGGCCGGCGGGCTGAAGCGGGGAATCGGCCCGGAAATAAGACCAGATTACAAAACCTTTCCGGTCCTTGGACGGACGCGGCACCCCTTTAAGGAACCACTCCGGGAAAGCTTTCATGGCACGTCCCATGGCCGGACCGCGGTCTTCTCCCCATTCGAAGTCGGGCTCGAACTGTTCGTCGCCGATGAGCCGGTTGGCCCAGTTGTTGGTGACGGCGATCTCCAGGTGATTCTCACCCTGTTTCAGGAAGGGGGTGATATCGGCCCGGAAGGGAGGATACCAGAGAACGCCCGCAGGGCTTCCGTTCACCGTGACCTCCGCGATGTCGTTCATTTCCCCGAGGTTCAGCCATACGCGGGCGTCTTCCCGGGCCCAGAAGAAAGTACCCGAATAGGTGGCCGTGCCGGAAAAATACTTGAGATAGGGCTCTTCACATTCGCTGAAATCTTTCAGGATGAAAGGATTAAGGGTGAAGGGAACATCCAGCTTGGGGGCAAAGGAAACGTCCCAGACCTTCCCCAGATCCCGGGTTTCCAGCAAAGTTCCTTCCTGTATCTTCTCTTTCTTGTAGCGCGTGGGCTCCTTGGGAAGGACCACGAAGAGGGACTGCCCGGGATCCAGTGTGAGGCGGACGGAATCGGCCGGAGCGGCTGCGCGGATGGTTCCGTGGTAAGGGTCCCATAGTTCGGTCGGCTGAGGGCCGGAAGGGAGGGTCACCGCCCGAGGAGTATCTTCCGGGTTGATGACAAAGTAAATGTCGGCCCCGTCCGTTTTCCGCTGGATCCAATTCTCCGAACGTTCTCCCAGGGTGCCCTGCTGAAGAAGCATCTGGCAGCGGGAGAGGTAGGTAAAGAATGCCTTACCGGGCTTGAACCAAGTCTGGTGGCGGCTGAAGTGCGTGCCCCACCATCCCATTCCCATTCCGGGCTGGTAACGGTCGTCGAAGGGCTGGTGCACCCAGTGGTGCAGGAAGAGGCGGTTCGCGCCGGAGACAAAGGCCCCGTCGGCCGAATGCTTGAGGAAGGCTGGGTCTTCCGTGTAGTGGCTCACTTCCGGACGGCCGGTGAAAGCTTCGGCCCCCACGATGGGCTTGCCGTATTCCCTGGCCTTGTCCACGATGGCTTCCATGATGCGGCCGCTGCCGCCCGTCCAGAATTCGCCCATGGGAACGTCGGCCACAAATACCGACTCGGTGGTGCTGAAGGGGCCCCAATAAGGCTCCCAGAAAAGCAGAAGGCCTTTTTCGTGCACTTTGTCGCGGGCCACCTGCCATCCGTCCTGCAGGAAGCGGCGCTGGATGAGGATGCGCCAGTCTTCCTCGAAAGCCGCATTGCGCGGGTTCTGAGGGTCTGCCTCCCGAAGCGCCATACAGGGCAGCGGATCATAACCGCAGACCCCTTTGAAATATTCCCGGAAACCGGGGGTCCAATTCTGCTCCCCGGCCTCGTAACTGTCTATGAGTAAATGCGTGAAGGATTTCCCGAAGTACTTTCCCAGGTGCTCTTCCAAGGGCTCCAGCACCTGGTCCCAATGGTAGGCCGATACCTCGGCGCTCATCTTGTCGGCCTCCAGGGCTTTTCCGATCAGGTTGTCCGGAAGCGGATGCGGATTGGAAAGGGTGGGCGCATGGCCTATCCGGTACACTTTCCAGCGGCCGGCAGGAGCATTCCAGGCAAGCAGCCCCGTGCTATCCATCTGCGCACTCAGATCCAATACTTCTTCAACGGCAGCGCCGGGCTTGTCCGGAACCGCTATCACGGCGATGTCCCGGTAGAACGTAGCGCGGCGGCCCGTAGCGCCCCAGCCGCCATAGACCGGAAGTTCCGGACGGGGCAGCATCTGCCGCACTTCTCCCCCGCCCCTGACGGCGGTAACGCTATGGACCACCGTCTGCATCCCCTTCTCCTCGTCAATCCAGGGCCCGCCGGTGGTACTGTAGCCGGGACTGTTGTGCAGGCCTATCTTCAACCCAAGTTCCTGAGCCACCTCGGCGGCATATTCCAACGCCTCCCAATAGGCCTCGCTCCGGTAGGTCTGCTCCGGCCAAGGGTTGTTCCCGATGGGATGGTGCGTCTCTTGAACGGCCGATGCGATGTTAAAGATGGTGGCCCCGCCAATGCCGGCCTCGGCCATGGCTTCCAGATCGGCCCTTATGCCTTCTTTGGAGAAATTGGGACCCATCCAGTGCCACCAGACATAGGGCCTGTATTCCATGGGCGGCTGCTGAAACTGCCTGGCAAGCGTCCCGGAATCGGATGGATTCCGGGAACAGGAGACTATCGGCAGGCCGATGGCCATCGAACACAAACAGCTGACCACCAGCGTTTTACGCAAAATCGCTTGGGCGATCCGGACTAAGCGAATTCTCATAAACGAATAAAAATCAGTTACTTACATTCGACGCTCAATTGACATACACCCGCCGTTCGGCTATTTTTTCGTTGGCGTTCTTGCCGATCCACACCTCGAACCAGCCTTCTTCCACGCCGAAGTGCATGTCTTTGTCCCACAGGCCGAACTGGCGGTAGGGAATCTCCAGTTCCACCTCACGGCTCTCACCGGGCCCCAGGGTGACCCGCTTGAAAGCGGCCAGCTGCTTCATGGGCCGCACCACGGAGGCCAGTTCGTCGTGGAGATAGACCTGGACCACCTCGTCGCCGGCCAAGGAACCGGAGTTGGTCACCGTCACCTTCACTTTCAGGGGCTTGTCCTTCTCCAGCGTTTCCGGAAGTTCCAAGCCACCGTACTCGAAGGTAGTGTAGCTGAGGCCATAGCCGAAGGGATAGAGCGGGGAACCGTCGTTCTCCACATAGCCATACCCGCGGCCGCTGGGCTTGATGGAATAATAGTAAGGATTCTGGCCGATGCTGCGCACCCAGCTGAAGGGCAGACGCCCGCCGGGATTGCGCTTGCCGGTCAGGACATCGGCCTCGGCACGGCCGCCCTGCTCACCGGGATACCAGGCTTCCAGCACGGCCGCGGCGCCGTCCACCCAGTCGGAAATGTCGATAACCGCTCCATTGTGAAGAACCACCACCACCGGCTTTCCGGTAGCGATGAGGTCCCGCACCATCTTCTCCTGATCCACATTGACCCGCATTTCCTGCTGCCCGCCGATGATGGTAGCGCCCTCTTCCCGGCGCACGGTCATACTGGCCGACGGAAGACGGAAACTGCTGCGGTCGCTTCCCTCCTCTTCCCGGATGGAAGGGAAGAAAAGCAGCACGTCGCAGCTGCGGGTATCGGGATTGAGAAGCACTTCGGCCTGCCCGGAGAGGGCCTGCTTCAGGCCTTCATAAGGCGTGATGGCCCCTTCGCCCCGCCAGCCTCCGTAACCACCGCTGTAGTCTCCGAGGTTCAGGGTATTGGCGGCCGGCCCGTACAGGCCCACGCGGCGGACATTTTTCAGCGGCAGGATGCCGTCGTTCTTCAGAAGGGTCATAGCCTGAACGGCGCTCTCGTAGGCCAGTTCGCGGTGCTCCGCGCTGCGGACGGTCTCATCGGCCCTCTGGGCATCCACGAGAGGCTCGTCGAAGAGGCCCAGTTCGAATTTGAGGGTGAGGACCCGGCGCACGGCCTCGTCCAGCACTTCCATGGGAACGCTGCCGTCTTCCACCTTCGCCAGAAGGCCCAGCGAAGTGCTGTGCAGTTCCAGGTCCAGTCCGTTTTTAAGGCACATCACCAGGGCATCGTCTTCCGTTTCGGCCATCCGATGGGACCGGCGGACGATATCGACGGCGTCATAGTCGGAGACCACAATTCCCTTGAAGCCCCATTCCTTCTTGAGTATGTCATTCAGGAGATAGCCGTTGCAGGAGGCCGGAATGCCGTCCACTGAGTTGTATGAACTCATGATGCCCCGTGCTCCGCCTTCCTGGACACAGGCCCGGAAGGGCTCCATGTACACTTCCCTAAGTTCCCTCCACGAGGTGGTGGAAGCAAAGGAATCGTGCCCGCCCTCGCCGTAATTGTCCACGAAATGCTTGGGCGTGGCCACCACGCCGCCCTCTTCCAAGGCTTTCACATACGCAACGCCCATCCGGGAGTTCATCAGGACGTCTTCTCCATAACTCTCCTGCCCGCGGCCCCAGCGCTGGTCGCGCGTGATGTTGATGACCGGAGCATACACCTGCCGTACGCCCACGGCGCGCAGTTCCTGGGCCACTACCTGGCCCACGCGGTAATACAGGTCGTCGTTGAAAGTAGCCGCCATGCCGATGCTCTGGGGGAAGCAGGTGGCGCTTCCCCACTGTGCCCCATGCAGGGCTTCTCCATGCTGCAGCACCGGGATACCCCAGCGGCTGGCCGCCATGGAACGGCGGGTGTCCTCATTGATGGCATCGGCCACCTCCCGGGGAGTGGCTCCTTTCAGGAAATGACCCACGTTCCGGATATGGCCCACGGGATAGTTCCGCTTCAGATAAAACTCACCCCCGAACAGGAGCTGGGCCGTAATCTGCTGCACCTTTTCTTCCGTAGTGAGCCGGCCCATCAGGTCTTTCACGCGCTTCTCGACGGGAAGGGAGGCATCCCGGAACTTCATGCCGGCTGTGTTTTCCTGCTTGAAAGTGAGCGGCAGACGGTGTGTTCCGGGGCCCAGGGCCTTACGGAGGAAAGTATCCGGGAGGGATACATCCGCAAGCGTTCCTTCCGGAACGGTAATTTCCATATAGTCCCCGCTGCGGCTGTAAGTGACGGCGATGGTTCCCGCCACCGTGGGGAAGGAAAGGGAGCACTCGTCAAAGACAACGGCATCCGGCCGGACGGTGAAACGCTTCCAGCCGGGTTCCTTGGGCACGATTCCCAGCATCCGGGAAGGGAAGACCGCCAGCGGACCGCCGCTCCAGGCATGGTTTACGCTGCCGCAGTCCCAGTTTCCGTTCACGCCCACGTTCCAGTTTTCGAAGAGGGTGTCGTAGTCGGGATGGTTCACCATGAAATCGTATCTTTTGCGTTCACGCTCCAGGGCATAATCCCCGTGGCCGATGGCAAAGAGCGCTTCCATCACATACTTTTCCATGTAAGGGCTGGCGTGTTCATGGGTTTTGAACACTTCGAAGAGGGCGTCGTATTTGTCCCTGTCGGCCAATCCGGCCAGTACGGCAAGGGCATTCACCCGGTCGTCAGTCTCACCCTGATATTCCGGATGCCGGTAGCAGGTTCCCGTCCAGGCCTCCCGGTTGATGGCTTCGCAAAGGGAAAGCATCTGGGCCCAGTAGGCGGTGCCTTCGGCCTGGTTTCCCAGGGCATCGGCCATATCCGAAATGGATTGCAGGGCCAGGACATACCACAGGTTCTGCAGGAGGCGCAGGTCCCGGTTGTCGCCCCAGTCTCCCCAGTTCCAGTCTCCCTTGTGCCAGGCCATGAGCCCGTCGGGACCCCGGTGATAAGTGGCCAGATAGCGCTTCACGGCAGGATAGGCATAGCGGATGGTCTCCAGGTCTCCGGTGTTCATGTAGTAGTTCCAGATACCGTATCGGCCCACGGCGGCCAGCATCTGGCAGGGCAGCTCCACCCCGTAGTTGCCGGGGATGGGAGAGAACAGGATATCGTCCGGACGTTGCCAGTCGCAGAGTTCCCGGATGCCCTTCCGGATAAGGGAATACAGGGAAGGAGAATAGGTGTAGAAACTCTCTCCCGTGATGGTCACGATATCTCCCCACCACTGGGCCCTTTCGCGGTCCGGGCAGTCGAAGAAGGTGTCGCGGGAATTCACATAGATGGTCCTCAGGCCCTTCTGCCAGAAGAGGTTATAAAATTCATCCGAACAGCTGAACTTGCCGTCGGGGGCGGTGTCATAGCCGGTTTCGCGGTAGGAGAGGCCCGTCACTCGGGCGCCGTGCTCAACCGTCAGGATAATCCGCTGTCCGCTGAGCCAGCCCAGGGACTCGTAGGTCTGCTTTCCAGGCCTGGTGATGTATTCGGCCCTCAGGCACTCCACCCCCACTTTGGAGTGGTCGGTCTCAATGACAATCCGGTGGCCGCCTTCCGGGTCCTCCACCGCGAGGACGGGGGTCATCTGCATGTTATGGGGCAGGAGCGCACGTACCGTATCCGCAGTGGGACCCGCCTCCGTCTCAAAGGCAATCTCCTTGACGCCGAAGTCCTTCCACTGCGGAATGGGACGGATATGCAGCTTGCCCAGGGTGTTCTCCAGCGTCACCGCGGGCGAGAATCCCTCCAGGGAGCCTGTCTGCCAGCCTTCCATATCCTTCTGCGCATCGAAGCGGATGCAGGATTCCGGAAGGCGGAAGTTGGGCACCGGAAGGTCATCGGCCGTCCCATAGGCGGGATGGACGCGGCATTGCCAGCCGTCGTTGCCGATGGCCGGGCAGTCGAACCACAGCTGCGGCGTTCCGCTGCTCTTGTGCGAGAAAGCATCCTTGCCAAGGTACCAGAGCAGCAGCGCCACCCGGTTCTCCCCTTTCTTGAGGTAAGGAGCCAGGTCCAGGCGGTCAAAATAACTGTCAGAGGGATTGGGACCGCGCTTGAGGCCGCCTTCGAAGACCACCAGTTCCCCGTTTACCCACAGCCAGTATTTGCTGTCGGCCGATATCCGGGCCTCCGCCTTGGAAGGAACGGTCTTCAGGTTCACATCTTTCCGGAAGGCGATCCACTGGTTGGGAGCATCGGCCACTCCGGCACAGCCCATCGTATGGTCTATCTCCACAATCTCTTCCTTCGGGGGCTCCCACAGCGGAGCCTCCTCCCCCTTGGGGGCCTTTTCGCCGCAGGCGGCCAAAATAAGAAGCGCAGAGAGCGCAAATCCCGTCTTTTTCATATCTTTCAGTCGTTAAAAGGTATCCAAACTTTCATCTTTCCGGCTTCGCGGTTGTCCCAGGCGAAGTACGGAATGAGGGTCATCTCCCCTTCCCCGGTGCGGGCCGATATCTGCATGATTTCATGTCCCCACCACTGTCTCTTGGGCAGTTTTTCCAGCTTGAAATCCATCCCCTCGGAGAGTGCCAGGTTGTCGAATCCTTCCGGATTGTCCACCTCTTCGATGCAATAGACGATGGGACCGCGCTGGACGGCGCGCTTGCCCTCGTCCTCCTTCACGCGGGGATCGGCCGCTACCACCTCCACCGGCATGGTCATCACCAGTTCAATCTTGTCCTTGTCCTTCCACTTGCTGCGCAGGACGACGTAGCCTTTCTCCACCGGGGCGCTGACGGCGCTGCCGTTCACCGCAACCGTATAATCCTTGCACCAGCCGGGGATGCGAAGGCGGATTTCGCCCTTTACGGGCTTCTGAAGGCCCAGTTCCAAAGCCACGCTGCCATCCCAGGGATAAGCGGTGGTCTGATGCACCTTCATCTCCTTCCCCGCCAGGTTCACCGTCACGTCGCTGCCCATATAGAGGTTCACCCAGAGGGCTTTTTCGGAAGTGGCATAGGCATAATTGCCCACCGAGGGGATGAATCGGCAGATTTGGCTGGGGCAGCAGGCGCAGCCAAACCATTCCTGCCGATGGTGACCGCCCAGCGATTCCAGGGGATTCACGTAGAAGAAACGGTCTCCCCTGAGGGAAATGCCCGCCAGGGCTCCGTTGTACAGGGACCGTTCCATCACGTCGATATACTTGGCATCGCCGGTGAACTGGTTCATCCGCCAGTTCCAGAAAACCATGCCCACCGAGGCACAGGTCTCGCAATAGGCCGTCAGGTTGGGAAGGTCATAGTCTTCCGTAATGCCTTCGTTCCGGGACGACTGGCCGATTCCGCCGGTGATGTACATGTTCCGGTTCACCACATGGTCCCAGAGGCGGTCCAGGGCGGCCATCAGTTCCCGGTCTCCCGTATAGGCGGCCACATCGGCCATTCCGCAATACAAGTACATGGAACGTACGGCATGTCCGGTGATCCGGGACAGTTCCCGCACCGGGACCTCGTCCTGGTAATAGACGGCAGGCCAGACACGGTCGTCTCCGTAAGACCCGTAACCATGGCCGCGCTCATCCAAAAGCCACCCTGCAAAATCCAGGTACTTCTTCTCTCCGGTCACCTCGTACAACTTCACAAGGGCCAGTTCGATTTCCTCATGACCGGGAACCCAGTGACGCTTTCCGGGGCCGAAGACGCTCATCATGTGGTTGGCCATCCGCTCGCTCACTTCCAAGAGGCGGCGGCGTCCCGTGGCCTGATAATACGCCACGGCCGCCTCGGTCATGTGTCCGGCACAGTACATTTCGTGCCGGTCCATGTCATGCCAGCGGTTTTCCAGGCCGGTGAGGGTATAAAACGTATTCAGATAACCGTCGGGCTGCTGGGCGGCGGCGAACTTCGCCACCCACTCGTCGCACTTGGCTTCCAGCCCGGGGTCCGGCTCAATCTGCAGGGAATAAGCCATGCCTTCCAGGGCCTTGTAAACATCTGAATCGTCGAAAAAGATGCCGGAATGCTCCCCCTCTCCCTTCGCGGCATTTTCGAAATTGCGGATACGGCCCGTCTGGTTCTCGATCTGATCGATGCACACCGGAAGGGTGACATTCTTGTGGATGAGAAGACGCGGGGTCCAGAAAGCATCGTTTATGGTGACGGAAGAGAAACTGACCGGTGTCAGCATTTTCATATTCTCTTCCTGGGGTGCCTGGCAGGCACCTGCCAACAGCAGGGCCACGGCAAGAACGGGCAATCGTTTCATGGTTTCTTATTCAAATACTTCAATAGCTTTTCCCCGCCAGCTCTGCGGGGTTTCCAGATTCAGGATTCTGGCCACCGTAGCCGCCATATCGTACTGAATCATGGTTTCCTTGATTTCGTGGTTCTTCTTCACGCCTTTTCCCCAGATCACGAAGGGGGTTTCCAATTCCAGCTGGCTGTATCCGCCATGGCTTCCGCCGATGTGGCCATGGTCGGAGGTAATCATGATGATGCTGTCGTCATAGATGCCGGCCGCCTTCACGCCTTCCACAATCTTGCGGACACGTTCGTCCACCAGGGGCAGTTCGGCGTAATATTCGTCGGAGCCCTGGCCGAAGGCATGGCCCATGTGGTCCAGGGCGTCGATGTGAATAAAGCACAGGACAGGTTTCTTTTCGGTGATGTACTTTACGCTTTCCTCCACCACCGCATCCGGATACTGGGAAGGGTCGGGGATGCGCTTGTAATAATCCAGGCACAGGGTATCGGCATAATTGAGGAAATCTCCCCACTCGCACACGACACCGCACTCGTCGCCGGGACGCTGCTCTTTCATGAGGTGGAAGAAAGTGGGCTGGTTTTTGTGCTCCGTCTGGAAAAGGGGCTTGAAGCGGGGCTCGGAGTCATTTCCGTACCAGCCGGAAGACTCTACCGGCGTGCCGTTCATCATGGCCGCCCAGTTGGGGCCGCTGTCAGAAGGAAGCACGGGGCGCTTGAGCAGCGTCCAGGAGCCTTCCTGCATCATTTCCTTGATAAAAGGGTATTGTCCCTTTTCCATACACCAGGAGCCCCAGCCGTCCAGGCCGATGACAATCACATGGGAAGCCAACTCCTTCTGAGAAGCCTGCCGGCAGCAGGAAGCCAGCATCAGCAGGGCCGCGAAAACAAATAAAATCCTTTTCATATCTGTGTGTTTTAACTATTGATTCCAAATCTTATCGGCAAAATCCAACATCCACATCCAGTCATAGGCCGATATGCCATGCCCGCCATCGCGCCGGACATACCCCACGCAAGGGCCGATGGCGGCGGTGTCGTAATCGGCCGGCCAGGGAACGTCCGGGAGGCCGGGCCGGCCGAGGAAAGTCCACACCGGACTGGCTGCCTGCAGGGCAAGAAACTCTCCCTCCGTGTCGAACCAGGGCTTGTCGAAGCCCTCCACCAGAAGGGCCCTGGGGGCCACGCAACTCAGCAGGAGGTGCTGGTCGAAAGGCATGGCGGCCTCGTTGCCGGCATATTTGTCATAGGCCCGGCAGAACCAGTGGCGGAAAGAGGCCACCTCGGTGGCCACACACTCGCCGTACCGGTGCTTGGACAGGGGGACTCCGCCGCCGCCCGTCTGGATGGGCACCACCAGCGGAATCCGCTCGTCATAAGCCCCGGCCAGGATGGCGGCTTTACCCAAACGGGAGTAGCCTGTGAGAAGAATCCGTCCGGAGTCCAGCGAAGGGTCCTTTTCAATCATGTCCACACCGCGCATCAGGGCCCAGGCCCAGGCGGCAAGCGCCGTTGTGTTGTCGGTGCGGGAAGGGTCCCGGGGCCCCCAGAGCCTGAAAACGCCTTCCTCCACGGCGAATCCATCCTGCAGAATCACGCCATCCTTTTCCTGCAGCGGATCCGGATCCGGGGAAACATCACAATAGCAAGCGGTTACAACGGCATATCCCCGGGCAATAAGCGAACTGATGGGGAAAACCGTGTCCTCTCCGTCCAGGTTATAGTGCCCCCGCTCGTGAGGAGGGACCCGCATCCACTGGTCGGGAAGGACAATCTCCGGATCTTTCAGCACTTCGTGGTTGCCGGTGTAGTTGAGAAGCAGAATCACCGGGACCGGCCCCTGCACGTGGGCCGGCGTTATGATGAGCCAGTCTATCTTGGGGCCGGTCTTGTCTTCGCGGAACCACATGCGCACCTGCCGGCGCTTGGCAAAGCCCGTCAGCGTGCTTCCCTCCTCCAGCAGTTCACACCAGATGGGGGCGGGAGCAGGCATCCGCCCATACATTTCCCGTTGGAACAGTTCCAGGATTTCCTGCCGGCGGGCCGGCCATTCGGAGGCCGATGCCAGTTTTCTGCCGTCGCAGAAAGCCAGCGGGTCTTCCAGCGTAAAGGAGGGAACGGCGGCAGGATCATAATTCAAAGTGGCATAGGCCGCCGAACGCACCGCCTGCTGCTGAGCCGCGCTCCAGCCCTCGTATTTCTTCTCTTCCCCTTTATCCAGAAGGTCTTTTCCGTCCCAGGTAAAATCGCGCAGGACATACTGGTCGGAGCGTTCCAGCTCTATCGGACCGGGAGACTCCACCTGGATGTTATTAAACTGCACATGGTCACAAAGGGTAAGCGGCATATCGGCCCGGGGTTCCCGCTTGTAGTACTGGGTCCAGGGACGCACCTTGAGCACGATGCCGGAGCGGCCGGAGATGTTCTCCACGCGGATGAACTCGTATTTCTGCGGCGTGTCGGGGCGGAGCTTGAGCCAGAGGACGGAGCGGGTGTTTTCCGAGACGCAATTCCGAAGAATCACATTGCGGGCGGCCACGCATTCGCTGCCCAGGGTGAGGCAGCCGTGCGTCCTGCCGAAGGTGCACTCCTCGATGAGGATGTCCTCGTTGGGGCCGTTGTCCGGATTCAGGTCGGCAAAAGTCCCCTTGCCTCCCTTGAGGACCACGCCATCGTCACAAACGTCCATATAACAGCCCTTTACCAAAACATCGTGGCAGGCGTCCAGGTCGATGGCGTCGGTGCTGTAGCCCACCACTTCCCCGCTGGAAGGCGAGGTGACGGTAAGGTCCAGAAAACGCAGATGGTGGCTCTTGTAGGCGTGGTTGGTCCAGAACGGACTGTCTTTCATGTGAAGGTCCTGCACCGTCACGTGGCTGCTGTTGGAAACAAACACCAGCCTGGGCCGCTGGCCGTCCTTGTTGGCGGCATCCGGATTCCAGCTCCAGCGGATTTTCATCTCCCGCCAGAATTCCGTGCCGCTCCCGTCCAGGGTGCCCGGACCGCCCAGCACGAATCCGTCCACCCCGTCAATGTTCACGAGGGCGGGGAAATAGGTGCATGTCTGCCCTTCGATGCGGGTGGTCGCAAGGGGGAAATCCTTCACCCGGTCCGACCCCTTCAGCGTTCCTTCAATCCACAGATGGGTTCCGGGCTTGAAATGAAGGGCTCCGCTGACATAGGTTCCCTTGGGAATCACCACCACGCCCCCTTTCTCTGCAGCCATGTCGATGACCTTCTGGATAGCCTCCGTCTGCACCTCGGCGGAATTCCGCTTTACCCCATGACGGGTGATGACATACGGCTTTCCAAGGGAAGCGAGGTCTGCCTTCCGGACATCGTGGAACCATTCCGGAACGGGCTTCCCGTCCGGAAAAGCATCCTGTGCCCAAGCCATCCCCGGAAGGAAGAGGGCCAGTGCCAACAGGCTGATTCCCAGTTTATTCATAATAGAGCATGGAAGCGGGAAGATTGTAAACGGAAATGCCGGGGCCCTTGAGGCCCACTTCGATGTATTCCTCGGCGAAATTGTCCCAGAAGCCCACTTCCAGACGGTGGTAGCCGGCTTCCAGCATGAGCCAAACTTCTTCGTATCCGCCGCCGTCCCGGTCCAGATTCAGGACATTCTTGCCGTCCAGAACAAGGCTCGAACCGTCGTCGGAGCGGAGGGAAAGGCGGTACAGGCCGTCCCGTTCCACTTTCATAAGGCCCTTGAAAATAAGGCCGAAATGGTCGTCCTGCTCCTTGAGCGCAGCGGTGATGACGGGCGTGATGCCGGAGCGCTTCTCAGGAGCGGACAGGAAGCCGTCCACGCTCATGTATCCGCCTTCCCGATAACTGTAGCGGAGTCCCTCTCCGGCAGGAACGGCATCCTCCACGGCCGGGAAATACTCCCCGCCCTGCATCCTGAGGACATCGTGCACGGGCCAGAAAAGGGCCTTCTTGAGTTTGTAGGAACCGGTGGTGCGGATATCGGCACTGGATGCCCCGAAGAGCACCTTGTACTCCCCTTCCGCGGTTTCCCAGGCCGATGTGCTTTCATTGAAAGAGGCCAGGGAGTAGTTGTCCACCGTCATGGTAAGCACCTGGCTTTCACCTGGTTGCAAAAGTTTTGTCTTGGCGAAGGACTTGAGTTCATAGACCGGTTTCTCCATGCCGCCGGAGGGAGCGTCCACATAGAGCTGGACCACTTCCTTACCGGCCACGGCGCCCGTATTGGTAACGGTGACGGAGGCGGTGAAGCCATCGGCCCCGGCCTTCACCACCGGCTTGGAATAGGCGAAGGTGGTATAGCTGAGGCCGTAGCCGAAGGGATAGGACACCTCCGTACCGGTGGTCAGGTAATGGCGGTAGCCCACCCAGATATCTTCCGAGTAAACGGTGAAGTCCACATTCTCCTTGGCATGATAAGGGGCCAGGGGGTCGTAGTCGTAGGGGAAATCGGCCGATGAGGGGATGTCCACGAAGCTGCCCGGGAAGGTCATGGGGAGCTTGCCGGAAGGGTTCACCTTGCCCGTCAGGATGTCGGCGATGGCGTTGGCACCCTCCTGCCCGGGAGACCAGGGCAGCACGATGGCATCCACCAGATGCTTCCAGGAAGCGGTTTCCACCACTCCGCCCACGTTGAGAATCACCACCACCCGCTTTCCTCTGGGGTGATAGGCCTTGTGCAGGTTCACCAGCAGTTCCCGCTCGGTGGCGGAAAGTTCGAAATCGTTCTCCACATGGCGGTCCTTTCCTTCGCCGGCCTGGCGTCCCAGCACCACCACGGCCACATCGTCCAGAGAAGCCTGGAAACCGATAGCCGATGCGGTGAGCCGGGGTTCCTCGCGGTATTCGTTGTCTTCCACGGGCTCGATATTGAAGCGGGTCCTCAAGGCCTTGGCCTCCAGGGAGTAGTACTTCTTGAGGCCGGGGTCCAGGGTGAATCCGGCTGCTTCCAGCGCCTGCGTCATGGTGACCACATAGGGCTTGGTCACTTCACCGGAACCGGTGCCGCCGGCGATGAAATCCTCGCTGGTAACTCCGTACAGGGCCACTCTCTCCGTGCCCTTGAGCGGAAGTGTGTTATGCTGGTTGCGAAGAAGGACGATGGATTCCGATGCCGCCTCGCGGGCCGTGAGGGCATGGGCTTCCAGGTTGGGATGGCTGGAGTAGGCATACTTCCGGAAATGGGGGGTCTTCACCACATATTCCAGGACGCGGCGCACATTGCGGTCCAGCTCTTCCATGGAGATGCTGCCGCCGCGGACACCGGCCAGGATACGCCGGATTTCCACGTCGGAACCGGGGTCCATGAGGTCGTTGCCGGCCTTCACGGACTGCACGGTATTATCCTTGTTTCCCCAGTCGGTAATCACAATGCCGTCATAGCCCCATTCGTCGCGGAGGACGGTGGTCAGGAGGTCGTAATCCTGCTGGGTATAGTTGCCGTTGAGCTTGTTGTAGGAGCTCATCACCGTCCAGGGCTTTCCCTCCTTCACGGCAATCTCGAAGTTCTTGAGATAGATTTCCCTGAGGGCCCGGCGGCTCACCAGGGCGTCGTTTTCGGAACGGTTGGTTTCCTGGTTGTTGACCGCATAGTGCTTGATGGAAGTACCGGTGCCGTTGCTCTGGATGCCGCGCACATAAGCCGCCGCTATCTTTCCACTCAAAAGAGGGTCTTCGCTGAAATACTCGAAGTTGCGGCCACAGAGCGGATTGCGGTGGATGTTCATGCCGGGGGCCAGCAGCACATCCACGCCGTACTCCAGCACCTCATTTCCGAGGACGGCCGTCGTGCGTTCCACCAGGTCTGTATCCCAGGAGCTGGCAAGGAGCGTTCCAACGGGGAAACCCGTAGCCACCGTGTGGGCGGGGTCCCTTTCGGGGTCGATGCGCACGCCGGCAGGACCGTCGGAGAAGATGGTCTGGGGAATGCCCAGCCGGGGAATGGCCCGGGTACCGCCGGCCAGGCCGGGCACCAGGTTGTCGGAACTGGTTCCCACCAGGAGCGAGGCCTTCTCCTCCAGGGTCATCGCCTGAAGGACTTCTTCTATATTGTCACTACGCAGCTGCGGCTGCGCTGCGGCGGTGAAGGCGGCCAGCAGAAGGCCCAGGATTGCAATTTTTCTCATGGATATAGGGTTTATCATTGTACAACTACGGTTTCGGTCAATTCGATATGCCGGGAATCCCGGCCGATTTCAATCACATATCGGCCAGGGTCCACCCGCCAGCCGGGAAGCGTGACATCGTAGAAGGAAAAGGCGTCCGGATCCAGGGTGAAGGTGGCCTCAGCGGAGCCCCCTGCGGGAACTTCCACCTTGCAGAATGCCTTCAGTTCATGCACGGGACGCTCCACGGACGGCTCCAGCGGGCGGATATAGACCTGCACCACCTCCTTGCCGTCGCGGGAGCCGGTATTGCGCACCGTCAGGCTTCCCCGGAAAGCGGCGTCGCCCTCCTTTTCCACCCGCAGGTTTCCATAATCAAACGAAGTATAGCTGAGGCCGTGGCCGAAGGGGAATTCCGGCTCCACGCCCTTGCTGTCGTAATAGCGGTAGCCCACGTTCAGGCTGTCCGTGAAATAAATCAGGTCCTGGTTCTCCCAGCCCAGCCGCCGGATGGGTGTATCCTCATAATGCTTGGGCCAGGTGAAGGTCAGGTGGCCGCTGGGGTTCACTTTCCCGCTAAGAATATCGGCCACGGCCGTTCCGGCCTCGATTCCGCCGTACCAGGCTTCCAGGACGGCCGGGGCTTCCGGAAGCCAGCCTCCCAGCTCTACCGGAGAGCCGTTCATGAGAGTGACCACCGTGCGGGGATTTGCCTTCACCAGCCGCAGGATGGCTTCCTGCTGCAACTGAGGGAACAGCATCGTAATTCTGTCCCGGCCTTCGGTATCCAAGTTCATGTCCAGCCCGCCGACGAAAATCACGGCATCGGCCTTTCTGGCCGCCTTTTCCAGAGCAGTCAGGCGGGCAGGAGCCCCTTCCGATTCCGGAGTGGAGTATTCCACATGGAGGGAGGCGTCCCCTTCCGTCTTTTCATAAATGATGCAAAGATGGTAGTCCTGTCCTTTTTTGAGGTCCACCGTACCCATGGGGGTCCCGGCAATCTTCTGGTCTCCCCGGATAAAGACCACCGGAGCACCTTCCCAGGCACCGTTGTAGGCACTCACATGGCCTCCGCCGGAAGTGAAACGGAAAGTGTATTTTCCATCGGCCGGAGCCTTAAAAGTGAAGTCGAAGCGCGCCTCGGTCCAATCCTGCACCGGGATGGAAGCGTCCGGAGACCGCATTTCCCACATGAAGTTGATGCCGTCCTCCGTGCGCTCGACAGCGGGCTCTTCCAAACCTTTCTTATAGTAACGGGCACGCACGGGGGCTTCGATTTCACGGAAACCGCCCAGGCTCTTCCAATCAAACCAGTCCACTTTCCTGTATGTTTTCCGAAGGCCGTCCAGGATGGTCACTTCGCCCGGAGAATACATCCAGGAGCTGCCGCCCATGGCGATTTCGCAGGTTCTCAGGGTGGCGTTGGGCCCCGTTACCAGAATGCGGTGCACCTTGCTGGGGTCCAGCGGCAGCAGTCCTCCTTCATTTTTCAGGAGCACCATGCTTTCCTGCGCCATCTCCCGCGCCACCGCCACATGTTCCGGCGTAAGGATTTTGCAGCCTGAGGGCACCTTGGCGGGAGAGCCCTCCAGGAGGCCCACCCGGTCGCAAATGCGGAGAATGCGAAGCACCTTGTCGTCCATGAAACTCTCCCGGACCGTGCCTTTTTTCAGCGCCTCCAGCAGCGCCGTCCCGTAGAGACATTCCTCCCAGCCCGGCATGGATTTGTCCAGCCCGGCCGATATAGCCTTTTCGGTGGTGCGGGTCTGCAGCCAGTCGGTGATGACAAAGCCCTCGAAGCCCCACTGGTTCTTGAGAATGTCCGTCAGCATCTTCCGGCTGTCGCTCACAAACTCGAAATTGATGCCGTTGGCCGATGTCATGATGCTCCAGGCATGTCCCTTCTGCACCGCCGCCTTGTAAACAGGCAGATAAATCTCGTGCAACGTGCGTTCATCGACAATGGAATAGTAGAAGTTCCGGTTGGACTCCCGGTTATTGCAGGCATAATGCTTGAGGCAGGCGGCAACGCCCAGGCTCTGAAGGCCCTGCACCATCGGGACCGCCATGGCACCGTTCAGATAAGGGTCTTCCGTGTAATACTCGAAAAATCTTCCTCCCAGCGGATCCCTCAGGATATTGACGCCGGGGCCCAGCAGGACCGTCTTACCCATGGCCCGAAGTTCCTCTGCCATCACCTGCCCCGCCCGGAACATCAGCTCCGGATTCCAGGCCGATGACTGGCCCAGACCGCAAGGGAAGCCGGTGGACCCGTCCCAACTGTGCGGTCCCCGGGCGCCGTCATCCATGCCGAACTCGGGAACGCCCAGGCGGGGAACCCCGCCATCACCCATCAGCAGATAGGCTTTCTCTTCCGGCGTCATCTGCCGCAGGATTTCCCGATAGTAAGCCTCCCGGTCGGCCTGTGCAAGGACAGCCAGCGGGAAAAGGGCCAGGGTGCAGAGCAGGACTATTCTTTTCATCATCATTTATCGGTAAAAAAGGCGGTTGGCGGGAATGGGCGAGTACTCCTGGGCCGAGGGGGCTTTCCAGCCCCATTCCAGGTACTGCCCTTCGTAATCTTCAAAATAAAGGAGTTTATAGGCATGCAGGCCTTTCTGGAGCGGGATACGGCCCGTGGCCACCACCGCACTGTGGGAGCCGTCGTTCCCCACCACCAGAGTTCCGTCGATGGAGAGGGAACTGCCGTCGTCGCTCTTGGTATAGAACGACCAAATTCCGTCTTCCGGAATATCGATGTACCCGTAGAAGCAATAGGCAAAATGGTCCTCGTCCGGGGCACCCGCGATGGACGGGGACGGCATGGTGCCGGTAGCCTCGGCCGGATCTTCCTCAATCTGCCTGAGCGCCACGAAGTTGGCGGCATGGTAAGTGTAACGGCAGCCCGGCTTCATGCCCGTGCGGTCTGCGGCCGCATGGAAAAGGAGCTTGTGCGCCGTGCGGGACGTCACAAAGGACGGCTCCATCCCCTCCTTGAAAGCCCGCGCACGGATGGGGGCCGATTCCCGGAGGGTGAAAGGCCCGGTGTAGAGGGCGCTCTCCTCCGTGGGTTCGCTGCCGTCCAGAGTATAATGGATGGCAGCCCCTTCCGTACGGGTACTGAGGGTAATCTGAGCCTCTTCCGGGAAAAGGATGATGTCTCCCAGGATGGCCACCGGACACACCACTTCCTCGTGCGTGAGGGAATAGCCGGCCGACAGGTTGTCACGGCCAGGGTCCGGGCGGGCCGACAGTTTGTACTCCAGGGTGCCGCCGGCCATAATCTCCTCATAGGTGAGGAAATTCCGCTGCACCGGCGCTCCGTTCAGCGTGACGTCCGAGACATAGGCACGTTCCGGATGGTCGGCCTTGATGACCAGGGTGTTGCCGTTTCCGAGTTCCACCGTGATTTCCTTGAAGAGCGGAGCCACCAGTTGGTACTCGCCGGTACCGGGGCACACGGGATACAGGCCCAGGGCCGCCAGCACATACCAGGCGCTCATCTGGCCGCAGTCTTCATTGCCGCAGATGCCGTCCGGTGCGGTGGTGTAAAGCTGGGTAAGGATTTGGCGCACCACCTCCTGCGTACGGGAAGGGGCCTGCACGAAGTTGAACAGCCAGGCCATATTGTGGCTGGGTTCATTGCCATGGGCATACTGGCCGATGATGCCGCCGATTCCTTCGTCCACCGACTTCTGCCCCTCGGGCTTGTAGGTGAACAAGGAGTCCAGTGCGGCGTACAGCGGCTCCCGGCCGCCCATCAGGGCCTGGAGGCCGGCCATGTCGTGCGGAACGAAGAAACGGTAATGCCAGGGCGAGGCCTCCGTGAAGTCGCGGCTGCGAAGCAGCGGTTCCAGCGGTTCCACCCAGTTGCCGTCGGCCTTCTTGCCGCGGAAGAAACCGGTGTTGGGGTCGTAGAGGGCGCGGTAGCGAAGGGAACGCTTGTCATACTCCGCCGCGATATCGGCATGGCCCAGGGACTCCGCCATGCGGGCGATGCACCAGTCGTCGTAGCAGAATTCCAGCGTCTGGGACACGGATTCCACCTTCATGTCGGCCGGAATGTAGCCGAAGGCGTTGTACAGTTCCGAGGCGTTGGCGTTGTTCATGTTGGAAGAAACAATCATGGCCTCCAGGGCCTTCTCGCCATCAAAACTGCGGATGCCGCGAAGCCAGGCGTCGGCTATCACCGACACGCTGTGGTAAGCTATCATGCAGCCGGTCTCGTCGCTGGCGAGCGGCCAGATGGGCAGTTCTCCCCGGCAGCGATACTGGTCCAGCATGCTATTCACCATATCGGCCACCATGTCCGGGGCCATCAGGGTCTGGAGCGGATTCCAACTGCGGAAGGTATCCCAGAGGGAGAGCGTGGAATAGAAATGATGCCCTTCGGCCAGTTGCCTGTTCTGGGCCGATTGGTCCCGGTACCAGCCGTCCACGTCGTCAATCCGGTTGGGGGTGATGAGGGTGTGGTAGAGGTTGGTGTAGAAGACATCGGCCGGGCCGCCTTTTACGCGGATGCGGCTCAGGGCGCGGTTCCACGTCTCCCGGGCCTTTGCCAGCGTACTTTCGAAGGTTTCCCCTTCCGTCTCGGCCAGGCGGTTTTTGCGGGCGCCCTCGGCCGAAACGCCGGAGAGGCCGGCGAAGAGCGTCACTTCCTTCAGATCATCGGCAAAAATGAAAGTCATAATGCCTTTGGAAGTTTCTTCCGCCTTTACGAAAGGGGCCGAAAAGACGGCCGAGAAGTAGGAATCGCGGTTGTCGGCCCAGCCGTTCACGCGGCGGTGAGCCAGGATTTCCTTCCCTTCCGCGCGGATTTCCGTATCGGTGGGGGTGCACCAGCCGCCTACGCAGGAAAGGGTGTTGATGCTCACCAGGCGCTTTCCCGGACCGCTGAAGGTGTAACGGTGTACGCCGGTGCGTTCCGTGGCGGTGAGTTCGGCCGTAATCCCCTTTTCCGGGAAAGTCACTTTATAATAGCCGGGGGCGGCGGTTTCGTTCTGATGGTCCAGCGGAAGCGGTTCCACTTTGTCCACTCCGGGGGTCACCAGGAAGTCTCCGAGGTCGGGACAGCCGGTCCCGGAGAGATGGTTATGGCTGAATCCCTGGATCTTATTGTCGGCATACCGGTAGCCGGAGGCTGAGTTTGCATCGGTGTCCGGGCTCAGTTGAACCATGCCGTACGGAAGCGTGGCGCCCGGGTAGGTATTCCCCGAAAAGCCTGATCCGTTGAAGACATTGACAAGACGGGCCGGCTCCTGTTCCCCTGCGCAGGAAACAAGAGCCAGAGCCAACAGAGCCGATATGAAGGGGCTTCTACTCATAATAGAGCATGTTGCCGGGAAGGTTCTCAGTGGCAATTCCTTCCCCTTCGAGCCCGATCTGTATGTTCTCTCCGCCGTAATTCTCCCAGTATTGCAGGCAGATACGGTGATAGCCCGGCGCCAGGTTCACCCAGGCCTCTGCGTATCCGCCGCCGTCACGGTCGATATCGAAGAGTTTCTGCCCGTCCAGGAAGAAGATGCTTCCGTCGTCGGTGGCCGTGTACAGAAGATACATCCCGCCCTTTTCGATTTTCATAAGACCCTCGAACACAATGCCGAAGTGATCTTCCGTCTTTTTGACATCCGTGCTTAATCCGGGCGTGATTCCTTTTCCTTTCACCGGGCAGGCCAGCATCTGGGGAACGCTCATGATATCGCCCTCATAATATGTGTAGCGGAGACCTTGCCCCTTGGGCGTAGCCTTCACGGCGTCAAAACTGGCCGATGCCACCGGTTTTTCAGGCTCGACGTAATAGTCAGGGTCGAAGGGCTCGCACGTTTCGCCATTGTCCGGGGTGAATTCGATGCCCAGGATGTCAGCGATGGTGGCGGCGAACTGCTTGGTATAGAACGGGCCGTTGTGGACGGTTTCCCCCTTCACGGGAACACCCTTGCCGAAAGCGATGAACCAAGTCTCGCGGGAAGGGCGGATGTTTCCTCCGTGGTCGGTGAACTTGCCCCCGCGGCCGCGGCCGTGGTCACAGGTGAGGATGTAGGTGGTCTTTCCCTTGTAGAAGGGATCGGCCTCGCAGGTTTCCACGATCTTGCGGATAAAGCCGTCCGTCCAGTTGGCCGCGGCCAGATAGCGGTCATACTCTCCGGCATGGGCATACTCGTCCGTGTCTCCGAAACCCACATAGAACACCTTCGGATGGGCCTCGCGAAGCGTTTCCAGGGCAAAGGCGGCCGTAGTGTGGTCGGCCCTTTCCCCGCCACCGAAACCGGGCAGGATTCTGTCGATTTCCTGAATCATGCCGGCCATCGGCGTGTCCAGGTACAGCGGTTCGTGGGCGGAACTGCCGGGGAAGCCGCCCCGGTCATTGTTGACGGCGAAACGGATGCTCTCCCAGGAGGAAAGCATCATGACGCTGCCCTTGTAACGGGGATCCCGGTTGACCGCCTCCAGCACGCTGGTGTTGGGATTGGGAGTAGGGTCGTTGCTGTTGATGCGCTCGTCGTCGGGCCAGCCGCAGAACATCTCGCTGTAGCCGGGGTAGGAGAAGTTATGGGTGTTGGCCACCGTCATCAGGCTCTCCTTGCCGCGGTTGCCCAGGAGGTATCCGTGCTGCGGGGCATAGCTCCAGATAAAGGGCATCAGGGCCTCGCGGCGCGCTTCGGGGGTCTCCCGCCAATAGGCGGCTTTGAGCGCCTCGGGATCTTTCACGAAGCGGGGGTTCGACACCAGGGACGCATCGGCCCCGGTGAAAAGTTCCTGCCAGCGCAGGCCGTCGAACGTAATGATGACAAGACGGGGATCGTTGTCCCCCCGGGTGCAGGAAACCAGCATCAGAAATGCTGCGGCGAAAGCAGCCACAAACTTTTTCATATCAGTGGGAATTTAATTGTTTTTTGGCATATTCGGCCGGCGTCATGCCGGTGAGGTTCTTGAAGTTGCGGGCGATGATTTTGTACTCCGTCCCCAGTTCGTCGGCCGCCTGAAGGGGCGAATGGCCGGCGTTGATGAGGTCTTTCATCCGGTTCACGCGAGCGCGGATGATATACTGGTACAAAGAGATTCCCGTTTCGCGGGCGAAGGTGGTTTCCAGCATGCGCCGGCTCATGGGGACCAGGTCCACCAGGCTTTCCACCTTGATCCGGCTGCCCAGGTTCTCGTTCACGTAATACATGACCTTGGAGACATACGGATTCTGGTGGATGTATGCATCGGTACTTTGCCGGGTGGTGATATAGGACGGTTTCACGATAATGTCGCGGTAGCGGCTCCGCCGCTCGGCGGGAGGGAAAGCGAGCAATTCGTCGATGAGAGCAGCCGCCTGGTACCCGGCATGCTCCACCTCCTGGTTGATGGAGGACAGTTGGGGAGAGCACATTTGACAGACGGAAGCGTCGTTGTCCACGCCCATCACCAGAATATCATCGGGGATGCGCATGTCTTCCCGGCCCACCTGGGTGATGGCTTCGATAATCTGGTAGGCGATGTTGTCGTCACAGCCCAGGATGGCCACCGGCTTGGGGAGCGCGGCGAGCCACTCGGTGAGGCTGTCCGTGTCGTACCACCAGATTTCCTGGAGGCTGGTTTTCATATGGACGGAGACCGTAGCGTCCGGCAGCCGCTCCCGAATGCGGGCCGAGAAACCTTCCAGGCGCTCCTCCGACCAAACCATGCCCGGAATGCCGTAGAAGGCGAAATAACGCACCCCCTTCTCGATGAAATAGTCCGCCGCCATTTCTCCGGAGAGATAATAGTCTCCGCTGATATTGATCAGATTCGGGAAACGCTGCTGAAAATCCTGCGCCAGCGTGATGATGCCCCGGTCCAGGAAACCTTCCACGGGATCTCCGCTGCGGAACTGGCCGATGACGGCATCGGCCTTCCAGCGGGTGGCGAAATTCACCAATTCCTGCATGCGGCCGCTGTCCCTGAGCGAAAGAGGGACTTTGCAGACGGTCCAGGGCTCATGTTCATGCGAATAGCGCATGATTCCGCTCAAAAGTTTGTTGGCATAAGACTCCGAAAAGTCTGTCATCATGAGAACGCGTGCCATGGTTTTAGTGTTAAGGATTCGTTTATGTACAAATATAAAAAATCCCGAACGAAAATCATAGCATTCTGCGCATATCACACCCAAAAATGCGCAAAAAAGCGAATCAGTAAAGGGACACGGGGCCCAGCAGGCCGGAAGGCTGCAGGCTGTCGCCGGCGCCGAAAGGCTGGATGTTGGTCCAGGTTCCCCGCTGATTCTCCGGAAGCCGCTCATCGGCGATAAGGCGGTTCCGCCAGTTGTTGAACACCGTAATCTCCAGTTCATTGGAGCCTTTCCGCACAAGGTCCGTTATATCCAGCCGGTAAGGGAAGGTCCAGACGCCGCCGGCATCCTTGCCGTTCACCCGGACCGTGGCCAGCACCATCACTTCACCAAGATCCAGGGATATGCGCTTCTTTCCGGCGGCAGGCAGGGTGAAACTGTTCTTATACACGGCATGGCCGGAGTAGTTGCGCACGGCCTCGTCCGCGCTTTGCGTCCAGTCGACCAAGGTGTCGAAAGTGCGCGTGAAAGCCGGATTTCCCGCCGAGGCGGCAAACTCCACGGTCCAGGGGCCGTCCAGGACAGATACTTCGCTGCGTTCAGCATGACCAGCCGGGCGGCCGGCCTGTTTCCGGAAGACGACAAAAAGGCTCTGCAGGCGGTCCAGGGAAAGGGTTTTCCCGTCCCAGGCCGATACTTCTCCGGTGAGGGGATCCCACAGTTGAGCCCCGTACCCGCGGGGCGTGCGGAAGGACGGCGTAATGGTGACAGGCCTGTCTTCCTGGTTGGAAATGAAGTAGATGTCGCCGTCGCTGCCGAGGGAGCGGTGGATGAAAAGGATTTGCCCGTCCCCTTCGTACAGGAAGTCCGGCCCTACGCCCGCATCGGCCAGGACAAGGTCCAGCGGCGTGCCGTCGGGATAGACCAGTCCCTTTCCGCTTCCGTTCCAAATCTTCTGTGCAAGGGTTTTCACCCGCTCGTCGGCTTCGAAAATGCCGTGCTGCATGCTGGGAGATTTGGTGGGCGCCGGCCCCACGACGGAAAGGCCCTCCTGAACAAAGCCGGCAATGGCTTCCAGTACCTCCGGACGCATGGTTTCCTGCCGGGGCAGCACCAGAACGCGGTACTCCATGCCGCTGTCCAGCACCAGGCGGCCATCCCGCACACGGGCATGGTGGCGGAGGACATCGGCATTGATATAGTCAAAACTGTAACCCTCCGGGAGCGGCGGGTCGCAGACGCCGGTCATCTTGGGAGCATCTTCGCCGATGAAATACGCCACATCGGCCACGTAGCGGCCCTGCTGCAGCATGAAATTGCAGCGGCGGAGGTATTCGATGAACGGCCCCATCCCCTCGAACCAGGTGTTGTTCCGGTTGAACTCGTTGCCGAACCACGCGTCCAGGCCGGGCTGGCGGTCGTCCGGCTGCTGGATATACAGGTGAAGGAGGCTGGCATTGATGCCCTCACAGAAGAAACGGTCCAAGCGCTGCTTCATCAGGCGCGGATAGCGGTTGAAGGCCGGGCCGCCGGCCGTGCAGGATTCGGCCCAGATGCGGTTTTTCCCGTAGATGTGGCCGCAGGAGGACGCGGCGCGGTTCTCGATGTCGCCAAGGGTCCCCTCGCTCCAGAATTCTCCGGCGATCTGGTCACTCTGGCTGCCGTACAGGAGGAATTCACTCGGGAATCCCCAGTGCTCATAGCATTCCAGCCAAGTTTGCAGGCCGTCGGCATGGGCCTTCTCCCGAAGGCCGCCCACATAGTCATAGGCCACGCGGTCGGCCACCAGGCGGCGGAGGTCCCAGAGGAAACGCTCGCTTTCCTCCATCGAGCCCACCATCTCCCCCTGCAGGACCGGCAGATAAGGGACAGGACTGTAGCCGTAGGCCTTTTCGAAGGCTTCCTTCATGTCGTCGGTCCAATTCTGTCCGCCGGTTTCGTAACTGTCTTCCACGACCACTTTCAGGGCAGTGCGGTCTTCGGGAGGGATGCGGCGCAGGAGTTCACCCATGAAGGCGTCGTAATGGGCGGCCAGGTGCTTCCGGCTCATCTTGTCCACTTCCAGACCCGTCCCCTCCGGGACAGCCGGGGAATTGGTGACACCGGTGGATTCCAGGTAACTGACCAGGACCGTCCACCGGCCGTCCGGCACTTTCCAGACCAGTTCCCCGCCGCTCAGGAGCGGGGTCAAATCCTGCAGGAACATGGGATCCACCCCGTAGCGGTAATTGACATAAGCCGGGGTATCCCACAGATAGGTATCCCAGAGCGGAAGCGGCTCCTGGAACATCTTGGCCAGGGTTTTCTCGGCATAACGGGGCATGTACGCCTTTTCGGAGAGCGTAATGGTGAAACTGCCGTCGGAAGGGTCTTCCATGCGCAGCAGATAGGTTCCGGCCGGCGTCTCTTTCAGGCCTTCCACCCAAGGGGCCAGCGGCCGGAAGCCCACGTTCAGGCCCGTATTATGGCGGTCATACGTAAAGGATGCCAGTTCATTCCCGTCCAGGGAAAGCGTCACCGGCGTCCACTGCGCTCCGTCGCTTTCCACGATGAGCGAGCGTACGGTGAAAGGAACCGGCATTTTCAGCACGGCCGGTACACCCTCCCGGGTTTTCAGCGTCCAGGTACGGGAGGCGCCGGGGACTTTCCGCCAGGCCTGGACGGCGACGATGCGGTCGGCCGGCACGTCCGGGAGCGCCAGGTGCTGCTCTCGTCCGTTTCCCTCCACCTCCTGGTAATGCCCCGCCACGTACTTCATGCTTTGCGCCGGGGTTACCCAGGGGCCGCCGGACTGACTCCAGCCCGGGCAGTTGAACATGCCGATTTCGATGCCCAACTCTCCGGCTTTCTTCAGGGCCGTATGCGTGATGTCCCACCACGGGTCGGAAAACAGCGGTACAAGGCCTTCGTCCCAGCCGTCGGTGGACTGGTTGCCGATGAATGCCCGCGTGATGCCCACGCGCTTCATGGCCTCAAGGTCCTTCACGACACCGTCCTTGGAAATCTTGTTGTCCAGCCAATACCAGTACACGGCCGCCCGGATGGAATCCGGCGGTGCTTCGAACCCTTCCTGCAGGGCCTTCCAGGGATTGTTCCGGCACGAAGCCGGTCCCAGCAGGGAAAGTGCCAGGAAAAAGAGGGATAGGGGTTTATTCATCATGCGGGAATCTATCTATCAACTATCAAAGATACTCTTTTTCCCGCAAAATCGCAAAGCGTCACACGCCCGGCACAATGATAAATGATAAGAGAATTTGTCCGGACAAAAAAATGAAAGACGAGGGATTCCGTTGTTTCAGGGCGCCCAGGTCCACCTTTCAGGCATTTTTCTTGGACGCAACGACAGAAAATGAGGTTGCATCCGCGATTTAGGCCATTTTCATGGATGCAAAAAGAGCGACCCCGGTAAGGAGCCGCTCTGTAAGAGGTTGGAATCATCCTTCGGGCTGATGCCTTCAGGATGATAGGGGATGGATGCCGGACGGTTACTGAGCCTGGTAGCAACCGACATTGATCTTGCCGCCCGTGGCGCGCGGGTTGCCGTCCAGATCCAGCGTGTAGGCACCCAGCAGGCCGTTTACCAGATCACTGGCCTCACCGGTGGTGAGGGCGGGGCCGGCGGGGTGGAAGTCACCGCCATCGTAGTTCACGAAGACCGATTTGAAATTATCGTTGTGCACGAAGGTGCTGGCGTCCTGAGCCTTGTTCTGGGCGGCGCCGTTGCCGGCGCGGCCGATGAAGTTGGTTTGATCGGCACCGCAGATGAGGTTGCTCTGGAACACCCAAGCGGGATCGTCACCAGCAATGACGTTCATGTCGCACTGCTGGACCTGCTGCTCAAGTATATACTTCGACTGAATGGGCATATCGTAGCTGTCGGCATTTCCGGCGCCCTTGTTGGCCACGCCCGGCAGGAAGTACCAGTTGCCGGCAACGAGGTTGTTCACAAACTCGATGTGAGTACCGCCGTTGCGGAACATGATGCAGCTCCAGGGAGAGGAGGTGGCGGAGGAACCGTCACGCCAGTTCACATTGTCCACGAAGGTGCAGTTGACTACATAAGCCTGTACACCGGACTGACCATGAATGGCAGCGGTATAGCCGTACTCGGCGATGGAAGCATTACCGCGGAAGAGGGTGTTGACTACCGTCACCTTGGTACCGGCACCGGATACGCTCACACCACCGGCATGGGCATCGGCCTTGTTATAGGCAATGATGCTGTTCGCAAGAACCAGTTCGTCGCCTTCAGACTCCGTGGCCATGATACCGCCACCCTTGTCGCTGTTCATACCATGATGGATATAGCACCACTCGACAGAAAGTTTTCCGTTGAATACGAGATTGGAGCCCAATCCGTTGCACAACTCGAAACCGTTAATGACGGCATTTTTGAAGCCGGGACGGGAACCATCGGCCAGAATTCCGGAGATCACGGCGCGGTTCTTGCCGCCGCCGTCGATGATACTGCGGTTCTCTAAGTTCTGCTCGTTGAAGTTATCTACCCAGCCACCGGAAAGCGTCACATTGTCACGCAGGAAAATCGGGCCCTGGAATTTGGCACCGGCCTCTACGCGAACCTCTGCGAATTCTTTGGCACCGTCGATGATTGCCTGCAGATTGTCGCCGGCTTTCACGGTAACGGGCGGGATGATACCGGTGGTGTTGCTACCCAACACGGTGTCTCCTTCGGTGGAAGTTACATAGCCCCAGACAAAATAGTCCGTGCCGAGTTCCAGACCATCGATGGTTATCATGTTCATAGATTGCGGAGTGCCGGAACCGGGCAACTTGGTACCCTTGTTCACATCATTCTCCTTGCCATAAATTACGCCCCAGCCCTCGTAGTCATCGGCGAAACTGGTGGAGAAATTGAGGCGGATGTCGGCTTCGCCGTTACCGTTACGGGCAAGGGCGGTAGTCACGACGCCGTCCAGGCTATGGGCGCGCTGGTTCACGATCGCTTTGTCCGTTTGGCCGGCAATGGTGAATTCTGCACGACGGATGAGGCCGGTCGTATTACGGCGCAGGGTAAAGCTTCCATTGCCGTTGGAGGTAATCCAGTCGTAACTGGCAACAGGAGTTACCGTGCCGGAAATGCCCTTGATGGTGACCGTTTGCGGCAGATAGTCTACGATAACCCTGTACGGATTCTGATAGGGTTCCGTCTCCTTCGCACAACCTACGAAGAGGAACACAAGGCTCAAAATAGCGAAAAATATCTTTTTCATATTCTACAGTCTGTTTAAAGTCATCAACTAACGCCAGGACGGAGGGTTCTGGAGTTTGCCCATGGACTTGGTAAGTTCATCGGTAGGATAAGGGAAGGTGAGGCACTTTTCGTTGCCGTCCCAAACCTTCACAGGGCTCAGGTAATCCTCGTAAGGTGCAATGACATAGGTGGATTCGGGATCGGTACGGTCGGCATACTTGCGAATGCGGGGGTGAGAGTTGAGCTCGGCCTTGGCGAGAGCGGCAATCTCAGGAGCACCGGACACAGCCCAACGCTTGCAGTCGAAAGCGTGGTCGGCCGCAAATTCAAAGGCGAGTTCGCAGCGACGTTCGTGGTAGAGGTCGGTCCAGGTAGCGTTGCCGGCAAGCGGCTTCAGGTTGGAACGCTTGCGAATCCTGTTGATATCCGTTGCCGCTGCGGAAGCGTTGCCTTTGGCAAGGTTGGCCTCGGCACGGAGCAGCAGAGCGTCGGCGAAGCGGACAATCGGCCACATTACGCGGGTAACCGGATAGTTAGAGTTATCCAGCACCCAGCCTCTTGCGATGCAGTCTGCCGGAGCAAAGGCCTGCATGTACTTATTGCACTGGAAGCCGGCCTCGATATTCTGAGGAGAAGCGAAGTGCATGGTCTCACCGAAATACTCAAACTCGTCGTTGTATTCCAGAATGGTGGTCCGGAGACGGATGTTGCGGTCTACGACGCCGTCACCATCCTCGTCCCAGTTATCTTTGGCGAGTTCCTCATAGAGGTCATAGGAAGGCTTGATCTGGCCCCAGCCATTAAATTTGCCCCAGCCCTTGTCTTCGAGCATGACACCGGTGAGTTCCACACCACCGCCGCCACCGCCGTCAGGGCCGCCTTCACCGGGGATGCCCCAGCAGTACTCCTTGTTCCAGAAGCCTTTCTGGAAATCAGGGGCGAAGAGGTCGGGATAGTTGGGAACCAAGTCACGGCCATAGGAGCTCTCGAGGCGATTGACGCAATCGATAACCTTGTCCCATTTGGAAGTGTCCCACATAGCCCAGTAGGCATAGGCCTTGGCCATCAGGGCGGCGGCGGAAGCCTTGTGGGCGCGGCCGCGGTCATCGGCACCGTAGGTTTCAAAGCGAGGGAGAATCTCCTCGGCCTTCTCCAGGTCGGAGATGATGTAGGCATAGTTGTCCGTTACGGAAGGGAGCTGTTCGGGAATTTCATAGTTGTATCCGCCTTCCACGTCCTCATAGGCCACGAACGGGACACCCAGTTCCTTGGTGCCGTAGCGATAGGCGGCCAGAAGGTGGAACTGGGCACGGAGGAAATAAGCCTCGCCCAGAACACGATGCTCAACCTCGGAGAGGCCTTCCTTTTCCTGCTTCTGGAGAAGGGCGTTTACAACCCAGTTGGCCCTGGACAAGCCGTATCTGTAAATACGTCCGAAAGTATCCACCAGCGGGCTCTCGTTGCCGGTGTAAGTGAGGGTGGCCAGGGGATTGAAACCGCGGGTCTTGCCCCAGACCATGTCATTGGCGCACGCCTGCTCCCAGTAAATGTCACGGGAGAACATGCCGTCACGCTCGAAAAGACGGTAGTAAATAATGTCGACAGCATTGTTGGCCTGGTCATCGTTCAGGAAATAGTTGTCCACGGTGGGCTGTCCCTGAGGTGCGTAATCCAGGAGTTTGTTGCAGGCAGTGAAGCTGAAAGCGCAGAGTGCCGCAAGGGCGATAGCGATATATTTTTTCATATTCACGTCAGTTTAGTAGTTGATCTTGACACCGATAGCATATACCTGGGAAACCGGATACTTGAGGGTATCGAAACCGGGCGTGTCGCCGGTTACACCCACCTCGGGGTCCATTCCGGAGTACTTGGTGATGGTGAGGGGATTCTCGGCAGAGAAGTAAACAGAGCAGGAACTGCCGCGCTGGGCGAAGTGCGGAATCTTCTGCAGCAGTTTGGTGAAGTCGTAGCCGATGGTTACGTTCTTCAGGCGCAGATAGGAACCGTCCTCCAGATACCAGGTGGACGGAGTGGCCATGTTCTGGTTGGGATCGTTGTTGGAGATGATGGGAATATTGGAGGTGCGGTTGGTGGGGCTCCAGGCATTCAGGATACCACGGCTGCGGGAGAAGGTTCCATAGGCATCGGTGAGGATGAGCTGCTTGGCCATGTAGGCGATCTTGTTACCGGCCACGCCCTGCCACATCATGCTGAAGCTCAGGCCTTTCCAGTCAAATCCCATGGTGAGGGCATAGGTGAACTTGGGAGCGGGATCGCCGCAGTAAACACGGTCGTTCACATCAATCTTGCCGTCCTCGTTCACGTCCGTGAAGCGAAGGTCTCCCGGGCGGGCGCCCGGCTGGATCAGCTGTCCGTTCCTCTGGTGGTCGTAGATATCTTCCTCGCTCTGGAAAATGCCTTCCCAAGGAATCATATAGAAAGAATTCAACGGCTGACCCACTTCACTGCGATAGATGGCAGTGGTCACGAGGCCGTAGTTGCCGCCACCCACCCAGGGAGCAGAATTGCCCTGGTCATCCGTAATACCGGTGGAAATCACGGTATTCTTGTTGTAGGCGACGTTACCGGTTACATAGTAATTGAAATCCTTGCCGATCTTGTCCTTCCAGGTGGCGATGAATTCGACACCCTTGTTGTTGATCTCACCCAGGTTCACCTTCTTGGGGTTGATACCGATGGTGGTGGGCCAGCCCATGGGTTGATCCTGGATCAGGTTGAAGGTGCGCTTGTTGTAGTAATCGAAGGACATGGACAGACGATCCTTGAAGAGGTCGACATCCAAACCTACGTCGAAGGTCTCGGAGGTTTCCCAGGTGAGTTCCTGGTTCAGAGCGGTGGTAAGTGCCCAGGTGGTACCCTGCTTGCGGCGATTCTCACGGCCGGCGATGGAGCCGTCGTCGTGGTCGCCCTGGTCGGTCAGGGCCGGGGACTTGTAGTTCCAGCCGATGGAGCCGAGGTTACCCACACGGCCCCAGGAAGCACGAAGCTTGGCGAAGGTTACAACGTCGTTCTTCGGGAAGAAAGGCTCGCTGGAGATCTTCCAAGCACCGGTCACGGCCGGGAAGTCGCCGTAGTTGTGCGCATTGGGAAGACGTCCGGCATAGTCCCGGCGCCAGGATGCGGTGACGAAGTAACGGTCGTCGAAGCTGTAAGAGCCACGGGCCACGAAAGCCACATTGGCATCCGGACCGTTGTACCAGTCGCTCACGCTGGGACTGCTGCCGAATGCGAAATACTGCATGGACTCGTTTTCAATGGCCAGGTCGATGGCTTGGCCCCTGAAACCGCGACCCCACTGCTTGTTGAAGGTGACGGCACCGAGAGCGCCGATGGTGTGCTTGCCGAAGGTACGGTCGTACGTGACGGTGGTCTCATTGCGCCAGGAATTGGCAGTAGAGGCAGACTCGGTGAGACGGTTGGTCATTTCACGCTTACCGACTTCGGGACGGCGGGGATTGAAGGACTTGGAGTACTCGGAACTGATATTATAGGAGAACTGGTCTACGATCTTGAGGCCTTTGACGATGTTGGCGATCTCCAGGCCGGTGGTGGTCCAGAAATTCATCGGCTGTTTGAATTCCGTGCTGGCCAGCAGGGAACGCAGGGGGTTCACCACGTCACCGTGCAGACCGGCCCAGTTGCCGTACTGTGCGATGTAATCGGGGTCTTCCGTAGTGGAACCGCCGAAAATGCCCTTGTAAGGACCCGAAGTGGCGTAAGCCTCGGCGGACGGCGGCATGTACAAGGCCGACAGGATGGTACCCGTATGCTCGGAGCCCGTATCGGTTCCGCGGCTGTTGCCGGTGTCGAAGTGGATGTTTTCCGTAATCTTGATCCACTTGTTCATCTGGTATTCACCGTTGAAGCGGATGCCGTAGTTTTTGGCGAAGGTGCCTACCAGCACGCCGGGGTTGTCGGAGTAGTTGAAGCTCAGGCGGCTCTTGAAAACGTCCGTACCGTAGTTGAGAACCACGTCATGACGCTGGTAGAGCGGATTGCGGTAGATCTCATCCATCCAGTTGGTGCGCTGTACGCCGATCCAGGGGTTCACGGCAGGATCCCAACCGGCGGGGAGGGTAAGGCCGGCATTGGCATAGGAGAGTTTCTTCACTTCGATTTCTTCCTGGGCGGTCAGCGGCTCCGGCAGATTGCCGGCGTGACGGATACCGGTTACCAGATCGTACTCTACATGAATACCTTTCTTGGCTTTCTTGGTGGTAACGATGATTACGCCGCCGGCACCGGAAGTGGCACCGTAAACGGCGGCGGAAGCAGCGTCCTTCAGGACTACGATGCTTTCCACATCATTCATGGAAGTGATGGGGCCGCCGGGGACACCGTCGACCACCCACAGCACGGAGTCACCGTTCCGGGAACCTTGGCCACGGATGAGGATGCTCGGGCTGTCGGTCGGAGAACCGCCGTTATAAGAAACGACCACACCCGGAATCTGACCCTGCAGCATACCGGTGGTGGAAGTGACGGGGCGGGCAGCGAGCTGCTCTGCATTGTTGATCACACCCACGGAAGCACTCAGGTCCTTCTTCTTGGTCTGGGCACCGTAACCCAGGGCTACGGCTTCCTGAAGAACCATCGTGTCCTCTTGAAGGACGATGTTAATGTTGGCACGTCCGTTCACGGGCACCTGCTGGGTCACATAGCCCAGGCAGGACACCTCCAGGACTGCATTGGACGGGACGGTGATGGTATAGGCGCCATCAAGGTCCGTAACGGCGTTGGCGTTACCGGACAGAACCACGGCCCCCACGATAGGACCGACGGCATCCGATACCGTTCCACGCACTGTCAAGTTCTGTGCAGATGCACCGAACGTTGCCGCCAGACACATGATGCCGGCGAGCAATCCGAACAGTTTTTTGGAAATCATAATGAATTTGGTTATTGGATATGTGTTTGGTTTAGTTTATCTTAGCAATTGGTTATTAGTCCTTCGGAGAAGAATAACTTTCTAAATAAATTTAAAAAATAAATCCTACTCACAATGCAAATTTAATAATCCTCGCCCGTCTCATGAGGATAATTTGCGATTAAAGGACCGCAAATCGCGCAAAATCACTCTTTCCCGCCTCCAATCAGACCGTTAATTAAAGAAAGTGCCTTTTGCTTTTTCTCATCCACCACTCGCGCATATACCTGCGTAGTGGCTATATCATTGTGTCCCAAAAGTTTACTGGTGGTGTAAATATCGGCCCCCTTGGTGAGCAGAAGGGTGGCGAAAGTATGGCGTGCGGTATGGAAGTCTATTTCCCCGAAAATGGCAAAAGGTTGTGGAGGACTTGCCGTAAAAAACTTTTGCACGAATGGTCGCTTTTCTTATGATTCACCATAAGAAACACACAATCGTCATGTGAAACAACACTTTCTTTTTTACGATTGTTGGCAGCGGATATCCTGCTTGCTATGTTTGCCTTGCCGATCAACACCGATCGGCATTAATACTTTCATAACTATGGCAACATTCGCAAACATCCTTTACGACGAAGCCTTCAAAGTCGTACTTTCCGAGCCGTCCAACCGGCGCCTCCTGATTAAACTGATCGAGTTTTTCCTCCCAGGGAAGACAATCCGTTCGCTTACGTTGAATGACAAAGAGCAACATGGTTTGATTTTGTCGGACAAAAGCGTTAACTTTGACCTGTATTGTACTACCGATCTAGGCGAAAACTTTATCGTGGAAATGCAGTTTACATCCCAGGAAAGCTTCCGGGACCGGGCACTGTACTATGCCACCTATCCCATCCGCTCCCAAGTGGTGGAGCGTATGAAAGCCATCCGGGATTTGGACGATAAGCGGGCCCGGAAGATGGATTATCGGCTGAAACCGGTTTACGTGATCAGCATCCTGAACTTTGAGATGAGTCACGAGGACCCCAATACCCTTGAAGGAGGTTTGGTCAGCCGTTATGAGATTCGAAGCGCAAGATCCGGGGAGAAGATGACAAATGCGCTGAATTTTATTTATCTGGAATTGGGGCGACTGCCCTGGAAGCTGAACGAAGAGAGGAAATGCCGGACGCTGCCGGAGAAACTGGCATTTTCATTGAAGTACGGTCATTTATTGAAAGAACGGCCGGAAAACTTCGAAGACGAAGTGTTGAAGATGATTTTCGAAGCCACGGCCTTCGCGAATATGAATGAAGATACTTTAAGACAATATAACGCCATTATGACAACTGAATTGGACATCATTGCCAGAAGAGAATTCGCCCGAAAAGAAGGCAGAGCCGAAGGTTTGGCCGAAGGACGGGCTGAAGGTCGAGCCAAAGGACGGGCCGAAGGACGAGCCGAAGGACGGGCCGAAGGACGGGCCGAAGGACGGACCGAAGGACGGACCGAAGGATCCAATGAGCGAGCAAAGGAGATCGCCGTCAAAATGCTGTCTAAAACCTATCCTATCGCTGAGATTGCAGAACTGACCGGTCTTTCCGAGAAAGAGATCGCAGCCCTCGGATTGTCCTGACCCGGCAACACACTTTTGCGGAACAACACAAGGAGACGGGACGTTCCGCATGTAATTTTGAGTTACATTTGTAAAGTTCACACTGACTGAATCATGAAGCGTTTTTTCATCCTGGGAGTTCTGGCGCTGGCGGCGCTGCTCTCATGCAGCAAGGGGGATGACGATCCCCGTCTTGTCATCATTACCTTTGACGGCCTGCGCTGGCAGGAACTCTTCAACGGGGCCGATGAAGCCCTGGTGGAGAGCGCCCGCTTCGTGCCGCAACCCTCGGCATTGAAACAGGCCTATTGGCGCGAAACGCCCGAGGAGCGGCGCTCGGCCCTCATGCCTTTCATCTGGAGTTATGTGCCGGAGCACGGCTATTTAATCGGCAACCGGGGGAAAAACAGCCTCATGCAGGTGTCCAACAAGATGTGGTTCTCCTATCCCGGCTACAGTGAGATGTTCTGCGGCCTGGCCGACGATGAACGCGTCACCAGCAACGACCCCGTCCCCAACCCCAACGTGAGCGTACTGGAAGTGGTGAACCAGGATCCGCGGTACAAGGGAAAAGTGATGATGTACTCCTCCTGGGAGAGCATCCGCTTTGCCGTAAACAACGAGCGGGGCGGCTTCCCGGGCTGCAGCGGACATGAACCCTCCTACACGGATACGCCTGTCGCCCACAGGATGCAGGATATCGACACCGGCATCGCCGATGGCGGTATCGGGCCTACGGCCCGGCTGGACTGTGTCACCTTCGGCATGGCCATGGAGACCCTCAAGGCCGATCACCCCAAGGTGTTCTATGTGGGTTTCGGAGATACGGACTCCTATGCCCACAGAGGCCGATACGATCTCTATCTGGACGCCGCCCATTGGACGGACCTGTACATTCGCCGCATCGTAGAGTATTGTGAGTCAGATCCTTTCTACAAGGGAAAGACCACCTATCTCCTCACCTGTGACCACGGCCGGGGCACGGGTGCGTCTTTCCGGCACCACGGTGAAAATATACGCGGCTCCAACCAGACCTGGTTCATAGCCTTCGGCAAAGGCGTTCCGGTAAAGGGAGAAACCGCCGATAACGGCATTTTTTACACCCGGCAACTCGCAGCCACCATCGCCGACAAGCTGGGCGTGGAGTTTCGGCCCGAAAACGGGGAGGACGCTGTTCCTATTGATCCCGACTATCGCCGCGAAGAGGATTTCCATCCCACGGCATCTGCCGTTTTCCCGGCCGTGAAAGCCACCCCGAAAGGGCAGGGAATCCGTTATACCTACTGCGAAGGGGATTTCACAAGTTGTGAAGACGTGATGGCCGCCCCCGTGAAGAAAAGCGGCGTTGCCCCTGTCTTTGGAACAGAGGCAGTCAAACAGAGAGAAGACCATTTCGGCATTGTGTTCAAAGGCCTCATGAAGATTGAACAGGAAGGCCTCTATTTCCTTGTGGTGGAAACGGACGACGGCTCGAAGATCTGGCTGGACGGACAGCTGCTGTGGGACGTGAACGCACCCGGAGGCGGCAGCAAGGAGGCCTGGGTTGAACTGGGCGCCGGTTATCACCGTCTGGAAATCCAGTACTTTGACACGTGGGGCGGGGACTGGCTGAGACTGGCCGTGAAAGGCCCGGGAATCGACGTTCCCAACCTCCCTGCTTCCCTGCTGTTCTACGAATAAAGCCTCCTAACGGCCTGCCTTCTGCAAAACGGGCATCTTTTTTGAGAACGAAAAGAGTTGTACCTTTGCAAACTCAAAAGAAGAAGGAAATGAAGAAAGTTGTAATGCTGCTTTGTGCCCTGGCGCTTGCCGCCACTGCCTGGGGCCAGGGCAAAATCAATACCCGGAAATACATCCTGAACGACTTCAACGACAAAGTGGTTCAAATTGTCCTTACCGGAAATGATCTGATCGACAGCGGTTTGAAGCAGGAGGTGGTGAACATCTGGACCGCCTCCCCCTTTGAATTCTGCACCATGGACCGCTTCGAGACGCTCAAGACATCGGCCCAGTATTACTTCCTGATCGCGGCCGAAAGCCGTTTCAAGGACGAAGAGAACCCCGGCATCACCTTCCTTTCCCTGGTGAAAGGCGGGCCGCAGGCCAAGGACGGCATCAGTTCCATGACAGAAGTCATCTCCCTGCCGCTGATGGCCGCCGGCGGCGGCAACGGACGCGAACTGGTGTATCTCGGGCCGCTCATCCAGGCCATCCAGGAATATGCCCTGGCGGCCATGGAATCCGAAAAGGTAGCCTACGGCATGGAGGTCTGGTTCAATCAGAACTACAACAAGTTCGGCAAAATGAAGCAGTTGTATATCGCCGACGGTGACATCTCCGAATCTGTCTCTCAGAAACAGATGGAACGCTTCCTGGACGAAGACATCCACATCGTAGATGAATCCGAGGCCGACAAAGCCTTCCTGGAAGGAGACTATAACACCCTGGTGGCCTATGTGGTGGCCCCCTTCATGCCGCAAAACGGGGCGTCGTACTGCTACAAGATGCTTTTCGAGGCCGATACCCACACACTCTATTACATTTACAAACACAAAATCACGGAAAAAAGCGGCGTCGGCTTCACGGCCGACGACCTCAAGCGCCTGGCAAGAAAGAGATGAGAAGCGGAGTCAGCAAGGAAGGGGTGCGCTACGCGGTCCGGCAAAGCGGCCGGGCCGCGGCATACTGTGCCCTCACCATAGGATGCGGAACGCGTGATGAAAACGGCTACCCTGCCGGCATCGCCCATTTTGTGGAGCATACGATGTTCCGGGGAACCCGTCACAAAAGCGCGGCGGTCATCAACGGTTATCTGGACCGTTTGGGCGGCGAACTCAACGCATACACCACCAAAGAGGAGATTGTCCTGCATGCGACGGTCCTGAAAGAGGACTGGAGCAAGGCGGCACGGCTTCTTTTCGAACTGGCGACGGAAGCCACTTTCCCCGACAAGGAAATCGAGACGGAGCGCGGCGTGGTCCTGGACGAGATTATCTCCTACAAAGACAATCCGTCCGAAGATGTGTACGACCGCTTCGAATCGCTCCTGTTCGAAGGCCATCCGCTGGAAACGCCCATTCTGGGGACAACGGCCTCGGTGAAAAAGATTACGCCGGAAATGCTGCGGCGCTTCATGGCCGAAAAGTTCGTGCCGGAGAAGATGGTCTTTACGGTAGTGGCCGATATGGACGAGGAGAAACTGGAAAAACAGATTTTGAAACTGATCGGAAATGTCTTTTCACAAAGTAATCGATAAAAGGCATCATGAGGTGAATGCCGTGCTGGGGTGCAAGGCCCCGTCCCTGTACGAAATGCCGGACAGGCTTGTGTGCGCCATGCTGGCCAACATCCTGGGCGGTCCCGCCTCCAATTCGCTGCTCAACAAGGAACTCAGGGAAAAGCGCGGCTGGGTGTACGGCATCGAATGTTCCTACACGCAGTATGCCGACAGCGGGATCCTCGCCATCACTTTCGGCTGTGACAAACCCAATCTGGACGCCTGTCTGGAAGCCATCCGGAAAATCCTCTCCCACCTGCAGGAAACGCCCTTTACGGAGCATCAGATCAAGGCCTACCGAAAACAGTTGCTGGGCCAGTTGGCCATCGGTTCCGAATCCGGCGAAGCCCAATGCCTGTCCATGGGGAAAAGCCTGCTCTCCTGGGGAGAAATCCTGACGCCGGCCCAGACGCGTGCGCAGATAGAGGCCATTACGCCCGAGGCGCTTCAGGCCATGGCCCGCCGGCTTTTCGTCCCTGACAACCTTTCCAGTCTGATTTACCTCTAATTTTCAGTTCCTTCTCCGAAAAACACTTCCCCCAGGGGGAGGGGTTCCGGGTGGGGGTAATGAAGAGCGACAAGTGGCAAACACTAGTTTGCCACTTCGCAGAGGAATTTGATGCGCACCAGGCGGATTTCCAGTTCCTCATAGTCGTCACTGAGGGCCTGGAGGGCATCGGAGAGCGAATCCGAAGCGGCTTCTTCCTTGAACCAGGTGTAGATTTCTTCCACCACTTCCGGGTCCAGTTCCTGCTCAATATAGTAATTGAGATTGATGCGGGTGCCCGTGGAAACGATGGCCTCGATCTCCGTGAGGAGGGCGTCCATGTCCAGCCCCTTGGAGGCGGCGATATCCTTCAGGTCCAGTTTGCGGTCAATGGCCTGGATGATATAGACCTTGTTGCCCGACTTGGCGGCCACCGACTTTACTACAAAGTCGTCCGGACGGGTTATTTCGTTCTCTTCCACGTACTTCGCGATGAGTTCCACGAAAGGTTTGCCGAATTTGTTGGCTTTCCCCTCGCCCACGCCCTGGCATTTCTCCGACAGTTCCTTGAGGGTGAGCGGATACACGATGGACATGTCTTCCAGCGAAGGATCCGAGAAAACGATCCAGGGCTGAAGCCGCAGTTTGTGGGCCAAGTCCTTGCGGAGGTCCTTGAGCATGGCCAGGAGCACCTGGTCTCCCCCGCCGCCTCCACGGACGGCTGCCGCGCTGTCTTCATCCTCGTCGTCGGTTCCTTCGGAGAAGGTGCGGTCTTCTACCAGAAGCACCTCGTGGGGGTGCTCGAAGAACTTCTTTCCCTCCTCGGTCACGAAGATAAGGCCATAATTCTCAATATCTTTATCCAGATAATGCAGGATAATCCCCTGATGGATGACGGTGGCCCAGAAACGGAGATCGTGGTCTTTGCCGGCCCCGTAAAGAGGCAGTTGGTCGTGCCGGTAACTCTTGATCATGGCGTTGGGAACGCCGGAAAGGATGCCCGCCAGATGCTCCAGTTTGAAGTGTTCCGGCAGCGACTCGATGAGTTCTATCACAAGGGACAGTTCTTCCTGACCGTCGAAGCGAGCCTTGGGATGGAGACAGTTGTCGCAGGCGCCGCAATTATCGGGTCCGTAATCTTCCCCGAAGTAATTGAGGAGCAGTTTTCTGCGGCATTGGCTGGACTCGGCGTACGCCACCGTTTCCTTCAGGAGTTGTTTGCCGATTTCCTGCTCTGCCACGGGTTTCCCCTGCATGAATTTTTCCAGTTTCTGGATATCCTTGTAACTGTAGTAGGTAATGCACTGGCCTTCCTGGCCGTCACGACCGGCCCGGCCCGTCTCCTGATAATAGCCCTCGATGCTCTTGGGGATGTCGTAGTGGATGACAAAGCGCACGTCCGGCTTGTCGATTCCCATGCCGAAGGCGATGGTGGCCACGATGACGTCGATCTCCTCCATCAGGAACTTGTCCTGGTTCTCGGCCCGGGTTTTGGCGTCCAGGCCGGCATGGTAGGGCAGGGCCCGGATTCCGTTGATGGAGAGCATCTGGGCCATCTCTTCCACCTTTTTGCGGCTCAGGCAATAGATGATGCCGGATTTGCCGGGGTTCTGGCGGATGAAGCGGATGATGTCTTTCTCAGGTTCCACCTTGTCCCGCACCTCATAGTACAGATTGGGCCGGTTGAAGGACGATTTGAACACTTTGGCGTCTTGGATGCGGAGATTCTTGAGGATGTCGCTCTGCACCTTGGGCGTGGCGGTGGCGGTGAGGGCAATGACCGGAGCCGGCTGGATTTCCTCGATGATGGAGCGGATTTTCCGGTATTCCGGACGGAAATCATGCCCCCATTCCGAGATACAATGGGCCTCGTCCACGGCGTAGAAGGAAATCTTGATGCCCTTGAGGAGGGCGATGTTTTCCTCCTTGGTAAGGGACTCCGGGGCCACGTACAACAGTTTGGTGACACCCCGCCGCAGGTCTTCCTGAACTTCCTGAATCTGGATTTTGTTGAGGGAAGAATTGAGGAAATGGGCGATCCCGGCCTCGCTGGCCTCGAACCCGCGGATGACGTCCACCTGGTTTTTCATGAGGGCGATGAGCGGGGATATCACAATAGCCGTTCCCTCCATGACCAATGCCGGCAGTTGGTAACACAGCGATTTGCCTCCCCCCGTAGGCATCAGAACGAAGGCATTGTTCCCGGCTACCAAATGCCGGATAATCTGCTCCTGGTCTGCCTTGAAAGCATCGTACCCGAAGAAGGTTTTCAGTTTGGCGTGAAGAAAATCTGGAGCGGCCATAGCAGTTCCCGTTTTAGTGCTAGCCCAATATAATCAATATTTTTGACATTTCCAAATGTATTTCTCCTATAGACATAAAAAATCGACCGTTCATCCTATTTGATTATGATAAGAAAAAAATAATCGTTATATTTGCAGGTTGTAAACGCAAAACTGCGTTGCTCACAAGAACAAACGCTAAAAACAAACGAATATGAAAATCGCAAAATTCTTCGCCATCGCTTCTGCCGCCGCCGTGCTGGTAGCAGCCTGCAACTCTCCCAAGGTGGAGGGTTCCAAAGAAGTGCTCGACCTTCTCCCCACCAGCGGTGAGGTGGACACCACTTCCTATCTTCTCGGTGTCAACTTCGGCCTCATGATCACCCAGAACAACTTCGGTGACCTCAACATGGCCCAGGTCCGCAAAGGTATGAACGACGCCCTGAACGCCAAGGAAGGCCAGCCCATGGACTCCGCTTTCGTAAAGCAGTTCAAAATCAACCCTGCCGACATGAACATGATCATCAACTCCTTCCTCCAGAAGCGCACCGCTTACGAAGGCGCCCTGAACAAGGAAAAGGGTGACAAGTTCCGCCGTGAATTCTACACCAAGAACAGCGCCGACTCCACCGCTTCCGGTATTGTCTATCTGATCCAGGATTCCGGCAACGACGTGCGCGCCCTCAGCGACCGCGACACCGTGAAGGTGAACTACCGCGGCACCACCATCGATGGCAAGGAATTCGACAAGAACGAAGGCATCTCCTTCCCGCTCAACCGCGTCATCCGCGGATGGACCGAAGGCATGAAACTCGTCGGCGAAGGCGGCAAGATCACCCTCGTAATCCCCGCCAACCTGGCCTATGGAGAGCGTGGTCCCCGTGAAATCGGCACCAACTCCACCCTTATCTTCGACGTTGACCTGCTGGAAGTTCATCCTTTCGTAGAGAAGGAAGAAGCCGCTCCCGTTAAGAAGAAGTAAGTATGGCACTGGAACTGGAAGGAACCTTACGGCAGAAACTGGGCGTTCAGTCCGGCACGTCTGCCCGCGGCCAGTGGGCCAAGCAGGAATTCATCCTGGAATTCCCGGACGGCAATTTCACCGCCCAGGCCTGCTTCACCGCATGGGGCCAGGAAAAGGTGGCCGAACTGGACAAGTACCAGGTTGGAGACAAAGTGAAAGTCTCCTTCAACCTCAAGAGCCGCGAATACAACGGCCGCTGGTACAATGACCTCCAGATCTGGCGCATCGCCCCGGCGGGCGCTGCCCAGCAGCCCGCCGCCCCGGCGCAGCCGGCCTATCGGCCCGAAAGTGCCCCGGCACCCGCCTATGAGGCTCCCGCCCCCACGCTGGACGACATGCCGGCAGACAACCCCGCCGACGACCTTCCGTTTTAATTAGTCCGCCGCCCTGACAGCGGCAATGAACCCCAAGGCCGATTTCTTGTCAACGTGACAACGGAATCGGCCTTTTTTTGTATATTTGCAGACTATGACGAATTTTGGATACAACAACCGCTGGATCAGACTGGTCAAAGACATCCTGTTTGTGGCCATCGCCATTTTCATTGCCTACCGGGGCCGGGTATTCGGCCTTATCCTGGGCCTGCTGTTCGGCTACTGGTATGGGCGAGACGCCTATTACCAACTCAAGGCCATCTGGCAGGAGAAGACTTATCGCGCCCCACAGCCGGAAAAGACGGACGGTCCCGTCACCCAGGCTCCGGCCGATGACAAAATCACCGTCACCAACCTGCAGGACGCCAGGGAGGTCGATTACACGAAAGAGGATTGACCCATGATTCCGAAGGAGACCGTTGACCTCATTCTGGACACCGCCCGCATCGAAGAGGTGGTGGGAGACTTCGTGACGCTCAAGCGCCGCGGCTCCAGTTATGTGGCCTGCTGTCCCTTCCACAACGAGAAAACCCCCTCCTTCCACGTAACACCATCCAAAGGCATATACAAGTGCTTCGGCTGCGGTAAAGCCGGAAGCGCCGTGGGCTTTGTGATGGAATACGAGCACATGAGTTATCCGGAGGCCCTCCGGTACCTGGCCCGCAAATACAATATCGAGGTACAGGAAGAGGAGGAGAGCGCCGAGCAGATCGCCGCCCGCCAGCGCAGCGAGAGCCTCATGGCCGTGAGCGAGTTTGCCCGCCAGTTCTTCTGCGACCAGCTTAAGGACGGCGAGGGCCGTGTCGTCGGCTACCGCTATTACCGCAACCGCGGCATCGAAGACGCCACCATCGCCCAGTGGAGCCTGGGCTGGGCCCCGTCCGGGAAGACTTCCCTGGTGGATGCCGCCCGCAAAGCCGGCTACAAGGACGAGTTCCTGGTGGACGCCGGCCTCGCCATCCGGCAGGAAGACGGCACCCTCATCGACAAGTTCCGCGAAAGGGTGATGTTTCCCATCCATTCGGTGAGCGGCCGGGTCATTGCCTTCAGCGGACGCACCCTCAAGGCCGACAACCCCGCCAAGTACGTCAATTCTCCGGAAACGGAAATCTATATCAAAAGCCGGAATCTCCTGGGAATCTATTTCGCCAAGAGCGAGATTTCCCGGCAAGACCGCTGCATCCTGGTGGAAGGCAACGTGGACGTCGTGATGATGCACCAGTTGGGAATCACCAATGTGGTGGCCTCCTGCGGCACTTCCCTCACCGAAGAGCAGGTCCGCCTCATCCGCAAGTTCACCGAGAACATCACCATCATGTACGACGGTGACAAGGCCGGACTCCATGCCGCCCTCCGCGCCATCGGCCTCATCCTGAAAGAAGGCATGAACCCGCGCGTGGTCTTCCTTCCCGACGGAGACGACCCCGATTCCTTCTCCCGCAAGCACACGCTGGAGGAGATCCGCGAATTCATCGCCGCCAACGAGCAGGACGGCGTCAGTTTCAAGACCAACCTCCTCCTGAACGAGGCCGGAGGCGACCCCATCAAGAAAGCCGGCATCATCAACGAAGTGGCCGACACCGTGGCCGACATTCCCGACGCCATCAAGCGCCAGGTGTACATCGACACCGTATCCCGCATGGTGGGCATCGAGGCCGATATCATCCAGGACCGCGTGCGAAAGACCCGGGAAAAGATGCATAAGGAAATACCCGCTCGGGAAAGGCAAGCCCAAGAGACGCCGGCCCCCGCCGCCGAAAGCCGTATCGTGCAGAAAGAGGACCGGATCCTGGAGCCGTCGGAAAAGGAACTCCTGGGATTCATCCTCCGATACGGACGCACCGCCCTCCAGTTCGAGACCGACTCCGAGTTCTACGACCCGGAAGGAAGCCAGACCGTGGCCGAATTCATCGATTCCGCCCTGGCGGCCGACGACATCCGCTTCTCCAATCCGGCCTACGAAGCCACCTACCAGGCCTACTTCGGCCTGTATGACCAGGGACTGGAGCAGGACGACATCATCCGCTCTCTCCTGAACGGAGAGAACCGGGAAGTCGCCTCCGTCACCGCCACCCTTTCCACCGAGAAGTACGAACTTACCGTCCACAACTTCTCCGACGCCCTGACAACCACCGACTCCTGGCTGGTGAACTTCGTGCCCCGGGCCATCCTGGTGTATCACGACAAACGCATATCGGCCCAGCAACTGGAAATCAACCGCCAACTCCAGGAGAATCCCGCCCCCAAAGAAATGCTGGACCTGATGACCCGCATGAACCGCCTCAACGAATTCAAGAAAACCATCAATATTAAACTCGGAAGACTGAAGAAATGAGTTACAAGAGAACTTTGGTGACCTGCGCGCTTCCCTATGCCAACGGTCCCGTCCATATCGGCCACCTGGCCGGCGCCTATATTCCCGGTGACATCTATGTCCGTTACCTTCGCATGCGCGGAGAGGATGTGGTGTTCATCTGCGGCAGCGACGAGCATGGTGTGCCCATCACCATCAAAGCCCGCGAACGGGGTGTGACGCCCCAGGACATCGTGGACCAGTATCATAAGGTGATGAAAGATGCCTTCACCGGCCTGGGCATCAACTTCGACATCTATTCCCGCACCTCCTCCAAGGTGCATGAGAAAAATGCTTCCGAGTTTTTCCGGAAACTCTACGACCAGGACGATTTCATCACCAAGGAAAGCGAACAACTCTATGACGAGCAGGCCCGCATGTTCCTCACCGACCGTCTGATCGAGGGCACCTGCCCCAAGTGCGGCAATCCCCACGCCTACGGAGACCAGTGCGAGAAATGCGGCAGCACGCTGAGCCCCGAAGAACTCCTGGACCCCAAATCCAAACTGAGCGGCTCCACGCCCGTGAAGAAGAAGACCAAGCACTGGTATCTTCCGCTGGACAAGTACGAGCCCTGGCTCCGGGACTGGATTCTGGAACAGCACAAAGAATGGAAGACCAACGTGTACGGCCAGTGCAAGAGTTGGCTGGACGGCGGCCTGCAGCCCCGCGCCGTCACCCGTGACCTGGACTGGGGCGTTCCCGTCCCGGTGGAAGGGGCCGAGGGCAAGGTGCTCTATGTGTGGTTCGACGCCCCCATCGGCTACATTTCCAACACGCAGGAACTGCTGCCCCAGAGTTGGGAGAAATGGTGGAAAGACCCGCAGACCCGCCTGGTGCACTTTATCGGCAAGGACAACATCGTGTTCCACTGCATCGTGTTCCCGTCCATGCTCAAGGCTTACGGCGATTACATCCTTCCGGACAACGTCCCGTCCAACGAGTTCTTGAACCTGGAGGGAGACAAGATTTCCACTTCCCGCAACTGGGCGGTGTGGGTACACGAATACGAGGAGCAGTTCCCCGGCCAGGAGGACGTCCTCCGCTACGTGCTCACGGCCAACGCCCCCGAGACCAAGGACAACGACTTCACCTGGAAGGACTTCCAGAGCCGCAACAACAGCGAGCTGGTGGCCATCTTCGGCAACTTTGTGAACCGCGCGGTGGTGCTCACGCACAAATATTTCGGAGGAGCCGTGCCGAAGAACCTGAAGCCCGAGCCTATCGATGCCGAAACGCTCGCCTCCGTAAAGCCCTGCCGTGAAGCCCTGGAAAAATACATCGAGACCTATCACTTCCGCGAGGCCCTCAAGGAAGCCATGAACATTGCCCGCATCGGCAACAAATACATCTCTGACATGGAGCCCTGGAAGGTGGCCAAGGAAGACATGGACCGCACGGCCAGCATCCTGTACACCTGCCTGCAACTCTGCGCCGACCTGGCTATCGCGTTTGAACCGTTCACGCCCTTCAGTGCCCAGAAACTGCGTGATATCCTGCGTGTAGGCATCAACGCAGGCTGGGACCACCGCGCCGGCGAAGGCACGCCCACCGAGAATTTCTACAAGGCCGATGAGGGGAAGGCCGTGCATACGAGCTCCTTCGGCGCACATGCGCCTCAGGATGACATCGTGCTGAATTGGGATATGCTGGGCGATGCAGAACTCCTCCCTGCCGGACATCAGTTGGGAGAGGCCGTGCTGCTGTTCCAGAAAATTGAGGACAGCGTCATCGACGCCCAGATTGCCCGCCTACAGGCCATCAAGGCGGAGCGTGAAGCCGCAGAGGCCGCCAAAGCCGCAGCGGAGGCGGCTGGGAAGGTAGAGCCGCAAAAGCCGGAAGTTAGCTTCGAGCAGTTCGGCGCCATGGACATCCGCACGGCCACCGTACTGGCGGCAGAGCGCGTCCCCAAGACGGACAAACTCCTGAAACTCACCATCGATACGGGTATAGACCAGCGCACCATCGTATCCGGCATCGCCGAATACTACAGCCCGGAAGACATGCTGGGCAAGCAAATCTGCATCCTCGCCAACCTGGCCCCCCGCACCATCCGCGGCATCGAGTCCAAAGGCATGATCCTGATGGCCAAGCAGGGAGACGGAAAGATGCGCTTCATCACGCCGCAGGAAGCCGTCACCAACGGCGCCCAGATTGGCTAAAACTCTACTGGAATGCGCTCCAGGAAAGGAGTGCGCGAAAAATCATTGGGGTTGGTTCCCGGTTTCCCTTCCGGAACGGGCAACCCCAATTTTTCATAATGGGACGTCCAGTAAGGAAGCGTGCGGCCCCCGGGGCCTTTGAAGGTCAAAGTGAAGAATCTGCCGGAAGCCACTGGATGTCACTGGCCCTTCGCCACCAGGTGAGTTGCCGCTTGGCGTAATGCCGGGTGTCGGCCTGGATATGGCGAATGGTGGTTTCCCAATCGTATTTTCCGTCGAAATATTCAAAGAATTCCCGATAGCCTACGGTTTGCAGGGCCGGAAGGTCCCGGTAAGGGAGCATGCTTCTGGCCTCGGCCTCCAGGCCGTCTTCCACCATTTGGAGCACCCGCGCGTTGATGCGCTCGTAAAGTTGCTCCCGGGGGCGCTCCAAGCCCACTTTCACGATTTCGAACTCGCGCTCCTTGAAACGGCGGGTCTTGAACGAGGAAAAAGGCTGCCCGGTGTACATGCTCACCTCCAGCGCCCGGATGACACGCTGTCCGTTGCTCAGGTCCAGTTCCTCGTAGGAAACCGGATCCAGTTCCTTCAACTGCTGGGCCAGCACTTCCACCCCCTCGCTCTGCAGGCAGTCCATCAGATGGCGGCGGAGTTGCAGGGGCACTTCCGGGAAATCGTCCAGACCGTAACAGAAGGCGTTGATATAGAGCATCGAACCGCCGCACATCACCAGGGTTTCATGCCCCTCGGCAAAAAGACGGTTCACCAGGTCCATGGCTTCGACCTCGTAGATGCCGGCCGTGTAGTTCCGGGTAATCGGCACGCTGCGGATGAAATAATGTTTCACAGCGGCCAGTTCCTCTTCGGAAGGGGCCGCCGTGCCGATTTTCAATTCCTGGTAAATCTGCCGGGAGTCGCAGGAGATGACGGGAGACCCCACCTCCAGGGCGCGACGGATGGCAAAGCCGGTTTTACCGACGGCTGTGGGACCCAGTATGATCTCCAGTCGCCTTGGCATGCCTACTGCTCGGACTCATCATAGATTTCTTCGCCGTCCTCGTCTGCGTCTTCCTCCTCGTCATCGAGGTCTTCGTCATCGAAGTCCTCGTCTTCCTCTCCGGGGAGGTGGCGCTGTTTGTCCGGGAGGTCTTCGAAAGCCACATATCCGTTTTCGAATTCGATGGGATTGGGGCCTTTGCTTTCCGAAAGCACCGGGGAATCCGGACTCACCTGCACCCCTTCCAATTCTCCTTCCAGCGTGATATTCACGCTTTTGCGATTGGTGACATCGTAAAAGTACACGAAATCCGTGGCGCCGGCCTTGGCGGCTTTTTCCAAGGAAATCTGGTCCACGGTTCCCCAGCCCAGGTCGAACAGGCCGTAGCGGCCGACGACGGCGCCGGTGATGTCCAGGGCCTTGAACATAATCAGTTGGTCCTGAGGGAATTCCATATCGGCCCTCAGTTGTTTATGGAGCGTGTACAGCGTGGTGGCGCCGTTTACCTGATATACTCTGAAAAATCCTTTGATGCCCGAAAGGGTCACCCGAATCTTGAAAACCATAGGTCCTTATCTGTTTGTGAAATCAAAGATACTGCTTTTTTCCGGTTCCATTGCAAATTATTGCAAAAATTACTATTTTCGTAACGATGGAACCGTTCGACGCATATAAATCCATTGTAGGCCCCTCGGAAGGCCTTTTCAAAGACAATGGTTCCCGCTTCATCGCCCTGGCCTACCCCGTGGAGACCGAAGAGGAGGTCCGGGAAATCGTGAGCAGGCTCCGCAAAGAGTATCACGACGCCCGGCACCACTGCTACGCCTACCGGCTGGGATACAAAAGGGACGTCTTCCGCGCCAGCGATGACGGAGAGCCCTCCGGAAGCGCCGGCCGTCCCATCCTGGGACAGATCGATTCCCTGGGCCTGAGCGATGTCCTCGTCGTGGTGGTCCGCTATTTCGGCGGCATCAAACTGGGCATCCCCGGCCTCATCCGCGCCTACAAGACCTCGTCGGCCGATGCCCTGTCGCAGGCCGCCGTCATCGAGAAAATCGCCGCCAGGCGGTTCCGTCTGCATTTTGACTACCTTTCCATGAACGCCGTGATGAAAGTGCTCAAGGAAATGGACCTGCCCCAGAGCGGCCAGCAATTCGGGGAGGAATGTTCGCTGGAGGTTCGCGTTCGCCTGTCGGCCCTGGAAGATTTCAGGCAGAGAATCGGCGAGCATACAAAATTGGAAGAAATATAGGTTTTTTCAATAAAAATTCATAACTTGCGAAACCGAATTGATTTTATTTTTTAACTAACCACCCATAACCATGTCCAAAAAAGTTCATGTTTTCAATGCCGGCCCTTGCCTGTTGCCGCAAGTCGCCATCGACCATGCCATCGAAGCCCTCAAAGACTTCAGCGGAACCGGGATTTCCGTCCTCTCCATCAGCCACCGCACCAAGGAGTGGGACGCCGTGATGGATGAATGCCGCGCCCTGTGGAAGGAACTTCTCCACATTCCCGACACCCACGAAGTCGTGTTCCTCGGCGGCGGTGCCTCCCTGCAGTTCCTCTATGTAGCCATGAACTACCTGGAGAAGAAGGCCGCCTATCTGGACACCGGCGTCTGGGCCCACAAAGCCCTCGTAGAGGCCCAGGGCATCGGCGAGGCCTATGCCATCGCCTGCTCCAAGGACAAGAACTACACCTACATCCCCAAGGGATTCGAAATCCCGGCCGACCTGGACTATCTCCACATCACCACCAACAACACCATTTACGGGACGGAGATCCACGAGGACATCGACTGCCCCTGCCCGCTGATCGCCGACATGTCCTCCGACATCATGTCCCGTCCGGTGGACGTGAGCAAATATGACCTCATCTACGGCGGCGCCCAGAAGAACGTGGGCCCGGCCGGCGTCATCTTCGCCATCATCCGCAAGAGTTCCCTGGGCCGTGTGACCCGTCACATCCCCACCATGCTCAACTACCAGACCCATATCGACAAACTCTCCATGTTCAACACCCCGCCCGTGTTCGCCATCTACGTGATGAACGAGACCCTCAAATGGCTCAAGGGCATCGGCGGCGTGGAAGCCATCCAGAAAATCAACCGGAAGAAGGCGAAACTCCTGTATGACGAAATCGACCGCAACAGCCTCTTTGTGGGCACGGCCGCCAAGGAAGACCGCTCCCTGATGAACGTGTGTTTCGTGATGGCTCCCGGCAAGGAAGACCTCCAGGACGAATTTTTCGCCTTTGCCAAGGAGCAGGGCATGGTGGGCATCAAGGGCCACCGCAGCGTAGGCGGTTTCCGCGCTTCCCTGTACAACGCCTGCTCCGTAGAGGATGTACAGGCTCTCGTAGATTGCATGAATGAATTTGAAACCTTGAAAAAATAGAGGAGCCCCCTGTAAGTCCCTCCCCCGAGGGGAGGGGTTTCGGGAGGGGGGTAACGTTAACATTTTATATTTCATGAAATGAAGGTACTGCTTGCCACTCAGAAGCCTTTCGCAGCCAAGGCTGTCGAAGGTATCGTCTCCATCCTCACCGAAGCCGGTCACGAGGTGGTGAAACTGGAAAAATATGCTCAGCAGGAAGACCTGCTCGCCGCCGTGGCCGATGCCGAGGCCATGATCATCCGTTCCGACAAAGTGACGGAGGAAGTGATGGCCGCCGCCCCGAAACTCAAGATCGTCGTCCGTGCCGGCGCCGGTTTTGACAACGTGGACCTGGCCGCCGCCACCGCCCGCGGCATCGTGGTCATGAACACCCCCGGGCAGAACTCCAACGCCGTGGCCGAACTGGCCCTCGGCCTGATGATTTTCATGGCCCGCACGCAGTTCACCCCCGCCACGGGCTCCGAACTGCAGGGTAAGCACCTGGGCGTCCAGGCCTACGGCAACGTGGGCCGTCTGGTCGGCCAGAAGGCCAAGGCCCTCGGCATGGAAATCTGCGCCTTGGACCCGTTCCTCACCGATGAGCAGATTATCGCCGGCGGCGCCCGCCCCGTCCATTCCGTAGAAGAACTCTATGCCGCTTCCGACTACCTTTCCATCCACATCCCGGCCCTGCCCGCCACCATCAAGTCCATCGGCTACGACCTGATCACCCGTATGCCCAAGGGCGCTACGCTCGTCAATACCGCCCGCAAGGAAGTCATTGACGAAGAAGGCCTCCTGAAGGCCCTCGAAGAGCGCCCCGACCTCAAATACGTCACGGACGTGATGCCCGACAACTATGCCCTCCTTCAGGAGAAATTCGGCACCCGCGTGTTCGCCACGCCCAAGAAGATGGGAGCCCAGACCTCCGAAGCCAATGTGAACGCCGGCCTGGCCGCCGCCCGCCAGATTGCCGATTTCTTCGCCACCGGCAACCGTAAATTCCAAGTCAACAAATAGTATGGTACGCGTAAAACCTTTTGCGGCGATTCGCCCTCCCAAAGATTTAGTGACCGAAGTGGCCGCTCCCCCGTATGACGTCCTCAACTCCGAGGAAGCCCTGGCCATGGCCGGTGAAAAGAGCCTCCTGCACATCACCAAGCCGGAGATTGACTTCACGCCCATCGCCGGAGAACACGAGCAGCGCACCTATGACAAGGCCGTGGAAAACTTCAAGGCCTGGAAGCAGAAAGGCTGGCTGGTCCAGGATGAGAAGGAAAAGTACTACGTGTATGCCCAGACCATGGGCAAGCGCACCCAGTACGGCCTGGTTCTCTGCGCCCACACCGACGATTACGCCAACGGCATCATCAAGAAGCACGAACTCACCCGCAAGGACAAGGAAGACGACCGTATGGTGCACGTGCGCATCCAGAACGCCAATATCGAGCCGGTCTTCTTCGCCTACAAGGACAATGAGGAACTCAATGCCATCGTTGCCAAGGCGGCTTCCGGCAAGCCCGAATACAAGTTCGTGGACGAGAACAAGTTCACCCATACCTTCTGGGTCATCGATGACGACGCCACCATCGCCCGCATCACCGAGATTTTCACCAACGACATCGACGCGTTCTATGTGGCCGACGGTCACCACCGCACCGCCGCGGCCGCCCGCGTGGGCGCCGAAAAGCGCGGGCAGAACCCGCACCACACCGGGAACGAGGAGTACAACTACTTCATGGCCGTGTGCTTCCCCGAAAGCCACCTCGCCATCATCGACTACAACCGCGTGGTGAAAGACCTGAACGGGCTCTCGGAAGAAGGCCTTCTGAAGGCCCTGGAAGAGGATTTCGAGGTGCAACTGGCCACCAAGCCGCGCTGCGGCCGCCCGGCCAAGCCTTACCAGCCCACCGGCCTGCACAACTTCTCCATGTACCTGGGAAAGAACTGGTACAGCCTCACCGCCAAGCCGGGCCGCTTCGACGACGCCGACCCCATCGGCGTGCTGGATGTCACCATCCTCAGCAACCTGGTTCTGGACAAGATTCTGGGAATCAAGGATCTCCGCACGGACAAACGCATCGACTTCGTCGGCGGTATCCGGGGCCTCGGAGAACTCGCCCGCCGCGTAGATTCCGGTGAAATGAAGGTCGCTTTCGCCCTGTATCCGGTTTCCATGGAGCAGTTGATCCGCATTGCCGACACCGGCAACATCATGCCGCCCAAGACCACCTGGTTCGAGCCCAAACTCCGCAGCGGCCTCGCCATCCACTCACTGGATTAGTTGGTCCTTCATCCATGCAAAAAAGGGTTGGTTCCACAAAGAACCAACCCTTTCCATTTGCATGAAAACGCTAATAGCGGTTGAGCGGGCGGCCGGATGTCATCATGTGGACCTTGCGCTTGACCTCGTCCAGGACCAGTTTGTGCGCGATGCGCTCCGCCGTCTGGGGCTCGGTGGGCTCTTTGGCGGTAAGGGCGGCGAAATGCTCGTTGGCCGATGCCAGCACCGTGTCAATCAAATCCACGATGCTCACCATGTCCTTTTCCTCGAAACCGCGCGAGGTGATGGCCGGCGTGCCGATGCGGAGACCGGACGTGGCGAAGGCGCTGCGGCTGTCGAAGGGAACCATGTTCTTGTTCACGGTGATATCGGCCCGGACCAGTTCCTTTTCGGCCACGCGGCCGGTAAGGTCCGGGAATTTGGTGCGGAGGTCGATGAGCATCAGGTGGTTGTCCGTTCCGCCGGAGATAATCTTGTACCCGCGGGAGATGAACTCCCGGCACATGGCGGCGGCATTGGCCAGCACCTGTTTCTGGTACTCTTTGTATTCCGGCTGGGCCGCCTCGAAGAAGGCCACGGCCTTGGCGGCGATGACATGCTCCAGCGGACCGCCCTGGATGCCCGGGAATACGCTGGAATTGAGGATGGCGCTCATTTTCTTGATTTCGCCCTTCGGCGTAGTGAGGCCCCAGGGATTGTCGAAGTCCTTGCCCATGAGGATGATGCCGCCGCGCGGGCCGCGGAGGGTCTTGTGGGTGGTGGATGTGACGATATGGGCGTATTTCACGGGGTTCTTCAGGAGGCCGGCGGCGATGAGACCGGCGGTGTGGGCCATGTCAATCCAGAGGATGGCGCCCACCTTGTCGGCGATGGCGCGCATGCGCTCGTAATCCCACTCGCGGGAATAGGCCGATGCGCCGCCGATGATGAGTTTGGGCTTGCATTCGAGGGCCTTGCGTTCCATCTCGTCGTAATCCACCCGACCGGTTTCCGGATTCAGCCCATAGGCCACCGGATGATAAAGGATGCCGGAGGCGTTCACGGGGGAACCGTGGGTGAGGTGACCGCCCATGGAGAGATCCAGTCCCATGAAGGTGTCTCCGGGACGGAGGATGGCCATGGTCACGGCCATGTTGGCCTGTGCACCGGAGTGCGGCTGTACGTTGGCGTATTCTGCATCGTACAGGGCGCAGAGACGGTCGATGGCCAGTTGTTCAATCTGGTCCACCACTTCACAGCCGCCATAATAGCGCTTGCCCGGATAGCCCTCAGCGTATTTATTGGTGCAGATGGAGCCCATGGCGGCGAGCACCTCGTCGGAGACATAGTTTTCGGAAGCGATGAGTTCCAGGCCGGAGGACTGGCGTTCCTGTTCCTGCTTGATGAGATCGAATATTTGAAGATCGCGTTTCATATTTGAGTGGTTAGATTGATTTCCTATTCCACAAATATACGCAAAATCTCTTACCTTTGCAGTGTGAAAGACAGAAAACTTCTCAATATCGAACTGGGCCGCCTGACGCCGCAGCAGTACAGGCATCAAAGGCCGATGAGCGGCATCGTCCTGGTACTGGACAATGTCCGCAGCGCGCACAATGTGGGATCGGCCTTCCGGACGGCCGACGCCTTCGGGGTGGACCGGGTCTATCTGGGCGGAATCTGCCCCGTACCGCCTTCTCCCGAACTGCGCAAAGTCGCCCTCGGCGCCGAGGAGGTGGTTCCCTTCGAACATGTGGAAGACGTCGTCGCCCTGGTCCGCAGGCTCCAGGCCGAAGGCTACACGGTTGCCGCCGTGGAGCAGACGGTCCATTCCGTGAAACTGGACGCTTTCCAGCGTGTCCCCGGGCAAAAGTACGCCCTCGTCTTCGGCAACGAAGTGGACGGAGTACAGCAGGCGGTTGTCGATGCCTGCGACTTTTCCCTGGAAATTCCCCAGCGGGGCACCAAGCATTCCCTCAACGTCTCCGTCTCCGTGGGCGTGGTGCTGTGGGGGATTATTTCAGCGTAGCAGCCAAGGCATCGCGTAGTGCGACGGCCGATTTCTCGATATCGTACTGTTCCATGGACTTGGCATGGCGGAGTCCCATTTCCCAGCGCTCCCGGGGGTGGTCCAGCCAATAATCGATGCGGCCGGCCAGCGCTTCGGGATTCTGGGCCGGGAACTTGCAGCGGCGGTCCAGTGCAAACTGGGAAGTACCGCTGTACGGGCTTACGGCAATAATCGGGCAGACACCCTGCTGCATGGCCTCCATGATGGAAAGGCCCTCCACTTCAATGGAAGCGCAGTGCGGGCAGAGATCGGCCGTTGCGGCCAGTTGCCGAAGTTCGTCACGGGTGTTGAAACTGAAAACAGGTTCATACCCTACAACGCCCTCCCTGTACAGTTTTTCCGCCTTCTTTTTATAGCGTTTGTACTGGGGACCGTTCCCGGCAAAATGGAGGCGGATGCGCCGGGCGTACTTGCTATAGCGCATGGCTTCCATGAGCGTGGGCTGGTCTTTTTCATGAGAAAGCCGGCCGATATACAGAATATCGAAGGGGCGCTCCGGATCCAGATAGCGCTCCGGCGGAGTCTGGGGTCTGCGGCAGGCATCCGGAATGATCCCGTTGGAAATGACACCCAGTTTGGCTTTGAAATGATAGCGGCGCAGGCGGTCCAGCACCGTTTCGGTGGGGCACTGAACAAAGGCACATTCATTATAGATATGCTTTCTCCACAGTTTCAGGAGGGTGCGGTTGATCCATTTCCAGTTGCGGAGCGGTCCGATTCCCAGCGAATAGATCAGATTCTCCGGGAACATGTGGAAGGTGGCCGTCAGGGGCTTGCCCAGTCTCTTGGCTATCCGGATGGCTTTCCACTGCAGCACGAAGGTTTCGTGGAGGTGCACGACATCGGCCCAGCGGACAGCTTCTTCAATCACTTTCATATCTCCGTCGGCATAGGAGAAACCGCTGGATTCGATAATGGGCTGGAAGATGGGAAACTTGAATTCTTTCAGGGGAAAATCCGGCTGAGGGCCCTGAGGGTCCGGATTGGGTCCGGCCAAAACGCGTACATCTTCACCGATGGCTTTGAGTGCCGCCACCGTCCGGCGGGCGGATGCCGATATCCCGTTCCCCGGGATATAGAAGTTATTGATAACGAAAAGAATTTTCATAGCGGGTGCAAAGATAATAAAAATACACCACTTCGACCACAGGATAGTTGTGTCAGGCTTCGGAGGAAGTCGCAAGTGGTTGATATAGAGCAATTTATGAAATAACACCCAGCCCATGGCCGTGTTTTTTCCCGGATACGGGATTGGCCTTTTTTGCAACATATTAGTTGTCAGCGATTTGTCAATCTCCTCAAGCCCGGCACCATTTTTTTTCGAGATACGGCATATTTCTGAAAAATATGTATCTTTGAAAAAATTAGTAATCATGAACAAGACATCGGCCATTGCCAAATCCGCATGGATTTCACTTGCAGTCACTGCATTGGTGATTTTGGTTATCACTTCCTGTTGCACCACCATCGATTCTGCTTCCGTCGGCATCAAGTTCAAGAAGTGGAGTTCCAATGCTTCCCTCAAAGGCGGTGTTGAAGGGACTTGCCGTGGTTGGGTATGGTACAATCCCATTACGGAAAGCATATTTGAATACCCCACCTTCATCCAGCGTGTCACCTATGAACCTTTTACGGTGAACCCGAAGGATGCCGCCATTTTCTCCATGACGCCGACCCTTGCTTATCAGATCGACGAAAGCAAAGCGGTAGATATCTTCATCAAGTACAGAAAACCTGTGCGAGAACTGGAGATGGGATACATCAACACATGTATCTTTGAGGCTTATCGTACTTGTGCCAATAACTACACCTCCGACGAACTCATGGCCAATCGGGCCAAGTTCGAGAACGAGGTGCGCGCCCGTCTGGACGAATCCATGAATCAAGAGGGCTTCATCGTCCGTGAGTTTACCACCAAGATTGATCCGCCTGCATCCCTCACCGAAGCCATCAATGCCAAGAACGAGGCCGTGCAGAATGCTCTCAAGGCCGAGAACAAGGTGAAAGAAGCAGAGGCCGAAGCCAAAATCGCCATCGCCAAGGCCAAGGGTGAAGCTGAGGCTCAGCGCATTCAGGGCGACGGCGAAGCCTACTACAACCGAGTCGTGGCTGCCTCCCTGAACGCACTGCTGGTGCAGCAGTACGCCATCGAGAAATGGGATGGCAAACTCCCCACCTATAACGGCTCCAGCGTTCTTCCCTTCATTAATCTCTCCAAATAGAATTTTTCCACTTACAGCTTAAGCCAAAGCCTGGCGCAAACTGTCAGGGCTTTGGAGGAAGGTTCCGGAGACATCCGATGCCGGCCGATGGGCGACCGTCTTAGTATTCCACCTTGTTCAGGAAAAGGGCGTGTCCGGGAACGGATTCACCCGCATCTGAGCGCGTACCGCTCTCGATGAGTTCGGCAATCCATTCGGGCCGGTGTTTCCCCCGGCCCACCTCGATGAGCGAGCCCACGGTGGCCCGTACCATGTTCCGGAGGAACCTGTCCGCTGCGATTCGGAAATACCAGTAGTCGGCGGAGGTTTCAAGGGGGACATCCTCCGCCGGATCACTCATTACCTGGATATGCGAGGGAGTGTAAGGCTTCCAGAAGGCTTCCCGGACGGTGCAGACGGAGGTTTTGTTGTCCCCGCCGGTTTTCTCGAAGCAGGAAAAATCGTGCGTTCCCGGAAGATACCGGCAGGCCTCGTTCATGGCGTCAAAATCCAGCACCGGATAGCCGCAGAGCCAGGAATAGTTCCGCAGGAAAGGGTCCTTCCGCCTGTGTATGAAATAGGTATATTCCCGGCACCGGGCGCTGAAGCGGGCGTGCAGGTCTTCGGCTACGGGAGTGACCGAATGAACCACCACTTCACGGGGCAGCATGGCATTTAATTTGTAGGTAAAATCGGATGCCTCGAAGGGCAGGTTCCCGTCCCAATCAAAGTGCGCAATGTAGCCCGCGGCATGCACGCCGGTGTCTGTCCGCCCTGCGCCGGTAACGCTTACCGGGCGGTTCAGGAGACGGGAAAGGGTCCTTTCCAGGCAGGCCTGGACCGAAGGCGAGGAGGGTTGGATCTGCCAACCGCAGAAAGCGCTCCCGTCATAGGAGAGGCAAAGGAAATAACGCATATGCAAAATTAGTAAAATATATGGAATCCGTTAACATCCGTGAATTAAACGAGAGAATCCAGAAAGAAAGTTCCTTCGTTGACCTTCTCACCCTGGAAATGGGGAAAGTCATCGTAGGACAGAAACATCTGGTAGACAATCTGCTCATCGGCCTGCTGAGCGGCGGCCATATCCTCCTGGAAGGCGTCCCCGGACTTGCCAAAACCCTGGCCATCAACACCTTGTCCCAGGCCGTAGATGCCAAGTTCAGCCGTATCCAGTTCACCCCGGACCTGCTCCCGGCCGACGTCGTGGGCACCCTCATCTACTCCCAGAAGAACGAAAGTTTCGAGGTGCACAAGGGTCCCATCTTCGCCAATTTCGTCCTGGCCGATGAAATCAACCGTTCCCCGGCCAAGGTTCAGAGCGCCTTGCTGGAAGCCATGCAGGAGCACCAGGTCACCATCGGCGAAAACACCTACAAACTGCCGGAACCGTTCCTGGTGATGGCTACGCAGAACCCCATCGAGCAGGAAGGCACCTATCCCCTTCCGGAAGCCCAGGTGGACCGTTTCATGCTCAAGGTCGTGGTCTCCTACCCCAAGAAAGAGGAGGAGCGCCTGATCATCCGCATGAACAACAGCGGAGAATTCCCCAAGGCCCAGGCCGTGGTGAAGCCGGAAGACATCATCCGCGCCCGTAGCGTGGTCCGCGACGTGTACATGGATGAAAAAATCGAGCGCTACATCGTGGATATCGTTTATGCCACCCGTACTCCCGGAGAATACGGCCTCAAGCAACTGGAAAGTTTCATCTCTTACGGAGCCTCCCCGCGTGCCAGCATCTCCCTGGCCATGGCCTCCAAGGCCTATGCCTTCATCAAACGCCGCGGCTACGTGATTCCGGAAGACGTGCGGGCCGTCTGCAACGAGGTGCTCCGCCACCGTATCGGCCTCACCTATGAGGCGGAGGCGGAAAATGTCACGCCCGAACAGATTATCGAAAAGATCATCAACGCGGTCATCGTCCCGTAATGACACCGGAAGAACTCATAAAGAAAGTCCGCAAAATCGAGATCCGGACCAAGGCGCTGAGCCACCAGATCTTCGCCGGAGAATACCATTCCGCGTTCAAGGGACGGGGCATGGCCTTCAGCGAAGTGCGTGAGTATCAGTACGGAGACGATGTGCGGAACATGGACTGGAACGTGACGGCCCGCATGAGCGCCCCGTATGTGAAAGTGTTCGAAGAAGAACGTGAACTCACGGTGGTGCTGCTTGTGGACATCTCCCGGAGCGGCCTTTTCGGCACAGCCGTGAAGACCAAGCGGGAACAGATCGCCGAGATTGCCGCCACCCTCGCTTTCAGCGCCATCCTGAACAACGACAAGGTGGGGTGCATCCTGTTCAGCGACCATGTCGAGAAGTTCATTCCCCCGGGAAAGGGCCGTACGCACTTTCTGCACATCATCCGGGAAATCCTGGAATACGAGCCCGAGAGCGACGGCACCGACATCGGCGAAGCCCTCCGCTATCTGACCAACGCCATCAAGAAAAAGTGCACCGCCTTCGTGCTCAGCGACATGCTGGATGTACGGGCCGATGGCGCCCCGCGCTATGAAGACGCCCTGAAAGTGGCCGTGAACCGCCACGACCTCTCCGTCATCCGCGTAAGCGACCCCCGGGAGAAATTCCTCCCCAACGTGGGCCTGGTCCATGCCAAAGATGCCGAAACCGGGGCCTCCCGCTGGATCAACACCGGCTCCCGGAGTGTCCGCAGCGCTTATGAAAACTGGTTCCGCACCTCGACGGCCGGAGCCGACCGCCTCTTCCTCCGCTACCAGGTGGACCACGTGGACATCGGCACGGACGAAGACTATGTGCGCGGCCTGATGGATTTATTCCAAAGAAGATGAAACTTGTAAGAACCCTCATACCCCTCCTTCTCACCGTATCGGCCCTGGCCGGCGCGGAGGGTCTGCGCAAAGAGGGTGGAGAAACCTTCCTGGAGCCTCTCCAGAAACGGGATTCCATCCTGGTCGCCGACCAACTGCGATACGGTTTTGCCCTGGAGAATATCGAGGAGGGAACACCCCTGGTCCTTCCCCAGTTGAAAATGGAGAAGGACGCCCCCCTGGAAATCCTGGGGCAGTGGCAGGTGGACTCCGTCCGGGTGAGCCGGCGCAAGGAGACGCCCGCCCGCTACAATATCAAGGCATCCCTCCTGCTGACCACCTGGACGGGCGGCCGCTTTGAACTGCCGGACCTTCCGGTCCTGGTCAACGGGGACACGCTGGTGTTCAAAGCCCCCTCAGAGCCGTTGGAAGTGAAGGAACTGCCCGTGGACATGGAGTCTTTCCAGGCCCATGACATCAAGGACCAGGTCCAATTCCCCTACACCCTCAAGGAACTGTTCCCGTGGATTTACGGAACGGCCATGGTGCTGATGGCCCTCTCGGCCCTCATCCTCTGGCTCACCGGACGTTCCCGCAAGAAGGAGGAAGCCCGGAACGCGGAGCCCGCCCATATCCGGGCCCTCCGCAAGTTGGACCAGTTGCGCGGAGACAAGTTCTGGAAGCCGGAAAAACAGAAGGCCTTCTATTCCGGCGTAACGGACGCCCTGCGCGAGTACATCGTCTCCCGCTATGGCGTAGGGGCCATGGAAATGACCACGGCCGAAATCTTCGCAGACCTGCAGGGAAGCGACATCCCGGAAGACCTTTATCACGAAATGAAAACCCTCTTCGAGACGGCCGATTTCGTCAAATTTGCCAAACTCACCGTCTCCGACGAGGAAAACGCCAAAGTGCTGCCGCAGGCCATCCACTTCGTGACGGCCACCTACGAGCAGGAGATCGCCGGACAAGCCGGCGAGGACGATAAGAAAGAGGAGGAGGATTAGCCATGTACTTTGAGTATCCCTATCTTCTCTGGCTGCTGGCCATTCCGGCACTCCTTGTCGTCCGCTACCTCTGGATCGAGTTCAAGGACCGCAGGGCTCACCTGCGGGTTTCGGCCCTGGATGCCTGGAAAGCCGGCGGAAGGTCGGTCCTGGAATGGGTGCGGCATCTGCCGTTCATCCTGCGGACGGCCGCCCTGGTGCTCCTTATCATTTCCATCGCCCGTCCGCGTTCTTCCTCCCAGGTGGAGAAAGTGGACACGGAAGGCATCGACATTGTCTTTGCGATGGACGTGAGTACCTCCATGCTGGCCCGCGATTTCTCGCCGGACCGCCTGAGCGCCGCCAAGGACATCGCCATCGAGTTCATCGCCCAGCGGCCCAGCGACCGCATGGGAATCGTGGTCTTTGCCGGTGAGAGTTACACCCAGTGCCCCCTCACCACCGACCGCGCCACCCTCATCAACCTGATGAAGGAAGTGCAGACCGACCTCATCGAAGACGGCACCGCGATCGGCAACGGCCTGGCCACCGCCGTGGCCCGCATGAAGGATTCCGACGCCAAGAGCCGGGTGGTGATCCTGCTCACCGACGGCGTGAACAACATGGGCGAGATAGACCCTTCCATGGCTGCCGAAATAGCCAAGACATACGGAATCCGGGTCTATACCATCGGCGTCGGGGCCAACGGAACGGCCCCCTACCCGGTCCAGACCCCCTGGGGCATCGAACTCCAGAACATTCCCGTAGAGATTGACGAGGCCCTCCTGAAAGGCATCGCCGACGGCACCGGCGGCCGTTATTTCCGCGCCACCGACAACACCAAACTGGCCGAAATCTACGGCGAAATCGGCCAGATGGAAAAGACCCGCACCTCGGTGGACTCGTTCCCGGTGTACAAAGATTTGTTTAAGAATTATGCGCTGGCAGCCCTTGTGTGCCTGCTTCTGGAACTGCTTGTCGGCGCCCTGTTAAGGAGGCTTCCGTGATGCTACTGTTTGCAGACCCCAAATACCTGTATCTGCTGCTGCTGATCCCCGTTTTCCTCGTGGGATACGCTGTGTCGCGATATCTGCGCGGCCGGCGGGTGAAGGCACTCGGAGACCCCGCCCTGGTAGAAGCCCTCATGCCGTCCCGCTCCCGCTCCAAAGGCTGGGTGCGGATGGTGCTCTTCTGCCTGGCCTTCCTGTTTTTCGCCGTCGGACTGGCCCGGCCCAGAAGCGGTGCCCGCCTGGCCGAACGGACCACCCGCGGCGCGGAAATCATCGTCGCCCTGGACGTTTCCAACTCCATGCTGGCCGAGGACTACTCCCCCAACCGCCTGGAGCGCGCCAAACTGTCCATCGCCCGGCTCACCGACCGCCTGCAGGACGACCGCATCGGCCTGGTGATCTTTGCCGGAACGTCGTTCGTCCAGTTGCCGGTGACCACCGACTATGTGAGCGCCAAGATGTTCCTCGGAAGCATCGACACCGGCTCCATCCCCGTCCAGGGAACGGCCATCGGAGATGCTATCCGCCTAAGTATCAAGAGTTTCAGCGCCCAGAGCGAGAAGAGCCGCGTGATTGTGGTCATCTCCGACGGTGAGAACCACGAGGACGACCCCGTAGAGGCCGCCCGGCAGGCTGCCGAACTGGGAATCAAGGTGTACACCATCGGTGTCGGATCGGCCGAAGGACAGCCCATTCCCGTGAACGGGAGCCTCCTGCGGGACAAGAACGGCGAAATCGTCGTGACCAAACTGGACGAGGAAACCCTCCGGGCCGTCGCCAAGGCCGGAAACGGCGCTTACATCCATGCCGGCGGCGAGGAATTCGGCCTCAATCCCATCATCCAGGACATCCGCCGCATGGAAGACGAGGAGTTTGGCAGCATCGTCTTCGAAGAGTACGACGAGCAGTACATGTACTTTTTCGGAATCGCCCTTCTGCTGTTTGTGATTGAAATGCTCATCGGCGAGCGCAAGCCCCGCCGCAAACTGTTCGAGGTATGAGGAAAGTGTTGTGCATCATCCTGGCGCTGGGCTGCGTGACCGCCGCCTGGGGCCAGAAGGCAGACCTGAGAAAGGGAAACCGCCTGTTCAAGAAAGAAAAGTATGCAGAGGCCGATATCAGTTACCGCAAGGGCCTTATGCTGGACACCACCTCCGTGGCGGCCCACTACAACCTGGCGGGCAACCTGTACCGCCAGCAGAACATGGAAGAAGCGGCCAAGCAGTTGGACGCGGTGCAGTTGACCGCCTCCGGGGAGAAGTTCGCGGCCGACTATTACTTCAACCGCGGTGACGTGGCCATCGCCCAGCAGGACTGGCAGACGGCCGTGAATATGTTCAAGGAAAGCCTGCGGCTGCGTCCCGAAGACCTGGAGGCCAAGGAGAACTACATCTATGCCCGGAACAAACTGATGGAACAGCAGCAGAACCAGAACCAGGACCAGAATCAGAATCAGGATCAGAACCAAGATCAGAATAAAGACCAGAACCAGAACCAGGACCAAAACCAGGATAAGAACCAGGATAATAACCAGGATAAGAACCAGGACAACAACCAGGACCAGAATCAAGACCAGAATCAAGACCAGAATCAGGGCCGGCAAAACCAGGACCCGTCGCAGCAACAGCAACAGCAGCAGCCGCAGTTGAGTCCCCAGCAGGCCCAGCAACTGCTCCAGGCCATCCAGGACAAAGAGAAACAGACCCAGGAAAAAGTGGACGAGAAGAAGGCCCAGGCCCTCAAATCCCGTCAGAAGGAAAAGAATTGGTAGCGTATGAAACGACTCGCAGCAATCTTAACCGCCTGCTTTGCCGCCCTCACCCTGTGGGCGCAGCCCAGCATGCGGGTAGAAGTACACAATATCGTCGAACTGCAGGAGCGGTTCAACGTGGTGTTCGTAGTGGAAGGGGAAAACAGCCCGTCGGATTTCCAGTGGGAAGCCGGCGATGATTTCTCCGTGGTATGGGGCCCGCAGAAAGGGTCTTCCACCAGCATCCAGATCATCAACGGAAAAACCACCCGCTCGTCCCAGACCTCCTACACCTACATCCTCCAGGCCCGCAAGACGGGAACCTTCACCATCCAGCCCGCCGTGGCCAAGGTGAAAGGAACCGAGGTGCGCTCCAAGGCCGTCACCATCCAGGTGGTGGACGGCGGCGGTTCACAGGCGGCCGCATCCGGCCAGCAGGGCGGCAGCCAGGAAGGCGGACAGCAGCAGAGCCAGGCCCGGGGCTCCTCCCAGTCCGCGACCGGCAATGCCGATATCTTCATGCGCCTGTCCATGAGCCGCGGTTCCGTGGTGGTGGGAGAGCCGGTCACGGCCACCCTCAAGATATACCACCGCGCCAACCTGGTGGGTTTCGAGAATGCCAAGTTCCCCACTTTCAAGGGCTTCTGGAGCCAGGAAGTGGAGACCCCCTCCAATATCGAGTTCCAGCGCGAACAGGTGGACGGCACCATGTACAATGCCGCCGTCCTGCGCCGCTGGGTCATCATTCCCCAGAAATCCGGAGACCAGACCATCGAGCCGGCAGAGATTGTATGCCTGGTGAACGTCCAGCGTCCCCGCTCCTCGACCGGCTCCATCTTCGACGATTTCTTCGGCAACGATTATGTGACCACCCGGCAGCGGGTTTCCACCAAAGGCGCCACCCTGCATGTGTCGGCCCTTCCGGCCGGAGCGCCGGCCTCCTTCGGCGGAGGCGTGGGTGAATTCCATGTCCAGGCCCGCCTGAGCAAGGATTCCCTCAAGACGCACGACGCCGCATCGCTGCTGGTGACCGTGAGCGGAAAGGGCAACATCGCCCTCCTGGAGGCTCCCAAGGTCTCCTTCCCGCCCGATTTCGAATCCTACGATGTCAAGACCACCGTGAATACCGACAAGAGCGGCACTTCCGGGTCCAAGACCTTCGAATATCCTTTCATTCCCAGAAGTCCGGGCGAGTTCACCATCGGCCCGCTGCAATATGGCTATTACGACGTGAAACAGCGGAAATACGAGAGCACCGCCACGCCCGCCCTGAGCCTGAAGGTGGCGCGGTCGGCCCAGACCGGCGGCAGCGCTGTCCAGGACGGCGGTTCCACGCTGGTAGTGGACCGCAAGGGCGTGAAGAACCTCGGTGAAGACATCCGCTTCATCCGCACCAAGACCGCCCTCGGCACGGACAAAGGCTTCCTGGTGCATTCCACCGCCTGGTGGATTACGCTGGTCCTTATGCTCCTGGCCGGCGCCGGCTGCTGGCTGGGCATGCGCAAAGCCGCCGCCCGAAGGGCCGATGTAGCCGGAAACCGGAACCGCAAAGCCACGCGGATGGCCCTGAAACGCCTCTCCACCGCCCGGGAATTCCTGCAGAAGAACCTTTACACCGCCTTCTACGAGGAACTGCACCGCTCGCTCATCGGCTTCATCGGCGACAAACTGTCCATGGACATGGCCGACCAGAACAAGGAGAACATCAGCGCCGCCCTCCTTGCCGGCAGCGTCCCGGAAGCCACCGTCACGGAATTCGTGGATCTGCTGAGCGCCTGCGAAGAGGCCCGCTACTCCCCGGATGCCGGCCACGAGGCCATGAACGCCCACTACGAACAGGCCGTCAAACTCATTACAACCATCGACTCATCCATGAAAAAAACGCCCGTCAAGTCTGCCGCACTGGCCATCCTGCTCCTGGTCGGCCTGCCGTTTGCCGCCGAGGCACAGCCGCTCGCCTATCCGGATTCGCTCTGGAACGCCGGCGTAGCCGCCTACACCGAAGGAGACTATGCGCAGGCTCTCCGCGACTGGAAGGACGTGCAGGCCACGGGCATGATGTCCCGCGAACTGTATTACAACCTGGGAAACGCCTATTTCAAGACCGGAGAAATCGCCCCGGCCATCCTCTGGTACGAACGGGCGCTGCGCCTGGATCCCTCCGACGCCGATGTCCGCTACAACCTGGAATTCGCCCGGGCGCAGACCCAGGACAAGATTGACGAGGTTCCGGAGTTTTTCTTCGAACAGTGGCGGCATGCCCTGTGCTATCTGCTTCCTTCCAACACCTGGGCGGTCCTGTCGCTCGTCTTCTTCGGAATCACCGTGGCCCTGGTGCTGCTGTTCCTGCTGGGAAGCACATCGGCACGGCGGCGCACGGGCTTTTTCACCGCCATCGTCACGCTCCTGCTGGCTTTGCTGGGCTGGGATTTCGCCCGGTGGCAGCGCGCCGAGGCCCGGCGGCAGGACATGGCCGTCGTGATGCGCCCCGTCTCGTCCGTGAAGAGTTCCCCTTCGGCCGAAAGCGCCAAAGACCTCTTCATCCTCCACGAAGGCACGCGGGTGAAAGTCCTGGACAACGTCTCCGGCTTCTCCAACATTGAACTGGCCGACGGACGCCAGGGCTGGATTCCGTCCGGAGAAATCGAAATCATCTGATTATGACAAACTTGGACATCCCCACTATCGTTGCCATCGTGACCGGCGGCCTGCTGGTCGCCACCTTCGTGGCCTGGCTGGTCACGCACAACAAACTGGTGAGGCGGGATGCCGACGCCCGCATGTCCGAAACACTCCGCGAGCAGGAAAAGGAACTCCGGGAGCAGGAAAAAGCCGTCTATGAGCAAAGCCTCCAGAAAATGAGGGAAGGGCAGGAAAAGGCCATCGAAGCGGCCAAGACGGCCCTCGCCCTGGAGAACGAGAAACTCATGAAACAGCGGGAGGAAGCCCTCAAGAAGGAAGCCGCCGAAACCATGAAGGTAATCACCGGCGACCTGGGCAAGGACATCCGCACCATGAAAGAGGCCTTCGATGCCCAGAAAGAATCCCACCTCAAGGAGAGTTCTTCCATCAAGACGCAGTTTGCCGAGACCGTCAGGAACCTCCGGGAGCAGACCGCCTCCATCGGCAACACGGCCGAAGACCTGGCCAAGGCCCTCAAGGGGCAGAGCAAGGTGCAGGGCATCTTCGGAGAGACCATCCTCGAGAACATCCTCAAGGCCGAAGGCCTCCGCGAAGGGCACGACTACGACGCCGAATTCTGGCTCCGCGACCGCAAGGGGAACCGCATCGAGAACGAGGAGACCGGCCGGAAGATGCGTCCCGACTTCGCCCTCCACTTCCCCGACGACACGGACATCCTCATCGATTCCAAAGTGTCCCTCACCGCCCTGGCCGATTATTTTGCGGCCGACACGGACGAGGAGCGGGCGGCGGCATCGGCCCGGAACCTGGAGTCGGTGGAAAGCCACATCCGGGAACTCACCGGCAAGGAATACCAGAAGTATGTCGAGGGCCGCAAGACGCTGGACTATGTGATCATGTTCATCCCCAACTACGCAGCCTACCAACTGGCCAAGATGGAAGACAAGGACCTTTTCGCCAAGGCCTTCCGGAAGAACGTGCTCCTCACCACGGAAGAGACCCTCATCCCCTTCCTCCGCCTCATCCGGACCGCCTGGGTGCAGAAGGAGCAGATGGAGAACATTTCGGAGATTGTGAGCGCCGCGCAGGACATGGTGGAAAGGGTGGGCATCTTCTGCCGCTACAATGCCGCCCTGGAGAAGAACCTGGAAGACGTCCTGGACGGGTTCAGGCAGAACAGCAAACGCCTGGTGGACGGGAAGCAGAGCATCGTCAAGGCGGCGGTCAAAGCCATCGACCACGGGCTGGAAGCCCCTTCCGGAAAGAACGCGCTCCCTCCGCTCGGACCCAGTCTGGAAGAAGATGCATAAACCACAGGCTCTGTGGTTTTTTTTTCGCTTCTTTTTTCATACCTTTGCAGATTGGATAGAATTAAGTAAAACCAACAAAATATGTTATTCCCTCTTCTTCAAGCCGACCTCGCCGACACCCTCGCACAGAGCGTCGAGGCGGTAAATCCCATCCAGCCCACCGTCATGAACGAGAGCCTCTGGTCCATGTTCACCATGGGCGGTCCCCTGATGTGGGTCCTCCTGGCCCTCAGCATCCTGGCCGTCTACCTGATCGGCCGCAAGTGGTGGACCATCAAAAACGCCTCCAAGATCGACCCTCACTTCATGCAGGACATCCGCGACTATGTTTCCGAGGGCAAGACCAAGAGCGCCATCACCCTGTGCCAGAAGTACGACAACCCGGTAGCCCGCATGATCGAGACCGGCATCCACCGTCTGGGACGCCCCATGGCCGATATCCAGAGCGCCATCGAGAACATCGGCAACGTAGAGGTCGCCCGTCTGGAGAAGGGCCTTCCGCTGCTGGCCACCATCGCCGGCGGCGCCCCGATGATCGGTTTCCTGGGCACCGTGATGGGTATGGTGCAGGCCTTCTTCAACATGTCCAAGGCCGGCAACAACATTGACATCACCCTCCTCAGCGGCGGTATCTACACGGCCATGCTCACCACCGTGGGCGGACTCATCGTGGGTATCATCGCCTACTTCGGCTACAACTGGCTCACCTCCAAGATAAGTGACCTGGTGTACAAGATGGAAAGTTCCACCATGGAGTTCATCGACATTGTGATCAACGAAGAACCCGCCCAGGAAAAGTAGCGTATGGCACTCAAGAGAAACACCAAAGTAGACGCCCAGTTCTCGGTATCCAGCATGACGGATATCGTGTTCCTGCTGCTGATCTTCTTCCTGGTGACGTCCACACTCATCAACCCCAACGCCCTCAAACTCCTGCTTCCGAAGAGCACGGGCCAGGTCAATGCCAAGGCAACGGTGAGCGTGAGCATCAAGGACTGGGGAGACGACACGTACACCTACCACGTGAACGGCGCCAAGGATCCCGTCCCCTACGAAGAAGTGGAGACGGAGCTTATCGGCCTGCTTTCTCAGGAAGAAGACCCCACTTTCTCCATTTTCAGCGACCAGAGCGTCCCCGTGGG